>JBHGBJ010000001.1:0-204062 GCA_041947025.1 Thermodesulfobacteriota bacterium
CACCCCTCGTCTTATGTTGCGGCCTGCCCCTCATCTTTTTGGTAATTTGCGATTTTGCAGGCCAGACCCCGCACGGGTAGCCGACCCCGCACGGGTAGCCCATTCAAAAGATAATTAGACTCATTTCTTCAATTGTTTGAGTTCTTCTGATCTTCTATCTAACATTTTACGCACTGTCTCTGCCGGGTCATAGATTGCAAGCACGGCAAGATCACACATTCTCGTAGGAACCGTGTTTTTAGACCGATACCCGAGCGCATACCGAATGATGTTCCCTTGAGGGTCTTCCCAATCTTCGATCCACTGATATGCGTTCATTCCGTCTTGCGTAGAGAAATGGCCCCATTTCAACGGTAACGAGTCATACGGTCTTGCATGGTGGAGCTTAATCTTTATTTCCGGGTTGAGAAAGTCGAATTCCAACCTCTTCCAGCCTTTGTTCGTCATATCGTTCACCATTTCCTCAATGATATTGGCTGCGGGAAAACATACGTTCATCTCGGACGTAATCTGGTAATTTTCTGGGAGGGTATAGTATCTTATTTCCCGGGCTTCCTCAGGAATCCAAAGGCTTCTGACGATGTAGTTCGGCCAATCTGGCTTCTGTTTGGAGTAGGGCAAATTTTCAGCGTACCGCCAATCTGGCTTCTGTTTCATGCACGCCAGTAGCAGGACGGATGGAACCAAGAATAATCCTATGAATATTGTCTTCTTTTTCATAAATATCTCCCATATATCTTTCTTGATCATCTTATACGGCCAAACTGGTCTACGGTTACGGTATTCCCATTAGGATCTCTAACAGTACACCCCTGATTACTCCACTGCCCACTTTTGGTTAACAGGGTAGATGAGGACAGCATATAATCCCTCCTTTAAAACAAAAGCCTGGCTCCGCTGTTTTGAAGGCCAGGCTTTTGGACTTTCTCTCCATCACTCTCTCCGAAAAAAATCTTGCCCGAAGTGGACCGGATCAAATAATGAACGATTTAGAGTTGACTAATCAGCTTACCTCCGTACCATTCTTAATTCTGCTTTGCTTGATTCTAATTCAAGAAAAATTACAGCATTTGGTGCTTGTGAAGATCAATACGTAGAAATACCCATTTTGCCATCACGAAAGTGTGTATTTCTCCTCCACATGGCTCTTAAGGATGTTCTTATCCAAGACCCTCGGCTTGTGGCGACGCAACTCGTTCTTGCACTGCCTGAATCCCACGGGCGCTTTGACATTGGTTCCCATTTTTTGTAATTTAGAGAGGCGTCGTCATAATGTTCTTCAAGATCCCTGCGTCTATTATGGCTTTGAACAAAGAGGAGAAGATGGAATGATCACCGCGGAACAAATCAAGACTTTGTTGAACCTTAAGCCGCATCCGAAAGAAGGCGGATATTTCGCTGAGACCTATCGGTCCGAGGAGACGATTCCGGAAGAAGCATTGCCAAAGCGTTACCATGGTGACCGACCCTATGCCACAGCGATCTATTATTTCGTCACTCCGGAATCCTTTTCCATGATCCACCGATTGAAATCGGATGAGATCTTTCATTTCTATCTTGGCGATCCGGTGGAAATGCTCCAGCTTTACCCGGATGGTACAGGAAGGATGATCACTCTCGGATCGAACCTCTTGAGCGGGATGGCTCCCCAGATCCTCGTCCCGAAGGGCGTTTGGCAAGGCGCCCGGCTTCGTCATGGAGGGAGATTTGCCCTCTTAGGTACGACGGTTTCGCCCGGATTTGAACTCGTGGACTACGAGGCTGGCGAGCGGGATCAACTGTTGAAATCTTATCCGGAGTTCCGAGATCTGATTCTTGCCTTAACGAAAGGAAATATATTAGGATGAACCAAGAGGGAGTCTCATGAATGAAGATTCCGACAGACGGAAGCTCACGGATCGACGGAAAGAGTCCACCCGTGCTTGGACCTTTTATGCCTTCTTTGGTCGAAGGCGATGGCTCCGAAGAAAATCGGACCGGGAAAGCGGTAGCCCTTTAGACCGTTACAGTCCTACCCTGTTCTTCTTTGTCGTTCTGATATTGGCGTTGAACGTCGTCGATTCATTCTTTACGATGATCATCATCGATCTGGGCGGACGGGAGCTCAATCCGGTTGTCCAGGCCATCATGGCCCTCCATGGAGATCGATTCTGGATTTATAAGTTTTTGATGGTCTCGGGTTCTTTGCTTCTTCTCTTTCTCCATCGAGGATATAAGCTCTTACGGGGAATTATCATTGTCATGAGTTCGATCTACCTATTCATCGTTCTTTACCAGATCTTTCTTATCGCTCACATCAGCTCGACTGCCAGGTAATCGTCAGGCGTACCGAACGTTCGCCCCTGTCCGCCTGTACCAGGACGGTGAAGCTCCCCGCCGCTGCCTTCGTCCTTCCGCCGGCAGGCAGGGACGGGCATTTCCTATCGTCCCATCAGCCCGGGAAGAAAGAGGGCCAACGGAGGATACAAAGTGATCAGAAAAGTGATAAACAGGATCGCGATGACGAAGGGAAGAGCCCCCTTAAAAACCTCCTCAAGGGGGGCGTCTTTGGCGATGCTGGCCACCGTATTGACGCAGAGGCCCACCGGAGGCGTAATCAGACCTGCTCCCATCATCAGCACACAGATGACCCCGAACCATATCGGATCAAAGCCGAGATTCAATACCACGGGAAAGATGACGGGGAGCGTCAGGATCATCATCGAGATGGCATCTAAGAAACATCCCAGTAAGAGATAAATGAGGACAATGAAGGCCAGAATGGCATATTTGGAAACCCCAACGCCTATGATCCAGAGCGAAACCTTCGCCGGAATCATGGAGAGGGCCAAAAAATAACTGAACACATTTGCCCCGGCCACTAAGAAGAGAACCATCACTGAAACGCGAAGGGATTCGAAAAGAGAGGCCATCAACGTCGTCAAGCTCAATTTCTTCTTCACCATCGCTATCAGGAAGATTGAAGTTGCCCCAATCCCTGCTGCTTCATTGGGTGTGAACAAACCCATATAGATTCCGCCAATCACCAGTAAGAAGATCGCAAAGGTCTCCCATATTCCCTTGAGGGCAGACAATTTTTCTCTCCAAGGCACCCGATCCAATCTCCTTGGAGCCGACATAGGATCGAGTTTTACCCAGACATGGACGATTCCCATAAAAGCTCCCGCAAGCATCAGGCCGGGAATGACGCCGGAAACAAGAAGCTTGCCAATCGACTGTTCGGTCAACATACCGAAGACCACAAAACCGAGGCTCGGCGGAATGAGAAAGTCGATTGTCGCGCCTGCCGCAACCGTCCCGGCGGCAAGCCTCGGCGAATAGTGAAACCGCCTCATCTCGGGATACGCCACCTTTCCAAAAGCGGCTGAAGAGGCGACGGAAGATCCTGAAATCGCCGAAAACCCTGCGATGGCCGCAATCGTCGCCATCCCGAGACCTCCCGGAAGTCTTCGCAGCCATTTATCAAAAGTATCGTAGAGATCTCTGCTGATCCCCGTCATCTCTGCATAGCTACCCATCACGATGAAGAGGGGAATGATCGTATACGGGTAGTGTGAAGCAGACTCATAGACCGTCCTTGCGACCAGTGGAAGGGCTGCCTGGACGGAGGCGAGAAGGCTGATGCCCAAGACCCCCACCACCATCAAGGAGTAGGCGATGGGCACCCCGATCAAGAGAAGAAATAAGAGGAAGCAAGACCCCAAAATTCCCACCGTCACAGGATCCATCATGACGTCCACCCGGCAAGTTTTCTTATTGAATCTCCGAGATCAACCAGAAGTTCCAGACATACGGAAAAAGCAGCCACTGCAACCAGAATCCGGAATGGAGATTGTGGAATTCTCAGCATGTCTGAGACGGTCCGCTCCCGGATTCCCACGGCCAGTCCCTGCCATACCAGGATAGAAAAGATGAATAAACCGATCAGGGTGGTCAGGACATGGAGGACCAATCGAGGACGCCGGGGCAGCCGAGAGGTGATGATTGAAACTTCGACATGACCCTTAACCTGATGTGTATAGCCAAGGCCCAGAAGTATGAAGACCGCCAAGAAGTACCCCGACAGCTCCACGGCACCGGTTACGGGCCGATCGAAGAGATCCCGGCCAATCACGTCAGCGGAGGTGATCAGCATCAGGGGGATGAGGAAAAAAGCGCCCATCCCGGAGATCCATCGATTCAGCCTCTGAATTCGGCTTTTCAGCCGATCAAACCATTTCATGGCCGGGCCACCCTTGCCTCCGCCCCTTCCCTCTCCTCCGTGGGCCATTATCCTCTTCTCCATTCGGAAGGGAATGCCACCACCTTAACCCCTCTCTTTTCGCATTCTTCATTGTACATCCTCACCACCTCTTTCGCCTTCAGGCCTTTCCCCTCTAAGTCCAGGACCCACTTTCTCGTGACCTCTCTAAACCGTTCATACCAGCGCTCCGCCTCATTGGCAGGAAGGGGATAGAGTTCCACCTTTTTGTCCGCAATCTCTTTCATCATCTGCTTGTAAACATCTCGGGTGAGGCCACCCGTGATCCGGTAAGGATTCTGAGTGACTTCATCAACCACAGGTTTCAGTTCTTCGGGTATCTTTTCCCAGCTCCGGCGGTTCATAATCACTCCTTCAGAGACGCAGCCGAATGTTGTCACCACCCCATACTTAGCGACCTCGTGAAGCTTATACGCCAGAAACTGGGGAGGACACG
Source organism: Thermodesulfobacteriota bacterium (assembly GCA_041947025.1). Taxonomy (GTDB): domain Bacteria; phylum Desulfobacterota; class BSN033; order BSN033; family UBA1163; genus CAVTZZ01. The sequence continues at coordinate 4,698 of JBHGBJ010000001.1, forward strand.
TCACGATGCCATCCACCGTCCCGGTTTCCATCGCCAGATAAACATCGCCGAGGGGGATGAAAATGGGCTCTGCTCCCAGGACCTTAATGTAATGGGTTTGATGACCGCCCGGGGATCTTACCTTAAGTCCTCTCATATCTTCAAGCGTTCGTACGGGCCTCTTCGTCCACAGAAAGGATTGAATACAACCATTCAATTCGACCATCTTGACCTCCTGAAACTCCTGGCGGAGGACCCGTTTGTACATCGCATTCCCGATATCCGTCGCGATATCCTTGCCATCCACCCAGGAGGCCAGAGAAAGCACATCGGTCAAAGGAAACCGGCCGGGTGTCCAGGTTGCGGTGAAGTAACCCATATCCGAAAGTCCGTTGGCGACAATATCGAAATGTTCGGGCCCTTTTCCCAGGGCGCTCCCCGCAAACATGCTATAATCGATCCTGCCCCTGCTTCTCTTCTTCAGTTCTTCAAGCATGGGAGTCCACACGGTTTGAACGTCCCGCCCCATCGGGACATGCCACGTGCTAAATTTCAGATGGCTCTGTGCGCAGGCCAAATGAAAATGATCCAATCCGACGCCGATGACAACACCCGCCAAGAGTGAATTCCTTAGAAAAGCTCTCCGCGTCCTTCCTTCCTTCATCTCTCAATTCCTCCTCATTCATTCTTTCTATCCTTGCTTACATGGAATACGTGGCTCATCCGTGTAACCCTATCATCATCTTTTCGGCAACAAATATTCGAACTTGATATTGGACATGGAGCGGAAGATATTCCCTTTCACCTTCCGGTTTTCCTTCGCCAGCCCGCCGATCAATTCCTTCACCCTTCTTCTTTTTGATCTTCCGGAAGCCGGACATCCGCACGGAAAGTAAGGAAGACCGATCTCCTTCGCGAACCGCTCGACTTTCTTCTCTTCCAGCAAAGCCAAGGGCCGTATGAGGGTCATCTTTCCCCCAAACAGGGATTGAACCGGCAGCATCGTGCTGATTTCCGCGCTGTAAAAGATGTTGAGAAGAAGAGTCTCAATGATGTCGTCTTGATGATGCCCGAAGGCCACCTTGTTGCACCCGAAACGTTGTGCCAGAGAAAAGATCCGTTTCCTTCTCTCCCAAGAGCAGAGAAAACAGGGATTTTCACGGTTGTCAGGGCCGTTGGCCAATTCTGCGATCCGGGTGGGTTCAATGTGATAAGGGATCTTCTTGGCTTCGAAGAACTCCTTGAGCACCTCTGCCCCGCTCGAATCGAATCCAAGATCGACATGGACCGCAAGCAGCTCATAGTGAATCGGAACCCGTTTGGCACGCTCGGAGAGGAGCGTCAAAAGGGTCAGACTGTCTTTTCCGCCGGAAACGCCGACCAGAATGCGATCACCGTCCTGGATCATCCCATAGCGGTGGATCGCCTTCCCCATTAAACTACGAATCTCTTTTTCCCAGTAACTCACAGCCAACCCCCATCGCGCCAAGCGCATAGGGCATAACACCCTTGGTTCAAAGCTCAAAGCTGAAGGCTCAAAACCGGAGTTACATTCCTTTGAACTTTGGCTTTGAGCTCCCTGCAATGTGTTAAGGCTCTATCCCTTTAAGAGGACAGCTCTCACATTTGGGCACTTTCCTACAAAGGGCCTTGCCCAAATGGACGATCAGGGCATGATACTCGTTGAATAATTTTTCATCCTCCGGCAGGTGATCCATAAAAAGCCTTTGAACCTCTTCGTAAGATGCATGATCCGGAATCATCCCGTGCCGCGAAAGGATTCGTTTCGTGTAGGCATCGACAACGAAGATCGGTTTATTCAGACCGTAGAGAAGAATGCTATCTGCTGTTTCGGGTCCGATGCCGTTGACTCCAAGAAGCTTTTCCCTCAACGTTTCGAGATCCTCTTCTCCCATCCTCTTAATACTTCCGCCGTAGTTTGTGAATAAGAATTCCACAAAGGTCTTTAATCGTATCGTCTTGATTCGATAGTAGCCCGAGGACCTGATCAAAGGAGACAGTTGGGGCTTTCTGAGTCTGTGAATCCCTTCCGGATTTAAGACCTCTTTATTCTTGAGATTCCCGATCGCTAACTCCACATTCTTCCAGGAAGTATTCTGCGTGAGGATTGCTCCGACCATCACCTCAAAGGGGGTCTCTCCAGGCCACCAGTGACGAGGGCCGTAGGCTTGGTATAGCCTATTGTAAATCCTCATTAGAAGCGTCTTCATCGACTTCATAACATTAACTCCGGTCTCAAGCACAAGTTCGAATGTGAAGCTCCCCACCCACAGGGCGGGGCTTGCGGGGCACTCGCCGGTCAAATCCCAAATGAATAATCGCCCTCGTGCTCCTCTTTGGTAAAGGGAGGGGAATTGCCTGATCTTAACTCAGCCTTTTCTGGAACCGGAGTGAACTTAATAGTATCATGCCCCCTCCCAGGACTGCCAGTGCCAGCAGCTGAGGCCACAGGATATCCAATCCATTCGCCTTCAAAAAGACCCCCCGGATGATGACCAAGAAATAACGGAGAGGATTGGCATAGGTGAAATACTGAACCCATTCTGGCATATTCTCTATCGGAAATGCAAAACCTGAAAGGATAAAGACAGGCATTGCGAAGAAGAAGACCGTAATCTGAGCCTGCTGTTGGGTCGAGGAGATGGTCGAGATGAAGAGGCCGATGGAGACCGAACTGATCAAGAAGATCATCGCTCCCGAAAGGAGGATGAAGGGATTGCCTCGAAGAGGGACTCCAAACCAAAAGACCCCAATGAGCGCGATCATCACCACATCGAAGAGTCCAATCAAGGCAAACGGAAGGGTTTTTCCCAGCATCAACTCCCAAGACCGTATCGGGGTCACCATGATCTGTTCGAGTGTTCCGATCTCCCTCTCCCTGACGATGGCCTGAGCGGTCAATATGATCGGTATGAGAAAAGCGATGGAGGCGATCACTCCGGGCACATAAAAGAGGCGGCTTTCAAAATTTGGATTGAACCAGGTTCGATGCTCCAACTCCACTCCAGCCTCTTCAAAACCGATCATCCCCTCGCGATTCATCCGTTCCAAAAGGGTGCGTCCTGAATATTCCGAAAGAATACGATTCACGTAGCCCAAGGCGATCAGAGCGGTATTCGACTCTGTCCCATCGACGATGACCTGAACGGCCACCGTATCGCCCTTTTTCAACTTCTTCGAAAAATCGCTCGGGATCTCGATTCCGAGAACAGCCTCTCCTTTTTTGATAAGATCATCCATCTCTCTCGGGGTTTCCGGAAAAGAGACCACGTTGAAATACTTCGAACTCCTGAACCGATCGATCAGTTCCCTCGAATCGACACTCCGGTCGAGGTCCCGAACGCCGGTGCGGACATTTTTTACGTCCAGGTTTGCTGCATATCCAAAAACGAGCAGTTGAAGGACAGGCGGCACAATGAGGGTCATCCTGATCCGATTATCCCTCAATACCTGGATGAGCTCTTTGACAAAAAGGTGGCGAACCCTATTCAGCATCTTCTACCTCGCAGAATGCGGTCTTTCAGTTAAGGGTACGAAGTCCGATTGATGCGTGATGGATCTCATGGTCGTATCGTGAAGAACAATTCAAATGAATTGAATATGGGGCTATCCGACCATAAGACTAACGGACGAAGGGACTTTTTTTCATCGGTTTTACCTCAACTCCTTCTTAAACTTCTTCGCGGCTACCCAGAGTCCGACCAGTCCCATTCCTGCCAGCACCGATGCTTCCATCCAGAGATAGGAGAGGCCCGATCCTTTAAGATAAATCTCTTTGAGGATGGTGACATAATACCGGGGCGCAATCCCGTAGGTGACCACCTGAAGCCAAACCGGCATATTGGGGATGGCAAAGGTGAAGCCCGAGAGCAGGAATGTCGGCAGAAAACCAACGACCATGGCCACCTGGTTGGCTAAGAGCTGACTCTTTGCCACCGTGGAGATCGTTAAACCAAGGGACAGAGCCACCAGGACATAGATGGAAGACAGGATGAAAAGCAGGGCAGTGCTTCCCCTGAAGGGAACCTGAAAGACCCATTTCCCCATTAAAAAAGCCAACGATAAATCCAGGAGAGCCAGGAAGAAGTAGGGGAATAGCTTTCCGATAATCAACTCCCCCTTCCGAACCGGAGTCGAGATCAGAAGTTCCATCGTTCCCTTTTCCCATTCCCGCACAATGACCTGGCCCGTGAGGAGAACTCCAATGATCGATATGATCACAGCGATCAATCCAGGGACAAAATAGTTTTTCGACTCTAAGTCCTCATTGAACCAGACCCTCATCCTCGCTTCAACTGGAGCGGCGGGCTTTTCCCGACCCATCTTTTCCACTTTCAAGAAAGTTTTCTCCTCGGTATACTGTTGGGTAATGGCCTGTGTATAGCCGAGGATGATATTGGCCGTATTCGAATCGGTGCCATCCAGAAGAACTTGAACAGGGGATTTCCGTCCGGCCTTGATTTTCCTTGAAAAATCCTCCGGGAGGATCAATCCCATCTTGACCCCACCTTCGTCAATCCGTCGCTTCACTTCCTCTTCATTTTGGACAAAGATGAGAGAACCGAAATAAGGAGACGCACTGAACCGATGAATGAAGGACAGGCTCTCCTGGCTTTGGTCCCGGTCCAGCACCGCCATGGAGACCTTCTTCACATCGAGAGTCACCGCATAGCCGAAGAGGAGCATCAGGAGGGCCGGCATCAGGATAACCAACCCCAGGCTTCTCCAGTCCCGATAGACATGGAGAAATTCCTTTCGGGCAATCGCCCAGGTGCGAGAGGGCCTCACCGCTTCTCCTCCTTCTCGATCAACGAGACAAAGACATCTTCCAGGGAAGGCCTGATCCAATCGATCCTCTTCAGAAGAATCCCGTGCTTCTGAAATACCGTTTTGACCTCCTGCTCTGTATCGATCCCCTCTTTGCCAATCACATGAAGGCGGTCGCCGAATATGGCCACTTCGGATATCCGGGATTCCTTTCTGAGAAGGTCCAATGCCGCAACCAACGGTTCGCACTCCACTTCCATCATGCCCTTTGAAAGGGTTTCTTCCTTTAACTCCGAGGGGCTTCCCAAGGCGATAATCTTTCCCCGGTAGATCATCGCTAACCGATCGCAATACTCGGCTTCATCCATGTAATGGGTCGTCACAAAGGTCGTTACACCTTTTTCTCCCATCCGATGGATCAGGCTCCAGAAATTCCTTCGTGAGATCGGATCCACCCCGGAAGTGGGTTCATCCAAAAAAAGAATGGAGGGTTCATGAAGAATGGCGCAGCCAAGGGCTAAACGCTGCTTCCAGCCCACAGCCAACGTCTTTGTCATCCGGTCTTGCAACTCGGTTAGGCCCGCCATCTCCAAAGCCTGCTCCTCTTTCTCTTTTTGGAGAGAACCGGACAGGCCGTAAATTCCGCCAAAAAAGTGAAGATTTTCCAGGACGGTCAGCTCCTCGTAAAGGGAGAATCTTTGAGACATATAGCCGATCACCTGCTTGATCTTCTCCGACTCTTTCATGAGATCAAATCCTGCCACGCTCCCTTTACCCGAAGTGGGCATCAAGAGGCCGCAGAGCATTCGGATGGTGGTGGACTTTCCGGCTCCATTGGGACCCAGAAATCCGAAGATCTCTCCCTTGTTCACCTGAAAGTCGATGTGATCCACGGCAATGAAAGTACCAAACGTTTTGACCAGATCTTTTACTTCGACGGCAAAACTATTCATAATGATAAGTTATGAGTTAAGAGTTATGAATCAAGAATTGGATTAATTCTTAATTCTCAATTTATAATTCTTAATTAATCTTCTTCTTGCCTCGCACGATCGAGACAAAGGCGTCTTCGAGAGAAGGTCTCACGGGGATGAGGCTGACGATCTCCATCCCCCGTGCTTTCAGAACCTCTCGAATCACCTTTTCTCCTTCCTCGGAATCATCGACAAGGACATGGACCTTATCCCCAGAGATGACAAGGCTCCGGAGCCCTTCGACCCCTTCCAGTATCCTCATCCCTCTTTGATTATCTCTCATTCTGAGTTCCAACATCGTTCCCTTCATCCGAGATCTTACGGCAGCAGGCGTATCGACGATGAGAAGCTCCCCCTGGTAGATCAACCCAATGCGACTGCATCGTTCTGCTTCGTCGAGATAGGAGGTTGAAAAAAGAATGGTCACCCCTTCCTTCAAGAGGTCGTAAAGGATAATCCAAAAGTCCCTTCGCGAAAGGGGATCGACTCCGGTGGTGGGTTCGTCCAAAAAAAGGATTTGGGGTTTATGGATCAGGGCACAGATCAATCCTAATTTCTGTTTCATCCCGCCCGAGAGATCCTGCGCTTTGCGCTTCACAAAAGATCCCAGGTTGGCAAACCGAAGGAGTCCTTCGACGCGCTCCTTCCTCTCTTTTCTTGAAACCTGATAGAGGTCCGCATAGAAATGGATGTTTTCAAGAACCGTTAGATCTCCGTAAAGCCCAAACCGCTGAGGAAGATAACCCACCTTCTCCTTCAAAGATTCTGCTTCTTTCCGAATATCGCAGCCAGCCACCCTGGCCTCTCCTCTATCAGGAGGCAGAATCCCGACTAACATCCGAATCGTGGTGGTCTTTCCTGAGGCGTCCGGTCCAACCAGCCCAAAGATCTCTCCGGTCTTTACCTCCAGGTCGAGATGATTGACCGCAATCAGAGATCCAAAGGTCTTTGTCAGATTGGTTGCTTGTATAGAGATCATTTATGGGTTTTGGGAAGGCGATGATGTCAGCAAAATTTTGCCGTCGGCTGGCATTCCTGGCTTCAATTCCCGATCCGGGTTTGGAATGTCCACCTTGATCCTGTAGACCAGCGTGACCCTCTCCTTCTCCGTCTGAATCTGTTTCGGTGTGAATTCAGCCTGGGAAGAAATAAAGGAAATTCTCCCTTTGTAAACCTTCTGCGGTTGAAGATCTGTTGTCACCGAAACTTCCTGCCCCCACTTTACCCGGCTGAGTTCGGTCTCCGGGATATAGGCCTTCAACCAGACACTTTTGATCTCACCCAGGGTCACAATGGGTGTTCCCGGGTTGACCACCTCACCGATTTCTCCCGATTTCACCAGAACGACTCCGGAGATGGGAGCGTAGAGCACCGCGTAACCATACTGTGTCTCTGCCAGCTTCAAAGAAGCCCGGGCCTGCTCAACCTGGGCCCTCGCATCTTCGATATCCTCTCTTCTCGGCCCCTCTTTTACCAACTGATAATTCTCCATTGCCCTGTGCAAGGACGCCCTTGCAATGTTATATCCGGTCTCCGCATTATCCAAGGCTTCTTTGGGAATGACACGCTTCTCAAAGAGAGCCTTTATTCTCTCGTATTGAATCTGTTTGTTCTCCAGGTCGAACTTCGCCTGGTTTAGCGCTGCCTCCGCTTCTCTTATTTCCTCCGGCCTTGATCCTGCAAGCAATTTGCTCAAACGGGCATCGGCTGACCTGAGTGTGGCTTTTGCCAATTCAAGCCGCTGGCGGAGGTCCTCATCGTCCAGTTTCGCCAGAACCTTTCCCTTCTCAACCCAGTCTCCCTCTTCAAAGAAGCGGCTGACGATTCTTCCGCTGATCTTGAAGCCGACATCCACTTCTGTGGTTTCGATATTTCCGGAGACCCTGAGAAGGTTTTCTCCTTTTTTTTCGTCTCGTGTAAAGAAATAGAATAAGAGGCCTAAAAGGCCGATTACGATAAAGATAATAAGGAAAATCCGTCTCATGGAATGCCCCTGCTAATAACCGGCTTAATTAGAAACATTATAGATTTCGCACTCTTCCTTGTCAAAACTTTCTGATCGGAACCTTCAAGGGATCCTATTCGCTATCTATTAATAATTGCCTGTAATCATTTAATAATTGGTGCAACCAGCAATAACATGGCAGCCCTCACCCTTGAATTTTGTGATTGTTATGGATAAGATTTAATCGAAATGTTGCGATTTAATGACATCTTGGAAAGATTAACTTCCTATAACCCGAATGCGGACACGGACCTGCTAAGAAAGGCTTATGTCTTTTCCGCGAAGGTTCATCTGGGGCAGGTTCGTCTTTCAGGAGAGCCTTACCTGAATCATCCCCTTGAGGTCGCTGGAATTTTAACGCAGCTCAAACTCGATGTTTCAAGTCTGGCAACCGGTCTTCTCCACGATACGGTGGAAGACACACTGACCACCCTTGAAGAGATCCAGGCGAATTTCGGGGAAGAGATTGCCCAGTTGGTTGGAGGCCTCACGAAAATCAGCCAGATCCCCCTTCGGTCCTTCGAAGAAGGGCAGGCTGAGAATTTCCGCAAGATGATTCTGGCCATGGTGAAGGACATCCGGGTCCTCCTGGTGAAACTGGCTGACCGCCTCCACAATATGCGGACCCTCGAGTACCATGTTCCGCAAAAACAGGTGGAAATCGCCCAGGAAACCCTCGATATCTATGCGCCGTTAGCCCATCGTCTTGGAATCGACTGGATCAAATCGGAACTGGAAGATCTCGCTTTTCAATACCTTCATCCCGACATTTTTCAAGATATCCAAACGAAGATTAAGAAAAAAGAGAAAGAGAGATCCCGCTACATTGACGAGGTCAAGCGGACCCTGATGAAGAAGCTTTACGAAAACCGCATCGAAAGTGAGGTCACCGGCCGATTAAAGCAGATCTACAGTATTTACCAGAAGATGAAGGTCCAAAACATCGATTTCGACCAGGTCTACGATATCACGGCCTTTCGAGTGATCGTCGCCACCATCAAGGAGTGCTATGACGTCTTGGGCATCATCCACTCTCTCTGGAAGCCCGTACCAGGGAAATTCAAGGATTATATCGGTCTTCCCAAAGAGAACATGTATCAATCCCTTCATACTTCTGTGATCGGGCCCTATGGAGAGCGGATCGAGATTCAAATCCGCACTCATGAGATGCATAAGATTGCGGAGGAAGGTATTGCCGCCCATTGGAAGTATAAGGAAGGAAAGGTCTTCCAGGAGGCGGAGGACAAGCGGTTTACGTGGCTAAGACAGCTCTTGGAATGGCAGCGCGATCTGAAAGACAATACAGAATTCATCGAAAGCGTCAAAGTCGATCTTTTTCCCAACGAGGTCTATGTCTTCACGCCAAAGGGAACCGTCAAACAATTTCCCGTTGGAGCGACCCCCATCGATTTTGCCTACAGCGTCCACTCCGATGTCGGGGACCACTGTTTGAGGGCAAAGGTCAACGGCAAGGTCGTTCCCCTGAAATACCAGCTCCGAAGCGGGGATACGGTGGAAATCATCACCTCCCCGGGTGGAAAACCCAGCAAGGATTGGCTCAAATTTGTCAAGACCTCTCGGGCCAAGACGAAGGTCCGTCAATGGTTTACTGCGGAGGAAAGAGAAAAATCGATCACCCTCGGCAAAGAAATCCTGGAGAAGGAATTGCGCAAATTCAGTCTCCAGCAAGCCAAGCTCGTCAAATCAGGGGATTTGGCCAAGGTGGCCGAAGAATTCAGTTTTCAAAGTGTGGACGATCTGATTGCGGCTGTCGGCTACGGAAAGGTGACGGCCAACCAGATCATTGGAAAGATTCTTCCCCAGGAGAAGCTGGAAGAGCAAGTGGAACAACAACAGGAAGGCCGATTAAAACATCTGATCAAGAAGCTCACGCGCGGTCCCAAAGAGGCCCTCCTCATCAAAGGCGTTGACAATGTGATGGTGCGCTATGCAGGCTGCTGTAATCCTCTCCCCGGAGACAAGGTCGTGGGATTCATCACCCGAGGCAGGGGCGTCACGATCCACACCTTTGATTGCCCGAATGCCATAGACGATGACCCCCATCGAAGGGTTGAAGTCGAGTGGGATTCAACGAAGGAATATAGCTATCCTGTCCGCATCCGTGTCTATTCTGAAGATAAGAAGGGAATGCTGGCGGATATCAGCAACGCCATCTCTTCCAATGAGGCAAACATCAAGAACGCCATGGTCAACACGACGGAGGATAATAAAGCGATTGGCACCTTTGAAGTGGAAATCAGGGACTTGGATCACCTCAGGAAAGTGATCAAGGGACTTGAGAAGATCAAAGGGGTCAATCGAGTGGAAAGGATAAGGATCTAAATAAGGGGTAAATCCAAAACTCGAAACCCTAAACACCCTGCCTATCGGCAGGCAAACTCAATTGTCCAAAACACAAAGCTCCAAACCGTATAATTTTTTGAGTTTAAGATTTTGGGTTTGTTTAGGATTTAGAGTTTAGTGTTTAGAGTTTAAATTCTTTTAGGCAGCTTTGGTGATCAACCCTGAGCGAAGGCATCGGGAACAGACCTTCATTTGCATCGTCTTTCCCTCTTTAAGCGCCTTCACCTTATGAAGATTCGGGTACCAAACCTTCCGGGTCTTATTGTTGGCGTGACTCACATTGTGCCCAAAAACTGGCCCTTTTCCGCAGATGTCACAGACTTTTGCCATTTCTAAACCTCACAGGAAATTTAGAAAAAAATAACATAGATTCAGGACAAATGCAAGAAGTGAAACAGAGGAGAGGCAATCCTCATCAAACGGATTCAAAGACAAACCCCTTTTCTTTCAAAAGGGCTAGGCACGCATCGACAACCTGGGGATCGTACTCCACGCCCCGCTTTTGGGTGACTTCGCTGAGGGCCTTTTCGATGCCAAGTGCTGGTCGGTAGGGCCGGTGGGAAGCCATGGCCTCCACGACGTCCGCCACGGCCAAGATCCTGGCCTCCAGAATGATGTCCGTACCCGACAGTCCCTGAGGATATCCGGAGCCATTCATCCGCTCGTGATGCTGGAGAACTGCCTGGGCGACCGGCCAGGGAAAATCAATCTTCTTCAAGATGTCAAATCCTTCCTTCGCATGGATCTTAATGACGTTGAATTCGAAATCCCTGATTTTTCCGGGCTTGCTCAATATTTCAATCGGCACCGAGATCTTTCCGATGTCGTGCAGAAGTCCCATAACGCGGATCCCTTCGGTCTGATCCTGCGGCAACCCGAGTTCTCGGGCGATGGCACAACTCAATTGAGAGGCCCTGCGCTCATGCCCGGCGGTATAAGGGTCCCGGCTCTCGCTCATGAGCGCGATGGTGTTAATCGTTCCCTCGATTGTCTTCTGCAGTCGCCCAAGACTTTGCTGCAGTTCCGCCTGCGCTTTTTTGCGCTCATTCACTTCCGCAGTAAGGGCAGCCGTCCTCTGGGCGACCACCTGCTCCAATTGTTCGTTCAACCGCCTGAACTCTTCCTTGGCTTCGGTCAATTCTCGATTCTGGTTGATGGCCGTTTCATAGGTCGAGAAGAGAAAGTCCAAAATTTGCTGCGGTTCCGATGCAATCAAATATTGCCGACCTCCGAAAATAATCTGCACGCCTTCCGATTGATTCGTCGTCTGGCGTAATTTCCAATTTTTCAGGACGTTTTCAACCCGGGAGAGGAGATACTTCGGCTCATAGGGTTTCGTGATAAAATTGTCAGCTCCACAGGCCAATCCTTTGATCGTGTTTTTCGAATCGGTCAATGAGGTCAGAAGAATCACGGGTATCCGCTTCAACTCATCGGACTTCTTAATCCTTTCGCACAGCTCGAAGCCGTCGATCTCCGGCATGACGACATCGCTGATAATCAGATCGGGCCTATGACGATCCAGGATGTCGAGGGCCTCCTTGCCGTGATGGGCCATTTGAACCCCATAGCCCTCTTCCTTGAGAATATTCTTGAGCCGCAGGGCCTGGGTTGGGCTGTCTTCGACGATAAGAACCTCGATTTTCTCGCTCATGGGGACCATCCTCCTTTTCCCCTGTTAAACCATGGTTTAAAAGATCCCCTCAAACATCCCTGAGCCGAAACCCAAGCTCGCATCACCGGCCGCCGGAAGAGACCATAAAAGCTCCTGGGTCAGCAGGCTCAGGATAATTTGAAGGGCAACCGGGCTTTCCCGCAATAGGCCTTCAAACGATTCTTTTTAACAATAACGCCCTCTTCAGGATCAAACAAAAGAGAAGGAGAAAAGGGAAAAAGAACTTTCCAGGCAGTAAGCATCCACATTTCAGTTGGCTTTATATACGAGAAAAGCAAGGATTGTCAAGAAAATTTTCCCGCTCTCTATTCTTTGAAGGCGGTCATGGGTTCAAGGATCCATTCGCCCTTTTTGAAGCGCTCGACCGAGAGAGGACGGATGTCAATTGTTTTGGCCCTCCCTTCTGTGACCAGCTCTGCAACCACCTTTCCTGCGGCAGGGCTGTGCTGAAATCCATGCCCACTAAAACCATTCGCGAGAATAAACCCCTCTGCCTCAAGAACCCTTCCCAGGATGGCGTGGTTATCCGGCGAGATCTCGTAAAGCCCTGCCCATCCCCTTGCAATCCGGGCTTTTTCCAAAGCTGGAACACGGTTCATCGCATTCTCTGAAGCCTCTGCCATGGCCTTATAATCGACATTGAGGTTGAAACTCGGCTCCCTATCCAAAGGACCGGAAAGGAGAAATCCATCCACCTCCTTCCGGAAATACCATCCCCGATGAAAATCGATCGTCAATGGAATGGGTTGATCTGTGATATGGAAGGGTGCCGTGATAAAGACCTGCCTCCGAAGGGGCTTGACCGGAATCTTGACCCCTGCCATCTCTCCAATAGAGGAGGCGAAGGGACCTCCTGCGTTGATGACGACGGGAGCGGAAATCTCTTCTGATTCTGTCTTCACACCCTGGATTTTGCCTTTGGAGAGTGAAATCCCAACAACCTCCGTTCCTTCATAGATTTTGGCCCCTGCCCTCTTCGCACCCCTCACAAATCCGTATAAGACTTCGCTTGGGCCTGCATAACCGTCCAGAGGGCAGAATGTTCCGCCAAGGATGTCGTCCACTCTCAGGTAAGGCCAGCGCGCCCTGATTTCGTCTGAACTTAAGAATTCGACTGGAATACCGAATTTCCTCTGAAGCTCTACGTTTCTTCTGAAGACCTCCATCTCCAACTCTATGGTTGCCAAGAAGAGATACCCGATCCGTTTGAATTCCGGATTGATCCCGAACTCTTCTTCAAACCGTTCAAATGTCTTTATGGATTCAAGAGAGAAGAGGATGTTGATCTCCGTGGAGAATTGAGTTCTTATCCCTCCGACACACCGGCTGGTAGAACCCTCTCCTAATTGGCCTTTTTCAAGGAGAAGGATCTTTCCTGCCCTTTTGAGGGCAAGATGATACGCAATGCTGACTCCGATGATCCCTCCGCCAATGATGACCACATCTGCGGTTTTTTCCATGACATGTTTATAAGGTACGTTTCTTCCCCGGGGCAAATAGGGTACGGATTACAGCTTATCGATCGTGTAGCCCTTCTTCTTGAGAGTCTCGATGGTACCTTCTGGCCCCACCCGGTGGCCTGACATCTTCAACGCCATGCGCCATCGAGGGGAACAGGGAAGACAAGGATTGAGTGATCGGATGATTATCTCTTTCTCCGAACCATCTTCAGCAGGAAGAGCATCTCCTCGTTCTTCGCCCAATAGGAACATGCCACGTAGGCTCCGAGGCCAAGCAAAATCCCCGCGATAAGAAGCAGACCCTTTTCAACGACATTTCCACTCGCGGACCAACTTCCAAAGGAGCAGATCCAAAAGGCCACAAGACCCATGGGAAGGCTGCAAAAGAATATTCGGACAAGGGAAACGACGTTCTTTCTCAAATCGATCCCTCCCAGTCGCGGACTCAATTTCCTGTAGAGGAGGATGAGATTGAGTGTTGATGAGAGGCTGGTGGCAAGAGCCAGACCCGCATGTTTCAGAGGAGTGAAGAAGATGAAAAGGGCAATGAAGACGACGTTGGCGATGAGGCAGATGATCCCGATCTTGAGCGGTGTCCGGGTATCCTGGAGCGAATAGAAAGCCGGCGCAACAGTCCTTGCCCCGGCAATTGCCCAAAGGCCGATCGAGTAGAAGAGAAGGGCCTTGGCTGTCATCTCCGTTGCGGTGTAATCGAATACGCCTCTCTGAAACAGAAGATTGATAATGGGTGTCTTCAAGGATATCAGGCCCACCATGGCAGGAATGCTGATGAATGAGACCAGTCGAAAAGTGAAGGAAAGCGTCTCTTTCAGTTCTTCCGTCTTTCCCTGGGAAGCAAGTGCTGAAAGGCTGGGCAGGGAAGCCATGCCGATGGCAATGGCGAAGATGCCCAGAGGGAATTCCATGAGCCGGTCCGCATAGAAGAGATAAGAAACGCTCCCGCTTGGAAGGAACGAGGCGAAGATGGTATCGATAAAGACATTGATTTGATAGACCGCCGTTCCGATAAGACCCGGAACCATGAGAGAGCCGATTCGTTTAATGGCCGGGTGGCGAAGATTGAAATTAAGTCCGAAGCTTACCCCCTTCCGGAGCAAAAAGGGGATCTGGAAGAAGAACTGGATGATCCCTCCGGCGACGACGCCGATGGCAAGGGTCATCACAGGCTTTTGAAAGTGGCTATAGAAAAGGAGCACCGATACGATGATACTGATATTAAGGAAAATCGGAGCAATGGCTGGAGCGAAGAAGTGGCGAAGCGAATTCAGAACGCCCATAGAGAGGGCAAAGAGGCCCATGAAAAAGAGGTAAGGAAAGATGACCCGGTTAAGCGTGACCGTTAGCTGAAATTTTTCTGGAGATTCCGTAAACCATCCCGGCGCAACGATGCGTATCAGGAGGGGTGAGAAAAGGATGCCGAGCAGTGTGAGGACCAGCAGGATGACTCCGGCAACCGTAAAGGCGATATGGGTGACTTCTTTCGTCTCTTCCTCTGATTTCTGGGTAAGGTATTCCGTATAAACCGGGATGAAAGAAATGGTTAAAGACCCCTCCCCTACCAGCCTTCTCCAAAGGTTTGGAATTCGGAAAGCAACAAAAAAGGCATCGGCCGCCATCCCGGTCCCGAAGAAATTGGCGATGACCATATCCCTCAGAAAACCGAGGATCCTGCTCAGCAGCGTTCCTGTTCCGATAATGGTAGCCGCTTTGGCGATCTTGTGAGTTTCAGCCATAGATGCAAATAGGGCGAATTCCGGCGAATGTGTCGAATAAACCCGAGTTCGGTAGATTCGTTCCCATTCGATTAATTAATTCGTCACTATAAAAGACCTTGACATACGCTATCCTAAAATGTTAAATAAATCAATAATCTAAACACAGGGGGTTAAGCTTTGGCAGATCATCTATCGGCAGTGAAGCGAACCAGACAAAATGAGAAAAGGAGACTTCGAAATCTCCACATTAAAACCACGGTCAAATCTTCCATCAAGAAAGTAAGGGAAGCCGTTGAGAGTAAGGATGCTGAAAGTGCCCAAAAGGCGCTCTTAGAAGCAATTCCTCTCATCCAAAAGGCCCGCTCCAAGGGTGTCTTCCACAGGAATTCCACCGCCAGAAAAATCTCCCGGTTGACTCTCAAAGTCAACGCCCTTAAGATCCAGAGCGCTTCGTAAATCAAATCCCCTCCGGCCGCCTCACCGGCTTGGCGGCGTGACAAAGAGTGCCTCCTTATTCGTCGGCACGTCACCCTAACCTCCCCTGCCTACCGGCAGGCAGGCTTTGCCAAAGGGAGGAAGGATACCCCCTCTTTAGCAAAGAGGGGGGAGGGGAGATTTTATAAGGATTATGGATTACGAGGTCTACAGAGGTCGATCACCAGCTTTTCCATCAGAAGGTCCTTTTGAACGCGCCCTCTTTTAATCAATAAATCGGTTTCATGACACCTTAAAATCCCTTCCCGGAGGGACAAGACAGAAAAACGCTTTCCTTGATCGGTCAATTTCCTCACATTCCATGGCGACATCCTGAGGGCCCTTGCGATTTCAGCCCCCTCCCGTTGCTGGGAGGCCATCTCCTTCACTCTCCATATATTCCGATATTGCCTGGCCATCATGCTTAAGAGAAGCGGGAAAGGATCATCCATCTTCTTCGAGCTATCTTCCTCTCTCTTGAAAGGAATCGTCTTTGACTCGATCGCCTTTCCTAATATGCCAAGGGCCTTTTCCAGATCTCGAAGGCCGATCGCATCCATTAAATCGAAGACCGTGCTGATCTTGACCTCTGAGGCAATCCCTTCCACATCGGAGAGGTCGATCACCCGTTTCTCCCCAACGCTCAAGAAGGCTTTCTCCAGAGCATTGTCAAGGTCACGCAGACGGTCTCCCACGACTTCGATGAGATAGTCCGCCGCGTCATCGGAGAGCTTTTTCCCTTTTTCCGTCATTCGGTTCTTCAACCACAAGATCAGAGCTTTTCCTCTTAACCGGTTGCATTCAACGATTCTCCCCGCTTTTTCTATTTCAGTCTGATGTTTTTTCCAGTGCCCTAACGTCTGGGCACATAAGACAAGACGGGTGGCAGGAGAGGGCTTCTGGATGTACCCCGACAAGGCTTCGACTCCCTCTTCATCCAATCGATCGGCCTCACTGACAAGGACAAACCGATACTGGGAAAACATGGGGATGGTCTGTGCTGCCTGAACGATCTCTTCTCCGCTCCGTTCTTCTCCGCTGAAGATGTGGAGGTTGAGTCCTCTCTCTTTCGGTGACAGGGTGCGATGGAGGAGTTTTTGAACCTCCTCCTCAAGGAGGAAGTCCTCGGTTCCATAAAAAAAATAAATTGGATAAAGTTTTGACTCGGTTTTCACGATGGCGATCCGGTTCCATTTCTATCATAATTCAACAAGAGAATTTATGCTATCTTTTTTGGTTCCCTTCATGAGAAATTCCTTGAATTATTCTTCGTTTCAATAGATAATTCTGGAAAAAGCCGTCGCGATGTATCGCAAATGGATCGTCCTATTTTCTCTTCTTTTTCTCGCCGGCTGGGCCTTTCCCGCCTTTGCTTATACCCCATTCCTCCGTGACAAACAGATTAGAGACATGAAGGAAAAGGTTGGCCAGAAAGAGTGGGCAAAAAAGGCCTACCGGGCTTTACTGCGGGAAGGGGACAAGTGGACGAAACGTTCCATAGATATTCCAAGCGAATACGGTGGCTGGGGCCATGACTATGTTTGCCCGAAGCATGGTGTTCCATTGATCTTCGATGAGACATCCCCTCACGGTCACCGTTGCCCCAGGGACGATCAACTCTACACCGGCGATAAACTGGACGCTTCATGGCGATTGCGTATGCATTTTCGGTGGAGCAGGGCTCTCAAGGATCTGGCGATTGCCTATGCCCTCACCCAAGAGTCACGCTATGCATCTTCAGGTCGAGCCATCCTGCTCAGGTATGCTGAGCTCTGGCCGCAATACCGAAACCCCCGTACGAAGAAAGGTCGTGGACATCTCTTTTGGCAGGTATTGGATGAAGGCCAGTGGGCGCCGGACATTGCCTGGGGATACAATTTATTGTATCCCACTCTTTCCACATCCGATCGACAGACGATTGAAGAAAAGCTTCTCACGCCGCTCTACAACATCATCCAGGAAGAACAGATGCAGAGGATTCATAATCATCGAGCCTGGGAAAACGCCGCCGGTGCACTCCTCGGATTCGCCATGAATAATCCCACCTGGTTCAAACCGGCTATTGAAGGCCCCCTGGGCTTTCGTGAGCAGGTGGCCAAAGGAATCCTTGATGACGGTCTCTGGTTCGAGGGCTCTCCGGACTATCATTTCTTTGCACTCGAAGCCCTCTGTACATTGGCGGAGGTAGCTTCAAATTTCGGATATGATTTAAGGGGTGATCCGAAACTGAAGGCGATGTTCGAAGCTCCTCTTGCCCTGGCCCTCCCTTCAGGAGAGCTGCCTGCCCTCAACGACAGCACTTTAGGAAGAACCCTGTCTTATCCGGATCTTTATGAGCTTGCTTACTGCTGGTACGGAGACTCTTTATTCGCTCAACATTTGCAAAACATCTATCAAAATAAAGATCGCAACGGCCTGCGGTCTCTCCTTTACGGCAAACCGGAATTAGAGAAGCCTACAATCCCGTCCCCTATTCCGAGCGCCAACCTTACATCATCCGGCGTCGCCATACTCAGGCGGGAGAATACGTATGTATTATTGAAATACGGGCCCCATGGCGGCGGGCATGGCCATTTCGACAAGCTCCATTTCATTCTTGCCCAAGGCCCGGTATGGTTGAGCCCCGACCTTGGAACCACAAGGTACGGGCTACCGATTTACGAAGGCTGGTTCAAACAAACCCTCAGCCACAATACCATCCTTGTCGATCAAAAGCGTCAGAAGGAAGCCAGCGGCAGCTTGTCGGCCTTTCGCCCTTCTGCTCCCGTGCCGTGGATGAAGGCCTCGGTTGATAACGCCTACCCGGGTGTCCATTTGGAACGTTCTCTCTACTTAGGCGACAATTATCTTGTCATCTTCGACCGCATCCATAGCTCACAGTCCCACATTTACGATTGGGTTTATCATCATTACGGTCAATTGGTCTTCAATTTACCCTTCGAACCTTTTCCTCAGCCGTTGGGCAAGAACAATGGCTATGAATACCTGGAATCTCTATCCCATACTGTAACGAAAGATCTCTGGCGCTTGACCTGGAAGGATCATCGCTATAATGTTCGATTGACCATGGTGGGCACACCGGATACACAAGTGATCACAGCCCAGGGACCGGGCATGCCTATTTCAGAACGTTTACCCATGGTCATTGCCCGCCGGAAAGCGACCCAGACCGAATACGTCGCCGTTCTGGAATGGTACGAAGAGCAACCGGCTGTAAATTCCGTTAGACTCCTGAACAACTCCATTCAAGTGGTGATGACCGGGAAGACAGCGACGGTTCTTCTGGATAACAAGAATTAAGGGGCTTTCGGAAATGCCTCGCCTAATCGAAACCCTAATCGGCACGGGAGGCCTAACAAAAACGGTTATCTTAGGTTATATTTAGAAAAACCCAATCCGGAGAGGAGATAGAAAATGACTGAAACCAGGGCCACCATTGAGACAAGGTTCGGAAGCATCGAGCTCAAGTTCTTTCCCGATGTCGCGCCAAATCATGTGAAGAACTTTGTTGAGCTTTCCCAAAAGGGATTTTATGACGGGACAACTTTTCATCGTGTGATCCCTGGATTCATGATTCAGGGAGGCGATCCCAACTCAAAACAGCCTGACAAGTCAAAACATGGGCAGGGAGGCCCTGGTTACACCATTAAGGCTGAATTCAATAATAAACCGCACAAACGGGGGACCCTCTCCATGGCAAGGGCCGCTCACCCCGACAGTGCAGGCTCACAGTTCTTTATCTGTGTGGCCGACTCTTCCTTTCTTGACAAGAAGTATACCGTCTTCGGAGAGGTCGTATCAGGTATGGAGGTGGCCGACAAGATCGTCAGTCAGGCGAGGGACAAAACGGATAATCCCGTTGAGAGAACGGAGATGAAGGTCAAGATTACGGAGAAATAACCCCTTATTTAAACGCTTCCCTTTCTTTCTTATAATAAGGCAGCAGAGATCCAACCCCTGAACCTTCGCCGGGCCCGACGATTTCAAACTTCACCGTATCCTCCGGCCAAATCAGGATATGGTTATGTTTGGTCTCTACGATTTGCGCATTGGAGCTGATGATTTTCTCCCCAATCGGAATGAACAGGAAGATCTCTCCTTTGGACACTACGGAAGGATATTCCTGTCTGAAAAATTCCGTAACAATAGCAGCCTTTGAGGGGAAATGCTCCGAGGACTTGACCTTCAGAATGATGCGCCCGGAAAGGGCACTGTTTTCTTCAAAGAGCTCCTTTGTGATCAATTCAAAAACTTCCGGGTTAAATTTGAACGGAGACTGGGGATCTTTCAAGTCCTCTTTCAGTTTTTTCAGTTCTTTCCAGTCGTCCTCGACATCGGAGCTTTTTGAAGATCGGATATCCTGAAACACCAGCGTGATCCGCCCCGTATCACAATCGAATGTCCAGGTAGATTGTTCGTAGGTCAGACAGCCGTTTATAAACAGAAGGCAGCCCAGAACAACCAAACAGAAAACATGAGTCATAATTTTCATCTTACCCCCTCCCCTTATTCACTTCCAATTCCCTCTGACTGTAAAGGCTGCCCAGAAAAAGGGATGATCATGCCTCTCCCGAAGCTGCCGCTGGGCTTCTGTCAATGCCTCGGTCTTGTCCTTGCCTTTCATAAGATTTTGATAAAAGAGACTCATCAGCTCAGCCGTCGACTGATCCGCCACCTTCCATAACGTGGCAATCACCGTGGGACTCCCCGCATAGATAAAAGCATTCTCAAGGCTCACCACGTCATCTCCGCTCAAGACCTCCCCTATCCCGGTCTCACAGGCGGAAAGAACCGTCAGACGGATCCCCTTAAGCGGAAGGCCCCAGATCTCTTCCACCGTAAGCTTGCTGTCAAACATCACCAGATAACTCTTCGTACTGTCCACCGGATCGAAAATGCCGTGAGTCGAGAAGTGAAGGATTGAGTTGCCCTTCTGCTGATTCTGAACCACATCCTTTCTTGCCTCCTTCTGACTGTAAATCGCCTTCTTTCCAAAGAGCTTCGATATGTCGGCAACCTCCCTGTCCGCATAAGCTAAGCTCCCATCAGGGTTGCTGATGGCAAGAAACATACTCTCGCCCGATACTCTCTGCTTCTCCCTCTCCATCGCAACCCCCAAAATCGATGTGGAGTTCATGTAAAAAAGACCATATCGGTCGACCAGATACCTGTCCTCTCGATCGATCAGAACTCCGAAGGGAAGCTGGTGCAGGAAACTATTGGGTGCGATCCCGATCACCTTTATCCCCTTCAGCTTTCCCCCCTCCTCAACGGGTCGGATGAGTCTGTCATAAAGCTCCCTCGATAAGGGCTTGATCATCCTTGAGTTCTCGCCCTCCACCTTTGCAAAGATCTCCCTCCTTAAGGATTTCACCCTTTCCCTGAGATCGCTTCTCTTTATCTCGGTCTCGGCGATATCGATGCCTCTGCTTCTGATGACAAAGACGATTAGTTTATCCGCAAGCATGAGGTATTGGAGGAGGGCTGTGGCCTCCGGCAGTTGCTCCTGGAGGCTCGTCAGCTCGAGAGGCTTCGCTCCCATGAGCGCAGCAAGGTCCGGATGGGTCTTCTTGAGCTGGGTCAGATAGACCTGAAGATCCCTCCGCTTGTCGCTCCTCTCTTTCTCAAGTCTCTTGACCTCATCTTCGGCCTGAGATGGCTCTCCCGTCCCTTTGGGGTCTTTGGCAAGCGCTTCTATCCTTTTGCCAATGGATTCGATTTCTTCCTGCCTTTTCCTGAAGTCATTCAGATGTCCCTGCTTCTCTGCATCCGCAAAGTTGATTCTCATCCTTCGGTTGATATAGTTCGTGCGCCTGAGATTCAACTCTTCGAGGAGCTTCTGGGATTCTTCGTAGTTGCCCTCCGCGATCTTCTGCCGCGCAAGTTCCAGGTACCTCTTCTCTTCGTTTTCCATCTCCACGCTGTCCAAGGCCTGGTAGTTTCTCCCGGTCTCCACGGGCCATTTGTTTACGGTATAAGAAAGCCTCTCGTAAGGAAAGATCCATCATCCTCGACGAACTCTGCGCGACTTGCCGATATCACCGTAAGCATGCGATCCGATTACTCCGAAGATTTAGACGCTTCCTAAAACCCAAAATGAGAAGACGAGGAAGATCCCCAGTTTATCACCGAAACCTCATCCTCAAACCACTCAAGAGAATCTGGCTCGCTGCCAATCTCCCCTGCTCAAAACGCCTAAAAGTGATTCTCCACCTCTGGCTCCCAGGTTATGCCCAATCCTTCGGACCTCTGTCTTCAAAGACCTCTGAGGACCTCCTCAAGATCTCTGCGGCCACCATCGACCGGCTCCTTCTCCCCACTCGAACCAAATATAAAAAACGAGGCAGAACCACCACCAAACCTGGAACCCTGATCAGAAAACATATCCCGATCAAAACTAACCAATGGGATGAATCTCACCCCGGTTTCCTCGAAGCCGACTCCGTCGCCCATTGCGGCCAATCCCTGTCTGGAATGTTCGCCTATACCATCGACTGCGTGGACATCGCCACCGGTTGGTCTGAACAAAGAGCCGTCTGGGGAAAAGGGGAAACCGACGTCCTCATCCAAATCAAAGACATCGAAAAATCTTTACCTTTCCCCTTGCTCGGCTTCGATTGCGACAATGGCGGTGAGTTCCTCAATTATCATCTCCTGAGACATTTTGAACAAAGAAAACACCGCGTCCAATTTACTCGCTCTCGAGCCTACCACAAAGACGACAACGCTCATGTCGAACAGAAAAACTGGACTCACGTCCGTCAGTGGCTCGGCTACCAACGCTTAGATGATCCAAAGGTTGTCCCTCTTCTCAATCACCTCTATCGTCACGAGTGGAGGCTCTTTCACAACTTCTTCTGCCCCTCCATGAAACTTCTCTCCAAAGAAAGATTTGGCTCAAAAACTCTCAAACACCATGACCCTCCTAAAACTCCCTATCAGAGAATCGTCGAATCTCCCCATATCTCTCTCGACAAAAAACAACTTCTCTCCAAACAACTTGAAACCCTCAACCCCTTTGTGCTAAGAGATGCCATGGAGAAGAAACTCAAAAACATACTTAATTCCTCCCCTTCATCCTCTTCCCTTCAACGATCCCTTGGGTAACATTTTCTTATGAGTCAACAGGAGCGCACATCGTATTTTCCATAACGTCCATCCGGCGTGGTTCATCTCCATGGTCTGAAGCGACGGCACAATCTCAAAACCCGTGCACGCCTCTATTCCTGTTCTAAATGACACCGGGCCTCAGAAAAAGTTTCAACGGGAACCCTCTGTTGTGCTAAATTCTTAGCCTGACGGATCGAGTTTCGCCCTTTTTCGGGTGCCTTCATATAGATCGTACTCTAACAGCCGGCACTCGATGTTGCTGTTAAAAAAAGGAACTCTTCTCTTTGTCCTGAGCCCCACTTTCTTAGCAAGGTCGAGGTTACCGGTAAAGATATACCCCCTATACCCCTGGCATCTCTTCTTAAAAAAATCCCCGATGCCCTTATAGATCTCCTTGAGCTCTTCGATCCTTCCCAGCCGCTCTCCGTATTCGGGATTGAGCATGACGATCCCGCCGCCCTCCGGGACGGGTGTCACCGAATAATCGCACACCCCGAAATCGATCCAGTGGGCCACGCCGGCGGTCATGGCATTCTTCTTTGCCGCTTCAACGGCCTCCGGATTGATGTCCGTGGCAACGATCTTTCCATGAAGACTCCTTCCGGATACGGCCTTCTTGCGCAAAACAGTCCAGGAAGGTCGGTCGAACCCGGTCAGGTGCATGAAACCAAAATTGCTCCTTAATAAACCGGGGGCTTTGCGAAGGCCGATCATCGCCGCTTCGATGGCAAGGGTGCCGCTCCCGCACATGGGATTGACGAAGTTCCCATCACCCTTCCATGCAGTCGCCAGGACGACGGCCGCCGCAAGCGTCTCCTGCATCGGCGCCCTGAAGGGAATTCTTCTGTACCCGCGCCTGGAAAGAGGCTCGCCGGAAGTATCCAGATAAACCCGGCACACCTCATCCTTCCAATACAAATGGATTACGGTTCGATCTGTTTTGGGGCCCGAATCGGGCCGCTCCCCCCATTTTTCATTCAGACGGTCAACGATTGCATCCTTGCATTTTAAATTAGCAAACCTCGAATCCCTGATGGTGGGGGTCTCAACAGAAGAAGTGACGCAAAGATAGCCCTCTTTGGGAATGATGTCTTCCCACCGGATCCTTCGAATCTCCTGATAAAGCTCATCCGGCCCTTTTGCCTCGAATTCTTCAAGAAGGAGAAGGACCCGTTGTCCTGTCCGGAGGTGAAGATTAAGTCTCATGGCATCTTCCATCGCCCCTTCGGTCTCAACGTCTGCCGCCCCTTCTGACCGGATGGGTAGTCCGAGGGATAGGACTTCCTCTTTTAAAAAGGGAGGAATCCCTTTCCCGCAGGTAATGATGATTTTACTCTTTTGTGCAGATACAGACATCACTGGTCGCCCCTCCCACATCATACCATTTTAGTTAGAATCCCGCCCATGAAAAATAGCAAATTGTGTAATCCCTCAGTTATTGGAGCGATCTGGCAAAAATCCTTCTCAAAGTTTATCAAGCGGAAGTTTAAGTTTAAAGCTGGAAGATACCGCACCATGCGAACAAGCCCTAAACAGGGTATATTAAGCTCTGCGGCTATCTTTAAAAGGTAGCCGCTATAAACTTTTTTCAGGACCTTTGCCAGATCGCCTTCAGTCGCGAGACTGAGGGATTACCAAATTGTATCCCTTTTTTTTGCTTTTTTGTGTTATGATTTTTAATCATGGAGTCCTGGCAGAAAGCCCTTGGAAGAAGTCTAACCCGTCCGGAAGAGTTGGGGCATCTTTTCAAAATCGACACGAAGCTCTTGGAACCGGTGGTCGAGCGCTATCCCATGCGGATCACACGCTATTATCTCAATCTTATAGAGGCACCGGGCGACCCTATATGGCTTCAGTGCGCACCCGATTCGCTGGAATTGAAAGAGGACGATCTTCCCACCGACCCTTTCAATGAAAAGGGCTTAAGCCCGGTAACGGGTCTCATCCACCGTTATCCGGATCGAGTCGTCTTGCTGGTTTCGTCAACGTGCCCGACCTTTTGCCGATTTTGCATGAGGAAATGGCGGATCAGAAACCGGGAAACGTTAGACTCTCCCGCAAGATTGGAGGCTGGTTTCGAATATATCGCAAGGACAACCGCCGTCCGTGATGTGATCCTTTCCGGCGGAGATCCTTTATTGCTTCCTGACGAAACCCTTGAGAATATTCTTCAAAGGCTCCGCAGGATTCCTCATGTTGAGATGATCCGGATCAATACCCGCACACCGGTGACCCTTCCGGAACGGATCACCCTTCGCCTGTGCAGGATGCTGAAACATTATCATCCCCTCTATATCAATGCCCACTTCAACCATCCATTGGAGATTACTGAGGAGTCAACAGAAGCCTGCAGCAGGCTTGCCGATGCAGGTATCCCCCTGGGGAACCAGACCGTTTTGTTAAGAGGCGTCAATGATGATCCGGAGGTCATGAGAAGGCTGATGCAAAAACTCCTGGCCATCAGGGTCCGGCCTTACTACCTCCACCAGATGGACCTGGTGAAGGGGACCGGCCACTTTCGAGCCTCCGTACGAAAGGGTCTGGAGATTATGGCTGCCCTGCGCGGCCACACTTCGGGCATGGCGAACCCATATTTTGTGATTGATCTCCCCGGCGGGAAAGGGAAGGTCCCTGTCCTTCCGGACGGCATAAGAAAAAACGGACAGACTCTCTATTTGCGCAATTATCTTGATGAGGTAGTGGGGTATCCGGATGTCGAAGAGTAGTCTTCTTATTTCACCCTTTCAAGACAGGGTGATCGGATGGACGGCCTTGTGGGAGAAGAATCATTCGAACACAACCGGAGTCCGGAGGAAGGACCCGTGATGGAAAAGCGAGACCTTGGAACACCTGACCAGATCCTGAAGGAGGCTTTGCGGAGGGAAAAGGAGGCCCGGGATTTCTACGGCGATCTTGCGATCGATTGCCGTGTCGACTTCGTCAAGAAGCTTCTGGAGAGGCTTAAAGAAGAGGAGTCCAAGCATGTGCGCTTGGTCGAGAGCATGATCACCAAGCACAACCTTGGGAGAGAAATCCGATGACACCGGAGTGGGAGGTTGATTTTGTCTTCAGCAGCCCGTTGAAAGAGCCAATTTACATGGGCTGCTCAAAAATGCCCTTTAGAGTTCTTCCGGAGTGAAAGCCACCACGTCGTCAATCGAAGTAGCGTCCAAGAAGACCATGACCAATCGATCAACCCCGAGGGCAATCCCGGCTGACGGGGGCATATTCTCCAATTCTTC
Organism: Thermodesulfobacteriota bacterium; assembly: GCA_041947025.1. Taxonomy (GTDB): domain Bacteria; phylum Desulfobacterota; class BSN033; order BSN033; family UBA1163; genus CAVTZZ01. Next base: position 30,505 of record JBHGBJ010000001.1, read on the forward strand.
CAGAAATTTCTCCGGCAGGGGATAGGCGGGCCTTCCGAAAGCGCGACGGTTCTCATTCTCCCTCAAGAAATGATTCCGTTGCTCTTCCGGGTCAATCAGTTCCGAGAAGGCATTGGCCAGTTCCAGCCCCCCGATATAAAGTTCGAAACGTTCGGCCAAAGTCTTGTCTTCCTGTTTCAGGCGGGCCATGGCCCTCCGTTCGGAAGGGTAATCATAGATGAATGTCGGTTTCCCCACACCCAGTTTCGGCTCGATATCCATCACCATGACTTCGTCAAAAAGATCCTGCTCCAGCGCCTCGACCATGGAAACCTTTGAATACGACCGAAACGCCTCTTTAACAGAGATTCTTTCCCATGGTCTGGTCAGATCGATCTCCTGGTTATGATAAATCATTTTTTGGCCCAGCCCGAGGCGCAAGCTCACCGTTCGAATCAGTTCCTCGGATTCCTCCATCAATCCCAAGCAGTCACAACCTGCCCGGTACCATTCCAAGAGGGTAAATTCGGGTACGTGCCGCCTCCCCCTCTCCCCTTCTCTCCAGCAGCGGCAGATCTGAAAAATCTTCTCATATCCTGCTGCGAGCATTCGCTTCATGCAAAGTTCAGGGGAGGCATGGAGAAACCAGGAACCGGAAACGACCGCGTCGATGTGGGATTCTGGTGCGGGAGCAGGGATGCGAAAAGGGGTTTCCACTTCCAGATAACCCCGGTCAATAAAGAACTTCCTGATCTCTTGTAGAATCTTCGCCCTTTGCCAAAGGGCTCTTTGACGTTTGGCCAGAGGCCAGTTCATGGCCACCCGCTCATTCCTTGACCCTTGTCGAGTATTCACCGGTGCGCGTATCGATCGTGATCAGCTCACCCTCTTGAACGAAAGGGGGAACACGGAGGACATAGCCGTTCTCTACCGTGGCCGGTTTGTAATCGGACTTCGCCGTATCTCCTTTGACCCAGAGCTCTGTCTTAATCACTCTGAGATTAACAAAGTTGGGCAAATCGACCCCGATCGCTTTGTCTCTGAACAACAAGACCTTGACATTCAAATTCTCAACGAGAAAATTTTTTGCCTCGCCCAGAGACTCCTCGCTGATGATGATCTGTTCATAGGTCTGGTTGTCCATGAAGTGATAGTGATCCCCTTCCCGATACAGATATTGCATGGCCCGTTCCTCCAATGAAGCAGGCTCGAACGTGTCACCTTCCCGGTAGGTTCGATCAAGCATCGCCCCGGTGATCATGTTGCGCAACTTCGTTCGGTAGAGGGCCTGACCTTTGCCTGGTTTGGAGAAATCAAAAACCGTAACAATATAGGGCTCACCGTCGATAACCACCTTCAATCCTTTTCTCAAATCAGAAGCCGTGTACATAGACGATTCATCCTCCACTTACAATGCACGAAAGTGCTTGGTTAAAATAATTCGATTAATTCGTTGCCATTCGCTCTACTCGTTCGGTATTTTCTATTAGAAATCATACAAAACTCGATTGCGAATTCGCTCGGCCATGAATCTTCCAATTTCCTGGATGGCTGCGGCCTTATTCGATTCGGTAATCAGGACACTCGACGAAGTCCGGTACCACCGGGTCTCGGAGAAGTCTTGTTCCTTCCAGAGGACCTCTCCGTTCGGTTTTTTCAGGGTCAAGTCAATGACCACCGTGGTCTGATATTCTGTGGCAATACCCGACAGGTCATAGGCCACCGAGTAGATATTAAAAGACTTGATCACTCCGTCCAAAATGGAATCCGCCTCTCCACGGTCCACCACCTTGATTCTCCTGTCATTGATGAACTCTCTTAGAAAGCCTTGAGTAAACTGGACTTCGATCCCGGGCTCGAGAGTCTGGTTTGTAAAAGTGGGAATCGCCATGGAAGTCAGCCCGGGAGGAAGATGGGTCGTCCCGCCGACCATGTGGTAGCCACAACCCAGCAGCAGGGCTACGCAAATCATTAAGAGTAGCCTGCTGCAAGTGCGGAGCGCGGAGTTCGGAGTTCGGAATATCTTCACAAAAACGCTAAAGAGTAACTGCCTTCCAATGAAATCCCACATTCCAAAATCCCCGCCCGTCCGGCAGGCGGGCGCATTCCGCATTGGTCCCTCTGTCAGCATACAATATTCACCAGTTTTCTGGGCACGAGGATCACCCGCTTGATTTTTCTGCCTTCGACCATCTTTTGAATCTTTTCGCTCTTCAAGGCCCAAGCCTTCACTTCTTCTTCCCCAAAAGAAGCAGGAAGGGTGATCCGATCCCTCAGCTTTCCATTGACCTGAATGACGATCAGAATTTCCTCCTCGATGACAGCTTCCCGGTCGTAATCGGGCCACGCTTTTCGAAGGACCGATTCCCTGTTCCCCAGGCCCTCCCAGAGCTCTTCTGCAAAGTGAGGGACAAAGGGTGAAAGCAACAGGACGACTGTCTCAATTGCTTCTCTCAGGACTCTTCGGGAAAGTTCATCCTTGCGGTCCTTGACTTCTGAGACATAGATTTCGTTGACCAGCTCCATCACAGCACTGATGGCCGTATTAAAATGGAATCGTTCGATGTCCTCGGTCACCTTCTTGATCGTCTTATGGATCTTCTGACGAAGAGCTTTTTGATCTCCTTCGAGGGTTGCCCCGAAAGGCAGCGGCTTCACATCGTTGAGATGGGTATGCTGTTCGTAGAAGAGCCTCCAGACCCGATTGAGGAACCGAAAAGACCCATCCACCCCCTGATCGCTCCAATCAAGGTCTTTCTCAGGCGGGGAGGCGAAGAGACAGAATATCCTGGCCGTATCCGCACCGTATTTCTCAATCAGATATTCCGGATCTACGACATTCCGCTTGGACTTCGACATCTTCTCGACCCTTCCGATATGGATCCGGCTGCCACACTTGAGGCAATGGAGCACTTCTCCCCGGCTTTCCACCTCGTTGGGAAAGAGGTAACCGTCTTTCGGGCACTCGTAGACCTCCTTGCAAACCATGCCCTGCGTCAAGAGATTGGTGAAGGGTTCCTCAATGCCGACGTATCCCATCTCTTTTAATACCCGTGTGAAGAAACGCGAATAGAGGAGATGAAGAATGGCATGCTCGATACCCCCGATATATTGATCCACCGGCATCCAGTAATCCACCCTCTTCTTATCCAGAGGTCCACCATGGTAATCGGGACACGCAAACCGGTCAAAGTACCAGGACGATTCCACGAAGGTGTCCATGGTATCCGTTTCCCTCCGGCCCGGGCCTCCGCATTTCGGGCACCGGGTCTCCACAAATTCCTTCGAGCCCGCGAGGGGCGATTCTCCCATTCCGGTCACTTCCACATTGAGGGGAAGCACGACAGGGAGGTCTCTTTCAGGAACAGGGACCACGCCACACTTTCGGCAGTAGAGGATGGGAATCGGAGCCCCCCAATAACGCTGCCTTGAAATCCCCCAATCCCTCAATCGATAGCTGACCCTTTTTCCACCCAGTCCCTTCTCTTCCAAATATCCCGCAATGGCCTCTCGCGCTTTGACGCTCTCCATCCCGTCAAAGGGACCCGAATGAACCAGCTTCCCCTCTCCTTCATAAGCCTCGGTCATTGTTTCCGCATTTAGAATTTGATCCTCCGGTTGAATGACAACAATCAGATGGAGTCCATACTTCTTTGCAAATTCGAAATCCCTCTGGTCATGGGTCGGCACGGCCATCACCGCACCGGTTCCATACTCCATCAAAACAAAATTGGCGACGAAGATGGGCATCCTGGCCTTCGTCATCGGATTCAGGCAATAGGCGCCCGTGAAGACCCCTTCCTTCTCCGTGGTTTCAGCGGTCCGCTTGATCCAGTCCTGCCGTCTCATCTTCTCAACAAACCCCTTGACCGCTTCTTCCTGATCCGTCCCTTTCGACAAGCTCAAGGCAAGGGGGTGCTCCGGGGCAAGGCTCATGAAGGTCGCACCGAAGACGGTGTCCTGCCGGGTGGTAAACACCTTGATGACCTCTTTGGAATTCTCAAGACGAAAATGGATCTCTGCACCGATCGACTTCCCGATCCAGTTCCGCTGCATGGTGAGAACGCGCTCGGGCCACCCGGGGAGCTTATCGCACCACTCCAGGAGTTCCTCCGCATAATCCGTAATCTTAAAAAACCATTGATCGAATTCCTTCTGAGTGACCCCCGGGTCATCGGCATGACCTCGCCAGCATTTCCCATCGCCCAACACCTGTTCATTGGCTAAAACGGTCTTACAGACCTCGCACCAGTTGACAAAGGACCGCTTCTTATAGGCTAATCCCTTTTCGTACATCTTCAGGAAGAAGAGTTGCTCCCACCTGTAGTAAGAAACGTCGCAGGTGGCAAACTCCCGATCCCAATCATAACTGAACCCCATCCGCTTCAATTGGCCCTTCATATAGGCTATATTCTCATACGTCCACCGGGCGGGATGGGCACCGTGTTCGATCGCGGCATTCTCCGCAGGCATGCCGAAGGCATCCCAGGCCATGGGGTGAAGAACATTAAATCCTTTCATTTTCTTATACCGCGCGACCACGTCGCCGATGGAGTAATTGCGCACGTGCCCCATGTGAATCTTGCCGGAGGGATAGGGGAACATCTCCAGGAGGTAATACTTCTTCTTCGAGGGATCTTCTGTTACTTTAAAGAGCTTCTGATCTTCCCAAATCTTTTGCCACTTCTCTTCGACTTCTTTCGGATAATACCTTTCCTTCATGCGTTCCTCTTTTTACGTCTGGAGTTTTCAGTTCGGTGTTCGGGGTAAATCCAAAATTCCTAATTCGAATCTTCTTGATCCTTTACTCCCAGACTCCGAACTCAGCACTCCGAACTATCCGCTAGCCTCTCATCATTCTCCGGATCCGGAGCCTCAATGCGTTCAAGCGGATGAACCCTTCTGCGTCCTTCTGATCGTAAACCGTATCTTTTTCAAAAGTCGCAAAGGCTCCGTGGTAGAGGGACTTCTCCGATTTTCGACCGATGACCGTACAGTTTCCTTTGTAAAGCTTCAGCCGAACGGTTCCGGTGACGTCCTTCTGTGTTTCATCGATCATCTTCTTTAGGACTTCCATCTCCGGCGAAAACCAGAACCCGTAATAGATCAGCTCCGCAATCTTCGGGATCAGGCTATCCCGAAAATGCATCACCTCCCGGTCCATGGTGACCGATTCAATGGCTCGATGGGCGATATGAAGAATGGTTCCTCCTGGCGTCTCATAGACACCCCTCGATTTCATTCCGACATAGCGATTCTCCACCATGTCGACCCGGCCGATACCGTTTTGCCCGCCCAATTGATTCAATTGGTGCAACAAGTTTGCAGGAGAGAGGGCTTTGCCATTGATCCGTTTGGGAATGCCGTCCTCGAAGTCGATTTCGACCTCTGTGGAGCGGTCGGGTGCTTTCTCCGGCGGGACCGATAGGATGAACATATCTTCAGGTGGACCGGACCAGGGATCCTCAAGGATCCCTCCTTCAAAACTGATATGAAGGAGGTTCCGGTCAGAGGAGTAAGGCTTCTCTTTTGTCACGGGAATGGGAATTCCGTTTTTACGAGCGTATGAAATCAAATCCTCGCGAGATTTAAAGGTCCATTCCCTCCAGGGAGAGATGACGCGAATGTAGGGGTTGAGGGCATAGTAGGTCAATTCGAATCGAACCTGGTCATTTCCCTTCCCGGTCGATCCATGGGCCACGCTGTCCGCTCCCTCCATCTGGGCGATCTCCACCTGCCTCTTGGCAATCAGCGGCCTGGCGATGGAAGTTCCAAGGAGGTAGGTTCCCTCGTAGATCGCATTGGCTTTTAAAGCGAGAAAGACATAATCTCTGACAAACTCTTCCCTGAGGTCTTCGATGTAGACCTTGCTGGCACCCGTCGAGCGGGCCTTCTCCTCAAGATGATCGAGTTCTTCTGCCTGGCCAATATCGGCAGTGAAAGTGACGACGTCACACGCGAACTCGTTTTTCAACCATTTCAGGATTACAGAGGTATCCAATCCGCCCGAATAGGCTAACACCACCTTTTTAACTTTGCGTTCCATTAAAACCCCCTTATTTTATTGCAGATTTCAGATTCCAGATCTTAAAATCTACAATCTGCAATCTAAAATTTGAAATGATGAAGGACCTCTTCTAACGTCTCAATGAGTTGGTCCACTTCTTCCTTTGTCACAATCAAAGGCGGAAGGAATCGAAGGACATTCCCCATGGTGCAATTGATGAGAAAACCCCGCTGCATCATCTCTTTTACGATTGTCCCTCCGTCCATCTTCAATTCCAGGCCGAGGATCAGTCCTCTTCCACGAGCTTGGACAACGAAAGGAAATTTCTTTTTGACCTCTTCGAGCCGGCCCAGGAAGTGCCTGCCGACTTCTTGGCAATTCTCCAACATCCCTTCTTCCAGGATCGCGGTCAAGGCTGCCACACCCGCGGCAGTGGCCAAGGGATTTCCTCCGAAGGTGGAAGCGTGATCTCCGGGCTCGAAGCTTTCCGCGACCTCCTTCTGAATCAACAATGCGCCAATGGGAACTCCTCCTGCCAGAGACTTGGCAAGGGTCATCATATCCGGCTCGACACCCTCGTGTTCGTAGGCAAAGAGTTTTCCTGTCCGGCCCATTCCCACCTGAACCTCATCGAAGATCAGAAGAACCCCTTTCTCGTCGCAGATCTCCCTCAGGGCTTTCACATATCCTTCGGATGGGCAGTTCACTCCCCCCTCTCCTTGAATGGGTTCTATCATCACGGCACAGGTTCTTGAATCGATCGCCTTTCTTACAGCCTCCAAATCGTTGAAAGGGATATATTTGAAGCCGGGCATCAGGGGGGAATACCCTTTATGATACTTTGTCTGAGCCGTTGCAGTCAGCGTGGCAAGGGTCCGGCCGTGGAAAGAGCGCTCCATCGTGATGATCTCGTATCGATCGCCCTTCAGCTTTTCCTTGGCATACTTGCGAGCCAGCTTCATCGCTCCTTCATTGGCTTCGGCCCCGCTATTGCAGAAGAAGACTTTGTCGGCAAAGGAATGCTGACAAAGAAGAGAGGCTAACTGAATCTGCGGCTCGATATAGTAAAGATTCGACACATGAATCAGCTTCTCCGCTTGGTTTTGAATCGCCCTGACCACTTTGGGATGGCAATGGCCTAAATTACAGACGGCAAGGCCAGCCACAAAATCGAGATACTCCTTCCCATCCATGTCCCAGACCCGGGTCCCTTTTCCTTTAATTAGGAGGATCGGATAACGGGCATAGGTGCGGGCGATATATTTTTCCGATTGCATCATCCAGGTTTGAGAATCCATTTTCACTCCGAGATGACAAATATCAAAGTTCAAAGGTGAAGCTCCCCGCCGACAGGGCGGGGCTTGCGGGACACTTGCCGGTCAAAGGAATTCCAACGTTCAAATGTTCAAAGATTTGCATTTTGGGATTTGGGCTTATGGTCCTTTTGTAATCTGTGTTCCTATCCCAACATCTGTGAAGATTTCGAGGAGGATTGCATGCTCCACCCTTCCGTCGATGATGTGGGTTTTGGCGACCCCCTCCTCTAAGGCGTCGAGGCAGCAGTTGACCTTCGGAATCATCCCGGAGGAAATGATCTTCTGCCCTATCAAACGTCTTGCCTGTTTCGTATTGAGGTTGGAAATCAAGCGGTCTTTCCCATCCATCACACCCTCAACGTCCGTCAACAAAATCAGCTTCTCCGCCGTCAATGCAGCGGCCACCTTCCCCGCGACCAGGTCCGCGTTGATATTATAAGTCTCGCCTTCCCCCCCCACGCCGACGGGTGCGATGACCGGAATGAAATTTTCCTTTTCCAGCGCCTCGATCACTCCCGGATTGACCTCCTTCACCTCACCCACCATTCCGATGTCAATCATCTCGGGATCTTCTCCCTTTCCACCACTCTTGGCCAGTCTCAGCTTCTTAGCGGTGATGAGCCCTCCGTCTTTTCCGCTCAATCCGACAGCTTTTCCTCCCTGCTGGTTAATCAGGGTGACCAGTTCCTTATTCACCTTTCCAACAAGGACCATCTCAACCACATCCATCGTTTCTTGGTCGGTTACCCTCATCCCCTGTATGAACTGGGATTTCTTCCCCACCCGGGTCAACATCTCACTGATCTGGGGTCCTCCACCGTGGACGACAACGGGATGGATGCCAATGTATTTCAGGAGAACGACGTCCAGGGCGAAGTTTCTCCTCAGCCCCTCTTCTTCCATGGTGCTTCCCCCGTACTTGATCACAATGGTCTTTTCATAAAATCGCCGAATATAGGGAAGGGCCTCTACCAGCACTTTAGCTTTATCAATCGGGTTCTTCATGACTCTCTATCCTCGTCCACTCGTCGTAGAGCGTCGATTTCAGATTGCAGATTGCAAATCGCAGATTCTTAAATCTGAAATCTAAAATCTGAAATTTGAAATTCCTATAGAATATACCGGCTCAGGTCTTCGTCCTCCACAAAATCCTTCAACTTCTCCCTGACATATTTGGCATCGATGGCCATGCTTTTCCCGGTCATCTCCGGCGCGTCAAAGGACACTTCATCGAGCAACCTCTCCATGATGGTGTAAAGCCGTCTGGCGCCAATGTTCTCCGTTCTCTCATTGATCAGAGCCGCAATCTCCGCAACTTCTGCGATCGCATCTTCCTTAAACTCCATCTTAACCGATTCTGTCTCCATCAGGGCGGTATACTGCTTGATCAGGGCGTTTTTCGGCTCGGTGAGAATTCGCACCAGATCGCCTTTCCCTAACGAATCGAGCTCCACCCGAATCGGGAACCGGCCCTGAAGCTCGGGAATAAGGTCCGAAGGCTTGGAAACGTGAAAGGCACCGGCGGCGATAAAGAGAATATGGTCCGTCCTGACCATCCCATACTTCGTCGTCACAGTCGTCCCCTCTACGATCGGCAGGATATCTCTCTGAACCCCCTCCCTGGAGACGTCGGGTCCGAAGGCCTTCTCCCGCCCTGCAATCTTGTCAATCTCGTCAAGAAAGATAATCCCGGATTGCTCGACCCGCTCGACAGCCTGTTTCATCACGGAGTCCATATCGATCAGCTTTTGAGCTTCCTCCTGGGAAAGGACATGGAGTGCTTCCGGAACCTTGACCTTTCTCCGTTTCTTCTTCTTCGGGAAGAGGCTTCCAAACATATCCTTAATATTGATGTCCATCTCTTCGATTCCGCTGGCAGAAAAGATCTCCACGATGGGAAGGTTTCGATCCACAATCTCCACCTCCACATATTTGTCGTTCAATTTGCCGGCTTTCAGCAACTTTCGAAGCTTTTCGCGGGTCGCCTTCTGATCCTCTCCTTCTTTGCGGGGCCCTTTCCCGGATGAAGGAAAAAGTAAATCCAGGAGCCTTTCTTCGGCCATCTCCTCTGCCTTCTGCTCGACTTTCCGGGATTCTTCCGCCTTCACCATGTTGACCGCCAAATCGGTGATGTCCCGGATCATCGACTCCACGTCACGGCCTACGTACCCGACCTCCGTAAACTTTGACGCCTCGATCTTCAGAAAAGGAGCCTGGGCCAATTTGGCCAGCCTTCGGGCAATCTCCGTCTTGCCCACACCTGTGGGACCGATCATGATGATGTTCTTCGGTGCAATCTCATCCCGGAGGGGCTCCGGAACCTGCTGACGCCTCCAGCGATTCCTCAGTGCAATGGCCACGGACCTCTTGGCTTCTTTCTGACCGATGATATATTTATCCAGTTCGGACACAATCTCACGAGGGGTGAACGTCTGCATCATAGTTCCTCTACGATGATCTGGTTATTCGTATAAATACAGATCGAGGCTGCAATCTTCATTGCTTCTTCAACGATGGCTCTGGCATCCAGGTTCGAAAACTGCGTCAGGGCTTTGGCCGCTGCATGGGCATAGGGTCCGCCGCTTCCGATGGCCGCCACCTGGTCGTCCGGTTCGATGACATCCCCATTTCCTGACAGGATCAGGGAATGCTCCGAATCGGCGACCATGAGCAAGGCTTCCAGTCTGCGAAGAATTCGATCCGTCCTCCAGTCCTTTGACAGCTCCACCGAGGCCCGGAGCAGGTTTCCGCTGTATTGTTCCAGCTTCTCCTCAAACTTTGCGAAAAGGGTGAAGGCATCGGCCGTGGCACCGGCAAAACCGCCAAGGACTTTATCCTGGTAAATCTTGCGAACCTTCTTGGCCGTGTGCTTCATGATCGTCTGTTCGAGGGTGACCTGTCCATCCCCTGCCATCACGACTCTTCCCTTGTGCCGCACCGATAAAATCGTCGTTCCATGCATTCTTAATATCACCCACCTTTCACCTATTTTCTTTCACCTTCCACCTTATTGCGAAAACTTCTCGGATGAGCCTTATCATAGACTTCCATCAGCCTGCCCGGGCTGACGTGGGTATAACGCTGCGTGGTGGAGAGACTGGCATGCCCCAGCATCTCCTGGATCTCCCGGATGTCAGCGCCCGCGTCCAGAAGATGTGTCGCAAAGGAGTGGCGAAGGGTATGAGGACTGATTCTCCTGAAGATACCCGAACGTTTCGTATATTTCTTGATCAACCTTCCCACACTCCGGGCGGTCAGCCTTTCTCCTTTCGGATTAAGAAAGATCGGCCCCTCCCCGGCGGGACCCATTCGGTTCTCCAAATAAGCCTTCAAGGTTCCCACGGCTTTCGAACCCACCGGCACAATTCGTTCCTTTCTTCCTTTTCCCATCACCTTCACAATCCCCAGGTCGAGGTCCAATTGATTCAAGTTCAACCCAACGAGCTCGCTCACGCGGAGCCCGCTGGAATAGAGGAGCTCCAAGATCGCACGATCCCTCAATTCGTTCTTCTCGACTTGGGGCCGATCCTTTCCAACGGGTGTCTCCATCAGCCTGAAAGCCTCATCGACCGTGAGGGTCGTGGGCAAAGGCTTCTCCACCTTCGGTGTCGCAACGCTTTTAATTGGATTGGAGGTGATGATCTCTTCCTTAACCAGAAACTTGAAAAAAGAGCGCAGGGTGGAGATCTTTCTCGCGACGGAACTCTTCTTATTCTTTCGATGGAGAAAGCTCAAATATCTTCGGATGGTCAGCCGGTCCACTTTTCCAAACTCGATTTCTTTGCCAGCCAAAGGAGACATCCCTGAATTCCTTAAAAAATTTTCAAACTCTTCCAGGTCCCTCTCATAGGCTCGGCAGGTATGGGGGGAAGCATTCTTCTCTCCGGAGAGATAACGGACAAATTGAACGATTAAGCCGCCTGGGTTAACGGGTTGGGAAGTCGCCAATCCCCTCATGCATGGATTCCCTTGAAACGGTGTAACTTATGAAAATATTATTAAAATTTAATTTTATAACACAATTTTCAAATTTATCAATATTTTTCTCATTGACATTGCTCAACCTTTTTGTATAAACTTCTAATACTAAATCTTTTCTTCAAAAAAGGAGGTGGGCAGAATGACAGAACCCAGAGTAGCAAGAGTCACAGAGATTATTGCAGGATCTCCCAAGAGTTTTGATGACGCTGTGAAAATCGGCTTCGCAAGGGCTACGAAAACCTTACGGGGTATCACCGGCTTAAAAGTGGCTGAAATGCGGGTGGCGGTGGAGAATTCGAAAATTATTGAATACCGGGTGAGACTGGAAGTGATCTTTATTCTCGAGACATAACCATGGATTGTCTGCGTCAGCGGATGGAACAAGAAGGCCCTGCCTTGATATTGAAAGGCAGGGCCTTCTTGCTTAAAGAGCCAGAAAATGACTTTTCAGTCTGGCTTCAAAACCTCTCCCGGATTGCTTTGATCAACTCTTCCCGGCTGACCGTCGAAGTCCCCCTCTTCTCAACGACAACGCCGGCAGCAAGATTCGCCAGGTTTGCGGCTTCGACCATATCCGCCCCTGCTCCCAGGGCGAGGGCCATCGTGCCAATTACGGTATCCCCTGCCCCGGTCACGTCGAATACCTCTTTCGCCGCATTCTGAATATGCCTCGATTCTTCATGGTCCTTGAAGAGGGTCATTCCGCCTTCTCCCTGAGTGATGACCAAAACATCACACCTTAATTGCTCCAGTAGCTTCCTCCCCATCTCTTCGACCGAGGATTGCCCAGACATAGGAATCCTCGATTTTTCACTGGCTTCTTTCATATTCGAGGTCACGACGGTTGCCCCTTTGTAGTAAGGAAAATTTTTCAGTTTTGGATCAACCATCACGTACTTTTTCAACCTCTTCGCTCGTTGAATGACGGCTCGGATCAGCTTCTCTCTGAGCACGCCTTTTCCATAATCAGAAAGGATCACGCCGTCGAAGTATTCTATATTCTTTTCCAAAAACTCCAAGAGATTTTGAAGGGTTGAGGTTTTCGGTCCATCGGTGGTTTCCCGGTCAATCCGGACCAATTGCTGATGATGGGGATGGTGAGCGATGATCCGTGTTTTTACGGTCGTCTGCCTTCCCGGTTCGAAAATCACCCCCTCTGTCCTGATTCCTTTTTCCAAAAGCCTCTGGTGTATCTTCTCTCCATTTTCATCATTCCCTATGACGCCACAAAGCGACACCTTTCCACCCAAGGACAGAATATTGTTTGCCACGTTTGCGGCTCCTCCGAGAGTGAAACCTTCGTCTTCCACCACGACGACAGGAACCGGTGCCTCCGGGGAGATCCGGGAAACCCTTCCTAAAATGGAGCGGTCCATCATAATATCCCCGACCACCAGAATCTTAATTTTCGGAAACCTTTCTATGATCCCCTCGAACCTTTGCTTCTTTTTCATCCGATTCGTCCCTCTATGTCCTTTATCTTCTTCTTTGAAAATATTCAACCGTCTTTTTCAATCCAGCCTCCATCCCCACCCGAGGCTCGTAACCCAGAAGCTGTTTGCCCCTTCGGATCTCGGCCAGTGAATGTCTGACATCTCCCTTTCGAGGCTTCTCATAGACCGGCGACACCTTTGACCTCAGAATCTCTTTCAGGAAAGTGAGCAACTGATTCAACGATGTTCTTTTCCCACAGGCGATGTTAATCGCTTCTCCCTCAAGCCGGCCGGCAGACATGGCCAACCGATTGGCGTAGACGACATTATCGACATAGGTGAAATCCCGTGATTGTTCTCCATCTCCGAAGATCGTGGGGGATCTCCCATCGATCAGCGCCTGAATAAACCTCGGGATGACCGCCGAGTAGATGGAGGCGGGGTCTTGCTTGGGGCCGAAGATATTGAAATACCTTAAGGAGACGGTCTCGAGGCCATAGAGCTGGGAAAAGAGTCTGCAGTATTGCTCCCCGATATGTTTCTGCAGCGCATAGGGTGACAGCGGATTGGGAGCCATCTCTTCATGCTTCGGCAAGGTTGGGGTATCCCCGTAGATGGAAGAGGAGGAAGCATAGATCAGTCGCTTTACTCCTGCATCCCTTGCTGCGATGAGGATATTTAAAACCCCACCTGCATTCACCTCATTGGACGTCAGGGGATCTTCAATCGAGCGTTCGACGGACGGAAGGGCTGCCTGGTGAAAGACATATTCCCTATCTCTTGTCGCTTCTTGACAGATCCTCAGGTCGCGGATATCTCCTTCTATGATCTCAAGGGAAGGGTAAGCCTGCCCAAAGACGAGGTTCTCCTTCTTGCCGGTTGAGAAATTGTCGAGAACCCGAACCGAATGTCCCTTCTCGAGCAAGGCTTCCGTCAAATTCGATCCGATAAACCCCGCCCCTCCCGTCACCAAGACCCTTGACATCTCCTTATGCCTTTCTGCCTCCAATGAGTTCGCCACGTCTATTCGAAGGACTCACCCCAGACTTATTCCTTCTCGATCGGGTGGTACGGCTCGTATTCTGGCAGGATTTCTTTGAACTTACTCCTGATCCCCGTAGCATCCTGCCTTCCCGCCAGCGTAATCAACTCATCGATCTTGATCCTTAACCAGTCCAGATCACATGCCGGTTTACGGAGAACCGATATTTTCTCATGGCTGGTCTGGTAAATGTCTTCCCCTTCGGTGATCAGCTCCTCGTAAAGCTTTTCTCCTGGCCGTAGGCCAATGAACTTGATCTCGATGTCTTCATCAGGCTCAAAGCCGGAGAGTCGGATCAGATCTCTTGCCAGATCCAGAATCTTAACCGGGGATCCCATGTCCAAAACAAATATCTCACCGCCTTCCCCCATGGCCCCCGCCTGAAGGATAAGCTGTGCGGCTTCGGGTATCGTCATGAAATAGCGTGTGATCTCCGGGTGGGTGATCGTGATGGGGCCTCCTTTCTCGATCTGCCTCTTAAACAATGGAATGACGCTCCCGGAGCTTCCGATCACGTTTCCAAATCGCACGGACATAAATCGGCCCGGACCCGATCGGTCGTTGGTACATTGCGTCAAAAGCTCAGCAATCCTTTTGGACGCTCCCATCACATTTGAAGGTCGAACGGCCTTATCCGTAGAGACCTGCACAAACCGCTCCACTTCAAACTCCTTTGCGACCTCAAGAAGTCGCCGGGTCCCCAGTATATTCGTGAATATGGCCTCCCATGGATTAAGCTCGATAATCGGGACATGTTTGTAAGCGGCAGCGTGGAAGACCACCTCCGGCTTATGTTTGGAGAAGAACTTTCTCATATCTTCCTGGTGCAATACATTACTTAAAACGGCGCTATATCGAAGATAGGGGAAACTTGTCTTAAGCTCTACTTCGATTTCATAGAGATTGTTTTCAGTTCGATCAAGGACGATGAGGTTCTTGGGAAAGAAACGGGCAATCTGCCGACACAGCTCTGAACCAATCGATCCTCCAGCCCCCGTAACAAGAATCGACTTGTTTCTCAGATATTCCCCGATCTTTTCCATCTCTAACTGAGTCGATTTTCGACCCATCAGATCTTCATACGCCACGTCCCGGATCGATTTAACGGATAACCTTCCATCGATCAATTCCCCGATACCGGGGATGATTCTGAACTTGAGGCTTGTTTCCTCACACAGATCGATGATCCGGCGCATCTCTTTCCGCGTCGCTGAAGCAATGGCGATCAGAAGCTCGTCCACCTTGTGCGCCTTCACTTGCATCAACAGCTGATTGATATCGCCAAGGACTTGCACCCCATGGATCTGCATTCCATGCTTTCTCGAATCATCATCCAGAAAACCGACGACATCGTACTTGAGCCGAGGGTTACTGTGAAGCTCCCTCAGGATCTTTTCTCCGGCGTCCCCCGCCCCGATAATGAGCAAGCGATTTTGGTCCTCCCTCCTATTCTGGAAAAGAGAGCGGGCAACCATACTCTTGAGGCTGAGTCCTCCGTTCTGATGGATCAAGCGGATGATGAGACGCGCGCCTCCGACGAAGACCAGGGTGAGAAAGGCGTCGATGACAAAGACACTCCGAGTATAACCATAAAACCGGTGGGTATAGAGGATGACCAGAATGATGATCCCGGAGCTGACAAAGGTGGCCTTGATGAGATTGGTCAGGTCTTTGACGCTCGTGTATCGCCACATCCCCTTATAAAGCTTAAAGCTGAAAAAGACCAGAAGTTTCATGGGGATGATAAACCAGACCGTATTCTTGAAGCCTGAGAAATTTTCAGCAGGAATCTGCCCTTCAAATCTTAAGAAATAGGATAAATAATAGGAGGAACCAAGCAGAAAAATGTCGATCACCAGAATGATCCAGAAGTTTCTTTTTTGAATAAGATATCTCATCCTCACCTTTCCATTAAACGCCTAATCGCTCCGATCACATTCTCGAATGTGGGATAATATTCCTTTTCCAATACCGAGCTTGCCGGGGCCGGTGTATCGGGCAGGGTGATTCGGGTAATCGGCCCTCTTAAGGATTGAAAGATATTTTCCGAAATCAAAGCGGAGATCTCTGCGGCTACTCCGCAGCTCTTCCACCCTCCGTCGGCAATGACCAGCCTTCCGGTCTTCTTCACGGAATCAAACAAGAGAGCCTCATCGAATGGTTTGACGGAGCGAAGATCGATGACCTCCGCATCGATTCCTTCTTTTCGTAAACACTCCGAAGCCTTCATCGATTCAACGACCATATAAGAGGTTGCCACCAGGGTAATGTCTTTCCCCTCTTTTCGAACGATCCCTTTACCGATAGGAACAGAATAAGGTTCTTCGGGCACTTCACCTTCCGTAGGATATAACCAGCGATCATCGATGTAGACCACCGGATTATCATCCTCTATGGCCGAAATCATTAATCCCTTGGCATCATAGGGAGTGGAGGGCATCACTACTTTCAGTCCCGGAATATGAGCAAAAAGTGCATGAAGTGACTGAGAATGTTGGGCAGCTTGCTCTCCTCCTCTGTTGATGATGCCCCATATCACGACCGGCACCGATGATTTTCCACCAAACATGTAATGCCAGTTTGCCGCCTCGTTAATGATACCGTCCATGGCATACATCATGAAATCCATTCTCGGGTGGACCACGATGGGACGCATGCCTGCAACCGCAGCACCAACCGCTGCCCCTGTGACCGCATTTTCGGAGACGGGAGTATCGATAATCCGTTCAGGTCCGAACTTTTTGAGGAGACCTTTACAGGTATCTCCCACATACCAGGGGCTCTTCACTCCCTGTCCGATCAAAAAAACGGATCGGTCTGAGGCCAGGCACTGACAAAGGGCCTCATTAATCGCCAGACTGTACGAGAGTTTTCGACTATCTGTAGACATATTCTCTTAACCCCGCCTTATCTGGGCCGTCGCTTCTCTTGGCAGAGAGGTGGGCCTCGGCAACTTCCTTTTTCACCACCTGTTCCATTCTCTGTAAGTCTCTTGCGGTAAAAACCCCGTCCTTCAAGAGCCATCGCTCAAATCTCTTGAGAGGATCTCGTTTTTGCCATCGGTCTAATTCTTCCTTGGACCGGATATCCATATGCATCCCCTGGACGTTGTCGTCTGGGCCCACATGGCCCCGCAACCGATAAGTGACAAATTCCAAAAAGATCGGCCCCTGTCCCTGCCTGCACCTTTCAGCGGCCTCTTTCGATATCTCATAAACCTTCAGGACATCGTTTCCATCGACTCGATGGTTCTCAACACAGAAAGGGCTTGAAATCTCCGAGATACGCTTACGGACACGGCACTCTTCAATGGGCATGTGAGTCGAATAAAGATTGTTCTCGCATGCGAAGATCATGGGCAATTTCTTAAGGGATGCAAAGTTCAAAGACTCGTATAAGACGCCTTCGCCCGTCGCTCCGTCTCCAAAAAAGCTCACCGTTACCCTTTTCTCTTTTCTGATCCTTGAGGCAAGGGCTGCGCCCACTGCCAATGGAATCGTTCCTGCGACAATCGGAACGGATCCCATCATCCCTTTTTCAGGATCGATGATATGCATGGATCCCCCTCTGCCCTTTGAGCAGCCGGTCTCCATGCAATAGACCTCGCCGACGAGTTCCTCGAGACTGCCTCCTTTTGCCAGGTAATGACCGTGGGAGCGGTGATTCCCGAACACATAATCTCCTTTTTTGAGGGCGGCGCAAACCCCCGTCGCGATCGCCTCTTGCCCCGAATAGAGATGGACCGGGCACCGGATTTCTCCGTTCAGAATCGGCTCCACGAAGCTTTCTTCGCAGAGCCTGATCCTCAACATGGTCTGATAGAGCTTTTCTAAGAAAAACCGTGCGTACATCGCTCCTTCTCCATGGCTGATTTTAAACCGCTTCTTTCGCTATGGCTGAGATCAATGCCCTGTCCTTCGGGGAAAGTCTCCAGCCGAGCGCCTGAACATTATCTTCGACCTGCTTTGAATCCTTTATCCCGGTCAGGGCGCAGGTGATGTGCTCGTTTTCGAGCACCCATCGGATGGCAACCTGTGAAGGTGTTTTATAATACAAAAGACCGATTCGTTTCAATTCTTCGGCAACTCTTAAAAATGCCTTTAGTCTTTTCCCCTGAAAATTCTGATCCCGGCTGCGAGTATCGCCTTCACCGAATTTGCTGTCCCGCCCGTATTTCCCTGTTAAGAGACCTCTGGCTAATACGCCGTAGACGATCACACCGATACGTAATTCATTCGAAAGACGAAGGATTTCAGGCTCAGAATCATTCTCAATCATATTGAAGAGCGTCTGCAAAGACTCCATCGGCTTTACGCTCAAGAACTCCAAAATCAGGTCCGATGAGAAGTTCGAACAACCGATGTGCTGAATCTTCCCGGCCTCCTGGCATTTTCTGAGCGTCATCATGATCTCAGGGATAGGCGTCACGCCATCATACCAGTGGATTTGATAAAGAGGCACACTGTCCAACCGTAATCGTTTAAGGCTCCCCTCAAGGGCTTCTTCGATCCTCTTGGGGCTGCAATCTTTAAACGTCTTTCCACCCAAATCCCACGAAATACCGAATTTCGTTGCGACCACCACTTTCTTTCTTTCACTCCCCAAGGCCTTTGAAAGGATTTCCTCCGAATGTCCAAATCCATACACATCGGCCGTATCAAAAAAATTGATTCCTAAATCCAAGGCCTTTCGGATGGAACGAATCGATTCCTCATCATTGACTTGACCATAGCCATGGCCGCCGATCGCCCAGCAGCCGAAGCCCAGGCGTGAGACTCTGAGGCCGGTCAGGCCTAATTCCCGGTATTCCATAAAGACCTGATCCTCAACATCTGAAGTATCGTGAGAACGATGATTTTGCAGTCGATCCGGAAAGAATGCTCCTCAGCGTACTTCATCCGGAGCCTGTTCTTCTCCGGCTCAATCTCCCGGAGATACTTCTCGTCAACTTTTTCGTCACCCAGTATCTGATCCAGATTGATGAAGCGAATGGAGGCATAGTCGGTCACGCCCGGTTTCACCGTCAGGATGATCTTTTCTTCATCACTGTATCGCTTTGTATAGGCTTCGACCTGGGGCCTCGGTCCGACGATGCTCATGTCTCCGATGAGGACATTGATCAACTGGGGGAGCTCATCCAGTTTATACTTTCTGAGAAACGCCCCCGTCTTTGTGAGGCGCGAATCGTTCAGGGCTGTGGAGGGCCCTCCGATCTCCTCGGCGTTTGGCACCATGGTACGAAATTTAAAAATCCGGAAGGGTTTCCCGTCCAGACCCGAACGGATGCCCCGATAGAAAACCGGGCCGGGCGACTTCTTCTTGATCATGATCGCGATGAAAAGAAAAAGGGGGGACGAGAGGATCAACGCAACCAAGGCCAGTGAAAAATCGAATACCCTCTTGCCCATCAATCCGATTGCCCTTTCAAGATGCTTCTTTCCTTGGACCTCCCATGGTCACTACGGTGATCCATCCATACTTCCCGATCCCTCGCCCCCTCAACAAAAGAGAGTCGACTCGATTGAAGATCCTGCAAAGAGGACCAAAAAGCCTTGTCCTTCTGAAAGGAACGGCAAGGAGTATTGCCAGATGAAAAAAACGGACCTTGATCTCTGTGAAATATTTCCTTGCTTGATCGATGTCACTCACACCGAGAATGTGCTTGACTTCCCACTCCGTTCTGAGGTGGGGAGTCCGTCTTCTGTACCAGTGGATCAGAGGATTATGGCGCAATGCTTCGGTACAGACTAACTTCCCTTCCGGCTTGAGAAGCCGGGAAAGCTCTTTATACGCCGGCGAGAGATCCAGGTGGTGGAGGGCGCCGTATTCATGGATGAGATCGAATGTTTCCGGGGCAAACTCTGTCTGTTCAGCGTCCATTACCGAGAATTGACAAACGCCGTCCACGCCGACGGTTTTTGCAAGCTCCTGGGCATTTTCGATGGCAACCGGGCTGATATCAATTCCCACAACCCTCGATGCCCCGTGCCTGGCCATTTCTATGGCAGCCTCTCCGTTTCCGCAGCAGTAGTCCAGGGCGACCGCGCCCCTGATCTGATCAAACAAAAGCCCGTCGCGGTAGGCACGGCTCGATTGTGTGATGCTGTAGAATTTCATGTTGCTGAAATGCCTCTCATACTCCGCACCTTCCTTGGCGTATGGATCCTTCAGGCGGTCAGGCGACGCATCGGAATCGTATTCGTAGGCCCTGACGATCGACCTTCGATGGTCTGAATGCTCGATCTCTTTTCTTTTCCGCTCATCGAGAGGCATTCCCGCCTCCCTTTCCTCTTTCAATTACTGCCTCCGATAACACCCTTTCCATCCGCTCTGCGAGCTTGTGCATGTCGAAATGGTCTTCCACATATCGTCTGCCCCGTTTGCCCATCTCGACCCGTTCTGCTGGAGCCATTTGAAACAGCTTCTCAAGGGCTTGAGCCATCGGTTCAGGATGTTCGGGAGGGATACTGAAACCGGCCCCGGATCCAGCCACCGGGTCTTTCGGGGCCCTGCCGGAGAAGATCACCGGCCTCCCCGAGGCAAAATAGTCGAAGATCTTGTTTAGGTTCAGACCAAAGCGATAGGACTCGGAGTCGGTGACACAGGCAACCAGAACATCCGCTTCCGTCTGGAGCCGGGGAACCTCTGACTTTGGCACGGGATCACGAAACTCAATGTTGGATAGTTTCAGACGTGATGCTTCCTTTTCGCACTCCGGCCGCTTCACCCCGTCGCCGACGATCACGAAACGATAGGGGCCGGCTCCCTTCTGCTGGATGAGATGGGCTGCCCTCACCAAAGTGATCACATCATGGGCGACGCCAAACCCTCCCACATACATGGCGACGAGGGGAAGCGTTTGGCCGCCGTCATAGGTTTCAAAACCGGAGAACCGTTCGAAATTGACTCCATTGGGGACCCAGACAATCTTCTGCGGGTCGCCGCCGCTTCCGGCCACATGCTCATGGAGAAAGGGCATGGTCGCAGAAATCCGCTGGCACTTGCGATAGAGGTATTTCTCGAGGACCCGGAAGGCGTGGTAAACCGGACTGCTCCGAGAGAGACCCCCATCATAGACCAGGGCGATGGGCCAGACATCTCTCACCTCGAAGACAAAAGCCGCATCTTTCATTGCGGCGATCCTTGAGGCAGCCCAGCCGGTGCCGAGAGGAACGGACGGGCCGATCACCACATCCGGCCTATCCGAGAAACGGTGGGAAGCCTGAATCGAGCGCCAGGCATTGGAGAGCATGTTCATCCCCCGGCCCACGCCGTTTCCCACGTAATGAATCGTCCGAAGCCAGACCACGCGAATTCCATCGACCTCTTCCACGCGCCATTTCTCACCCGGATTTAACCGTTCTTCGTGGGTCCAGTGACAGTAGCTATTGGTGAACATCGTCACCCGGTGGCCCCGTTTCACCAGCTCCAGAGAAAAATCGTACGTTCTCGATGACTTTCCTCTGGGCTGGTCATGGGCGGAGAGGTACCAGACGTTCATCTTCCGCATCGATCCACTCCCAGAATACCCTTACAGCCTTTCGCTACGGGAAAGTGACAAGGTCGGCCCATGGTCTCCTTCTTGATTGCCACCGTTACGGATAGAGCTTGGGGATCTTGTTGATCCGTCTGATGGTGGAAGGAAAATCGAGGTTCACAATATCCGTATACCACTTGAGGGAAGCATACCGCGGCCGATTTTCTGCGACGGCAAGCTGCATGCCTTCCTCACGACTGAGCATCCCTTCGCGGATTTGATTACTCCGGAACGTCTCGTACTCTGAAAAGCCGGCAACCGTGTAATAGATATAATTGTAGAAGGGAGCCGTCCCGTCCCCGATCCGCCAGGTTGTGGGGGTATCGATGGCGGTCTCCCACTGGTACTCTTCGCGAACGAGCTTCTCGACCTCCTTTTCATCCCATCGGTAGTAATCGAATAAATGGTAATAGTCACGATGGGGGACCACAGAGCGTGAGATAAAACCACCCAGCGTATTCCATACCGAACGATTCAGGTAGCTCGGGTTTTCCCGAAGAATCTTTCCGATACGGAGAAAGAGCTGCATCTGTCTTTTTCCCGAAAGTGAATAAATCCTCTTTTTATGATGGTCCGGGGGAACGCCGATGAACCCGACTTTGAATTCCGTATTTTCCAGAGGATTCACTCCCCAGATGTTCAGCCGGACTCCGGTCTGTTTTTTCACCTGATCCGTATAATAGTAAAAAAACTTATCTCCCGCCATGAATAATGGCACCATTCCGAGGTGTGGTTTTCTGAGCCACGCCAGGATGTTTTTCCTGATATTTTCCCGTTTCCAGGAAACGTCGGCGGAAACAATGATGTTTTCGACACCAAGCTTTCCGCAAACCCGTGCAATATTGCGCCTGGCAAGGTCATTGACCATACCCCAATCATAGGTGAAAGCAACCGGGTTGAGCCCCAATACTTTCTTTACCGTGTGGAGGGTGAATGTGCTGTCCCGGCCTCCGCTATATGGAACGATGCATTCATATCCTCCATCCGATCGGCGGTAGGGTTTGACAAGATCAAGGAGTTCCGCCATGGGCTTTGGCTTATTTTTGATGGTATAGTTGCTGCAATAGTTGCAAACACCGCGCTCGTCAAATTCAATATAGGGAAAGGTCTCGGGCAAAATACATCGGGTACACCTTCGAAGGGCCTGAATCCTCTCGATGTTGTATTCAAGAAGGGCCGCCTCCGACTTTGCTTTGGGGTGAGCGGCAATCCTCGAAGGATCCAAGATCAGCTCCCTCTGAGGTCTTCCTCCTGACACCGAATGGACTTCAATCCGCAAGGGACGGGATGGGTTTGCTCGCTCTTGGGGTCTTCGTCCCTCATCCGTGAAAGAGAACTCCTTTACTCTGAATTTTGCCAAATCCACCACAAACCCTTTGCCGGCGACCACCTGTTTTATCCGGAAGCTATCCTTTGTATCCAGATGCATCTTCTCCGCCATTCTCTTCAAAAAATATTCTTCCGAAGCAAAGGCAAACAAACCCTTCTCATCCGTCAATACATAGAGAGACCCGTTATTGGTAGCCAGTGCGAGCATGTCGAGGTCGTCCACGAAGAAAGCGGCGGCAACCGTGCCGAAGATCTCCGTAATCGTCTTCGAGGTCGCCGAGGTGACATCCCACCCGGTCCGAAGATATTTTCTGATCAGGGAGAGCATCACCTCCGTGTCAATTTCATAAGCCCGGCGGATGTCCGGATTCCTTGACCAGAGATCCTCTTCGTTGACAATGATTCCGTTGTGGATGCCGATCACCCCGTCCTTCACAACCGGCTGGTTATTCCCCTCGTTGAGCTGAGATCCGTTGGTCACCAACCGGGAATGCCCCATTGCCGCAAACGTCTTCCCTTCTCCTCTTGTTCTGCTTCCGGGGGATGATCTCAGCATTCCCTTCATCCGATCCAGGACATCCTTGCGCCTGACCAGATCTTTGAGGTACAAGGCACCCTTGAAGACGTGGAATTCTCCGGTCTCTTCGTTTCTGAATACGAGTCCCGAAGAATCTTTGCCCCGTGACTCGGAAAGCCGGGCGAGGATCGTCAAAGACTTTTTAATAAAGGCCGGACTATAACCTGCTTCTTTATGAACAACCAGTCCAAAGATGCCGCACATGACGGACCTCCTATCCCCCTGCGATCAGCGGCTTCGGATCCCTTTGAATACAATATCGACAAAGGTCTGAATCAGATATCGAACATCCGTTCGAAAGGGCTGCTTCCGGTAGCGCTGGAGATAGGTGAATTCAACTTCGACAATCTGATCAAAACTCTTTATGGATTCGTTGAAGATCGGCGGAATGAGCCCGGGTTTAACTTGAACATAGAGGTCCAAAAACTCTCTCGGATATAAGCTCAAAAATTGCCGGCTCGTCGCCCTCATCCCGACCAATTTCACGTCACCCCGCAGCCAGTCAAAGATTTGCGGCAGTTCGTCGAGCCAGTATTTCCGAAGAAATTTTCCGAACCCGGTCAGCCGAAAATCGTTCATGAATTTTCCACTGGGCGCCAAACCATGGTCTTCAAAGATCCGCTTCTGAAGAAATTCGCTGAAAGGGAACATCGTCCGGATTTTATGGGCATGAATGATCTGGCCGTTCAGTCCCACTTTTTCCAGTGCAACAATGGGATAGTAAGACGGCCTTTTGCCTTGAACAGGAGCTGCAACCCGCTGGGCAATCAGGTAGACCTCGCCGTCTCCCTCGGACTCCGCAATGACCCGCATTCCCCAGTATGAGAGCCGGCCCCAGACTTCGGCCTTCGATAGCACCCGATTTCTTGTCTTGGTCAAGGATAAACAGAGGCCGTCCAGCCATGATAATTTGGGTGAGAAATAGAGACTATCCAGCCATGGAATTTTTGGGATGGCCCGGTACCAGATGAAATGAAGAAGGAATATGGCCCAATAGACGGGCCCTTTGTAACGAAGCTTCAAGCTCTTAACCACGTTTTCAAGGGGCATATAGGGGACAACGAAGTAGCCTCCCATCGCCATCTGCTCAACGCAAAACTTCAAATAATGATTCAGCCGCGAAACATCATTCAGACGGGTGCGGCCGAGGAGAAGGCCAGCCGGTGCTGACTTCAAAGGATCTCCCTTCGCGGGCAGGTCATCGGCAAGCAGAAACTTTCCGTTATCTCCACGAAGATCAGGTAGATTTTTTTTAATGAACTCGACAAGAACCTTGTCCAAATGGGAAGGGATTTGTCTCATCATGGCCGACGCATCGATTGAAGATAGACCTCCATTTGCGCCACCAGGATTATCGGAGCCTTTTCCCGTAGCCTCTTCCGTGTGGAGCGACAGGGACACCACAGAGGATTGCTTGTTCTGAAGATCCCGACGCCGGAAAATAGAGACTACTCCATCCGCCAAAACAAAAAAGAGATAAACCGTCCACACGACAGGAGGTGGAGCGGCGAGAGAACCGGCGATTCTACTCATGACCCATAGAAAGAATGCCATGATGACGGCGGCCTTCAGGTGAGAGGCGATGAGATAAGGAAAGTACCTCTGGGGATACTTATGAACATATTTATCTGTGATCCATACGGCGGCTATCCAGGCGAGCGTCGTGATCAAAAGGATCACCCCGACACGGCCCTTACCGAACAGGCCTCCGGCTGCCGTTGCAGATACCGCAACGAGAATCAATCCGATCGCGATCCGGACCTTCCGATTCCGCACGAGGGGAACATACCGAGAACGATGCCCCATTTTCTCAGGGTTTAACATCAAAGAGCCGCTCCCACACGGCAATGTTATACAATCGCCACTGCATTTCCAGCCCCAGAGCCTCCAGGGGAGGAATGGATTGGCATACTCTTCTCAGAATTCCGGAATGCTCTATCTCTTTCGCCATGAGAGGCTTCTGCTGCCCGAGCCAGAGGGCGCTCGGCGCTTCGAAACCGATCTTATTCTTTCTCCAGGCAATCGAAGGAGGAAGGATCTTTTCTGCAAGGCGGCGCAGGGGATACTTGGTATAACCGGCCCTGATCCGTTTTCCCGGGGGGACCCGCAAGGAGGTCTCCACACAACCGATCTCGACGTAGGGAACCCGGGCCTCAATCGAATGGGCCATGGAATTACGATCTTCATATTTTAACAGGTGGGGAAGTTGTTGACGGCCGATCTCCGAGATCTGCAATTCACCAATATCGAAAAAAGCCTTTGCCGCCTCGCGAAGAGACTTTCTTGTCAGTTGCAAAAAATCCCGATTCAGGAAAAAACCACGCTTCTCCAATACCCTCCTTCGCAGAGCGGGAAATAGGAAGTAGACGGTCAGGGCAGCCAGTTGCCCCAAATGCAACTTGGAGCGGGAAGCTGCAAGGGAGAATTCTTGCAGGCACCTCAAGGCGCGGCCATGGCGCATCAGATGCCAGAAGAAGGCGGCATAGTACCTTTCGTAGCCAAACATAATTTCGTCGCCTCCCTGGCCATCGAGCATGACTTTCAGTCCGACCTCCTTTGCCTTCTTCATGACCCAGTACTGCATGAAGACGGAGGGGCCTCCCACCGGCTCCTCCTGGTGCCACAGGCAATCTTCCAGGTTCTCCTTGAAGATCCTGTAATCGGGTTTGGTCACATGCCAGTCGAGATCACAATGCTTGGCCACCTCATGGGCAAAAGGGGTTTCATCGTTGGATGAAGACTCGGACTGGGCGGTTATGGCGGAGAAGGTTTCTTTCCCAAGGCTCCGGTTGACCGAAGCGGCCAAGGCCGCAACAACCGAGGAATCGATTCCACCGGATAGGCATGTCCCCACGGGCACGTCGCTCCGCATATGGATTGAAACCGATTTGCGCAAAGAAACCTCAAAGTCTTCTTCCGTAGAAACTCCTGACAGGGATGCTCCCAGGAAGTAATATCGCTTTGTTTTCTTCGTCCCTTTGCCCAAATCGACGAAGAGGGAATGTCCGGGCAGTAGCTGTTTGATCGATTGATAAAGGGTCTCTTCCGTATGGTCGCTCAGTCCGATGACCAGATAGTCCATCAGCCTTTCATAATGGACCTGCGGCTTCGCCACGGAATGAATCAAGGCTTTGATCTCAGAGGCAAAGGCAAGGAAGATTTCTTCGTCACAGTAGTAATAGAAAGGCTTGATCCCGAAGCGATCGCGGGAACAAAAGAGCTGATTGCGCTTCCGGTCGAGAATGGCAAAGGCCCACATTCCGGTCATTCTTTGCAGGCATTCCTCACCCCATCGGTCGTAAGCCTGGAGAAGGACTTCCGTATCCGTATCAGTGGCAAAGACATGGCCCTGGCTTCGCAGTTCCTCTCTGATCTCCACGTAATTGTAGATCTCTCCGTTGTAGGTGACGCTGAGGTGGCCGCAATGCATCGGCTGATGCCCGGCTTCGGTCAGATCCAGGATGGAGAGACGGTTGTGCCCTAGGGCTACATTTCGGTAGACATAGATTCCGCGATCGTCCGGCCCTCGATGGCCCATGGTGTCAAGCATTCCCTTCAAGGCCACCGGCTCCTGGACCATGTCGTCCCTATAACAGAGTCCCGCGATTCCGCACATCGATTGTGAACGTGTCTTCTGGAATGAAATAGGAAATGAGCAGCGCTAAGAACATCCCGTGGGTTAAGAGAACCGTGAGTAAACCACTATTGGTGATTGACAACAAAGGCATTGCAACACAAGCCAAAATAAGCCGGCTCTCCTTTTGCCTGAAGGCTTCTATCCTGTCAAAAAGAGACAATATGAATGAGAAGAGCCCAACGAAAACAAGAATGCCGATGATGCCAAAGTTCATGTAGGCATTCCCCAAAATACCTGTGTTTGCGCTTCCGCCTTCGTAGTACCGAATACCGATCATCAGAGGAGGGGGTAAAATATACGGATATTTGAGAAAGTGCCTCAATACCGAGTCGGAGAGATAAGTAAACGGGTTGCTATGGAAAAAATCGATATATTGGAATGTGATCTGGGCAGGGATAAATAGGGTTCTTCTTACGAACAGGGAGAGGAACCAGACGTTTTCGGCGTATCTGTAAATGAGACAACTCAGGATGACGATTACGGATAGAAGAACCGGGAACAAGAGATTAAAACGTTTTGAAAAACGAGCAACAAAAAAAGAGAATACCAGGGAAAACAAGAAAAGCTTAACGCCGGTGATACTGAATAGATACGCTTGCAGACCTGCCACCGCACCTGCAAGAAAAAAATGCTTCTTTTGCATGGCAAAATAGAAGAGGAATGGATTGATGATATTACCCTGCCAGATGACGAGATAGCCCAATAGAAAATTCTTGTTTCTTAAGAAATCATCCCGAACCTCATACACCTTCGAAATATCCAGATTGATCTTACCACCCCAATAATAGACTGCCAGGCCATATGTTGCGGCTGTAATAAGAAAGACGACTGCATACAATGCGAACCTGCCCCTGCCAACCCCTTTGATCTTGAACCTAAATTTTCTAAAAACATGACAACCGGTGAGTAGCCACAGATATCCTCCCACTAGCAGAAGGAGCTTCCAGGGTTCAACATCGGTTCGCATGAAATAGATGATCCCGGGTACGATGAGGAGGCAAAAGAGTCCCACACAAAAAAACCCAGCCACCCTATCTAAGTTGAATTTTCCCACCACATAGGCGGAAATCATGACCAAGAAATAAGAAAAAGGAATCCGGATAGGATCGCTTAGATATATAGATCCCTCGTAGCTATATACATGGCCGATCATACCGAGGCCGTAATCCAGGCTCACCGCATAAAGAAAGTAGAAGAGAACGATGGCAACGTCGCTGTATTTCCGTGCGAAACTAACGATTCTCAATTCTTTCAAGGCTATGCGCTTTCAAGAGAGCAAACATGTAGAGGAGGTATACAAAGAGCTCTTTAAATGTCCAAATCCACAGAAATGCATAGAAATTTTCCCGGAGGAAAAAATACCCCAGACCAAAAACCGCAACTGTCGAAGCAAGATTGAGAACCTGCCATGCAAAGAGGATATCTAATCTTCCGAGCGCCACAATTCCCAAACTGGTGGGGTAGGCGATGAAATGGGCCATAAAGCCAATACAGAGAATTTGGGCGTATCGACCGGCCTCCTGCCAGTGGAATCCGAGGAAAAATGAAAAGATTCTGGGACCGAATAAGAAAACCATTAGCATCGGCCCTATGCCCAGCAAGAACATGTATTTCCATATAGAAAATATTAGACTCCTTCTCCCGTCAGGATCTTCCTTGGAGGCCGCCAGCCTTTGGAATAATACCTGCGAAACAGACATCCCTACCAATCCGGAAGGAGCCCGTAACAACCTGTCCGCAAAGGCATACAATCCTCCGGTGTGTGGAGAAAACAATAGCGGGATCATGACGAGGGGAATCTGAACGGCAGCCATGTCAAAGAAGGCCCCTGAGCCCGAAAACTTTGGGAAATCTGAATAAATGGTGGCAACCTTCGTCCGAAGAATCGAGCACGTAGGGTCTCTGAAACGAACCCCTTTGAGTTGCGTGAGCAGCATACCCACTCCGCCTATCTGGCCGATGATATATCCCCCGATCAGCCCTCCGACTCCCGCCATGAAAAGAGCGAAAGCAGCCAGTTGGCTGCAAACAGTGGAAAAGGATTGGAGCGCCCTGGATACCGAGATCTTATCAAACCGACTATTTCTGGTACACCAATAATAGAGGACGTTATAGAGTCCACCCAAGAGGATGCTCAGCGGAAGATACTTCAGCCAGGGATCAAAATAGGGGAGATTGAAGGACGAAACGATCCTACTCCCCAGGAGCAGAACTATGATAAGAATTAGGACGGCCACGCCAAAAACGACCGCGGAGGAAAGTTTGACCAAGGCCATGGCATCTTCTTGCTTCTCCGGCAATACGATTGCCAATTCATATCGCAAGGCCGCCCAGACACTCAGAGTGGAACCGATACCCACAAAGATCGAGAAGATACCGAAATGTTCAGGGCTATAGGATCTCGACAGGAACGGAATCCCAATCACTGTTACCCCGTGAGCGAGAGCAGTCCCTGTCATCAAAGTAATCACATGTGTGACAAAGGATCCTTTGGAACGAAACCGCCCCTGAAGCCGGACGATAAGGTTCTTAATTTTTTCACTGAACATCCGGATTGCCTCTACGGTCGGAGACTCTTTCAGGCGTTACGTTGCCTTTTAATACCTCAAGGATACGACATCCGTCCTTCTCGCCAAGATCACAAGCTTTTTGGAGATCCGCGATTGCACTTTGTAAACTACCTTTAAGAATATAGGCGTATCCGCGACCGGCATATGGAAGAGGAGCCCTCGGATTCAAGGCGATCGCTGCTGAATACTGTTCAATTGCCTTATCGTATTGGCCTTTTCTTTTTAAAAGGTTTCCATATCTGCAGTGGATTTTTGAAAGGATACCATTCATTGTATACCCTTTTGGGTCCAAAGCAATTCCCGTTTTCATATCCCCAATCGCTTTTTCATATTGAACTTTCACATTGTAACAATGCCCACGCACGTAGTATGCAGTCGGGTCCCTGGGATTTAAGTCAATTGCCCTACCACAGTCTTCAATTGCCTTATTCGGCTGGCCCTTGAAGAGGTGAGATTTAGCACGATGGATATAGTCGTGATATGAAAGAACTCGATTCTTTTCATGAGCTGAAACAGATGAGAGTAAGGAAAATAATGCGAAAATGAGCAGGGTTAGGAAATGTTTTCGATTAAAAATCATGCCACACTTGGTTTTGGATCCCATTTCGTTATTTTCTGATAAAAAGCCAGCAGATTATCTGCTTCCCGATCCCAGTTATAGCGGTTTCTGACTGCCTCCTGGCCTCTTCTTCCCATGGCGCCTGCCTCCTCTGGATGTTCAAGGAGCCATTTGATCGCTTTCGAGATTGCTCTCGCATCAAGGGGATTGACAAGAAGGCCGCACCCAGTCTCTTCTACAATTTGACGCCACAGGGGAAAGTCCGAGGCAACAACCGGTATCCCAGCAGACATGTATTCAAATAGCTTGTTCGGCTGAGAGTTGATATGATTTGCAAACGGGTGTAAGACCGCAAGACCTATTCTGGCATTTCCAAGCATTGCCACTATATCTTTATGAAACTGCCACCCCATAAAATCTACCCGACTCCACCCAGAAAAAGTCTTCACTTTGTCTTCTAAATTTGACGGGGCGAAAAAGCCGGCTAGCTTCAGTTTCACTCCCAGCTGTGTTGGAAGTAATGCAACCGCTTGGATCATTTCTTTAACTCCTCGCGGTTCTGATATCACTCCAACATAGACAACAACCTTTTCCCTCCGATCATATGGAATAGAAGGGTTTATTCCTGATCCGTCCAGAAGAGGAAAATTTTGTATCGTCACCGTCTTCAGGCTCTGGAATCGTACGGCAATACTTGGAGTTGCTACTACGATTCCATCAAACAACCTCCTTCCCACCAACTCGGCAAGTATAATCATTATTCTGATCAAGCGCCGCAGCCGGGGGAAAATCCACTCCCTCGACAAAAAAGTCTGTGAATAATCTTCATGGACGTCATAGATCACTCTCTTGCCATGAAGCTTCAACATGAGCCCTACCGGAATCAGCTCCGGGTCGTGAAAATGATAAACTTGGGCATCTTCTTCGATGGCCCTTTTGTAAGTTTGCCACAGCATCCTTGTCATTCGATCCAGCCGGCTCTTCGGGTTCGCCAGTCTTCGGATCCGAATCCCGTCGGTTTCTTCATCTCTATCATGTGGAGCGATGAGAACGACTCGATACCCGGCTTGACTCAGAGTTTTGCACTCTTTATGGAAAATGCGAATATCAAAGGAAGGGTGGACAGTGGTTAAATGTACAACAGACTTAAGGTCATCCATGAAACACCATTCCTATATAGCCAGACGACGTCTATGTCTAATGTGAAGCCGCACTCCCAAACCTCTGTTCGGTATATTCCGCCAAAATTTGCTCGTAAATTACCGATATCTTCTGCAAAAAAGCCTTTTCACCAAAACGGTTAGAAACAGCCTGACGGATCACATCGGGGGTGAATGTGATCCGCTTAGAAATAAATCCACCCATCATTTCTGCAAGGGCGGCTGGATCTGCAACATTCACAAAGAAGCCTGTTTCGTCAGTCATAATGAACTCAGAACCACCGGACCGAGTCGCAATGACAGGCTTGCCGCAGGCCATCGCTTCTCCAAGCGCGATACCAAAGGTTTCGCCTAGGCTAGGCGACACAAAAACATCGCATTGCTGCATCCAATACTTGACCTCTTCCTGATTGAGCAACCCCAAGAAACGACAATGATCTGACAGATCCATCCTCTTCACCATTCCTTCCAACATAGGCCGGGCTGGCCCATCGCCGCCAATCATCACTTCAAACGATGTAATCCCCTTCTGAATCAGAAGACGCACCGCCTCAATGAGATAATGTATTCCCTTTTCCTTAACCAGTAATGCTACTGATAGAAACCGAGTCCGTGAATAGGAGGAGTCTTGTGAATAATCCTCCGCTGGTACAAAGAACTCCGTTCTTATGACATTCCCCACCACTTCAATCTTGGCCAAATTGCAGAAAGCTTGCATCTCCCTTGCAAGGGCTGGGCTAACGGCGATATTACGGTTTACGTTCATCAAAGTCTCCCGTACCAAACGCCGCTGGTATGCCGACTTTAAATGTACAGAAAATGGACCGGAATGCTCGGTCAAAACGACTGGGATGGCAAACTCGCGCCCCAAGTTTAGTGCCACCCACCCCCCCGGAAGAACTACATGTGCGTGAATCATATCTGGCTTTCCCCAGGCCATGAGAATTTTCTTAAATCCCCGCCGAGCCAACCGCCTATAAAAATAAGCCCGGAGACGAAATAATCTCGGTGGAAGGATCATCTCCTCTCGATATATCTTGACGCCGTTGCGATCTTCGACTTGCGACTTGGGACGATCCTCCCCCCTTACTAACTTTCGCCAACTGGGTAGCCTGGGGAATAACACAACAACATCGTATGCCCCGGATAAAATATCAACCTGGTTCTGAATAAAGATCCCTTTGACTAAAGTGTATTCCGTGGGATACGAAGAAGGTAGAATTAGGAGTTTTCTTCTCATTCGAAATGGGGATACTTTTTTGACTCTTTAGTAGGACGCTTCCTCTTTACCCCGCCCACAGAACGGGCTCGGGGTGCGTTCTTCATAAAATCGTCAGTTCTCCAATTCGGTGCCCAGATTTGACAACCCCAACATGGACTTCAGATAAATCAAGATCGCTTCTGCCCCCCCCAAGGCAAAGCGCACCAATCTTGGCTTGAAAGTC
Organism: Thermodesulfobacteriota bacterium; assembly: GCA_041947025.1. Taxonomy (GTDB): domain Bacteria; phylum Desulfobacterota; class BSN033; order BSN033; family UBA1163; genus CAVTZZ01. The sequence continues at coordinate 63,077 of JBHGBJ010000001.1, forward strand.
ACACACCCATAAATCAACTGTACTAAGGTTGACCCGGTCAGCATCCATAGACATGCTGCCCGTGAGAGTTCTGGATGTAATCCCACAAAATAAAAGGATGCCAGAGAGGTTTTGCGACCAATATAGCGATCAATGCTTTTTGGGTCACATTGATCGTAGATATGCTCATGCCGCACTTTGGCCGCGGCACAGATATATAATGGATATTCTTTGCCAATTGGATAACTAAATCTTAAATCTTCACCAACCGCCCATCGGGTGTTCAGATTCTTCTGTGGAAATTTTGCAACGATCTCCCGCCTCCAAACCGTATAGCCGCCCCCTAACCATTGAGTCCGAATTTCTTTCGAGACGTTGTGGATCGAACTGTTGTACCCGGAAGAAAGAACCCGGCCCTGCAAAGGAGAACTCATCAAAAAAAAGCCCCACAATTTTGAATGGCGCCGAGGGGGGGCGTTGACAATATTAAATCCCACTCCTGCCGCATTCTCCTCAATGCGGTTCCAAAAGTCGATCATCTTTTCCAGTGCGCCTGTCTCCAAAACCAAATCATCATCAATGAACCCTACCAACGTGATGGCATCTTTAAGCTTGGTGATGCCCATATTTCTTTGGCGAATCTGCCCCGGTGGGGAACACTCATAATATTCCACCGGTAAGCGATCCGAAAAGCTCGCTGCAACCTCTCTGACACTTTGCCCTCCATCCACGATAATAACTTGTCCACAACGCTCCGTTTGTTGAGACAAAGTATTGAGAACTTCTTTCAGCTTTTGTGGCCGATTTTTGGTAGGAATGATAAAGGCTAGATCTTTACCGGTATACAGGTGACGGGGTTCACTCATGCAGGAGTTACTTCGAGATCAATGATCATTGAGGAGGCGCTGGATGAGTTCTCAGATGGTTATCTCGTTCCGATCTGCTTTGCTGGAACACCTGCGACGATCGCATAGTCATCCACATCCTTCAGCACAACCGATCCAGCCCCCACGATTGCACCCTTGCCAATCACGAGGTTGCCGATGATGGATACATTGGCTCCGATCCAGACATCGTCTTTTACAACGATCGTCCCGGGCCGGTGGCCCTGATCCCTGACAGGAAATTCTCTGGAAGAATACTCATGGTTGCTCGTCCTGAAGACGACATTTGGGCCAATGATGCAATGATCTCCAATCAATATTTGCCCCCCAATATCTGCATTGATCATTACATTCGAGTTGAGATAAACATGATCGCCAATCTGAATCTTCTCTTTTCCAGTTCCGGCTGCATAGATCTGTGTGGAAATTCCAAGTCCCACATTGGATCCGATGAAGATATTTCTGCAATCTCTCAGATAACATGCTGGGGGAATACTAACATTCTGACCGCAACTTGCGAGGCGATGTTTATAATAGTAATATCGGAGCCTTGAACCCAGGCATCCGGGCAACGATCTCAAAACATAAATCATCCATTCATTGAATTCGGAGCCTATGAGGTTGACCGTTTTCATATTGGAAGCGAAGGGTTACCTATGGATTCACTCCCTCTTCCTCGGAATGAGAGTCTTGGCATAGGGCTCTGATCCAGATGCCGTTGTTGTTCTGTTTGTCTGTTTCAAAATATCTGTTAAAGAAAAGAAAAATTAGATTTTCAGGAATGATGATACTCGCTCGCATCATCGTTTCTATAAGTAGACTACGAACCTTTGAGGCATTTCTAAAATTCATCCGGGAGTGGTCCATATCGTTACCGTAACAGTAAATGGACTTGATCGTTAAGCCGCAACTCTCCAATAGATACTGCAAACTTGAATTGCTGAAAAATAATAAATGAGGGAAAACATCTTTCTTAAAAAGATAGTCTTGATTTGGAACATCGATAAAAAGAAAACCAAATTTTGCCATCTTCTCTGAAACGGCATGGAGAAGCGCCTTGGGATGGGCTACGTGCTCCAATAAATGCGATAATATAATGCAGTCGAATTTGCCATCGACATGGCCGATGTGGTCGACGATCCGTAGGTTATTTCTTGGGAAGAAAACGGACCAGGTCTTTCCTAGAGATTCCCTGAGAGTTCTATCCTTCTCCACGCAAACATATGTAGATAAATGAGAACCCAGGGTTTTTGCTGCCACCATCCCCAAAAAACCATGTCCTGCACCGATATCGAGCATGGATATTGGTTTCCCCGATTTTTCAAAGAAAGGCCCGATGAGTTTCCATCGGGAGACGGCAAGGGTATAGGGTACTGGATATTTTTTGGGTAACAATATTTCTGTCTTGGAATGACCCCAATAGCCACCTTTGGAGTAAAAGTCTTCGAGTTCGTCACCCTCCCACAGCGGATTGGCAATTCCTATTCCACAATTCCCACAAAAAGCAATCCATCTGGGTCTCTTTTCCGATTTCTCCGCTTCCGTAGGGTAAGGAGAAGTCCTATATTGCCCATCTTTAAAATCCCACGAACAAACCGGACAAAGTTTCAGATCTGGATGGGAACTCATGAAATTAGGACTTGAAAAAAGTGATCAGATTGGAGGTTGCCTCTAACTCCATTTGAATTCTGGACTCTTTGGTCAGCGTAGCTACGTGTGGAGTTAGGACAAGATTATCCAATTCGCATAGTCTTCCGTGGTAAGGTTCTTCCGGAAAAACATCCAGAGCGGCTCCCCCTAAATGTTCTTCTCTCAAAGCCTCGTATAAAGCCTTTTCATCTATGATCTGTCCCCTCGCCGTATTGATCAGAATCGCCCCTTTCTTCATGCTTCTAATTTCTTTCTCGCCGATCCGTAGAGGCTGCTCCCGATCAATCGAAACGTGAATGGTGAGAATGTCCGACAAACGGAACAACTCGCCGAAAGGAACGATCTTGACATTCAACCCCCGAGCCCATTCCAAATCAGGGAAGAGATCTGCACCGCAAACCTCTGTATCGAGCTTAAGCATGATCTCTGCAACCTTCTTCCCAATTCTTCCCAAGCCCAGTATCCCGACTTTCTTCCCGGTTAATAGAAACCCAGGACTCTTCTCCCATCTTTTCGATCTCAGGAGGGTCGTGTGGTAAGAAAGCTTCTTGAGCAAATCGAATATCATAGCGACGGTGAGTTCGGCAACTGGCTGAATAACGACGTTAGGAGTATTCCGGATCTCAATTCCCTTCTCTTTCGCCTTTGCAATCGATATATTATCGATTCCCACGCCACATCTGCTAATACAACGAAGATTTGGCATCCGATCCAAGACAAAATCATCGTAGGGTTCGACGCCCGCAATCACTCCCTCACAGTCTCTTCCCATTTCAACGATCTCTTCCCGATTCAATCTTCTCCCAAGAGGATTCAGAAAATAAGGGAACCCGGACTCTTTCAGGAGGTCCAATGGTGCTTTATCGTACTCAGCAAACGTCGAAATGGAAACAAAAATCTTTGGGTTCATCGTCTTATAATTTCCTTATAAAGCTTATTCTGATTCACATCTCCCTTGAGAATTTCCTCCACGGCTCTAACATCCTCCGGAACATCCACCCCCGAAGATACCTGCGTGGTCGGAATCCCCAGGATTTTATAGCTATGTTCTAAAACCCTCAGCATGTCCACAGACTCAGCGATCTCTAAAGGAGTCGCTGACAATCGGGAATAAAGATGAAGAAAATCCTTCCTGAAGGCCATGATCCCAGATTGTTTAAAAAAATGCGTAGGGCCATTCTCTCTCACATAAGGGATAGGTGACCTTGAAAAATAGAGAATTGACTTCTCACGGGAAATGACTGTTTTCACGACATTAGGATTTTGCAGTTCGCTTAAGTCCGAAAGAGGATAGATCAAGCAGGAGCACTGAAATGCATCACTGGTCTGCAATGGGCTTGATACTTCTGTCACTGCCTGGGGAACGACCGTGGGCTCATCCCCCTGGACATTGACCACAATATCCGCGTCCAGACTTGTCACAGCCTCCTCAATCCGATCCGTGCACCTTAAGTGCTTATCCGAGGTCATAATGACTTTACCGCCATGGGACTCAACGACCGTCCTGATTTCGTGATCGCACGTGGCAACATAGACCTCTATCCCGTCGCATAAAGAAACCCTTCTCCTCACATGCTCGATCATCGGCAGGCCAAGAATGTTGACCAGTGGCTTTCCAGGGAATCTTGAAGAGGCCATTCTGGCGGGAATGATCGCCACCACCTTACGCATGACCATAGACCTTCCTTTTATGACCTATTGCGGCAACACCCCGCAATCGACATTGATACACTGCCCCGTGATTGCGGAAGCTTTATCGGAGGCTAAGAATAGACACATCTTAGCGATTTCCTCTCCGGTTGGCAACCTTTTTAATGCAGCGTTTTCTTCGGCAAATCTTCTCAGGAATGATGCGATATCGTCTCCTTGGACCGGGGATCTCTTGTCTTTCAATGCCTGCATTAGACCTTTCGTCTGGATATAGACGGGACAGACAGCATTGACCCTAATTCCCCTTGGTCCCAACTCCTTCGCCAGGGCTTGGGTTAGACCATTCACGCCAAATTTGGATGCACAATAAACAGAATTATTAGCGCTGCCTCTTTTTCCAGCAAGACTCGAAATATTGATGATGCATCCGCCTTCTGACAAACTCTCGGCAGCAACTTTACATCCCCAAAATGCTCCTTTCAGATTGGTATCGATCATCTTGTTCCAAAAGTCGGAATCAACCTCACGAACTGGACGCCATCCCGAAAAACCAGCGCAGTTCACATACACGTCGAGACGACCCGTCCACTGGAAAGCGGTTTTCACCAGGGACCGATGATTCGATTCGAGACGAACATCCGTTTTCTTGAACCGGACTCTTCCCCCCAATTGCCGGGCTAATTGCGTATCCCTTCTTGCCCCGATGAGGACATGATAACCCTCTTCCCAAAAGGCCCTGGTGATGGCCTCTCCGATTCCCCGATTGCCGCCGGTAATAATAACAGTCCGATCCACCCTATTTTTGACCATTAATATCTTTCCATTTCATGAAAACTATTCACTTTTCACAATTCTCTACTCACCGTCTCTAAATCGTCATGCAGGTAAATCCGCCATCAACAGCGATTTCGGCACCTGTGACAAAACTAGCGGCCTCAGATGAAAGCCAAAGAACAACACCGACTAATTCTTCTGGCTTACCATATCTTCCCATCGGGGTATGGCCAAGAATTGCTTTCTCTCTTTCAGGAGAGATGAAGTTCTTCATGCTCCACTCCGTCGGGAAAAAACCAGGTCTCAATGCATTGACTCGAACATGATACGGAGCCCATTCTCTCGCTAAATTCTGCGATAGGTTCTTAATCCCAGCTTTTGCCACCGAATAGGTGAAGGCTTTTGAGAGAGGTGGACCCGAGGATGCCGAAGAGATGTTAATGATCGAGCCTTTTCTCTTTTCGACCATATGCTTCCCGAAGATCTGACAAGCTAAGAAGGTCCCCGTGACGTGTGAGTCGAGGATGGAATGCCATTCCTCAAGGGATATCTCGAAGAATGGGGTGGGTGCGTTTATCCCTGCCCCATTGATGAGGATGTCTATGTCTCCAAATTCTTCTATCACCCGCTCGAAAGCCCTCAGATGATCTTCTTTCTTCGTTACGTCGATAGCCACAGGAAAGGCCTTACCACCGAACCGGTTGATCTCGTCGCTCACGGTCTTAGCCTTCTGCTCGCGTAGATCCAGTACTGCGACCAAAACCCCGGTCCGTGCAAGGGCCCGTGCCATCTCTCCACATAGATATCCTCCGCCCCCCGTGACAACAGCCTTCTTCCCGTTGAGTCTGAATAATTCAGTCAGGTAATCTGGCATGTGAGACCTTCTTTTACATCGAGATTCTCAAGAAAAGCCCATATGGCAAAAAAATCCCTGAAAATATTTAATTCTGCACCATGAAAGGATTTCCCGCTGTCCCTCCCGATAAAAAACACCTTTGTGAATTGGGCAGCTTGATAGTCTTCAAAAGCGTCCCCGATAAAAACAGTTTCTTCAGGGAGAACGCTCTCGGTGTCTAAAATTTCTTTAATGGCATCCTCCTTTACCCACGGGACTGCATAAATTTTCTTAAAATACTGACGGAGATTTCTTGCCTCAAGAATTCCATCAAGTTCTTCAGCGGGTGATGCAGAAATCAGATAGAGCGGAACTTTTCTCCCAAAATATTCCAAAAAATCCTCTGCACCCGAAACATAAGGACATTGAACAATTTTTTTAAATACTAACTTCGAAAATCCACGACTCAATTTTCTCTCTATTTCTTGATCGTATCTCTGACCCAAAATGTTCTCCGTAATGTATCTAAATTTTTCGAAACGCACGGTTGCATTATGTGACAGGTGATACTTCATAATCTCATCCAGCTTATCTGGATATTCCTTGAAAAGGGTTTCAAAGGCCCAATCCTTTATACCGACGGATTCTACAATCGTACCGTCAAAATCGAAGATGATCGTCTTAATTCTCACGGTTTCTTCAGTTGGCGAATGAAATCTCTTGCCCGCTCCGTCCACTTCCATAAGATGAAGATATCCGAAGCGAGCACCACAAACGTATATCCGGCGGAAAATGCATCTTCAATACTCTTCCTATTGGGCTCAATAATTTGAGTCCCGCATCCCTTATTCAATTTTGAACAGGCATCCATTACCTTCTTCGCCGCTTTAACCACTGAGGGATGATTCAACTGACCGGGAATTCCTATGGAGCCGGAAAGGTCATAAGGACCGATCATGGCCCCATCGACATCGTTGTAAGAGATCAGCTTTTCGATATTCTCCACTCCCTGGATGGACTCGATCTGTATGATCAATGAGGACGATTCATTCCAGGTCTCGGTATAGAGGTCAAAATCAAACCCATATCCTTGCCCCCGAGCAATACCGAAACTCCGTTTTCCCAGCGGCGGATATTTGCACCACGAGATCAAGCGCTCCACTTCTTCAGACGTCGATACCATGGGTACGATGATCCCATCCGCTCCGGAGTCAAGGAGTCGTTTAATCATTTCCATGTTGTGAGAAGCCACACGGGGAAAACATAATGTTCCATTACCCTGGCAGGCAGCAATGATTCGCTGAGATTGTTCCTGGCTGATAGTGCTGTGCTCGATGTCAATCCCGATGAAGTCAAATTCTCCCCGTGCAAAAATCTCCGTAATGGATGGATGGGCCAGGGAAGTCCATCCGGCGAAGATCCTTTCCCGGTTTCTGAGTCTTGCCTTAAGCTCCCGCCTGTTCTCTACCATTCGTCCTCCTCTGGGCCGTTACAGAAGGGCATCTGTCTTCTTCGCATCAGTCAGGAACATCTGGATCGTCTCTTTGGAGTAAGGATGTACGATCATCCCTTCCAGGATATTCGGGACGACCGTCACAATATCGGCACCCGCTTCCAGCCATTCGATAACGTTCAGGATCTCCCGGGTCGAGCCGATAATGATCTTTGCCTTCAATCCCTGCAGATCAAGCACCCGGCGCAGTTTCCTGATCTCGTCACAGACATTGTATCCCATGTTGTTAACCCGGCCCCCGAAGATGGAGACATAAAATGCGCCGGCTAACGCTGCCAAAAGACATTGCTGGGCATTCATCATGGCTGTGGCATTGATCACCAGTTTATGCTTCGTGGCGAGTTTGTTGATGACCGCCAAATTCTCCAGCTCTCCCTCGGGACCGTGAATCGTGATCTTCACATTGATATTCTTCGCCCAGGTCGCGTACTCCAGGGCCTGATCGATCATCTTTCTGGCGTCGTTCGTCGTCACCTCCACGGACAGGGGGTATGGGTGAATCGCCTTGGCGATCTTGACAGAGTTTTCCTTGATACCCTTTTTCCCTCCCTTGACGCCATCTTTGAGAAGGATGGTTGGATTCGTCGTCACCCCCCGGATGATTCCCATCTTCATGAATCTCTCAACCTCGCTGATCTTACCCGTATCAAGAAAGATTGCCAATGTTCAGTCCTCCTTCCTCATTTGGTTGATTCCCACTTATTCTGAACCCTCATGATCCTGGGATCCGAACAGATGAGATGCCATAAGACCCCCTGAAAGGACTCGGTATGCGGGGTCATGGTATTGGGGTTGTTCATCGGAATGATCAGGCAGGCATCGGCCACCCGTGCTGTAAATCCGCCGTCGCGACCGACGATACCAAGGATTTTGGCCCCTACCGTTTTCGCATATTCGAGTGCCCGGACCAAGTTCGCGCTGATATTCTTCTCAAGGTTTCCGCCCCCTACCGAGAAAACAAAGACTCCATCCTCTTTCTTAAGACGGCTACCCTTCAGCCACTCAACAAAGACCGTTTCCCAACCTTCATCATTCGTTCTAGCCATCAGCTCAGAGACATTGTCAGCGGGCGTGTAGGCCTCGAATTGGGCGAGCTTTCGGAAGTCATTGACGGCATGGGAGGCATTGGCCGCGCTGCCACCGACCCCCAGAAAGAATAGCCGCCCCCCCTGCTCCCGAATCTCAAGAAGAAGACCGATCATCTTCTCAACGGCGGATCGGTCGATCCGATCGATGATCGCTACAGCTTCGGAAAGGTATTCATCGATGTACGCCATCTCTTATTCCTTTCGCAGAAGGATTCTCCCGTAAGAGCTCAGAAGGTTCTTCTGGAGAAATTCCTGAAGACTCTGTTTCGTCTCCGGGCTCCTGTTCTTCAGAAGGTATTCGATGAAACGAGGGATCGCAACCGTTTTGTCCTGCTCCAGAGCTTTCATGACGATATCCACATCGAGAATCCCTGGTGTGCTGAATTCGAGACACTCGAGACCATGGCGGCGGAAGAGTCCCTCGAATCCCTCAACGGAGAATACGTTGAGCCGGTCCGGCGGGAAGATGTTTTCCGCTCGGTCCCAGAGTGTTTGCAGATCAAACCCTGAGCTGAGTATACCGGTCATGAAGACCAGCCCATTCTTCCGGAGCAGGCGGGAGACCTTTTCAAAAAGCCTGTCCACATCCGCAGTCCGGTCAGCCACCTCGAAAAGCGTCAACACATCGACCTCGTGGTCCAGAGCATTTTCTTCCGGCGTCATCTTCACCACGTGGATCGTATCGTTGAGCGGAAGGTTGTCCAAGGGAAGATAGGGATTGAGGAGCGTTTTCCTGGCGAAGGTCTTGTTTTCGATAAGGACCTCGATGTAGCCGTAATGGTCCGTGTTGATGTCCAGGATGTGACTGGCATCCGGGAAATACTCGGTCATCGAGTCTAAGATCCATTCAAAGCGGGGTTTAATAATCTTTTCCTTCCGCTTCTTCCCGGTCAGGCGGGAAAGATTCTCCCTCCAAAATCGTCTTGCGCTTGATCGGCGGTAATAATCCTCTATGGCCCTGTCATCGGGTCTCGGCGATACATAGAGAGTTCCGCACCGAGCGCACTCCACGTAATCCATCGAAAACCGCGGAAAGGAGGATCGGATTTCCTTAGCATGACAACCTGGGCAGACACCCGGTTGCAGGGGTCCCTTTTCTATGAAAAATTGAGAAACATCTCTCTCGGTCAAACGAATATAGTTTTGAAGGAGAGCAGAAGGTTTAAAATCGATCTCATTAAATTCGTCGAAGAGAACAATATTTTTCATCCTTTTCACCCTTCATCGCACAGATTCCGAGGCAGCATCCTTGTAAGCCTTATCAATGATTTCCATGACCTTGAGGGCATCTTCGGAAGAACTTTTTGCTACGGGAATATTCTCGTCAATGCATCGGATGAATTCCTGGACCTCCAGCTCCCAGGACAGGTCCCGGTCGAAATAAGTGATTTCCTCGGATGGATTGCCGATGGCCTCGGCTTCGTCTTCAAATTGGCGTTTGCCGATAATGAGCTTTTCGCGGCCGTAACTTCCTGTTTTGGAGAGGAGCCCTTCAACGGCCACGTAGCCATTTTCGAGAGTGAGGTCGACCCGAAAGGTATGCTTCCACATCGTAGCGGAGGAGTGGAAAAAAGCGTTTTGACCATTCTCATTGGCAAGAATGACAAAGGCATTGTCCTCCGTTTCAAATCTCCAGAACCGATTGTTCAGGAAGCACTTGATATATTCGAAATCGCCGCAGAAATAACGGAAGAGATCGAGCATATGGATTCCCTGATCGAGGAGAATGCCACCGCCTGCTATTTCCTTGTTGTTCCTCCAGGAATCACGAAAATTGACTCCGCCCGACTTCCCATACAGCCCACGGATGTTGAGGATATTCCCTAAACGGCCGCTCTCGGCGATGACCTTGGCTCTCATGATGCCTGGATGAAAACGATGGTTGAACCCGAACATGAGTTTGGCTCGCGGGTTGTCCTTCTCAACCCTGATGATATTCTTGATATCATCGAGACTGCGCCCGGGTGGCTTTTCACAGAAGACGTGCTTCCCCATATTCAGGCTGTCCATACAGTACTGAGGAGAATATAAATTAGGAGTACAGACAAAGATAATATCCAGCTCTTCCTTCATCAATGTTTCAAAAGAATCGAAAACGTGACACCCATTAATCTTTTCTCTTACAAAATGACTGGCATCAAAGATTCCAGATAGCTCCAATCGGGGGGTCCTTTCAATCACCCTCCTTCGAATCTCACCCATATATCCGTAACCAATCAGGGCAGTTTTTAATCGTCTATTCATATCCGAGATAGCATCCTCTATGCAATCGAACCTAACTTCAACTTTTGACTAAGAATTTCTCCAATCTCTCTACCGCCACAGGATGGAAATAGCGACTCAGGTATTGCCTTGCTTTCGCCTGTTCTTCCTCAAAGCGCTCATCACTGAGCGAATAGATTTCTTCAATTGCGGGAGCGAGAGATTCCTTTTCGGATAAAACCCACTTCAGATGTTTGCAGTCAAATAATGGATCGTAACTCAAGATGGAATCCATTTGATAATGAATGACGGGCTTACCCATGCTCAGGGCCTCGAGGGCTACCGTGCTTCCCCAATAAAGGACCATGTCTGCCCAGTCGATATCATCCTTAAGGGATGCGTTACTCGATACTCTGAAATTAGAAACATCATTCAGATTACATGTGAGTTTTCCTTTGAAATGGTCGAAGGGAAGGACCGGATGGGTTCTAATTGTAACGTCATACTGATGATTTCCTTTCAACTCTCTTACCACATAATTCACCATCTTGTACACGTCTAATATTCCTTCTAAAACGACTAATATATGCCCTGTTTTTTTTCTTTTGCTAATGGGCGAGTGGAAAAGATATTCAAACCTGAGACCACAGGAAGGTTCGATCTTTCCTTTGTCATAACTGCCGTACCTCTCCATGATCTCTTTAGGGGCTTCCCCCACGGTAAGAATTCGGTCCGGCATGGGAAGTACATCTTTCTCATGCTGACTCACAAACATATTTGCGGAAGCTTGTGGAACCACCGTGTGCTGATATCCGATAATGTTTGTATCCGGTGAATACTTCCTGATGGCCATCATGCACATCTTTTCCCAGGGGTTATTTTCATAGGTCAATAAGAATGTCTCCACTGGTAACGTTTGAAGAAGCTTCTGGGTCGACCAATAATGAAGGAACTGATAAAAGTCTATTCCGTTGTAGGTTCGTGACAACTCATTACGAATGATATTCGAAACGTCATACCCAAAAAATAACATTTTTTTTCTTACCTTTACTTTATAGAGCAAGACTTGGACAAGAGCATTCAGGATACTCATAGGCGACAAGAATGCTTCGATCGGAATAATGACCTGTGACGTACATTGGCTGATCTTACGAATGCATCGTTTAAAGTCGCCTAATATGTTACCGAAAACAAGCACCTGTCTCTCTTCTTTTAAATGATCCAATAAGGATCCAAAGAAGATGTCCCGATAGATCCCTGTTTCAGAAAATGAATGATCATAAACAAAGGTCTTGATGACATAATTGGCTTGAGCCGCTGGTAAGCTTTTCTTCAGTACCTCTCCCAATTTCTTTTTCACCCAGTACGCACGTACAAGAATAATAGAAGCATTATATAGAGTTAGCAAGATCATTCTACACCAACTCAATAGCAATTCTTTCCATTTCGCGTAATGATCCCCAACGCATACGAATCTCACATTTTTCTTCTTCAACACTTCTCTCAAGGAATTTAGAATCTCCCATGAAGGATTGAGTATGATCAAATTATCGTAATCCTCTTTTTCGATGGCTTCGACTGCCGTCAAGAATTGGTTGAGCAGAAAAGGAATTTTCGAAGTGAAGCGATTTTTCGAGGAGATGTCTGTGGCCCACCACCTTTGCCCATTATATTCCCTTCCCAAGAGGCCAATAAGGTCAATATACTCTTTGAGAAATCGATTTTTGTATGAAGGATCGTTCGTTAAATGAACAATCTTCTGGAAACCTTTCTGTTCCAATAAATTGATCTTATTATCATTCCTTTCTCCCAAAATGATATATTTGTCTCGACCTTCTTGACCAATTTTAAGTTTTCCCAGGCTTGGCCCTAAGGATTCGTCATTCACAATCATTATGTTTAACATCAAGAAATCCTTATTATAACCGCAAGCCAAATATCTAAGGCAATGGTGGGATATGATGATTTAGATCCAAGACATCCAAAATCTATCGGGGCACAATATTGACAGTTAACTCCAGATGACTCCAAGAGAAGAAAGTTAGCCAGAGCAAATAGGTTCATTAGGCTGTGTCTGTGCTAAGCGCGTATAAACACCTCCCCTTGCAATGAGGTCAGTGTGAGTTCCCTGCTCCACGACTTGTCCGTTTTCTAAGACAATGATCCGATCGGCGTTCATAATCGTGGATAATCGGTGGGCAATTGCAATTACCGTTCGGCCTTTGGCCGCCGAGTAAATGGCCTGTTGAACAAGCCGTTCCGAAACGGTATCTAACGCGCTTGTGGCTTCGTCCAGGAGGAGAACATCCGGATTGTGCAATACGGCTCGAGCAATCGCTACGCGCTGTTGCTGTCCGCCGGACAGCCGCATCCCACGCTCTCCTACGACTGTGTGATATGCCTCCGGCAAAGTCTCTATAAAGTCATCTGCCAACGCAATCCGTGCAGCTCTTACAACTTCTGTCTCGGAAAACTTGTCGCTGAACAGACGAATGTTCTCCAAGATTGAGGCATGAAACAACATGATATCCTGGCTTACGTATCCAAGGCGGGCATACCATGTCTCCGGGTCAAGATCGCGTAGATCAATCCCGTCCACTTTCACGCACCCGGAATCAGGACGATAGAGCCCTAAAATTAAATTCATGAGCGTCGTTTTCCCAGAGCCGGATAGGCCCACAACCGCTGTAAATCTACCTTCTTCAAACTCAAGATTCAGTTCTTTGAACAACGCCTCCCGTTCCGGGTAGGCAAAAGTCACATTTTCCAACTTGATGCGAGGGCGTAACACCGCAGCTGATGTATCCCCGTGTTGCGGGGCCGTAGGAACACTATGCAGAATTTCGTACATTCTTTCAATATCGGCCATGTTGTTCGCTATTTCGATCGGATGTTGACTGAGGCCAGCAAACGCCGGTGCAATGCGAATGAGGGCTAGACCAACCACCCCGAGGAAAGCCATGCTAGCTCCAAACTCCGCCGGAGCAAAAATGCTAAATAAGATGACCGACCCAAAAAGGAAAAGGATCACTAAAAACTGAATCATTGGAGAAGGCAAAGCTTTATAAAACAGAGATTGCATGTAGGTACGCTTGGTCATCATGTTCTGCAAATCGTATCTCAATTCCCACGCATGTTCGGCATTCGCCACCTTGATCTGTTTGAAGCCGGTAATGAATTCAGAGATGATCGTGTTCATCTCCGTAAGCGAATCTCGAAGCATCTTGCCAAAGTTATAAAACAGGCGGTTTGTAATCCTGGCAAGAATGAAATAGCCCAGACCACCTGCAGCAATCAAGAACCCCGTAAGTCTTGGGCTGAAAATCAACAACACCCCGACTAGCCCCAGAACCTTCATCGCTCCTAACAACAATTGAGAAATATGTAACATGACGGAGCCCACTTTAGCGGGGGGGATCGCAGCATTATAAAGCAATTCACCTCCTTTATGATCCAGGACAAAAGAGATCGGAGCCTTCCGATAAATCTCAAAAACCTTACGGCGGTATGTATAAATGATTTGGCTGCTGCTATTGACAATCAGAAATTGATTCGATGTGTTTACCGCCAGGTTGATAAAGCTCAGCCCGATGAATAGCACGCAAGTTATGGTTAAAGGACTCTGATTCGGGAATAGCCTAAATAATCGTTCCGCAAGATTCATCACCCAGAGTTGTCCGGCCGGAGTCCCAGTCCCACCTGGATTTCCGAGAAGGAGATTAAATAAAGGCAGCAGGGAGGCCAGATTGAAGCTTTCTAATAGAGCTCCGATCAGGCTAGCAAGGGTGATCATTGTATAAAGTCGCCAGTGGTATGACAAAAAATAAATCAACACTGAATTCGAGGATTTTTTCCATTCCATAATAGCGGTACCGGCGGCATTTCCACTCCAATATCGATTTTGGATGCGATTTCAGATCGAGTTTGTCTCCTGTTTCTTAACGATACAAACATTACGTTCACCCCTGTATTCTCATACACACGTACCTTCTAGTGGAGTGGAGAGCTTCACCCAATTAATCCGAACGCTTATTAAGAACCAGAAGAAACGCTTGCCCTATCTTTTCCGCACAAATCCACCCACACTTCCTCAAAACATAACCCCTGATCACAAGAAATCCTTCAAAAACCCTTGTGAGTAGCCATTCGAATGGCATCGGTAAAGGAGAAAAAGGAAATTCCGGCGAATGGCTGATCATCGGCAAAGGGTACATCCCTAGGACCAGAAGATTTTCTATGTCCAGTCCTTTCACAGCTTCAATGTAGTGCTCAGATCGGAAATGGGTACGATATAAGGCCTCCTTTGGCTTCTCCCGTCTTTTTAATCGAGAGGCCTTGCTCATTATGTTCAGAATCCAATTTAACCATCTAAAATACCTCTGAATATTATCTTTTCTTTCTGGAACGACGTAGGCAAGAAAATACCCCCCGGGCTTAAGAATCCTTATCTGCTCTTCTATCGTCTTCTTCGCGTCCTGAAAGTGTTCTAATAGTCCCATGCTGATAACAATGTCAAAGGAATTAGCAGAAAAAGGGATAAAATTGGCATCCCCTTGGACCAATTCTGCCTTATGATCATTCTCACGATAAATTCCCCGGGCGATTCTCAAGACAGGGAGAGAATAATCTAAAAGAGTTACTCTGCACCCGTAAGCAGCAAAATAGCTTGAGATCGTCCCCCGGCCACAACCAACTTCAACAATCCTGTCTTTATCCTCAATAAACGAACCTAATAGTTTAAGAAGAACTTTCCAGTGATTCCTGTAAGCCAACTGGACCTGATTCTTAGGTCTCCGATTCGTCCAATAGTTGTGATATGATTCTTTCCGGTTGCGCCAACTGGAATTAAATGTCTGGTTATTCACATTAACCTTTTCCACTCCGATGTCATCCCTACGCCCTGACATTTAGTTTCCAGTAACTGCACAAAATGAAACCCTATTTCACCTGTCCTACTCTATCAGACTTCCCAATCATCAGTTCTGCCAACATGAAATCGGTTATCGAATCAATATTGACAGACCTTTCCTCCGGCATAATATGAGCGATACACGCATCGCCTCTGAGAGAATTCTTCTCGAAAACAATTTCTCTTTTAACTATATAAATGGCACCGTTCCTAATGTATATTTTAGGTAGCCGCTGCCTTGGGGCAAAATCTAAATCTGGATCGTAGATGTCAACTATCCTGTTGTTCTCAACTCTCTTCATCCTCGCTGGATGTCTGCTATCATTGATTTCTGTAACAGCAGTGGCAGAATCTCCTCCTTCACAAATCATCTTTTCAATTGCCGCATCCAAATCCTCAACTATCCTCAGAGGAGACGTTGGTTGTAATAGAGCGATGTAATCATAAACAACTTTTTCTCTCTCCTGAGTAAAGAGGATAGCATGCTTTATTGTTTCGATCACTGGAGAATCGTCTGTACCCAAATCTTTTGGCCGCATGATGACATCAGACCCCCATTCCCTTGCTATCCTCGCTATTTCTTCATCGTCCGTCGAAGTGACCACCTTCGTAAGATATTTACTTTTCAGAGCCTCCACAATGGTATAAGCGATAAGGGGCTTCCCGCAAAGCAACTTTATGTTCTTCCGGGGAACGCCTTTCGACCCTCCTCTTGCCGGGATGACTCCAAGCACACGTAACTTCTCACTCACCTTGTCCCCCCACCATCCTAATCCTTATGACTAAATTCTTTCCAAGGATCTCCTTCTGCAAGTAATGTTGTCTTGCTGTAACTAATGATAGCAACGCTTGTCTCATCTACCTATTGTGAATAACACAAAATTTGTCAACTATTCTCTGTGCCGTCTTTCCATCCCAAAGGTATGGGATACGTGAATCAAACTCTTCCTTTGGCATTTTAATCAATTCTTCAGCATCTTCCAGAAGATCCTCTTTGGTCGTCAATCTGTTCGTCCCCTCCGTAATAGTAACTGGACGTTCTGTATTGGGCCTTAAGGTTAAACATGGAGTCCCGAGATAAGTGGTCTCTTCCTGCACTCCTCCTGAGTCTGTAATAACGAGTCGCGCGTTCATTGCGAAGCTGATACTATCGTGATAGCTTACTGGGTCAATCAGGTGTAAGTTGGATGACTCTTTCATAGTCTTTCTTAGGTTGAACTCCTTTAACTGTCTCTTCGTCCTCGGATGCCCCGGAAAGATAATAGGTAGTTTCTTAGCTAAGATGAGCAGATGATCTACGATCTTCCTCAAAGCCTCTTTATGATCAACGTTCGAAGGTCGATGGAGCGTGACGTAAATAAACCCATTCTTTGATAGACCAAACCTCTCGTAGGTCCTTCTACTCTTGATCTCCTTCAGATTGGCCACAATCGTATCGATCATGATATTACCGACCAAACAAATTCGATCGGGATCGATTCCTTCTCTTCGCAAATTTTGATTTGCATCCAATGATGGCGTAAAGAGAAGGTCTGATAGTTGATCGGTCACAATTCGATTGATCTCTTCAGGCATAGTTCGGTCAAATGACCGAAGACCCGCCTCAATATGGGCCACCTTGATACCCAGCTTCGATGCCACAAGAGCACCGGCCATCGTTGAATTGACATCCCCTACAACAACAACCCAATCAGGTCTATGTTTTAAACACATTTCTTCAACTTTGATCATGATGTGGCCCGTCTGTACCGCATGAGGGGCAGAACCAATTCCTAAGTTCACGTCAGGATCGGGAATTTTCAAACCTGCAAAAATATCATCGCTCATATTCTTGTCATAATGTTGCCCGGTATGGATTAACATGTGGTCGAAACTCTTGGCATGGCCTTTGATCACCTCACAAAAAGGCGCGATCTTGATGAAATTTGGACGTGCGCCGACAATACTGATGATCTTTATTTTCGTCTTTCCTTTACCCATGTTAGTAGTTTTGTACGTATATCAATCTCGAAAATGTTGGACAATCTCCCATAACGCTGGATTGGTAGTCCATCTAATAGATATTTATTCCATATGCTTGGGGATATTGAATTTGCTTCTCACTCGCCACAACTCTCGTTGCAACGCCCTCCCTTGCTGAGATAGAATCCCGATTCCAAAAATCAAAAATGCAAACAAAGCAATTAGTAATGAACTCAGAAAAAGGTAAATAGAAGGATCAGGTGTAAGTAGGTTAATGAAGGCCCATACGAAAAGACCAAATGATAATAGACCAAGCAATATACTGATCAAATAGATGTACCGAAATGGGGCGGCAAGCAGGCTGAACAAGATATGCGTTTGAATTAGCTTATTAATGTTAGATGATGATTTGCGCTTTTTCCCCAAAACAATGCTTAATTTGTATTCCTTCCACTCTAAAACCGCTGGAATTTCGTAAATCCGGTAACCAAAAGCCAATGCTTTGTTAACAATTTCCAAATGCATCTCTTTGTCATCCTCATCCAGTGGTAGAGCGAGGAATTTCTCGCGTCGGTAACCACGTGTCATGCCGGTGTTCATGGTAACGCTATAGGTTAGTCCACTCCGAATAATGTAGTTGCCCAAAGTGCTTAGTAATACTCGTTTAACTGGGACATTTCTGTACCCACCCCCATGCAAATGAGGTGACGCAATGATAATGTCAGCATCTGGTCGCTTTTTGAACTCAGCCACGATACGATGCACAATATCATTTCCCCAGGAGGAGTCAATCTCGGTTGTTATCACTATATCTCCCCGTGCCTGAGCCACACCAAACCGTAAGGCGTAGCCGCGCCCTCTATTTCCCAAATAACTCAGCACGCGTAATTTTGGGAAGTTCTGTTCAAGCCGACGGGCAATCTGCAACGAGTGATCGACTGAACCATCATCGACGATGATCAACTCCCATTCATCAGATAGTGACTCCAAGTTCTGCAACATCAGATGTACTGAATCCTCAATAATCACTTCTTCATTGTAGAAAGGTGAGACAATTGAAATCATTTTTTCTCTCTCTCCCAGTTACGACGAAGCATTTCTGCGTGTTAAAGATATCGCAGTCCCTTCTTCCTAAAGAGCTCAATTTCTTCACGCGTAGGATCCTTATAGTACTTAGTTCCAACAGTATTCGCCAAAAGAAGAGGTTTGTTCTTTCCCAAATTCGTTATAGCTTCAAAATAGAGGTCTGCCCCCACCGCGAATGCTCGTTTATAACAATCATAAACAGATCTACCGGCCTTAATAACAATTTGCGCATATACCTCACCGGCATCAATCTCTTCGGTCATTCTGTGAATTGACACACCAACCTCAGAATCCCCGTTTAAGAGGGCATGAAATACGGGCTCGATACCCCGATATTCTGGAAGCATCGATGTATGTCTGTTAAGGCACCCCCATTGGGGAGCAGCCAAGACCCCTTGGTGTAAAATCCAAGGCTGGTTATTCAATACGACATCAATATTAAGTCTCTTAATTCTATCTATACAGGCTACATCATTAGGACGATGATATCGATCAATAGGTATTCCATGTGACCTGAAAACTGCCTCTACTGTCCGGTAGTTGGGAGGGACATTCAACAAGCATCGTTTCTGATGACACAGCCAGTGGCCGACCAACAACGGGACAGCTATCCATCCATCTATTTGCAGGCTTTGTTTTACCTTAAAAAAAAGCCTTTGGTTTTTTGGCGTAGAGAAAATTGCACCACCAATTACAGCTTTGCCCAGCTTCTTCAATAATCCATGAAACATCGATGGATGAAAAACATTTTCCTCAAAAGCAAAAACGTAAATACGAGGCACTGAGTTCCTCCAGAGTTGTAACTTGCCGCCTTGCAGTTAACCTCCTAATCCGGCATTTCAGCCATGAATACAAATCCCTTCTCCCGGCGAAGGGCAAGTTGCCCAGCCAAGGAAAATCTCGAATACACTCAAGGGACACAAGTTCTATCGGATGTAACTCGTAATGAATATGTCTCTCCCCAGACTCAAGGATTAATGTTTGAATCTGAAAGAGAATGCTTGGCATCGCACAGTGCAAAGTGCCATAATAAGAAAATCCTAACGCTCTAGAAATTGGCCATTCGAGCAACCGAGAATTGTCCTCAAACTCAATCGTATAAGGGCCCAGTTGTGGACACTTGGAGTGCAAATTGGATTGTTTTTTTATACGAATATTCTTCCGAATAATGCCTAACAAAAGCAATAGCCCTCTCGTACATTTCGAATAACAGATACTGCTGTCATAGTAGTAGCCCAAACTATTCAATTCTCTTAGTCCCGCAGCTGTGATAAAATATGCTGGTGCGCGAAATCCCCTTGGGATGACGCCTAAGGTTCCCGTGATCTCCTTATGAGCTCTCCTTATCTCACAAATATATTCTTGTTCGGATAACGTATCCATTTCCGGATGCGAGAAAGTATGGTTACCAATCAAATGCCCATTGCTAACGACTTCCCGAAAAAATAACGCGATCTTCGGTACGTTTAGCTGGTCAGCGATACAGAAAAAAGTGGCTCTTATCCCGAATTCGTTGAATATGGTCAACAATGATCGACCCCATACTTCATAAGTAAACGTGTCGTAATCCAATCGTGTGCCTGGTGGTGCGAAGTTCAAATAATGCTTCAGTCCATCGCAGTCCACGGAGAATGAAACCTTTTCCCCAATCTGACTAAGGAAAGTCTCGTTTTTTATCTTCAAATAATGCAAGTGCGTAGTTGACTATCCTTTCTTACAAGATTTGTGATTGCTTTAGTTTCCAAGCGATTCTACTCCTCTACAGCGAGAAGGGCAACGCAGCTAGCTCTCGATCAGCAATCCTAAGTCCCAATTTCCGCTACCTGTCCTGTCTGTATACTGGAGTGTATCTGGAAGGTTGCTCTCGTTGTCTCAATCAAAGAACTATACGGAATAGGAGGAGGTGATCCTTGGATTATACTATCCAAGAAACATTCTATTTCTTCTTTCCACCCTTTCTGTTGATTAATGCTCCCAAAGCGTTTCTTCTTTCCATTGTGAACATAGAGACCTCTTCGGAAATTGTCGATGAGGGCAAATGACCCTTCCCAATACAGCTCAATTCGTTCCGAAGGTTGTGAAATATCGCTGTTCGCTACGTATGTTAAATTAGCTATGGATCCATCTACGTAGGCAAGGCTTATCTGTACGTTATCATAGTTTGATATCGAAGGAGCATCTCCCAAAATCGAAACTGCGTAAACCTTTTGGAGGCTACTTCCAGTTAGAAAGCTTACGGTATCAACCATGTGGCAAACTTCCCCTATGATGCGCCCGCCGCCAATTTTAAAATCGTGCACCCACTCGGACTCATCTCCCTTTCTAATGCTTGGAGTGAGAAATCGATAGTTTGTCACGAGAGGCTGATGGCGAAGCGAAAGGCTGTTTTTGATCTTTCGGCATAAGGGAGAAAAACGCCGATTGAACCCAACAAATAGGATCCCCCTATAGGTGGGCAAGAGTTCAATGATCTTCGAAAGTTCTTGGCTATTGATTGCTAATGGTTTTTCGACAAAAACGTTCTTTTGAGCCTTCATAGCCTCGCATACTATCTGGGCGTGAAGACCAGGCCGAGTGGCGATCAAAACGGTGCCGATATCTTCCCGATCTAATATCTCCTTATAATCGGACGTACACATATCACAATTGTACTTCTCTGCTACACGTTTTGCTGAAAGGCCGGTGCCAGTCGCTACCGCAAAGAGTCTCGCTCCGCGTTTCGCTTTCAAAATCGGTAGCAAAACCCCTTGGGCGAATCGCCCTGCGCCTACAATCCCAAAATTAAGACCATTTGAGGATCCGATCGATCCTCTCTCGCTAATCTTAATTGTGGGCGTCCTTTTTGCAATATGGTCATAGGTTAGTAATATCCCTATATAAGGTTCCTTTTTCTCACCTGTGATCAATGCATAGGCCTCATTCGCCCTTTTTAGAGGTATTCTGTGAGTGACCAACGGGGCAATTTGAACCTTGCGTTGAGAGAGCAGGTCAAGGAAAGTCGACAGGTTACGCCCCTCTGTCCACCGTACATACTCGAAGGGATAGTCGATGCCCTTTTTTTCATAATCAGAATCATAAGCTCCTGCACCATAGGCTCTGGATACTTCAAGACGCAACTCTTTTTCAAAGAAGATGCGACGAGGCACATTCAGATTGACCACTCCTACACCTACAACCCTTCCTTTTATTCTTGAGACCTCTGCAGCCAGTCTAATAAGCCGGCTGGATTTGGTATGTGCGCAGATGATCACACCGTCAGCTCCATAACCACCTGTGTAACTTTGGATAATCTGGTAAACGTCATCTTTTTCAACCACGCCACCTCCAAAAAGACCGAAACGTTTCGCAAGGCCTACCTTTGAGTCATCGAGGTCAAATCCGAGAACCTTGCAGCCATTGGCTATCAATATCTGAACAGTCAATTGTCCCAAAAGTCCTAAACCGAATACAGCAAAAGTCTCCCCAAGTTCAGGCTTCCCTAAACGGACGCCGTGCAGAGCAATGGCTCCAAGGGTTCCGAAAGCCGCATCTTCATCAGAGACATTGTCCGGGACTTTGGCTGCCATCGTCCTCGGGATGGCAACATGTTCTGCATGGTTTGCCATACCTAAACCTGCACATGCGACCCTATCGCCCACTCTAAAGAGATCAACATGTTTCCCCACTTCGATCACTTGCCCAGCGCAGGAATAACCGAGCGGAAGCGGTGCAGATACAAGATTCTTTACTACTTTGTAAGTATTCCAAAATCCCTCCAACAGGGCTTTGTTAATCACCTGTTTGGCGAGGTCCGGGCGATCAAGGGCCTTACCGAGGAACCCTTTCCTTGCCATCTTGATGACATAACCTTCCGTTCCTGAACTGATCAACGAATAATGATTCGCCACCAAAATCCCTGATTCGGTGATCTGGGGGGAGGGTATATCTTCAACCGTTATGTCACCGGACTTGAAATCCAAAAGTACAGAATGCATCGCTATTCTTACCTCGTATAAGATTGTCTTAAGATCGTGAGGCCCATCCTCGCCTTTCTTCTAAATTCGCTGAGCGAGGAGCAGCGCCGCAATTCCCTGAGCAGTAATTTCGACCTTAAATAGTATTTCCGAACGGCCAAATTCCTTAATTCAATCAATCTAACTTTCGTCAGGTATTCCTCATACACATAAGGGAGGATAAAATCCGACACTGGATTTATGGCAAATTCTTTCCAGTAATCCTTGGGGATAATTCCTTTTCTGAGGGCTTCCTCATACATCTCGGTGCCAGGATACGGAATGCAAATATTAAACTCCACGTAATCGGAGTCGAGAGACAGCGCAAACTCGATCGTTTCCATCACCTCTTTCTCCCGCTCTCCCGGAAGTCCTATCATGTAATACGTAAGCACTGTGAACCCTGCTTTCTTTGCTAAGTCCACTGCTTGTTTGGCCTGTTGGAGGTCGATGTTCTTCTTGATATGTTTCAAAATATTTGGGTTCCCCGATTCAACTCCCAGATGGATTCTATTGCAGCCTGCTCGTCTCAGCCAATGCAGGCTTTCCTCACTGACGTTGTTTACCCGATCTCGAATAGCCCAGCGAAGCCGGATATCTCTTTCAACCACTCCTTGACAGATTTCCACCAACCTTTTTTTGGACCAAGTAAAGGTATCATCGTAGATCTCCAATTCTTTGATTCCGAATCCTTGAATTTGCTCCATCTCGTCGAGGACATTGAGCGCACTTCGAAACTTTGGCTCCTGAAAACTAAGTTTGCAGAAAACACATCTGTATGGACATCCACGGCTTGTGATCATCGTGGTGATTCTCGAATCTTTTGCCAAGACTGAGGTGTAATCATCCAGTGGCAAAAGTTTTCGCTCAGGATGAGGGATGCTGTTAAGATCTTCCAAAACATACGATTTAAAGCCTTTTGATGGAGGATCTTTCCTTAGATAAAGGCCGTCGATTGAAAAAGGGGCACCAAACTCAAGGTGATCCAATAGCTTGAGCATGGGAATCTCCCCGTCTCCCAGAATGATAGAATCGACAACGGTATGCGACAATGTCAATTCGGGATAGATTGAAACATGTGGACCTCCGAGAGTGATGTGGACTTCGGGAAGGTTTCGTTTAATCAATCCGATCAGACGCCAAACGGGATACCAGAAATCAGTCCATGTGGTTACTCCTACGACATCTGGACCAATCTCTCTGATCCTTTTGATAAGGACCCCATCCTCCAGAGGCTTCGCCTGCAAATCCAAGATCGAAACGTTGTGATTCGAGAACTTTCTAATGTAAGAGGCAATATATAGCAATCCCAAAGGGGGCTTATTTCCGATCCCCTCCCCTTCAGTTTGGACAAACAGGGATCGCACACAATCTCTTGACGAAGGATAAATCAACAGAAGGTTCATGGCTACTCTTACTTCTTCTGGAAAAGAGCAATCAAATTAGTCGAAAAATGGAACGGTAGAAACGAGAAAGGAACATTTCTACGGCATATCACCGACTGATCGTGAAAGAGTTTTTTCAGTCTTGTCCATGTAAAACTCGTCTTGTGGGCAGGAGATTTGAACGGTCTTTTCTTTAACACAAAACGACCCAGGGTAGTAACCCATTCATTCGGTACGGTGACGCAAATATAGCCTCCATTTTTGGTTGCCTCGATGATCTGGGAGGTTGCCCGAATCGGACTGTTCACGTGCTCAAGAACTTCCGAGCAGATGACAATATCGAAACTTTGCCCTTTGAGAGGAAGGTTTTCAATATCACATAGGATATAGCAAGCCTCACCGTCAATCCGTTGGGCATGCATCAAAGCATTTAGATTAACATCAAGGCCCACTCGCATAAGCCCCTTAAACTGCTCTAAGATCTCACCATACCCACATCCTGCATCTAGAACTCTCAATCCCTTCGAGCACCGAGAAAAAAGTAAAACAGTTTCTGAAATGGCTTCCTTCCTTCTCCTCCCGAGCCAGCCCAGTATGCCTCGCGAATCAAAGATGTGGTCTTCTTCAAACGTCTTGGGATTATAGTTCACGTTGACAGTTCCCATCGACTATTTCTCACTTCTCTGCAATTGCAAATAACATGGTCCCAAGACAGCGATCAAGAATTCTTAATATTTGGGTATTTTCGATCTTAATAAAAGGATCGATAAATCTTTTGGGAAAATAATGTACTTCGTATTTTACCTTGGAAAAACAGGAAAACATTTTTCTTGCCTCCTGAAGTGAATAGGCTTTACCTAAGGGATTACCGTCCCCGTCGTACAATCGTATAAAATCTTCGGCATCTTCCACCCTTTTACTTTCATTCCTGAACGACGTTCCTAAGAAAAGCCGCCGGATGATCATTTTGCAGAGTGGCCACAGAACAGGATGGAAAACAAACGAACGATAATATAAACTTACAACCGCCTTCTTGCCGGGCTTCAAGACACGATAAATTTCACGGATACCTCCCAAAGTGTCCGGCGTATGGTGCAACACACCACTACAGGAAATGAAATCAAATAAGTCATCCTTAAACGGGAGATCTTCTGCATTACACTGGACAAAGCTTCCTTCCAACTTCTGGTAAGCTAACCTTTTCCAAGCGAGTGAAAGAGCTCTCCAGCTAAGGTCCACTCCGAGAATGTTTGCTCCTCCTCTCCTGTATTCTTGGACCAACCAACCTGGGCCGCAACCCACATCCAGCACCCTGTCACCCTTGTGGAGGTCAAATTCCCATTTATCAAGATTGAACCGATCGGTGCTTTCTCGTTTTAATCGGTCATGGGCACGAAAGAAAGCAACGCTTCCGGGTGCATATGGAATTTCATAAGCACAGAGGGGGTGATTTTCCCAGAATTCCTTAACATCCTCCAACGTTGGCATCTATTTAATCAGCAAACGGGCATCGGATCTTTTTGATCCATAAATGTCCGAAACCACAGTTCCACGATACTTGCTGAGTAGAGCATGTTTGCCCTGGCGTAATCATACAAAGTATCTGTCTTGGAACTTAAGTTTTTCTCAAACATTAGCTTTAAGGCCCCGGCATTGAAAATGCCTCGGTCTCGGGTTCCGCTGCCCAAAAGAATTTCTTCCATAAACGATCTCAACGGTTCCCGGCGGTACCACTTCGCAAAGGGGGTCGGGAATCCCCGTTTTGGTAATTTATAGAGGATATCGGGGAGAAACGACCTCATTCCAACCTTCGTGACTGCCTTGAGCTGATTGTTCCATATCTTGATTTTGAGTGGAATCTTTAGCGCCAGGTCGATCATTTTATTGTCGCACAGCGGAATTCTCGCCTCAATCGAATGAGCCATTCCGACTTTGTCTTCCTGGATAAATAATGTGGGAAGATAGGTTTTTAAATAAAGCGCGAGAATCTCTTCCCCTGCCGAATAATGATTGTTCCCCAGGACCTTTCCGATTTCATTGATGGGCTCATAGCAGGAGTTCTGGGCTAAAAAGTCTTCGCTGAAGAAATATCTCCGCCGTTTCTTCGGCACCATGATAAATAGCCCTGACCCAACCTCCGGATATCGTAAGGGATAAATGAGATAATATAAAACTCGACTCCATTCGTCCCTTCTTATCCCTAAGAGCGTGGACGGAAGTTTGCAGGGATTCCGTTTCACAGTTTCCTTCAGGAGTGCCACCTTATTAACTTGGTAGCCGGCAAACATTTCATCCCCACCGTGTCCCGTGAGAACAACTTTAACATGTTGTGACACCAATTTCGAAACCATATACTGCGGAAACGCACCTGTCCCCAACGTGGGCTCATCCAGATGATAAATGACCTTTCCAATATTCTCCAGATAATCGCTGGGGGTGATTTCGATTTCATGAATGACGGCTCCCGTCTTCTTCGCCACCGCACGGGACCCCTCACGCTCGTCGTAGTACGGAGCATCAATGAATGCACCCGTAAAAGAGTGTACCGGGCTGCTTGACTCCTTGGCCATAAATGTCACCACCGAGGACGAATCGAATCCTCCGCTTAAATAGGCTCCAATCGGCACATCCGAAATCATGTGCCTCTTCACTGCACTCTCAAGCGTTTCCGCGTATTCCTCAGCGGCTTTTTGAATGGATTCGTCGTAATCTTCTTGAAACAAAATATCCCAGAAGGTTCCAATTCTCATACCCGAAGGCCACCACTGGAGCCAGTGCCCGGGAAGCAATTTGCGAATATTCTTGAAGAAAGTCCTTTCCCCCAAGATGTTCTGAAATGTGAGAAACTCATAAATGGTATTCAAGTCTGCTTCTTTTTGATCAACCAAAGGAAGCATGGCTTTGATCTCGGACGCAAAAATGACCCCACCACCTTTTTGAAAATAGTAGAGAGGTTTTATCCCGAGTCTATCCCTGGCAAGCAACAACTTCTTTTCCGTGCTGTCCCAAAAAACGAGTGCAAACATTCCATTGAGCTCGGCTAATCCTGCGATGCCATGTTCGACGAGCCAGTATAATAGAACCTCTGTATCTGAACGCGTCTTAAACTCATATCCCAAAGACCGAAGCTTTCCTCTTAATTCCACGTAGTTGTAAATCTCGCCATTGTAAGCAATGATATACCGATCATCCTTTGAAGCCATAGGTTGGTGGCCACCTTCAATATCAATAATCGAGAGCCTTTTATGCCCGATGCTGATGTGGTCATCCCTGTAGATCCCTTCATCATCCGGTCCCCTGTGGGCCAATTTGGCAAGCATTCCCTTCATATTTTCATCCGAAATGTTATTAACAGTGAAACCTAAGAAACCGCACATACAGAAATCATCCTCTTAAACAGTCCCTTGGAACCGACTCAACTCGAGTATTCCTCACTATTAAGGGGTCTACTCAGCCTTTTCACAGTCCTTTCGTCTGCAGACATTATTCATACTTATCAATGATAACCCTCCAGATCTGTACACAGGTTTGTCTTCCTTGCATAGAAATTTGTTCTGTAATAAAACATACGACAAGTTTGGAGCAACTTCCCTTAACTTATCGATGTTAATTCTCCAATCGTCATTGTAATTCATTACAGAGTTTTCAAATGTTTTCCGCCTGCACCTACTTTTCACATATTGCCTCCACCCCCGACATTCAGTTTCTATTATGGGATAAGTTTTTTCAACATCTTGCCCTATGAGTTGCAGTCTCTTTATCACCTCTCTCCTCAATTCCGGGACATACAAAACAAATTGGACCTCTGCCCAATTTAAAAACTCTGGGCGCATAGGCATCACGGTTATCTCTCGAGTATCTGTGATAGGAACTATAAGTATCATCGCATTCTTATCTGTGTTTTGATCTACAAATTCCAACATGTGTTGGATATTTTCGTCTTTCACGTGTTCTGAGGAGGCTATGTGAGAAACCGGCCAGTACAAAGCAATCATTCCAATCAGAAGTACTACGAATGAAGGTTTAGTTTTGATGCGATTAAGCCAATACTCCTTTTTACGGTCTTTTATTCGGAGGCCCCTGAATATCCATAACAGTAGACTAATCGCTATTAGATGCTGAATTCCCCAAAAATAATCACGATAATACATTGCCTTATTAATAGCAGTTGGCAGATCAGTGCCTTTGCTATAAACTCTGTAAAATAGAAGACTGCAAAAAAACAGAAGAAAAACTGCAACAGACAAAATTAACAGTTTCGATGAAATTGAGAAAATATTTTGCCGTCGCATTTGAAGGGGGATGAATCCACACTTTCTGATATAGAGAATCAACAAAATCAATATGATCACTGTTTCTGGATACTTATATAAATCAACCCAGAAAAATCCTATCGGAGGGAAAAGGCCCGACTTCGTCCTATAAAAAATAACAGGCAATATCAAGAAAAATAGCCACAAACCGGATGAATCTGATTGCTTATGCATCCATATGAAATCCACATAAACAATAACCATAAACAAAACACCATAAGGTGTCATGCGAGTCAAACCCAAACGGGCTATAAATCCATTTGCCCAAATTTCTGTAAAGACAATTTGTATGACCCATGCCACAATAACAGTCCCCATTACCCAGCGGGCCCGTGTGAAGGATGAATCGGGCATTTGGGCATTTATTAGTTTTAAAAGCCAAAATACCATACTGAATATAACGAGTGAGGGAAGGACAACAATAATTCCATCCTGAAGTGGAAACGGATTACTGGTTTTTGCTTTCATAAATTGCCACCACAATGAGTCAGTGCCCACACCTAACAATCTTCCAAGATTATTAGCAAAAACGATCATCCATGGAATAAGTATGATACCTGTATAAAAATATATTTGGAAAAACCTTTTTTTAGTTAGATTATCGTCAGTCATAAAGTCATAAAAAATATAAGTGTGAAACGCGAGAAGAAAAATTAAGGCATATGTTTGATGCAAATATACCATTAGGGCAGCTAATACGGAAGCGATCAGCATTTGTCCTCTGATAAAAAACCCTATTGCAATATAACCTACCGCTACTCCCAAACATGAGGCAACTACGGTGGTAATACCAGGACTGGATAAGTATCTCCCAAAGCCGCTAAAATATGACACAAAAAATAATATACAGATTAATCCTGCTTCCTGGGGACCACGTTTTAGTCCCGACAGGGTTAAAAAAATCCCGCATACCCCGAAAAGCATCTGTATTGCGTAAAAAAACACATATTGTATTTCCAATCCGATCCCCATATCTTTAGCGAATTTTGACACATAAATTAGCAAAAGCATGGGTTGTATTTTCTCAATAACAATTTTGGTTAGGCTATTTTCATAACTTTTGGTTTCCTCCAACACCTTAGCAAACACCAAATAATCTGTCTCTTGCATTGTAAGCCGGTATTTTGGATTCCCTGGGAAGTATGTGGCCATAGAAACTAACCAAAATAAGAAGATCCACGCCCATATCTTCCTTGATCTGAAGTCTATCATACTTTCGTTCTCATATTTGTATCAGAATAGTTATCCTTTTCTGTGAAGTCTTCTGTCATTATTTCTTAAGAACTCGACTACCACCCTATCTAACTAAATCAATCCAAGCGACGGGTCTAATCTTTCTTGGTATCGAAACGGTTGTCTCCCCATCGTCCAACAAACTGAACCTTTGCCTCCTCCTCTTCGGGCAAGAGGAAATCTTCCTGGCTTAAGGATACTGGATCTCCTAACATCTGCACAAGGGTATTTCGATATTCAACGACTTCTTTGAATTTCTCTGGCAGGATGTCCCAAACCGTAGTTCTCCCAGGCCCTAAAGATCCTAATTTGATGTGCGATTCAATGATTTCGGCCCCATGGTTCATCGCAAATTTTATGGGTTCGATGCTCCCGACATGATTGCTATAACCCACCTTAGGAAAATGATCTTTCAGCCACAGAAACTTATACATAGACGCTTGCTCCATCCGTGTCGGATATAAGGAAACACTGTGCAACAAGGTTGAATTGATCTGATTCTTGAGTAAGAAGTCAATGGTTGTTTTTATCTCTTTGATGCTGTGCATGCCAGTTGACAGAATGAGATGGCTAAATGTTTCGGATAATTTTTCAATCATCGCATAACTTAAGAGGTCTGGGCTAGCAACTTTTATTTCCTGAAGTCCCAGCGATGCCAAGAATGGTATTCTCTTGATGCTGAAACACGTCGTAAGAAAACGTATATTGTTTTTGTTACAGGCTTCGAGAAGTTCAAGATGATCTTCATCCGATAGAGATGTCTTCTTGATCCACGCTGCCTGAGAATCATCCTTGTCAGATAGATCTTCGTAACGAGAAGACTGAAACTTCACATAATCCGCTCCGATGAGAGATGTAATTCTAATGAATTCCTTGGCGAGAAACATATCGCCGCTATGATTGGATGACACTTCTGCAATAATCTTCGTATTCTTAAGTTCCATACCACTCCTTTCTTTTCAAGATTCTTCCAATAACAAGCGGAAACACCTTTCTCCATGCATCAATCGTTGCACCACCGATGTGAGGTGTTATAACAATGTTTGTTTTAGGATGTTTTACGGCATATAAGTACAGAGGAGATTTCCTAAAATCCTCCAGCTCGAACTCTAAGACATCCACGCCCACTCCCCAAAGAAATCCTCTCTCTAATGCCTCACATAATGCTTTCTCTTCTGCAATTTTACCTCGAGAGATATTAACCAGGATTGACCCTTCTTTTATAAACTTTATATTCCTCCTGTTGATCAGATGATAGGTATCCTTATCCAAGGGCAGGGATAGGACGATATAATCAGAGCGCGAAAGCAGTTCGTTTAGGCTACTTATCTTCGTCCACTTGCTCGATTTCCTCTTGTCCCAGTAAGTAACCTGCATCCCAAACGCTTTGCCATAGTTTCCTATCTTCTTCCCGATTCTTCCTAAACCTACTATACCGATTACTTTCCCCGTCAGTTCTTTCCCCAAAAATGAATTTCTATCCCATCTCGCTTTATCAACAATATTCCTTTGTGCTAACACGATCCTTCTTGATAAAGCTAAAATCATGGAAAAAGCCAATTCTGCGGTTGAACTAATCGATGTAATCTCCTTCCTAAAATGATTAAGCGAAAAGATGCGAAGGCCTTTGTAGTTCTTCCCGAGTTGAATATGGTCGCATCCGGTTGTTGGCGTGAAGATCAACTTCAACTTATTCGCCTCTCTCATAATCGCATCGTCAATGGTTACCTTCAAGCTTGGAATAACGATTTCAAAGTGACGGATGTTCTTCCTGAGCCACTCGTAATCGTAGTCTTTTACAACTACCTTGTATCGCTGACCAATTGACAGTAATATATCGTCGAACTCTTTATAACGATCCAACGGATAACCTATAAGTATCTTATTCATATTTCAAACTTCTTCTCAACTTTTGCCCTCGTTTCGGCCAGAATGCGAGCAATCCTCTCTCCAGCGTTTCCATCTCCGTAGAGCATGACCGATGGGTATCTTCTCCCGTTCTTCAAATGTCGTTCCAATGCATCGATGATTTCGCTTTTTGAATAATCAACGTCTATGACATTTAAGCCGCGTTCCCGTCCACTTTGACGATTTCCAATGTTCACTACCGGAACACCCAAAAAAGAGCACTCCCTAATTCCTGCAGAGGAATTTCCCACAAGGCATTTAGACCTCATCAGCAGCGCCAAAAAATCCTCGGGAACAAAATTACGAAAAAAGTGTATCTGATCCACGACGTGCTGTTCTCTAAAGTCCCGTATCGCTTTTGCTGTTGAGTCCGCGCCTGCATCTACATTCGGCCAAAAAACGATTGCCGGGACCTGACATTCATGAATGGCCGCCAGGGTTTCTCTCATCTGTGAATAAGCATCTTGAAACTCCGTGGTCACAGGATGTTGAAGAACAACAATGAAATCCTCATCAATATTCACCTGGGCTCCCGTCCCTCCGTAATTGGAATACAAATACTCCGTCGTCATATATGCATAGCTGTCTCTCACTTCCTTTGCTAAATCGATGGAGGGACACCCTGTCACAAAAATGGTTTCCTTCCCCTCCCCCATGCTTCTCACCCTCCTAGCTGCGAATTCATTTGAGACGAAATGAAGGGAAGAAAATTTCGTCACCGCGTGCCGAACCTTCTCATCGATTGAGCCCGAGATCTCTCCGCCTTGTATATGAGCAACTGGTATATTCAAATAGGAAGCAGCGATTGCCGTGCAAATCGTTTCAAACCGGTCCGCTACAGAAATAGCAATATCGGGCTTCTCGTTATCAAAGATGGTTGCCAGCTCCATGATTCCCACCCCAACGCTTTTAGCCATGGTTGCTGGGTTTTCTCCCTCGATGATCATGTAGACCCTTTCGTTGATCTTGAATCCATCCCTCTCGATGACCTCCGCTGCATTTCCATACTTATATAAGATCAGTGACGCGGCCCCTACTAGGAATAATTCCAGATCAGGGCGCTCTTTCACCGCTCTTAATACCGTTTTCACCCTCGCATAGCTTGCTCGTGACGTCACTACGACACAAATTTTTTTTACCATCTAATCTCTCCTCTATCTTCCCTAGATCCCACCACCCAGTCGACTGCTACCCGGTTAGATTCCTTCTGGGAATGCATAACAAATGCCACTGATATTAAGCGGAGATTCGCTTCTCAGATGTACTCTCTGCTACCACGGTATGGGGTGGAAATTTAACTGCGGCTGCCTTAGCTTCGGCAATGGCGTTTTTGAATGCATGGGCTTGACCGAAGCTGCCGTCATGGGACTGGGCAACCTCGCCGATAATGAAGCATGGGGCACACAATCCAATGATGCGCGAACCCACTTTGAACGAACATCTCTGCGGCGATTTCATCGTTTCAGATCCTTTTTCGCCGAGATAAAAGCTGATCTACGACGGCCACCAGTCGTTCTCCATAAGTCGTGAGTTCATCTCGGTAGACAATGGACCGGGTTGCTTCTCGCATTTCATTGAGCAACCCAGGATTCTCTGACATCTTCAGCAAATCTGATATTCGGTCAATGAAAGCTTCTTCATTATCACACTCTAATACACCCGGTATCTCACTCCGAAAACGGTGCAGATGTTCAAAGCGGTCAGCAGCGTGTTTCAACCAATCATCTTCAAACATGTTCATCGCTAGGATTGGCCGGCCGACAAGTGCGGTCTCAAGCAAAAGTGTGGAGAATGGAGAGATGACACCCACGACCGATTGCAGAAGTACCGGATAATAGTCGAGCGCCGGCATAATCACATTACCAGACCTATTATGGCCTTCGAGCATTCTCTCCGGCGTATAACGCTCAGCCAATTGGGGGTCCATCTCGATATGCTTGAAACACATGTCGTAAAAATTCTTTTCACCCCGCCGTAGTGCCCGCCATGGATGAGGCCGATAAATCACCTTTAACCGTGGCAAGCGTCCTGACTCGATTGCTGTTTCCAGCAATTGGAGGTATGGAATCTCCGGATGTCCCTTTGAATTGCCTGCAAACAGAAGTCGTGGTATGCCTTGGTCTATCAAGCGGGATGCCCCTTCAGCCGCCGCGGCCATTCTTCTAACGTCAAAGTAGTGCTCAAAATGGGCAGCACCAATGACCTTGATCTGCTCTCGCCGTAGACGATGCACTTTCACAGCCAACTGCGCCATATCTTCTCCCCACACGCACAGGATATCCGGTTTGTAGCGCATTAGCCCTTTAGAAGCTATATTATCCCAATTGTAATTGAGTGCAATCACTGGAATCTGCCGTCGGCGGGCAATTTTGACTAAATCGACAGTTAAACTATCATTCCCTTGTGAAGGAACAATAACCACATCTGGAGTGACTTGAACGAATAGCTGTTTGATCTCAGGGTGTGTCCCGAGCACCGTTTCTCCTACAAAATGAATCAGCGCATTGACTCCCGGAAGACTCATCGCCGAATAGAATTGTCTGTCCCGTTTGACAAGCACTTTGCTCTTTTCTACCAGGGTATTAGACCGGGAGCGCCCTGCAAAAACTGACACCCAATATAAATGGTTTCGAATCTTCTCCCGCCTAGGCAGCAGGGAAACTGAACCCAAATCTTGTATCCCCGATTCTTTCGAAAACCCTTTCCTGACGCCCTCTACACTAAAACCATAAGTTTCATACTTCTGAGCCAGGGCATTGAATGCTCCACTCTCTACGAAGTTGCGAAAAAGGACGTCTCCCCCAATGGCGATAAGTATACGCGGATAGTAATTCTGAATAGTTATCACCTCATATTGAAATATCGGATAATATTATTGGTAGCTTTGAGCGATAACTCCTTATCAAGCATTATGACGATATGAGGAGTTTTCTGAATCTTTCAATGGCCTTTCCGTCCCGGAAGGGGTCCATGAGAGGCGAATTCATCGGTATAGGATTTTTGTAATAGATGGATCTATCCTTCGTTTCAAGAACCTTTTCTTTTAGTTCATCGTAGCTATGAGTTACAACTCCTGCCACTTTTGCATACAATGTATCCCCATAATATCCCATAGGGTCGTGCCATATAGCAGGCTTATTGGAACTCAACGCTTCAAAAGTCGTTGAGGTGAATGGGAAGGATACAACGATGTCGGACATTGAGATGAGTTCTGAGGCATCAACCCGGTTAGAACATATTTTTACCCTTGGGTGAGAGTCCATTCTGTCATAAGTTCTCAAAAGTTTGGGGCCAAGGATAGGGTCCAGCGTGCAGTGAATGCTGCGGTCTTTTTTTTCTTTCAGAATCATACAGATGTCGGGACATTCATCTATTAGCTTAAGAAGATGCTCCGCGAATGCAATGCCTTCTTCGTAAGAAGTAAGGCCGTTTCTTGAATAGGTCGAATCAAAGCAAGACAGGACATAAAGGTTATCTGAATCTTTCAAACGGCCTGATGCCGTTTCACCGAGAGGTTTGTTTCTCTCCCGTATATGTTCGCTCCAGAGACATCCTACAATATGAGTTTCCTCAAAAGATCCAGGATGCCTTTTATAATATTCGGCGATAGCACCATCCCAAGTCACCAAGTGGTCATAACAAAGATATGACCAAAAGGGATGACGGGTGATACTCTTCTCTCCCTTTTCTAAATTAACTCCAAGGTTCGCGGAGTCCGTAAAGTACCAAGTCTGAACACCGGCTTGATTTAAAGCGAGGTTTCTTCCTACATGGCCTATTCCAAAATCGGAATGAGTAATAAAATGCCGGATAGACAATTCCTTCATTATTCCTTGCCACCTGAAGTAATTTAAAAAAGCGTTAGAAGCCGACATCAACTCCTCGCCGTTTCTTAAGAATCTCTGTTTCAAACCAAGGATAAAAAGTCTTTTCCATTGCTTGAAGTGAGAAAAACACCTCGCTTTTGGTAACCAATAGACTTCACCCGGCAATTTTGCCAAAATCTCTTGTTGATCTTTGGTTAAGGGTATGAGGGGAAGATAGACAACCTCGCTGGCCAATATTTCCCTATTGTCAATAATAAAATCAGGACCCCGCTTATTGTCTCGCAATTGCCGCGGGCTCACGATGGTCATCCCGTAGGAAAAAATCCTTTTCTTTCCCTTTATCAAGGATTGCCTTCCTAGAAAACCACTCGCCAAGGTTTGGGCCAAGACCTTAGCTGAAGAAATCAGATTCCGCTTCAAGTTTTCCACAAAACTTGTGAGATAGGCCTGACGCGGGAATCGGATATTCGGATGTTCATAAAACTCCTGCTTACTTTCCGAGAGAAGCTTCTTCATAAAAAGGTAGGCGTACACATTCATATCCGGATAAACGATCATTCGGCCTGAAGTAAGACATTCTTCAAGGCGATGCAGGAGAATGTTTGACGAATAGAACTCTGCAATCCTGTTGCACAGATTGATCTTAAATACATTCTCCGCTTCAGGTGATTTCAAAGTATCAGAAACGTAATTAAATATTTCGTCATACCTTTTCTTATAGTAAGCGAATACGGCCTCATTTACATTCACAGCCTTGTCAGCAGATAATAGATATATTTCTTTCGCATTGATTTCCTCTGAATTCAAGACGGATATCTTTCTATTTTTGATCAGCTCTTCTACATACGGCGGCAAGTGAGGCGGGAAAAATCTTATACCCTTCTTGTGATGATAGGTATGGAATGGTTCCACAATCCAAAGCGGAACGTTTTGCTTAAGATATTTCCGAATAAAGATAGAATCGCACTGAGTAGGTGACTCATAAACCACAGTGTACGTTTGCATATGCTCTTTAATGATTAAGGACTTCCAAGGAGAGATCTATTAAAAAGTGGATTGATGTCTACGAAGTAAATAGCTTCCTCGAAGCTATCCACAAGGCGAAATTTATCCTTCACTCTGAACCATTCACTAAAACCTGCCCGACTAAACATATTTACACTATTGGTGTTCTTTGCGTAAATCCCAGCCTCGATATAATGAAGGCCGAGCACTCCAAAAAGATAACCTTTAACTAATTGGATTGCTTGCTGTGCATAGCCCTTTTTCCAAAACTGCTTTGCAAATAAACATATGCCCACGGAAGCCGTGAAATGAAAAAAGTCAACGCCTGAAACATGGACTGTACCAACCATTCTTTTTGAATCATTCTTAATGAAGATACCCAAGAGAACTGCGGATGGATTTTCCAGATTAGATCTGACATATTTTCCAACCGAATCTCGCGTCTGCACATTTCGCCTCACATCAACAAGGTACCTGTTGACCTCTGGATCATTCAATCCATTAACATAATCATCGGTAATATCCCCAACGATTAAAGGGCGAAGATACATACTGTTGTTCTCCAACAGCAGTGATTTCTTATCGATTTTCATGTCCAAATCTCTCTATATCAAAGTAGCACTCAGAAACATATCGTATTGCTCGACCCGACTTGAACTCTCTTTTGTAAGAATAGCTCTTCCCAAGAAGTACATCCAACCACCAAACAGCATCATCAAATCCGAATCTTCTTCTGAAAGGCAGTGTGCTCGAAAGCCTGGGATTGATCTCGAATGGAAGGAAGAAGTTATCGTTCAAACGGCGCGACTGAATATTAATGCTTCCAACTAAATGGGTTGCTTCAGCAATTTGTTCGGATATGTTTTCCAAGAAAGTGCTCTCTATCAAAATCGCCTCTGCTGTAAGGCTGCCAAATCCCAACTTACGCTTAAACGTAATTGAAGAAACTCGCTTGCCATCTGAAAAAACTCCAGTAGTATATTCATCTGATTCTGAACCGATGCATTCCTGGGCGATAAGGAGCCCATCATCTTTCGATCGTGCATAGTCCAGGTCCACTGAGTTTTCTGCTTTGTAAAGCCGTTGGCTTCCATGCCCTATCCTTGGTTTAATTACCAATGGGAATCCAAAACTTCCATCATAGTCTTTCAATAAAGCGGTCTTCGGGGTTCTTAAACCTATACCTGCAATAAAGTGAGCCGTCTTTAGCTTATCGAGGAAATTATCAATGATTGTCCGGTTGTTTAAGAGTAACTTGACCCCAAGAATCTCGATCTCTTTTCTCCTTAAGCTTAAAACCTTGATCTCAGGATCAGAGACAGGGAGAAAAAAACCAATATCCTCTGCTTTGATAACCTCCCTGAGAAAACTCATGTATCTTTCTTCCTCTGAAGCGGGAGGTGCATTATAGAATTGGTCTATGAGGTTGAGAACTGGGCTATAGGAATTCATGTCGCATCCGACAATTTTCCCGGCTGCGTCTCTAAGTGCTCGAACGGCAGAACAACCGATATCACCGCACACAGCCGAAACGAGAATAACGGGCTTTCCCATAGCTCTCTATCCAAACAAAATTCTTTTCAAGTATTGATTGTCGCTGTCAAACTCGTCAATTCGTCTTAGAAGCTCGCCCTTGTTATAGCGTACTTCTTTGAATTCGACTCGCCTCGAAGGAAAGTCAATTAGGGCATAACTCGGCCAACCCCCATTTCTCGGTTGTCCCAGAGAACCTGGATTAACAATCAGCTTATCTTCTATTGTTTTTGACATGGGGTAATGGGTATGCCCGAGAACAAAAGTGGCAGCCGGATAATCGCAAAATCTTTCAAAGGGCGAGTCGGCATACACATATCCTTCCAGGTTAGACCAGGGACTCCCATGATAGCCAGCTAGACCTAACCTATCGCAGGAATAGGACTCCGGTAGGTCTGAAAGCCACCGGATAATTTCTCCTCCCTCTTCTCCCAAGAGATTCTCCATGGAATTTCCGTATTTTTTTAAATAAGCCTGACGAAGCTCTCTATCTTTATTGACAATGCGCAAAAAAATCGAGTCATGATTGCCTTTCAGAGAGATTAAGTTAGGAATCGTTTGAAGCATCGCAAATGTTTCTCGTTGATCAAAGTAATAACCACAAAGATCACCCAAGAATAAGTTTACATCGGCTTTTTCAGAAATAATAAGCCTATGAGCAATACGAAAAGCAGGACCATTGCCATGGATATCGGAAAAAATGCAAATTCTCATTTAGCAATAGAGCAGTAATAATTGAGATCTCGCCCTACCCCCATGGAGCCTAAGATTTCATAGATTCTTAACAGTTTCTCGGGATCCCGGCTTCCTAAAAAATTATCGCTTCTTACCCTGAAGAAATGAATGTTTTTGCCCTTACTGGGATCTTCAATATAGTTCGAATTGTCATTGAGTAGATTCAAATCAACAGGATTGTCTGCAACGATGGAGTGAATCTTGAAGCTCAAATCTGAGAGAAGATTGCTCATACTCTCTTTGTTAAAATAAGATAGGTGATCAGGATAACAGAGCCAAAATTCTCTCGTGATTTTCTTCTTTGTCAGAAGAAATTCATGTAATGGCGAAAAATCGTTTGGGGCCACAATGATGAGGATCGAGTTGGGATGCATCATCCTCTTGGTTTCCCGGAGCAATTTGACCGGATCTTTGACGTGCTCGATGACGTTTGCAAGGAGCAAAAAGTCAAATTTTGATTCGACTCGTACCTTCTCTTCCAATAATTCAAAAAGACCACCCTTCTCAAAAAAAGGCAAAAGA
Organism: Thermodesulfobacteriota bacterium; assembly: GCA_041947025.1. Classification (GTDB taxonomy): domain Bacteria; phylum Desulfobacterota; class BSN033; order BSN033; family UBA1163; genus CAVTZZ01. The sequence continues at coordinate 102,062 of JBHGBJ010000001.1, forward strand.
TGGGGATGCCATTTTTCGATCCCATGCCTGCTGAAATCAAGCCCCAGGACGGTAAGTCCCTGGCGGCTGAATTCATCCATCACCCACCCCTCCCCGCAACCAATATCAATCAATCTTTGTCCTTTTCTCATATCTACAAGGGTTGAACACTTAGAGTAGATCAACCGCGCTTTAAGCCGAAAGTAGGAGATCTCTTCGTCCGAATAAACAGCTTCATAACTTCCCAACCCCTCCTGGTAATATCTCTTTTCGTAATAATGATTCAATTCTTCATCAGAAGGAAGAGGATCGTACTGGTAAAAACCCCACTCTGTCTTTATTAATCTTGGCGGGTTTTGGGAATTGATCATGGATGAATCAGGGAATTCAAATATTGTCTAAATGTTAATTGAGAAAATGGGGCAGGAGAGGATTTTACAACGAGATCTCTGCCTTCGGATCCTGCCACCCTTTCCAATTTCATACCGTGTAATAGGACTTCTACAATGATTTCCAAGTATTCTTCAATGGCCATTACTTCGGGCCCGGCTAAATAAAGAGTCTCCCTCCTATGCGATTTCGAAGCCTCGTATCTATTTACCAAACATAAGATCCACTGAGCGACATCGCTCACACAAATATAGTTCCGTTTCGCCTTGCCTGGGCCCTTAAGAACCGGGGCGATCTTTTCCTGAACCGCATCGCTGATCGCTTTATTTAAACCCAAATGCTGAGGGCCGTTCAGGCCATAGATGCCGCAAATCCGCAAGATGGTGTAATTTTCAACAAGGCCTCTGATAACTTCTTCAGCCAGATACTTGCTGACTGCATAGTGACTCTCAGGATTCACGGGTGTGTCTTGGCCAACCTCAGCATGTTGACTTCCATGTACGCCGACCATAGATGCAAAGATGAAATAAGCATTCTGAACTCTTGCATACGCGCCAAGGTGCATGGTGGATAAGGTGTTGACGTTATATTGCAGGATTTCAAGATCTTTACCGAAATCCACATGTGCCGCCAAATGGACTAAAACATCACAAGAAGGCAATTCTTCAGGTACGGGACTCACAAAATCCCAGACGTATTCATTCTTTAACCCCTTTTTGTCTCTCACCAGATGGAATATGTCATGACCGGAATTCTTGAGCAAGCTTACCAGGCACTTACCTGTAAACCCTGTTGAACCTGTCAGCAAAATCTTCATTACCTTGAAACCCTGTAATTTCTTAAAGAAGGCACTCCCATGTTATCCATCGATCCTTTTCGATATCCACTTTGGCTTTCTTCCCTACGACGAGATCAAGATATATTGGATGTAAGCCTAAACCCGGACGCTTGACGACCACTTTATCGGCCGTAATGACCTCTCCTTTTTTGATATCTGAAGCGGCAATAATGCTTCTTCTACCGATCATATGATTCTCTTCCTCGCTCTCACGAACCCGCTTCACCGAACTTCCCAAAATTAATTCAGCATCTCTGACAGCCTTGACAAATTGTTTCAGCTCACCCGGTTCCAATGAGAAGGGATGATCAGGCCCAAAGTGACTCTTATCAAGGGTGATATGCTTTTCGATAATGGAGGCGCCGAGGGATATCGCCACTATAGAGGAAATAAAATCGGTTGTATGGTCAGAAAAACCAACGGCGCAGTCAAACGCACTTCTTAGGGTACTTAAACAACGCAAATGGATATCCTCATATTTCGCAGGATACTGACTCACACAATGCAGGAGGGCATAATCCTTACAGCCATTTTTTTCGAGAACATCAACCGCCCTTTCGATATCCTCCATTCCGCTATTCCCTGTCGAGAGAATGATAGACTTTCTTGTCTTGGCGATCTTCTTAAGCATTGGGTAATGAGTGATTTCATAGGAGGCAACCTTATAAAAAGGAACTTTTATGGATTCCAATAGATCAACCATCGGTTCATCGAACGGGGATGAACAGAAAGTGATTCCAATCTTATCGCAAAAATCTTTCAATAAGGGATGCCATTCGACAGGCATTTGAATCCTTTTTATCAATTCATAAGGCGTTTCCCCCGGCTTGCTTCTTCCTTCCATCTCCGAAATCCGAGGCGTGTAAACTGAATAGATGCCTTCTGCAGTATAGGACTGGAATTTTACAGCATTGCACCCACTTTGCTTTGCGACATCAATGAGCCTTTTTGCCGTATCCAACTCCTTGTTGTGATTGGATCCGACTTCTGCGATGATGTATGAAGGATAGCCCATCCCCACAATTTGGCCGTCTAATTCGAGCGTATTCCCCATCAATATTTCCTCATTCTTATCCTCGGATTTTAGTATACTCAGTTCTGTTTTGCGAAGTGGTTACGTAAGAAATGGACATCATCGGAAAAATCCTCAAGGCCTTTCCCATCATCACGCGGTGTTTCAACCGTCAAGAGCCCACCGTCGGGAACCACGGAGAGAAACTCGGTAAGGTTTAAGCTGCCTTTACCCAAGTTAAGATGGACATCCTTTTCTGACAATGCATCCCCATCCGACAGATGGAAAACTTTCGGATTAAATGCCATGAAACTTCTTATTATTTCCATCTCATTGACCTTCAGCGAGTGAGCAGCACAAGCTGCGTGTGCAAAATCGAGAACGATGTTGGTTAGGACACCCGACTCCGTTGCCCTTCGAAATTCCACGGGCAACCATCCAATGCATAGTTCATTTTGGAGACCAATTTTAGGTTTGTTTTCAAGCGCTATCCGTGGTTCATTCAGTAATCTAATTTGACGAATGGCCTCAGAAAGAGATCCATTATTACCTCCATGGACGATAATGGTATCTGAACCGAGTTCGTCTGCAAACTGCCGTGTCTCATTAAAATGCTCAAGGTTGCTTTGCCACTTGTCTTCTTGCGCGAGGTTAACACCGTGCAGTGAGTGAGGGGCATGGATAACATACGGAATATCAAAAGATTTCCAAGCATCTATTGTCTTCTCATGCGACCCTGGAATGACGTAAAGTTCAATGAAGTCGACAAGTCCATTTTGGAGCTCCACAGCGTCTTGAATGAGAGCAACATCAGTCGAGTAAAGTTTGAGGCCTATGTTAAATCGAAAAATCATTGTGAGATTATTACATTAGTCCTGGCGAAGAGAATGGATAAGCCCTTCATTTCTCCGAATAGTCCTATTTATTTTCAAAAACTCAGGATTGCTGTCTAATATTAATAGTACTTCATGCAAGTAACCAAACTGATTCTTTTCTTCCAAAGTAGAAAAGATCCTTTCTAACAAAACATAATCCGCCATCTCGTCCAGCGTTAATCGATATTGGTTAAGATCATGTTTGTATAATACAGAGCCAATCGTGAATTCCTGAGGATTTGAATAGATATAGAGCGTGACGTGTTCTCTCTCCGATTTTTTCCTTGCATTAGCCCAGGCCTTTGTCAAAGCTTCCATGCTGAACACTTCCGTGTCCAGTCCATCCGGTAGCATGGGGGGATTTGTGTTTGAGACGTAGTCTGCCTTCACTTCAAAAAACCTTTTGACCACTTTCCCGCTTTCGACAGGATCAATGAGAGGACAATCAGCGGTAATCCTCACAACAACATCAGCCTGATGCAAGAGTGCCGCTTGATAATACCGATCCAATACATCACTTTCACTTCCTCTAAACACAGTTGCATTGATTGAGTCACAAAAGTGAACCAGTTGATCATCGGTTGGCGATGCCGGAGTTGCGATAACCACTTTCGAAATACCCGGGATTAATTTCGTTCTCTCAATAACATGCTGAATAACAGGTTTACCGGCCAAAGGCAGCATGACTTTACCAGGCAGCCGAGTAGACCCAAGTCGGGCTTGTATTATGCCAATGACCCTTATATCCTCTTGGCTATGCAGAGTGCACCTCGGGATCTTTACGAACTTGTTTCGGCCACAGAGCGGGATTTAAGACTTGTTCGTCTACTTGAGCAAATATGTCGTTCACAAGAGAAATGAAGGATTCCGGTAAATTTTTGTTCCAGGATATACAGTTCTCTTTTACCTGTGAAGGACAATCAGCCCCAAATACTATCTTAGCCTTAGGGTTCCTTCCCTTAATATAACATAACGCCATCTGTTGCCGCGTCATCCCCAAATTTCTTGATATTGACCGCACTTTTTCAAGAATTGGTCTGGTGAAGATCATTTCTGTCGAAATCTCTTCTGGATCCATAAGGAGTAACCCTTGAAGGAAGATACTGCGAATATATAGTTGCTTCTTCTTTTGATCTGCGAGTTCGAATACTCCAGCCTTCTCAAATCTCCTGTCCAAAATATTGGTCGGAATCTGAACGATGTCAATCCCCTCTGTCTTCAAAGCCTCCACTGCTTTATCAGGAGAATATACAGAAGCACCTATGTATTGAACCCTACCCGATAAGAGAAGTTTGTGGAGTATCTCTGCAAGTCCTTTATCCAACAAAGAAAGCATCTCCTCCCTGTGAAGCAGAATGCCGAAAAGATATGGTACACCGAGTTTCTTTAGAGATTGATCCAGGGCACCCGACATGGAAACAGGATCCAGATGGTTTAGATCAGGATCAAACTTACTGATAATCCTGACTTCCCCTATAATGCCCAGTTTGGATAACGCCTTTCCCAGTACCCCTTCACTGTCTCCATACGCCTGCCCTGTGTCAAATTCACAAATTCCGTTTTCCCATGCTTCACGGACAATGGCAGTGGCTGTGGTTTGATCAGGCAGGCCTGTCTTATTGGCTATCCCATAAGGAAGGCCCAATTGAGCGGTGCCTAATACAAGAGGGCATGCTGAGTTCGCCGTTCGGGCTGTTTCAAGGCAATTGTGATTCAAGTCAACCTCTTAAAGCCTTCTGTGGCAGGCAGTCCTTTCAATCGCTTCTCAACCTCCCCCTTCCGGCTCAATTCCGATATCTCAGCAAAGGATTCATCAACGGCCTTAAGATATTTTTCAACATGTTGGGTTTGATGCGCATACATTGAATAAAATAATGTGGAAGCGAGAAAGCCCCGATCAAGCATCAACTGTACAAAAAGTGATTTCATTGCTAAAGGGTTGCTCTCTTTGAAAGAAAAATGACTCAGAGGTGCGATACCACCGATCTCAATATTTAAACCATTTTCTAATGCAGTCTTGCGCCATCCTTCCTGTACCAAATCCCCAATGAAAATTAGGTGATTTCCTACGTTGAACTTTCGGTGCTTATTAATAGTGGCCAGTGCAGCAGTTGAACCAATTCGTTCAGTCCAGTAAGTGCTGCTGATGAAGGTGCTTTGGGCAGCTTCCATGATTTTGCTTTTGCCGATAATTGCCGCAATCGGATAGCCATTCCCCAACGCCTTTGAAAACACAGCCACATCCGGTGAAATGCCTAAAACCAAATGGGCTCCCCCCGCGTTCATCCTGAATCCTGCCGAAATTTCATCAATGATAAGGACAGCGCGCAGGTCGCCTGCAATCGACCTCACTTCCTCAAAAAAACCTGGCAAAGGTCGGTCATTACGAATTGGCTCCATCACGACCGCGGCAAGATCCTTCTTGTTGTTTTCCGCTATTGCCCTCAACTCCTCAATGTGATTGTATCGGAATGGAAGGGCCGTTCCTTTGAGGCCCTTTGGTACGCCGTTTGGACTAAGTCCTGGCAGAAGATGCTCTCCCAAAGCGTTCTCGCTTCCCAGGTTTGCTGAAAGATACCAGTCATGCCATCCATGATACCCGCAGAATGCAATCTTATCCCTTCCCGTATAGGCACGGGCTATTCTCACCGCGATAGCCATCGATTCTCCGCCGGTCCTTGCAAACCGCGCCATCTCGGCCCACGGATGAATCTCGCAAAGCAGGTCGGCAAGCTCGACCTCTTCCGGACAATTAAGCGAACAGCTCGTGCCTTTCTCAATCGCCGCAGTTACAGCGGAGTCTACATCAGGATCGGCATATCCCAGTATATTAGCCCCAATCCCTGCGATACTCATGTCAATATAAGAATTACCATCCAAATCCCAAACCTCTACCCCCTTCGCCTTGCTGAAGTACCCGGGCCAGACACCTGGCGCAAACATATCAGGCCGTTTCGACAATAATTGGGTCATCCCTGGTATTCGCTGCGCAGCCCTTTTCTGCATCATCAAACTTTTCGCTGTATTCATATCGAACCTTTGACCATGGCCGTGATCTCACAAATGACCCTTTTCGCGTCTTCGTCTCTCATCTCCGGATAAAGAGGAATGGAAAGGCATTTTGAGTAATATTCTTCAGCATTGGGACAGTCGCCCCAATTGGTTCCGAAACGTTTCCGGTAAAACGTTTGGAGATGCACTGGAATATAGTGCACCTGCGTTTGGATACCTCTTCTCTTAAGTTCAAGTATCAATTGAGCCCGGTTAATGCCCATTTTTTCAAAATCAAAAAGAAGTACATAGAGGTGGAAATTACTGTCGCAATCCTTATCTTCGTAGGGAATATGAACAAATTCCATACCCTTAAATGTGTTATTGTACCGGTTGACTATTTCTCTTCTGCGTCTACGGAACATATCCAGTTTCTTTAGTTGAGAAAGCCCAAGAGCGCATTGAATATCCGTAATGCGGTAGTTGTAACCCAGGTCGACTTGTTCATAGTACCAAGGATTCACAAGGGTACGCTGACCAAAATCCTCTGGCTGGAAGGCCAAATCATCATTAGCGAACTCTCGTAGATCACTTGTAATACCGTGAGATCTGAATAGTCTTAATCTCTTGTATAGTATTTCATCATTTGTAAATACCGCCCCCCCCTCGCCAGTCGTAATGTGTTTGACAGGGTGAAAGCTCATGACAGCCATGTCCGAAAAATCACAGCACCCCACATGTCTATTCTTATACAGAGAGCCCAATGCATGGCAAGCGTCCTCGATGATGAATATTTTATGGCCATACTCTTTTTCGGCATCTTTTTTAACCTCTTGGATTGTTTCCATATCACAGCTTTGACCTGCGAAATGCACAGGAATAATTGCCATGGTACGTACGGTAATCTTTTTCTCAATCATCTCAGGCGAAATGTTATACGTAGCAGAATCTATATCAGCAAAAACGGGCGTTGCACCGCAATAAACAGCACAATTCGCAGAGGCAACAAAAGTATTTGGCGAAGTGATGACCTCATCGCCGGGACGAACGCCTGCTGCCAGGCAAGCGCTATGGAGTGCTGAAGTCCCGGAGTTAAATGCAACGGCAAATCGAGCACCTACTTTATCGCATAAAGCCGACTCGAATTCAGCAATTTTGGGCCCCTGGGTTAAGTTGAGAGACTGTAATACTTCAATAACCGCCTCAATATCAACTAAATCAATCGATTGTTTTCCATAGCGCAAAAACGGTGATTCAGTTGGGGTACAGGCACTCTGCTTCCGAATCTTTCTGGGAAGGCCGCCTTTAAAGTCCTTGTAGAAAGCCTCTATGGATTCTTGGATGCTTGGCAGGTTCTCACCCAGGGCGTTTTCAAGTTTATCGATGTTGAGAGTAAGATTTTTGCCTCTTTTCGCTTTGAAATCATGATGGTCAATTGAAATAGGTTTGATTAGATCTTTGTTCAGGCTGAAACATTCTGCGATTCGAATAGCAAACTCATACTTTGACAATGAGGTGGAACTTCCACAGTTAAATAGTCCGGTTAGGTTTAATTCGATAGCCTGATCAAGTACGCGTGCGAGATCGAAAGTGTAAATAGAAGAAAAAAAGACATCGCTGAAACCCTTGACCTCTCTTCCCTCTGTTAACTCGCTCAATATCCATTCGGCTATACTGTGCTTATTTTGGACATTCCATCCGAACAGATTTGTTCTCAAAATCAAACTATTACTTTCTCTTAATGCCTCCAATTCACCTCTATATTTGCTCAACCCATAATGATTTTGCGGATTCACCGGGTCAGCCTCTAAGAAATTACCTTTGCCTCCGTCATAGACTGAGTCAGATGAGATGTATACCAATTTCGTTCCATCGTCCTTCATGGCTTCCACCATCGACCTCGTCCCAGAAACATTCACACGATCTGCAAGATCTCTGTTCCCTTCGCAAAAATCGATGTTTGCAAGAGATGCACAATGGACGATAATACCAGGGTCGAAATCCTGAACAATCTCTCGCAATGAGCTTTCTGATAAGATATCTGCCTTTTGTGTTTGAATCCCCTCCATCGAAACCGGGTGTGTAAGGTAAAGGCCCAATACTTTGTATTTTCCCCTGAAGTAATAGGCGAGGTTATTCCCTAATAAGCCACTGACACCCGTAATCAGCATTCTCACTCTATTTCTTTCCATCTTTTCCTCTATTGAGGAACGTCCTCCATTGACCAACGTGATCTTTCAATAGAGTAGTCGTCGGCAATCGAATCAATCAACCTCCGTAATTCTTCCACCGTCATCCAGTCCGAGTTATTATTTGAAGAGTAATTAAACCCGTCATCACATAATGTGCCGCCACCATTACTCGGATTGAGAAGTTCCTCGCGTGCCTGAGGGTTCGGTTGAATGATGTAGCACTCATTAAATCTAACAGTATTGCGAGCATCATCTTCTCCTATGAGGGTTTCATGAAGCTTTTCGCCAGGACGAATACCAACAATTTCGTGTTTACAGGCAGGGCCGATAGCTTTCCCTAAATCAACAATCTTCATAGAAGGAATTCTGGGTACAAAGATTTCCCCCCCCTTGGATAATTCCAAACTTTTAATCACGAAGTGAACAGCTTGATCCAGAGTAATCCAGAACCGGGTCATGCGAGGGTCAGTGATGGGCAACACCCCGGTCTGCGCTCTTTCCTTGAAAAAGGGGATCACCGAACCGCGACTCCCTAAAACGTTGCCGTAGCGCACTACGGTGAACCGCGTATTGAGTCCACTCGTTGCGTTGGCAGCCACGAACAATTTATCCGCACAAAGTTTGGTTGCACCATACAGATTGATTGGATTACATGCCTTGTCTGTAGATAGGGCGATCACCTTCTTAACATTGTTGGATATCGCCGATTCTATAACATTCATGGAACCCATGATATTTGTCTTTATATACTCACTAGGATTATTTTCAGCGGCGGGTACCTGCTTCAAAGCGGCTGCATGGACAACATAATCAATACCGTTAAAAATACGAGACAGTCTTTCCTTGTCTCGCACGTCCCCAAGAACGTATTGAAGAAAGGGATTCTTCTTCAGACTCCATCTTTGAGACATTTCAAACTGCTTAAGTTCATCCCGACTGAAAATAATAAGTCCTCGGGGTTTGTAGTTTTCCAAGACAATCTGGACGAATTTCTTCCCGAAGGACCCTGTACCACCGGTAATCAAGATCGTTTTGTCATTTAACATATCAAACCCCAATTCAAATTATACACAGGCTTCCGCCGTCCCAAATTTTGAATCATTTCGGCTAGTGCTTTCATTCTCGGATGTTGTGCCAGCGGTCTGGGCAATCTCGTTTAGCTAGTTTTTCTGGTTTATCTCGTTTATCTGGTTTTTCTGGTTTTTCTGGTTTATCTGGTTTATCTGGTTTTTCTGGTTGTTTTCTTTCTTAAAGTTATCCTGACCAAATCAACCAGAAAGAAAAAAAAGACCAAACAGACCAGGTTACGCTACTTTTTGGATCTGCCAGCGGTCGATTTGAACCGGCAGATCTCTTCCAACCAGATTGAGAAGGACTCTCACCCTTCCGTCTGATGACAGCCCCTTTTGAAAAACTCCAACAAAATCTTTTAAAAGACCGGAAGTCACCCGGATCAAGTTTCCTTCTTGAAGGTCATCTACAAGCTGAACCGTATCGTCATCGGCCATCCGGTCCCTTAGCATCTCGATTACTACTTCTGCGACCGGCGTGGGTTCATTTCCAATGCCGACGATCCGGTTGACACCCCTTGTCCACTTCACTTTATAATAATCGCGCTCGAGGTTGAGTCTCGCAAAGAGATAGTTTGGAAAGAGAGGACTTGAGACCTTGCACATTCTGCCATGAAGAAACCGGATGCTCTTGTAAAGAGGAAGAAGCGTTTCAACTTCCATCTTTTCAACATTGCTCTTCACCCGGCCTTCATCCCTTGGTTTCGTGTGAATGACAAACCAGTGGAGACCACCATCATGCGTTGTTTTTCCGAACCCGCCTTCCCAATCCATTGGAACTTGCCCCCCCTCTTCAAATGGTAAATATCTTAATCGAATTCCATTCCTTCTGCTTTGCAAAAGTCTTGCCAAATGTGTTTCGATTCCTATTGGAGAAGATCAAAATCCCATCCGGATTCAGATGACTCACCTCTCTTAGACCGATGACCTTATAGCCGAAAAACTTCTTCCCGATATTCTTTTCACGATCCCCAATCCCGACAAGCTTCATTTCCAAACCCTGAAGGGTAATATAGGCAACCTCCATCTCGTCACCGACTCCGAAAAAGACGACCCGTTTCACCCCGTTCTCCTGCATCTCAAGCAGTCTTCTCGAAATCACTTTCTTCATTTCTGCATAGTGGTGAATATTATTGGCGAAGGAATGCAACATCAGCTTTGACTTCCTTGCAAAGCCCTTTGGCGTCAAATAGTAAACGATCCTTCGGGGTGGAAATCCCTTTAACCGGATCAGCCCTCTTCTGACCATCCGATGAATGCAGGCATTGGTCACTCCCAGGGCGATACCGAACTTATGAGAGAGTTCTCTTTGAGAGATCTTCGGATTTTGCTCGATCTCTTCCAAGAACTGCAGGTCACGCATCTCCTCCGAGGGCTTGAACAGGGCGCTATAATTTTCCATCGTCCTTAAACGTTCCCCATTATTGTTCATTTTTTGAACAATAATAACGAAAAATGAGCTTTTGTCAAGAGAAAAGTTAGATTCTCCATTAATCCGAGAAGGGTAACCTAAGGCGGGTGTGTGACGATGGGATGATTTTTCTTATGGAATCCTAAAAATCTGTATGGAACACTTCCTTCCTGCTCCCTCTGGTCCTTGAATGGTGGAGAGCCCTGCCCGGGACCAATTTCCCGAAAACCCCGCGCAATCCTGATCGATGGTCGAGGGATCAACGACAACAATCTTAACTTCATTCTGCCGAATGCTCTCCGCAACTTTATCCCATGAATCCGGCATCTCCAGGAATTTTCCATCGGCATAAAAAGGCAAACGAAGGAATGCTTTCGGTCCCATAATGACTGAGCCTTGGTAGCCGTTCTCCTTCAACCACAAGCCGGTCTCCTTTTGAATATACTTGCCTGAGCTCTTGAAGGAGACACCTTGGATCAGAAAGACGATGATGAAGAAGATCGTTAATAGATGAATGAAATGCTTTCTCGCAAAAGGCCACCTGAAAGCAAACCGGCCGAATCCTCGGGAAAAGGCTTCGGCGCTAAAGTCCAAACCGTGTCCCGCAAACAAAAGAACGGGTAATGCGAGAGTCATTCCATGGCGGGTACTGAAATAGTAGATGTGCCTCGCATAGAAAACGGACATGAAGAATAGGACTGCGAAAATAAGAAGAAGATACCGGTCCGCAGCGACAAACCCCTCTCTTTTCCTTTTCCAGATCCCGAGGAGGATGAGAAGAACGAGGAAGTTTGCCGACTTGAGAAATCTATGGATAACCTCGGAGACAGCCAGAGTGATTCGGTGGCGCTTTGCCGAAACAAGAGAATTCTTGGAGATCTGGGGCAGAGAATCATAAACCCTCTCTTCCATGGCCTTGATCGGGTCCAGGGGTTTAAGGATCATCCGGCTACTGTTCATTATGAAATTGAAAGAAAAGGACGTCATCTCATGGATCGCAATCTGACCAAAATCTTTTTTCAGAAATGGGAGAGTCGGTACGAGAAGTACCGGAAAAACGAGGATCAGAAGGGTCAGATGTACCACTTTTCGACGAATCTTCGTTCCCCACCTTTTCTGGAAAACGGTATACAGGACAAGGGCTCCCCAGAGAATCGTTCCTTCAACACGGGTCAGAGCGCCCAAGCCAATGCTGATGCTTGCAAGAGCAAAGGGCAGAAGCCGATTCCTGTTGTTTCCTTCCCAGACCAGCCAGAGGCTGGTGGCCGCGAAAAACCACATGATGGGGTCCCGGATCACCTGGATATCGAATTTCAACAAATCGGGAAGAACGATGTAAAAGATCGCCGAAAACCAACCGATTCTTTCATCATACAAACTTCTTCCAACAAGAAACACAGGGACAACGGTGAGCGATCCAAAGAAAACAGAGATCATCTGTGCGCTGAGTTCCCAGTCGCCGACAAACTTCTGAGCCAGAAAGATCAAGATGGGATAGAGGTTAAAGTAATTTCCTGGGATTCTGGCATAACTCCCTTCGCCGAACAGCTTGGCCATCTTGATATAAATCATTCCGTCAACCGTGATGATATCCGGTTTAAGAAGGAGAAGGAGCCTCGGAAGAAGAGCGAGGACAACGAGAAGAATGAGCTTGGTGAAAAGGGATATGGTTAAAGATTTTTTTGAATTCATCTGTTCCTAACCAAAATAGTCAAATAAGATTTGAGCGATTCTTTTGCTTGCCCGTCCGTCTCCAAACCTTCCCGTTCTTCCCGGGCGAATTCCACGGCTCCACCCGCATCTTACTTCTTTGACAATCTTTTCTTTTCTCGAACCCACCAAAACGTTCCAGCCACTCTGGACCGTCTCAACCCACTCGGTCTCATCACGCAACGTGAAACAGGGAACCCGGAACCAGTAAGCCTCTTTTTGAACCCCTCCGGAATCGGTCAAGATGGCCTTTGCATTTCTTTCCAGTTTCAGCATGTCCAGATAAGGGAGTGGCTCGATCAGATGAATCTCTTTCGACCTTTTGGGAAGACGGAAGGTCTCCATCATCTTCCTGGTCCTGGGATGCAGAGGCAAAATGACAGGGATATTCTTTCCGATCTCGATCAGGGCCGTCAAAATGGATTTCAGCTTCTTGGGATCGTCGGTGTTTTCTGCGCGGTGAAGGGTGGCCAAATAATATTGCGGATTGTAGATTGCGGATTGTAGATTGGAAAAACCTAAATCTTCAAGAATAGTCGATCTATTCTCCGCAATTTCAGAGTAATAAAGAATTGAATCGTACATGACGTCGCCGACCTTCTTGACCGTTTTTGTCTTCCCGCTCCTTATCCCCTCTTTCGACAGATTCTTGACCGCCTGGGCGGTCGGGCAGAAAAGGATTGTCGAGAGATGATCCGTGAGAAGCCGATTGATCTCCTCCGGCATGCTTCTCCTGTAACTTCTCAACCCCGCCTCCACATGGGCCACAGGGATGTTCAGCTTTGCCGCAGCCAGGGCTCCTGCGAGAGTGGAATTGGTATCCCCGTGTACTACGCAGATCTCGGGCTTCTCTTTTTGGAGCACCGCCTCGATTCGTTCAAGCATCAGCCCTGTCTGCTTGGCATGAGATCCCGACCCAACCTCCAGGTTATAATTCGGGTCAGGAAGTTTGAGCTCCTCAAAAAATACTCGATCCATCAAATAATCATAGTGTTGCCCCGTGTGAACGAAGATCTCCCTGATCTTCTCCCCTTCCTTCGGCCGGCTCCGGTTAAAGGAAAGGATTGCCCGGCTGACGGTCCCGGCCTTTATAAACTGGGGCCTTGCTCCCACGATGGTAACGATCTTCATCCTTCCACTCCGCTCAGGACTAAGACCCTGGTTAATTACATTTTGCATAATCTCCCCCTTAGTCCCCCTTTAGCAAAGGGGGGTTTAGGGGGGTTTAAACCCTTTAGATTAGCTTAACCCCTTTCGAATCCTTTTTATACTTCTTCCCACAGGTCTGGCAGACGGCTTTCCCGGACCGGAAGTTGATTTCCACGGCACACTGACAAACCCACCCTTTCACCTTTCCCGGGTTTCCATAGACCAGGGCATGGTCCGGGATATCCTTCGTGACCACGGAACCGGCACCGATAAAAGCATACTGGCCGATCGTATTCCCGCAGACGATGGTCGCATTGGCACCGATGGTCGCCCCTTTCTTGACCAGAGTCTTACGAAACTCTTTCTTTCTCGATATGAAGCTTCGGGGATTAAATACGTTGGTAAAAACCATGGAAGGGCCGCAGAAAACATCATCCTCCAACTCTACACTCTCATAAATGGAAACATTATTCTGGATCTTAATATTATTTCCGAGGACGGCTCCTTTGCCGATGAAGGCATTCTGACCGATCACACAATTTTTCCCGATCTTCACCCCGGGCATGATGTGGGAAAAGTGCCAGACCTGTGTCTTTTCCCCGATATCCACGGGGCCATCGATGCAAGCCGTCTCATGAACAAAGACGTCTCGTAAGATTGACTCTTCGACCCCATGACGCTCTTTCCCAAACTGGAGAACCTTTCCTCCCTCCTGGAGCGACTTCTGACAGAGGTCCAGGATTTCCAGAACCCTCATTCCGTTCTCCCCGTCGGTATGGGCCCTGGAGCGGCTCCCAATGCATTCGAGAAAATGGCGGCATTCGTTTTTGAGAGGTTCTTCCATCTCGAACTGAATCACCTCTGCATCCTCCTTCTTAGGGACAGGGATCCTGTCAATCCAATCGATCCGGTGGCTGAAGAGCAGGAGTTTATCCTTCGGTACCACATCGTCGAAAACAGCCATCTTCCGGTCCCCGACGATGACCAGCTTCTGCTCTTTGTACGGATGGAGCCAGCTCACAAAGATGTGGGATTTTACTCCACTGGGAAAGTCCATCGTGGTCATGGTCACATCCGCAACCCCCTGATTCAGATAACTTCCTCCGTGGGCGGAGACCTCCCTGGGCATCTCTCCCAGGAGGAGCAGGATCACGGATATATCGTGAGGGGCAAAGCTCCAGAGGATATTCTCCTCCGTTCGAAACTTTCCCAGGTTTAACCGAGTCGAGTGGATATAATGGATCTTTCCAAGTTCCCCGGAAGAGACCAGTTCCTTCAGCTTGATCACTCCGGGATGGTACTCTAACAGATGACCTACCATCAGGATCCTCTTGCGCTCTTCTGCCAGATTCACCAGTTCTCTCCCCTCCCACATCTTCAACGCCAGAGGCTTTTCCACGAAGACATCCTTTCCGGCCAGAAGGGCTTCTTTCGCAACTTCATAGTGGAACTCAGCCGGAACGGCAACCACAACCCCGCCGATGGAATCATCCTGATAGACTTCAGTCCGATTTCTGGCAATTCTGACGTCCCGATAGAGGCCTCCCATCTCTCTTGCCCTCTTCTCGTCAAGGTCGTAAAGCATTTTGAGTGCCTTCAACTCATGAAAATTCCGGACGAGGTTTTTCCCCCAGTACCCACAACCGATGACTGCAATGTTTGCCATAGAACCTCCGTGCAAATCTGAGCTCGATGGATGAAATTCGGAGTGACACGTCATCAGGGCATCAGGTTACCAGGTAGTGGGTATCGGGTTATCCGGACATCAGGGTTAGAGATCCTCTTTTTCACTTTCTCCTCATATCCAGGTATTCTGATATCCTGCATCCTGATTCCCTGGTACTCTGATATACCGCTGGTTATTGGTTTCAGATATCGTTCTTCTCCGGCCTTAGCCCCATTCCTTCCGGACAAAGTCGCAGATGCCACCACAACAGGTGTCCGCGAAGAGAGAGTCTTTTTCTCCATCCCTTAAGCATAAAGAACGTAACGGTACAGCCGACGAGCATGGAGAAGAATTCTGTTCCCAGCTTAAGAGCCAGCCCAACCGCAAGGAGAGCACATCGAGCCTTCCCATAGTGCTTCTGAAAAAACCGGTAGCGGGACCGATAGTATTCGATCTTCGCCCCTTTGATGTCGGTCTTTGCGCTCTTGCCCTGGAAATGGTAAATCTGGGCCGCCGGGACATGATAGATCTTCCAGCCGGCCTTCTTCATCCGGTAACACCAATCAGTCTCCTCAAGGAAGAGAAAATAGCCCTCGTCCAAGCGCCCCACTTCTTCCACCGTTTCACCCCGGACCATCATACAGGCGCCGATCACGGACTCCACTTCGATCGGCTCCCCATAGACATTTTCCTTACCCGGAAACCTCCCCGGGAACAACCACCGAAGAAGGCTCTTGTTCAGGAGTTCAGTGGCCAAGGTTGGAAAGTTGACGATCGAGTTCTGCTTGGACCCATCCGGATTGACAAGCTGTCCTCCGGCTGCCCCGGCCTTTGGATCAGCTTCCATCAAAGAGAGCAGATTCTCAATCGCTCGTTCCCTGACCACGGTATCCGGGTTGAGGAGGAGCAGGTACTTCCCTTCTGCCCTGTTCAGCGCCTGATTATTTGCCCTGGCAAATCCGAAGTTTATTTGATTCTGTAAAACCCTTGTCCCCGGAAACCTCTCTACCACCGCCGCCGCGCTTCCATCTTTTGAGCCGTTATCCACTACAAAGACTTCCATGTCAATGGCTCTGACCGTCTGATAGACGGCGCCCAGGCACTGGAGAAGGAGGTCCCTCGTATTCCAGTTGACAATGATGATTGATAAATCCATAGTTGCCCGCGATCGCCAAAAAACAAAGTTTCGGCAAACGACAAAGCTCCAGTGACAATCGGTTGAAAATGAATGGGTAAATTATTATATGAAACTTATATAAAATCAACATCACAAATCCGGGAACTATTCAAGGTATGAATCCGCTTCGTTTCCCATCCGTTCATGAGATAAAAAATGATCGAAAAGGCCCGAATAGAATTATTTTTCCTAAAAGCTCTTGACATTTCATGACAATATTCTCCATAAATAACTTGCACCACCATTTTCGACCTAACTCATTTGAGAGAATTCCCATGGAAAAAGAGGACGCCAAATTCGATTATGAAATTCGGCGGTTTGGCCGTTCCCGAAGGGGCCACCGAATGAATCGCTCGGAGCGTAACATCACCCAATCGGTCCTTGGGAAGCTCCCGCCTCATAGCCTGGTTCTTGATATCCCCTGCGGGTTGGGACGGTTCACCGATCTTCTCATTGATCAAGGGCATCGTTATGTTGGAATGGACATAAATTTTGACTATGCCCGCTACGCCTCGGAACGGCTGAAGACACCCTTACCGGCCTTACAAGCCTCCATCTTTGAACTTCCTCTATCCAGCAATTCGGTCGATTTTGTCATGTCTATCCGGATGTTCCATCATTTTCAGTCCGATCAAATCATAGCAGCCTTGAAAGAGATTTCGCGGGTCGCCCCACAAGCCCTTGTCACTTTTTACAATCGGCGCAGTTGGCGCATCCAGAAAAGAAGGTTTTCATTACGTATTCGCCGAAGAGAATGGAGAGGTGGCGAATCATGGCATGAAAAAACTTACAGTCTTCGCGAGATGAAAGATTTTGCCAACCAAGCCGGCATGCGTGTCAAAGAAAAGATCTCATCCCTCGGTCTTTTTACATCCAATCAGTTTCTTTGGCTGGAGCGGTCTTAACAATCCTTCGTAAAGAAGAAGGTATCGATTCATGATGACCGGCAGATCAAAGTCTCTGGATCGCCTCATGGCGCAGGCGGACATCTTCTGAAGGAGAGGCGGGCGACGTAGCATCTCTATCATTTTACCCGCAAGAGAATCGGGGCTTCCAGGGGGAACCAATATTCCGTTGATCCCATCCTCCACTAAATCCGGTACCCCTCCTACATGGCTGGCTAAGACCGCTCTCCCGGCAGCAAAGGCCTCAAGAATCGAATTGCTGAAAGGCTCTTCTCCGATGGCAGAACAGACATAAAATTCGCAACCCCGAAGCAGTTTGATCTTCTCTCTCCCGGATAAAATTCCTAAGAACCGGATGCGATCCTCCAATTTTAAATCGTGGACAAGCTTTTTTAAATTTTCCCCTTCCTTTCCCTCCCCTCCGATGAGCAAGCTAATTTCTGGGTGGACCTCCTTCACCTTGTCAAAAGCCTTGATCAGGATATCAAAACCCTTGATCCTCCGCAGTATCCCCATCGAAAAGATATAGGGCGTTTTATAAACAAACTTTTCTTCAGATCGGAAAGCTCCTAAATCCACTCCATTCGGAACCATGTGGATTTTTTCCTCGAAAGCTCCCGACTCAATCGATTCCTCTTTCATATAACGGGTCAGCGCCGTGATGGCATTCGCCCCTTCCATCGCTTTCTTTATTCTTTTGGTCAACCTCGCATCCTCTCTGACCGGGGTCCCTTTTGCAATATCACCGTGAGAAGTGATTACCAAGGGGATGTCGAAAATCTTCTTAAAAATGGCCCCGACATATCCGTGGGGATAGGCAGCGTGGCAATGGAGGATATCAAAACCCGTCAAGAATCTATTCCATACCAGATAAAAAACCAGGTGCTCGATCCCCCACTTGTTCGAAAAAGGACGGGGATACCTAAATACCCTGTAGGGAAGGTCAGGCACTTCGCTCTCTCCTCTACGTTTATGGACAAGGACCGTAACCTCATGTCCCTGTTCTGTAAGAAAGGAGGCCAATTGGTGAACCACGATCCCCACTCCTCCCATCGTGGGTATAAAGACGGGAGTGAATAAGCAGACCTTCATTTCGTCCCTCCTTCCTTCCGCCTATCCTTTTCTCCCTCTTACCGAATCATGGAAGATTCTAACTATCGCCTTACAATTTCCAGCCGCCGAGAAATGTTCCGCCCGCCTCCTTGCAAGAAGAGAAGCTTCCTTTCTCTTCTCAACGTCAAAGTAATAGGAAATTTTCCCGGAAAGGTCTTCGACATTCCTACCGTCATCAATGACGAAGCCTTCTTTCCCATCGGTGATGCCTCCGCTCGCCCCATTATGATCGGTGGTGATGACCGGAAGTCCGCTGGCCATGGCCTCCAGCACCGTGAGGGAACAGGCGTCATAAAAGGTCGGATGGACCAGAAGATCTGCTGCTCCGTAAAATTTCTCGGGTTCGCTCGTAGAGCCCGCAAATAGGATTTCCTCCGAAAGCCCTGCTTTCTCAGCCTGGCTGAGATAGGGGGCTTGTCGATCCCTTCCCAGGATGAGAAGCTTAAAAGAATGGCGGCCTTCCTGTTTAATCTTTGCCAGGGCCCCGATCAGGTAACTCAATCCTTTCATTTTAAAGTTGTTAGAAACAAAGAGGATAACGAACTCATCTCCGATCCCATATCGTTTTCGAACTTCCTCTCCATATTGGCGGTTTCGAGGATGAAAACGCTCGATATCGACTCCGTTGTAAATCACGGTAATCTGGTCCTTAGAAACTCCGTACCAGCGGTTGATATCTTCTTTGACCATGTCGGAAATGGCAATGATCTTGCGAAAATGCTCTTTCTTATAGGGTGCACTCTCGATATAACCCTGGATCCATTGTTTTGGACTCAACACCCTTCCCAGGAATTTGACCATCCAGACCAGCGGGTGATCGTAGGCCCTTAGGCTCCTCCAGAACCATGCCCAATGCACGCCGCCGTGGGGTTGAAGGATATCGGCGCGTAGCGTGTTGCCGACCCCGAGGGTCACATCGTAGTGACCTTGTTCCATTGCCTTTGTGGCTCTCGTTGCAAAAGAAAGAAGTCGAAGGCTTTTGGGAAAAAGAATCGTCCTCACCTGATGGAGATGGATTTCGTTTCGCACCTCTTCCCAGCGTTCCGCATAGACGTGAACCTCAAAACCATGGTCTGCCATCCAGGTGCACAGATCCACCAGATACCTTTCGGCCCCTCCCTTGCTCTTAGAGAAATCCAGAATGGCCGTGGCAAATCGGATCTTTTGCATGGATGAATGGATTGTTTTGTCAAGACGAAAAAAGGAATCCTTCGTAACTCCTCAGTCTCACACCTAACAATCTGGCAAAGGTCCTGGAAAAAGTTTATAGCGGCTACCTTTTAAGGAACACTACAGAGTTTAGCATATCCTTTTTAAGGCTTATTCACATGATCCGGTATCTTTCGGCTTCAAACTTAAAAGTCCGCTTGATAAACTTTTGGAAGGATTTTTGCCAGATTGTCCCCCGTACAATCCTTCCTACCTCAAATGCGGATTACGGAACTTGATGCACCCCTTCTAATATCTTTCATTCCGCACTCCGCACTACTTTTATTACCAGTATTCCTTCTTGTATTTCCTGTAGAAATCGATCGTCTCCCGGAGGCCCTCCTCCAGGCCGATTTTCGGCTCCCAACCAACGAGGCGCTTGATTTTAGAGATGTCGGTATAGTAATCTCCGGGCTCCACTTCTTTCCGTTCCTGGGTAAATTCGGTAAGGGCAACCTTCCCTGTTCCTGCAATTTCCAGAATCTTCTTTGCCAAATCGATAAAACTGATCGGAATACCCGTTCCGACATTGAACACTTCTCCGTAAGCCGGATCGGATGCTGCGACCTGGAGGAAACAATCCACCGCATCGTCCACATAGAGATAGTCTCTCAAAATCCGGCCATCCCCAAAAACGGGAATCACCTCATTGTCGATCGCCTTCCGGACAAACCAGTTGAGGACGCCATATTCATCGTGTGCCATCTGATGCCGGGGACCATAGGTATTGGTAATTCGAAGGCAGGTTCCTGGAATTTTATGGACATCGTGATAGACGAGAACCATCTTTTCTGCAGTTAGATTCGTCACCGCATAGATTCCCTTGGGATTGGTCGGATGATCCTCACCGACCGGCAAGGTAACGCTGGACCCGTATTCGCCCCGGGTTCCTGCAAAAATGATTTTCACCTCCCGGTTCCATTTTCGACAGGATTCGAGAAGGACGAGCGTCCCCCGGCAATTGATATCCAGGTCTTGAATGGGATTCCGGATGCTGTCCACATGGTTCACCTGCCCGGCCAGATGAAAGATATAGTCCTGCTCTTTCACCAGGTAGTCCATGGAATGGGCATCCCTCACGTCGCTGAAATTGACGCGGAGCCGGTCCACGATCCCCTTCACATTGAAAAGGTTCCCTCCCAAACGAGGGATCATATTATCCACGATCGTCACCTTTGCTCCTGCCTTCACCAGCCGGCCGGAGAGATTGGATCCGATAAAACCCAATCCTCCTGTCACCATCACTCTTTTCTCTTTGAAGACACTCTCACCGGAAGTCATCTTCCTTCTCCTTTGCAGACCGGGTTCGTTCCCAAAGCTTGGCGTATTTGATAAAGACATAGAACATGGTTGACACAATGATGATAAAGCCGGGCAGCCCATCTCGAAATCCTGACTTCAGGAGGTACTCTTTGATGAACCGAAAAGGAGGATGAAAGAGAAGCTTAAAGAGGCTGAACTCCTCCTTGCTCCGGATCATATCCTCCGCGGCAATCTGTGAATACTTATCAATGGTCTGTATCTGATCTGAAATATCCCGGTAATTATAGTGGAGGTATTCGTTCTTTAGAGAGTCGACCCTCCCATCCACCACGACCCTGGCGTGAAGCCCGCCCTCCCATCTCCCCCTATCCCTTCGATAGAGGCGGATCTCGCAGTCCGGATGCCATCCTCCGAACCGAATCCATCTTCCCAGGTAATAGGTGCGGCGATAAGCAATAAACCCATCGACATCGTTCGTTTTCTCTTTTAATACCTTTTGAAGCTCTTGGGCTAACTGGGGAGAAACCTCCTCATCGGCGTCGACAAACATAATCCAGGGACGGGTCGTTTGATCGGCTGCAAACTGATACTGTTCGCGGTGGCCGGTCCACTTTCTCTGGTAAGTCTTGTCCGTATATTGCCGGCAGATTTCATAAGTTCCATCCGTACTGAAGGAGTCGACGACGACCAGTTCCTCAGCCCAGCCAAGGCTTTTTAAACATCGCTCAATCGTCCTGCCGTTATTGAAAGTCAGGACATAAACCGATACCGCAACCTTTTCGACCATGGCCTTCTTCATTTGCTCCTAATTTATGGCAATGCAATCAATGAAATTCCAATGTCCAAATCCCCTGCCCACCGGCTGGCGCCAAATAAGCTCCAATTACCAAATTATCAAACAGTCTTTGGTCATTGGAATTTGGATATTGGCTATTATTTGGTTATTCGTGCTTGGTGCCTGCCGGCAGGCAGGGAATTTGCATCAGTTCCTTCATCTTTCGATCAACCGCCTCCTCCACTTCGTCTACCGTGATGAGCTCCATGCATCGATGATCCGTGGGGCAGATCCTTTTTGAACAGGGGCTGCATGAAACATCTTTCCTGATTACGACATGGCCGTCACCCCAGGGCCCTGTCGTGGAGGGGTCTGTCGAACCGAAAAGGGCGACGACCGGGGTCTCTACGGCAGTGGCCACGTGCATCGTCCCGGTGTCGTTGGTCACCAGGATGCGACAACGCTCCAAGAGGGCTGCCAACTGGAGAAGATACGTCTTGCCGGTCAAGTCTATTCCTCCCTCTTTCAAATGCACGAGAATCTCATTGGCAATGGGGCGCTCTTCCTCCCTGCCAAAAAGCAGCACAGTGGCCTTCCATTTCTTCGAGATCCTTTTCCCGAGCTCCCCAAATCGCTCCGGATGCCAGCACTTCGCCAACCCATAAGTTGCCCCCGGATTCATGCCGATTAAGAGCCTTCCATCAAGGAGGCCCATGCTTCCCAGCATCTCCTCAACCGATTTTCTGTCTTCTTCCCTGAGGAAGATCCGGGGCGAAGGAGACTCCTTGCTCTGCCCTGTGGACTCAACCAGTTTTTCGTAATAATGAATTCGATGGATCTCGAGGACCTCTTTTGTTCGTGGGATCCCATGGGTGAGAAAGAACGAACGGCCTTCACCTTTATAACCAACCCGGATGGGAATTCGAGCTAAAAAGATGTGGAGGGCTGAGCGAAAGGAGCGTGGGAGAATCACGGCTAAATCAAATTTCCTCTCCATCAAAGACTGGCTGAGATTGATGTCTTCCCAGATCGACCCGATCCCCCTCTTTTTCTGAAAAGGGATGATTTCATCAACCTGAGGAAAGGTCTTCCATAAATCGACCAGATGGCCCGGAACCAGCATGGCCAGGTGGCAATGGGGAAAAAGCGATTTCAATTTTTGGACCGCCGGGTAGGTCAGGATGGTATCGCCCACCCAATTCACTCCCCGCACAAGAATGCGATTCACCCCTCTGAAGTCAGTGTGAGATTTTGATTTCAACGCACTTCCTCTCCTCTTTATAACCCCGCTGTCCCTCCTTCAATTATAGGTCGATGAAGAGGGATTAAGGAAATTCCTTTCACAGTCAGTTGGGATATGGGGAGTAGCGGATAAGATCTCTTTCGCTGCATCAAAGACATCTTCGACCGTCACCCTCTCCAAACAGGTGAGCTTCTTGCACGAACGGTTTCGGCACGGATTGCATCCCACTTCTTCTCTCACCTTCCGGTGCCTTCCAAAAGGCTCATTCGCGATAGGATCGGTCGGTCCATAAATGACCACAACGGGTATTCCGACAAGAGATGCAACGTGCATCGGGCCGGTATCCCCGCCGATATAGAGATCACAATTTCTGTAGACTTCCCCCAATTGGGTTAGCGAATCGGTTCGGGGACTCAAAATCGATGATTCCTTCATCTTCTTTCGAATGCCTTCAGCCCAAGCGAGCTCGTTCGTCCCCCATGTAAAAAGCACCGTGGCCTTCAATTCACGGACCAATCGGTCTGCCAGGCTGGCATATCGATCGGCCATCCATCTCTTAAAAGAAGTCTTTGAGCTTGTCCCGGGGTGGATCGCAATCAAGGGTCTCCTCAGAGATGCTGCTCGGGCTTCAAAATAGGACTCCATCTCCACCCGGACCTCCGAAGGAATATGAAGGCGATATTCAAGCTTCTTCACATCCAGTCCAACCCCCCTCAGAAGGAAGAGATTTCTTTGAAATCGACTGATCCTTTCCTTTGGAAGCCCCACTTTCACATTCGAGAAGAGGAAGTTCATTTCTTTGGTCGATCTTCGATCATATCCGACCCTCTTGGGGGAACCTGATAGAAAGGAGAGGAGGCCGCTCTTCAAGATCCCATGAAAATCGAGAACGACGTCGAAATTCCGGCCCCTGAGACCCGAGATGAACCTCGACATCTCCGCCAATGTCCTCTCTATTCTCCGGACCGATCTGATTCCTTCCACCCACCTCCTTCTGGGAAAGAGGATGACCTCATCGATCTGAGGCTGACTCTCCAACAAGGACTTCGATGGCTCTTCAACAACCCAGGTGATCGAGGATTGAGGATCATACTCCTTCAAGGCCTTCACCGCGGGCAGTGTTCGAATGACATCTCCCACCGCGCTCAGCCTCAAAATCAGAATCTTCCTGGATTCCATTTGGAGAAACGATACATTATTGTCACCCAATTTTCAATAGTGAAGATACGGGCGTGCCCGTGGTTGGGTCTACTCGAGAATGCGGAGTTTCACGGATAGCCGGGGCTTTCCGGCCTCCGCAAAAATGCAGGCGGGACATAGGCAAAACGAAGGGATAGGCTTTGAGTATCATAGGTGAGGCCGGGGTGTCTTTTGAGTTGCTTTTCGGTGGGATCTCTTAGAGCAGTCTCTGGTGTTCTTTCTTCATGCAAAGATTCATCACGACCTTCAGCCCGGCTTTTTCGGCTTTGACTCCGGCTTCTTCGTGGATCACCCCTTCCTGCATCCAGACGACTTTCGCTCCCCTGCGGATCGCTTCTTCTACGACAGGGAAAACATCTTCCGATTTACGGAAGATATCGACCACGTCGATTTCGATCTCCGGCAGAATCTCCATCAGATTGTGATAGACTTTCTCTCCCAAGATCACAGCGCCGTCAGGCCTGACCGGTATCACACGGTAACCTTTTGATTGAAGATAAGAGGCGACCCTGTAACTCGGTCGATCTTCCCTGGGCGAGATTCCAACGACGGCAACGGTCTTGCAGCCGGTCAGGATTTCTTTCAGTTCTTCATCTTCCATTCGTTTTTCCAGTTGAGATTTCTCTTAGAAACGAGGCTGGAGAGGAAAGTCTGCAAAGGGCCTTTCATTGGCTGGATGATTCCTTGGGTGAACCCTCACCTGCCCCGGGAGCGGATCCTTCAATAAAGGCCTCCAGAACGGTATCCTGGGAATCTTCATTAACAGGCAGTCCCGTTTCAATGTTGACTTTAATCATGGTAATCCCTGGCGGCACCTTAAATGTCTCGACCGGCGTGTTTCTCAGGGCCTGCCCCATAAAGGAGATCCAGATCGGAAGAGCTGCCCGGGCACCTGTCTCATTCTCTCCCAGAGAAGTCTTGTCGTCAAAACCCACCCAGACGGTGCTTAAAAAAGAAGGAGTGTAACCGACGAACCACGCATCCGCACAGTCACTGGAGGTTCCGGTCTTTCCGGCAATCGGCCGGCCCAGCACCTTTGCCCGTTGACCTGTTCCGTGTTGAACGACCCCTTGAAGAAGATGGGTGATGAGAAACGCATTCTGCGGAGAGATCACCTGCTCTTTTTGAACAGGGGAGGAAACCGGGGGAGTGTCTTCGTCTTCCTCCTTTTCCTCAAACTCGACATAGGGAAAGTTCTCTTCGAGCACCTCATCCTTCATCGTCACAATCTTCTTGATAAAGATGGGGTTCGTTCTTTGGCCTTCGTTTGCGAAAGCGCTGAAGGCTCCGGTGAATTCGAGCATGGAGACGCCCGAGGTGCCGAGGGCGATGGAGAGATCCCTCTTGATCGGAGAGTCGATCCCCAGCTTCTTGATGAATTTAAGGACATGACCCACCCCGATATCTTCAAGAATCTTTACCGTGACGACATTTCTCGAATGGGCCAGCGCATTTCGGAAGGTGATCGGTCCCGTGAAGTTCTTATCATAGTTCTTTGGAGCCCAATAGGAACTTCCGTCAGGGTCCGAATACTCCACCGGAGAATCCATCAGTATCGTTGAAGGAGTATACCCCTTTTCCAGCGCTGCGGCATAGATGAAGGGCTTGAAGGCAGAACCCGGCTGTCTTCGAGAATGAACAGCCCGGTTGAACTGGCTTTCGGTGAAGTCACGGCCTCCCACCATAGCCTTGACGTATCCCGTTTTGGGATCAATGCAGACCAAGCCTCCCTGGACCAGAGGTTCCTGCTCAAGGGTGAGAAGAAGGGGCTGACCGCCTTTCTTGGGAGGCTCTTTCACTTTCACATGAACCACATCACCGGCCTTGAGAAGGTTCGAAGGTGTTTTGACATCCCCGGGAGAAAACTGAGGAGAAGGCTTAATATGAAGGGCCCAGGCCATCTCGGAAAAGGACAATATTCCCCTTCGGTCTTCCACCCAGACAGCAAAACTCTTCTGAGAATCGTCTTTCGAGAGGATCACGCCTTCATAAATCTCACGGGTCGAAAGAGGAGCAAGGGCCCCCTTCTTTCTGCCCAAAAGCTCCTTGATCTCTTTTTGAGAAAGCCTCTGGATCGGCCCCCTGAATCCCTGCCTTTTGTCCAGTTCCCGCAGGCCTGCCTCCAGGGAGTCTTGAGCCATCCTCTGCAGGGAGAGATCGATGGTCGTATAGATTCTTAATCCGTCCTGATACAGCTTCTCTTTCCCGTATTTCTTCTCCACCTGTTGGCGAATGAACTCCGTAAAATAAGGGGCCTTGCTGAAATAGGCGCTTTCCTTCGATTGAATCCTCAGCGGGGTGCGAAGGATCTTTACCCTCTGCTCCTGGGAGATGAATCCCAGCTCGGCCATCCGGCCGAGAACATAGGACTGGCGATCCTTTGCCCTTTTCAAATTATAGATCGGCGAATAACGGCTGGGAGCATTAACAATGCCCGCCATCAGGGCGATCTCTCCCAGGTTAAGCTGATCCACCCGCTTATTAAAATAACTTTCGCTGGCGGCCTCCACGCCGTAAGCTCCGTTGCCCAAATAGATGTTGTTCAGGTAAAGATTAAGAATCTGCTCCTTCGTCAGATTCCGCTCCAAACCGAAAGCATACGCCGCCTCTTTCAACTTTCGGAGAAGACTTTTCTTGGGAGTAAGAAAGAAAATTTTGGTCACCTGCTGCGTGATCGTGCTTCCTCCCTGGACGATTCTACCTGCCATCAGGTTTCTAAACATCGCGCGGGCAATCGCTTTATAATCGATCCCACTATGTTGAAAAAAATTTCCATCTTCTGCTGCAATGAAAGCTTGTACCAGGGATTTGGGCATCCGCTCATAAGGGATGGGGATCCGGTTCCCCACTAAAAACTTGCCCACGACCTCATCCTCCTCCGAATAGACCACCGAGTAGGCTTTGGGGGGGGGCTCTTTCAGCGGGTTGAAATCAGGAAGATGGTTGGAGTAGTAGAAAAAGAGGAGGCCCACGATCAACCCAGGGATCAGGAGAGAGAGGATGAAGGCATAGATGATATAGAGAGTCCACCCTCTTCTATTCCGCTTTTTCGATTTTTCTCTGTAATGATCTCTCTTCATCACATAGTAAAAAAGGGAAAGCCTCTTCCCCTTTAAGCTTTCCCTCTTGAGTGCTTTAGACCATCATTCGACTATCTTTTCTTCTTGGGGGGTGGCGTGAGTTTGACTTTCAAATCCTCCACCTGTTTCTTCAAGGCCTCGTTCTCGGCTGTCAGGGAAGCAAGGGTTGCTTCCTTCTCTGCGGCCTTCTGGATCTCCTCCTTTAACTTCTGTACCTCAAGTTTCAATTTATCGTTGTCCGATTTGAGGGTTGTGTTCTCGGCTTTCAGCTTCTCGTTCTCTGCCTTGATATCCGCTCCACATCCCGCTAATCCCACGGTAAACGTGGTGAGCACGAACAACGACAGGAAAATAGAAATGGCCCTCTTCATTCCACTTTCACCTCCTTTGCCACCGTTTTGCATCTTGTAAAACATTATAAACATTTTTACAAGAAAATCAAATCTCCCCAACGCGTAAACGCCCGCTCCCCCGTGAGAACTCAACAGGATCTGGGAGGGATGTTGGAGAAAATCTTGTAGAGGCAACCTTAAGCTTGCCTCTAAATGAAGCTCCCCGCCCATGCCCACCCCTGCCCGTCCGGCAGACGGGGGCAGGCAAGCACAGGGCGGGGGCGGGGCTTCCGGGAGAGGAAATCTCATCTTTATAGTGCCCCTTAACCTCGCCTAAAAGGCTTGGTTAAGGGGCACTTGCCGGTCACAAAGGTAAGTTATTGATTCCGAGAACTGGCTTACCATCAGAAAAGCCACCCTTGACAAAAAATGCCAGAAAGTCCGCTTGACAAGATTTTCGAAGGCATTCCTACCGGATCGTGCTGGCTTTTCCCGCGTTTCCCTGAAGGATTGGACCAAACCTCCATTCTTGCTTGACGAATGTCTTGCTTTCTTATAGAGTTTCTTGATAAAAAGAGATTCCCCATGAGACTCTACTTGATCTTTTTTGTCCTCTCGGCCCTCTTTGTCCTTTCCCTCTTTTTTCGTGCGGCGAACGCAGTCATCGCTCCCAATCTGATCCAAGATCTCGGCCTCAATGCGGAAACCTTCGGCATCCTGGGCGGCGCTTATTTCTATTCGTTTGCTTTGCTTCAAATCCCGATGGGGCCCATGCTCGACCGTATTGGACCTCGTATCGTATTGACCCTTTTCCCGCTCCTTGGAGCCCTGGGTGCTTTTCTCTTCGCCCTGGGGGGATCATTTATCCCGGCCCTTTCCGGGAGGATCCTGATCGGAGTCGGGATGGCTTCTGTTTTGATGGGGTCTTTCAAGGTTTTCACATTGAGGTTTCCTTTAGAAAAGTTCGCCACCCTGGTGGGTATCAATCTTTCGATCGGAACCCTGGGAAGTATTCTTGCCACTTCTCCCATGGCCTACCTCGCCTCTACCATTGGATGGAGGATGACCTTCATCCTTGCCGGCGGCATCACCATCATCCTTGCCATCTCAGTTTTCTGGGCATTAGGCGGAGAGGAAAAGAAGGAAGAGGCCCCTCTTTCCTCGGCCTCCTCCAAGCCGACCATGGGGGTGATTCAATCGATGCGGCTGGTTCTGGGATCTCTCGCCTTCTGGCAGATTGGGACGCTTGCTTTTTTCAGATATGGAACCTTTGCCGGACTCCAGAGCTTGTGGTTGGGGCCTTATTTGATCGATATCAAGGGATATCCCCCAATCCAAGCCGGGAACGTGTTGATTCTGTTGTCCGTCGGAATGATCATAGGAGGGCCGATTGCAGGACGGCTCTCGGATCGTGTCTTCCATTCGAGTAAAGGTGTGGCTTTAAAGGGATTAAGCCTGTATGGCTTGAGTCTGTTGCCTTTGGTCGGAATTCCGAGAATCGATAGCCCCTTTTGCTTTGGTCTTATTTTCTTCATTATTGGTTTTTTCAGCAGCTTCGGAATGTTGATCTACTCCCATGCGAAGGAACTTTTTCCTATCGAAATTGCAGGCACCGTGATGACCGGAATCAATTTTTTCACCATGGCGGGAGCCGCGCTCTTCATGCCAGGGTTGGGGAAAATCATCGAATCCTTTCCTCGCCTTGGTCAAAGTTATCCTCCGGAGGCTTACCATCTCTCCTTTCTGATCTGTTTTTTGGGAATGGTTGCGAGTGTGGTCTTTTATGCTTTTTCAAGAGAAGAGAAGTGAAGCCCTTGAACCAAGGACGGATTTGTTTCCGAATTTGGTGGTTGGTGATTGAAAATTATCTGGAATTTGTGGTTTGGATACTGGGATTTCAGGCTCCCGGAGGCTTTATGATTGATATTCACCGTTTCATCCCCTTTCAAGGCAAGTCACCCCAATTTGATGAGACCGTATTCATCGATCCCACTGCGAGGCTGATCGGAGAGATCTTGCTCGGATCCGGAGTAAGCATCTGGCCCTTTGTTCTTCTGAGGGCGGACAGCAACCGGATCACAGTCGGAGAGCGCTCCGCCCTCCTGGATAAGGTGTTAGCGGAAGCTCCGAAGGATCATCCCGTGATAATTGAAAGAGAGGTATTGATCAGCCATGGGGCTATCTTACACGGCTGTGTCGTCCGGGAAGGAGCCGTCGTAGGCATCGGGGCCATTCTTCTGGATGGGGCGGAAGTGGGACGAGATTCCATGGTCGGCAGTGGAAGCGTTGTTCCCCATGGAATGAGAATTCCCGAGCGATCACTGGTTCTGGGAATTCCGGCGAAGGTCGTGAAAAGGCTTGACGAGGCAGATCTGGAGAGATCGAAGAAACAACTGACAGAAGTCTATGAGAAATCGAGGAAGTACTTAGAGATTTTTGGAACCAGAGGTTAAGCGCTTTCTACGGAACAAAAACCATCTTCGGTTGTCTATAAGGTAAGGCGAAAGAACGAGTTTCCATGGAACCTTCTCCAAAGATTGGTAAAGAGGTGATCGAGAATTGCAAGGCCGGTAACAAGGAGGCATTTGAGAAAATGGTCCTCTGCTATCAGAAGAAGGTATTCAATATTGCTTACAGGATGTTAGGGAATCTGGATGAGGCAAGAGAATTAGCCCAGGAGGTCTTTCTTTCGGTCTTCGACTCGATTAAGGATCTCAAGGAGGAGATGAGGTTCGATGGCTGGCTGACCCAGATCACCCTAAACCATTGCCGGAATCGCTGGAAATATTTGAAGAGACGGTATTACTTTTCCTCAGATTCACTCGATGATCCCGTTGAGACAGACGACGGGGACGCGATGCCAAGACAACTGGCCGATCCTTCGGATAATCCGGAAACATTCTATGAGAAGAAGATGATTCAACAATTGATCCAAAAGGGACTTCTTAAATTGAATGAGGAGCAGAGGGAATTGGTCGTATTGAGGGATTTGCAGGGATATTCCTACGAGGA
The DNA here is from genome assembly GCA_041947025.1 of Thermodesulfobacteriota bacterium. GTDB lineage: Bacteria > Desulfobacterota > BSN033 > BSN033 > UBA1163 > CAVTZZ01. The sequence continues at coordinate 132,654 of JBHGBJ010000001.1, forward strand.
GATCGGAAGACTGTTTCGCCTTCCCGAAGGAACGGTCAAATCGAAACTTCATCGGGCAAGAATGGACCTCAAAGAGGTTTTGAAAAGATTTGTGCATTAACGGAAACGAGGTAATTTCAATGGAATGCGAGAAAGCTCGGGATCGGTTTTCCTCCTTCTTGGAGAATGAACTGGACGCAAGAGAAGAAAAGACTGTGAGGGAACATCTGGCTTCCTGCTCCGATTGCCAAAAAGACCTGGAACAGCTTACCAAGACCCTCGGATGGCTTCATTCCGTTAAAGACGTGGAGGTGCCGGATGGATTTCTCAGAGAGCTTCACAAGAAGATGGAAGAGCCGAAACGAAAAGCTCCTTTCCTCCCCCTCTCTTTGAAACTTCCCGCTCAAGCGGTGGCCATGGTGGCGATTGTCTGTTTGGTCCTCTATCTCACCAAGATCATGCCATTTGATTCATTTCAGGAAGAAGGCACCGAACCGATGAGACCTTCCCTTTCGGAGCCCCTCACCGAGGAGAAGAAAGCGGATCCCTTGCTGGCTAAGAAGGAGATGGAAGAAGAGAGGGGTGCACCTCCATTTGCGGAACCCTCCCCTGCCCCCTTAGAAAAAAGAAAAATAGAACCTGCCTTGCCGGCCTTGATCGCAAGGGAGAAAGCCTCTCCTGAAGTCAAACCTCCTCAAGAGGTCTTCTTGCGAACCTCCGACCGGAAGAAGACCCTGAATCAAATTCAGACCTATCTTCAGCAATTTGACGGGAAGATGATTAAAGTCGAAGGGAATGTCTTTCTCGCATCCCTCCCGGCGGCTTCCCTCTCCGAATTTGAAAAAAAATTGGCAGGGCTGAACCCACCAGAGAAGACAGACCATGTGTTTCAGGAACAGAGGATTGCGGAAAGTGATACGGCCCCGGCAGGAGCCGTGAAGCTAAGGGATCAGGAACAGACGAAGCGATCAAAAGTTGCGGCAGAGCAGGAAAGTCACGTTCTTGTTCGAGTCGTGATCCTCGAAGAATGAAATCAATTTGGACAACAGCCCGTTGACTTCTGACTGCGGGTTTTGTATAAATATCCTATCCATTTATCCTATCTTATTTCTTTCCGGATCCTTTCAGAAAGAAAACGGTCACGTATCAGGAAAGGGGAGTTCTATGAGGGAACGATGGACGTTTTTGGGGGTGGGGCTAATCATCATTTCCTTTCTCTTCGGGGCCCACGCTAAGGGATTGGCCGAAGAACGGTATACGGTGAAGCGAGGGGACTCTCTTTACAGAATTTCAAAACGGGTGGGCCTTTCCGTAGAGGAAATCAAGCGAATGAATCGACTCCGTTCGACCACGTTGAAAGTGGGGCAGGTGCTCACCCTTTCCAAGACCGAAAGGGAAGAAGAAACAGGAGAAGTACGAGATTCCGTAGAGGCGGCCCTTGAAAGACGTTCAGACAAAGATGGCGAAAGACAGGAGGTCTCAAGACCCCTTGGGAAATGGAGCAACCCCGAGGAGCGGAACCTTTTTGTCCGGGTGGTTAAGACCTTTCTGGGAGTGCCATACCGGCTGGGGGGGTCCACATTGAAAGGGATTGATTGTTCTGCCTTCGTCAAAAAGATTTACGAAATTTTTAATATCCACCTTCCCAGGACTGCCCGGGAACAGTCCCAAATCGGCAAGAAGGTGGAGAAGAAAGAATTGGAAGAGGGAGATCTGGTCTTTTTCAAAACGCCGCGATCGAATAACGCCCATGTGGGCATTTATATTGGGAACAACGAATTTGTCCACGCTTCCACTCGTAATAGAGAGGTGAAGGTGGATAATTTGGATACCCCCTACTTCAGTGAACGTTTCCTTCAGGGGGTTCGTCTGAAGGAACTGGAACGGGAGACATGAACCTATGATCCTGACCATCAATCCCAGGAATCCACAATTGAGACTGATCCGAAAGGTCGTTGATGTTCTTCAGAAGGGGGGGGTCATCGGGTATCCCACGGATACGATCTATGGAGTGGGTTGCGATCTGTTTAATCCGGAAGCGATCCGGAAGATCCACCGATTGAAGAAGTTGGACGGGAAGAAACCGCTCAGCTTCATCTGTTCCGATCTAAAGGACATCAGTCGCTATGCCTATGTTTCGAACTATGCCTACAAAATGATGAAGCGGCTGTTCCCGGGTCCCTATACGTTTATTTTGGGTGCCACCAAGCTGGTTCCCAAAATTGCCATGACGAAACAAAAAACCGTGGGGATTCGTATTCCCGACAATAAGATTTGCCTCAGCCTGGTTCGGGAGCTCGGGCATCCCATTATCAGCACAAGCGTTTATAAGCCTGATGAAGGGCTTTACAATGACCCCTCCGAGATCGAAGAACGCTTCGGCAAGCAGTTGGATCTCGTCATCGACGGAGGAGTGATCGTTGCCGAACATTCCAGCATCATCGACCTTACCGATGAAACTCCCAAAGTCATCCGAAAAGGAAAAGGGGATGTAAGCCTTTTTGAATAGAAGGCTGAGGGCCTGCCGCACCCTCCATGTACCATGATCATAGACTGCCATACCCATATCTTTCCGGATCAGGTCAAAAGAGACCGGGGATTGTTCTCTGAGAGAGATCGAGGATTTTCGTCCATTTATCAAAATCCTAAGGCAAAAATAGCAGCGGCGGAAGACCTGATCGCCTCGATGGACGAAGCGGGCGTGGAGCGTTCCGTCATCTGCGGCTTTCCTTGGGGGCAGCCCGACCTTTGCTCTCTTCATAATGACTATCTCATGGAATCTGCTTCAAAATATCCTGATCGATTGATCGTTTTTGTTATTCTGCTCTTTTCGGACCCGGATTGGTCAGAGAGAGAATTGGACCGGGCGATGAAGGCAGGGGCCAGGGGCGTGGGTGAGATCGCCTTCTACCATCGTGAGATGAGCTCTCGGGACATCGAGTCCATCAGACCCGTCCTCACCCGGATGGAGAGAGAAGGTATTCCCATCATGCTCCACACCAACGAGCTCCTGGGCCATCCCTATCCGGGAAAAGGTGAAACCCCGCTTGAGAGGTTTTACGAATTGATCCTCTCTTTTCCAAACCTGCCAATTCTATTGGCCCATTGGGGAGGAGGACTCCCTTTCTATGAATTGATGCCGGAGGTTTCAAAGACGATGGCTAACGTCTATTACGACACTGCAGCCTCCCCTTTCCTTTATTCCAGGAAGATCTATTCCGTTGTCCGTGAGATCGTGGGCCCGGGAAAGATTCTCTTCGGGACCGATTTTCCCCTCCTTTCGCACCGGAGATATTTTAAGGAAATGGAAGAATCAGGCGTATCCAAGGAGGACAGGAAGATGATCCTGGGCCTCAACTTCTTAAGGCTACTCGGACCGGGCAGAAAGACGAGCCGATGAAGCACGCCTTTTTAGATCATCACAGCGTTGTGGAGAGCCCGATCCATCATCTGGATGCCAGGGCAAAGATCATTGTCTTTTTCACTTTTATATTGGTCGCTGTCAGCTCCCCCCCTACAGCCTTTCTTCTCTTCGGTCTTTTGGCATCGGTCCTCATCGGGATTGCTCTCTCGGCAAAGCTCCCTTTGGCTCACTTGATCAAGAAGGTTCTGGTCATTCTTCCGTTTCTATTTGTGGTCGCTCTTTCCATCCCCTTCGTCAAGAGAGATGGAGGCGGTGAAGGAAGTCTCTGGATTCTATGGAATGTCGTCATCAAGTCTTCTCTGGGAGTCTTCTCCATCATTCTGCTCTCTTCCACGACCTCCTTTCCCCAATTGATCAAAGGAATGGAGAGACTGGGCTCTCCTAAGATCTTCACCGTTCTCGCCTCCTTTCTATATCGTTACTCCTTCATCCTGATCGATGAATTGCAGCGGATGAACCGGGCAAGGGATTCGAGATCTTTCGGAGGAAGATGGCTCTGGCAGCTGAAGGTTATCGGTCACATGGTCGGGACTCTTTTTCTCAGAAGTTTTCATCGCGGGGAAAGGGTCTACCAGGCGATGCTTTCCAGAGGGTATAACGGGACGATGCCCGGAACCACGGGCAAAAGCTTCGGTTTGAGGGAGGTCCTTTTTCTCTTCCTCCCCCTCATCTTTATTTTTCTGAGGCTCTATCTGAGATGAATTCTGATAATGTCATCGAAATCAGCCATCTTTCTTATGATTACCCCGACGGGACGCCGGCCTTGAGAGACATTGATCTGGTGGTCGGCCGGAATGAGTCCGTTGCGATCCTCGGGCCAAATGGCGCAGGGAAATCCACCCTTCTCTACCATCTGAACGGAACATTGATCGGAGACGGGAATGTAAAGATCCTGGGCCTCTCTGTCGAAAGGAAGAACCTGAAGGAAATTCGAAGAAAAGTCGGCGTGGTCTTCCAAAGCCCGGAAGATCAGCTCTTTTGCCCAACCGTCTTCGACGACGTGGCCTTTGGCCCCCTCAATATGGGGCTGGATGAGGAAGCGGTTGGGCGTCGGGTGGAGAAGGCCTTGGAGATGGTTGGCCTGACTGGGTTTCAGGGACGATCGGTCCACCATCTGAGCGAAGGAGAGAAGAAACGGGTTGCCTTGGCAACGGTATTGGCCACGGATTCCGAGATCCTGGCCTTCGATGAGCCCACCGATAACCTCGATCCCATTGGAAGCCGCTCCCTCACCGAAAGAATCCGGTTGCTTTCTCAGACGAAGATCATTGTGACCCATCATCTGTCCGTTGTCCTGGATCTGTGCGGGAGGGCAGTCTTAATCCGGGGAGGAAGGAAGACAGAGGATCTCCCGATTGGCGAGCTTCTGAAAAATCGGGGTCTGTTAGAACAGTTTGGTTTCGATCCGGATTTTGCCCAGTGGATGTATGAAAGAAAGGCCAAATTTCAAAACCCAAAGTCCAAATGAATAATGCATGCCGAATTCAGGCATCATCTCAGCCTTGACCTTTATTTCAGCATTTGAACTTTAACGTTTGCCCCCTGTCTCATCAGCGTGGATTTCCCTTCTGCGAGAACTGCTCCATCCTCTTGAACAATCCTGGCTTTTGCCTTGATCAATCTTTTGCTGACTTCCGTAACCTCCCCGTAGACGAGCAGGGGTTGGAGAATCGGAGCGGGCTTTTTGAATTTAACTTCCAAGAAAGCGGTGACGGCCTGGAATCCCAGTTCGTAAACCAATTTTGCCATGGCCTCGTCCAGCAGGGTGCAGATGATCCCTCCGTGGACAATCCCGTCCCAGCCTTGAAACGTGGGACTTGCAACAAATCTTGTCTTGAGGGTTTGATTCTTCTGGTCGATCTCAAAATTCAATCGCAAGCCACCCGCGTTCTTCTCCCCGCATACGAAGCAATTTCCAAGAGTTTCAAATTTCATCTGGAACCCCTCCGTTACTGGAATTTAAGGATCCAGCAGGGATGCTGAAAAAATTTCATAGCGGTTACCTCTAAAGGGGCGTTCTACGCAAGATGAAAAGTCCTTAGACGCCTGGGTTAAAAGCGAAGAAATATTATTTTTCATTTTTCAAAGATCCGCATTATAAAATTTCGGAGGCTTTCCTGCTGGATCCGCCATTTTTAACATCGCAACCGACATCTCCCCAGGGTTGACTTGGTTTTACCGCTATCATATAGTTTCCATGAGAGGATTTCAACCATGGAAGAAATGAATCGTCATCTTCAAGTTGCCATTTCTGCTGCAAGAGAAGCGGGGCGGATTCAGATGGAACATGCGGGACTTTCTCAATCGGTGGAATACAAGGGCGAGATTAATCCGGTGACGGAGGTGGATAAACTCTGCGATCAAGCCATCACTCAGACGATTTCGAAGGCTTTCCCGGACCACGATCTCCTCACAGAAGAAAGCCCTTTTCAGAAGAAAGGCTCTCCATGGAGGTGGATCATCGATCCTCTGGACGGCACAACGAATTATCTTCATGGATATCCCTGTTACTGTGTTTCCGTCGGGCTGGAGATAGAGGGTGAGGTGAAATTGGGGGTGGTTTATAATCCCATACTGGATGAGCTTTTCCAGGCAGAGAAGGGCAAAGGAGCATTTCTCAACGGGAATCGGATCTTCGTCTCACACGAGGACCATTTGAGTCGAAGTCTTCTTTGTACAGGGTTTCCTTACGATGTCCGGGAACATGGTGATCTCTATCTCAGCTATTTTCGTCAATTTATGACAAGAAGCTTTGGCATACGTAGGCCGGGTTCCGCAGGGATCGATCTCTGCTATTTGGCAGCAGGCCGGTTCGACGGATTCTGGGAATGGAAACTTCAAGCCTGGGACGTAGCCGCCGGAAGCCTGATCGTCGCAGAAGCAGGAGGAAAGGTGACTGATTTTAAAGGGCAGCCTTTCAGTATCTATTCCGGAGAGATCCTTGCCTCGAATGGTCTGATCCACGAGGAGATGCTCCAGGTCGTCCGCATGGCAGATAAAGAGATGAGGAGATAGGGCGGTGGGGAGATAAGGAGACGGATGAGTAACAGAAAACAACCCAATCTTTTCGGCAAGAACGGAGAAGATTTGGTTGAAAGAGAATCTCCTCTGGCCGAACGAATAAGGCCGAGGTCTCTGGAAGAGTTTGTAGGACAGGAGCACCTTCTGGGCCAGGGAAAGGTTCTTCGTCAGGCCATCGAAACGGATCACCTTCCGTCGATGATTCTATGGGGGCCTCCCGGGTCCGGCAAAACCACCCTGGCCATGATCATTGCCACGACCACGGGGGCTCGATTCATCGCCTTCAGTGCAGTGCTGGCCGGTGTGAAAGAGATCAAGGAGGTGATCCAGGAAGCCAATGATGAATGGAAATATCAGAAAAGGAGAACCATCCTCTTTGTCGATGAGATCCATCGATTCAATAAGGCCCAGCAGGATGCCTTTCTCCCCCACGTCGAGAGGGGAACGATCATCCTCATCGGCGCCACCACAGAAAATCCTTCTTTTGAAGTGATCTCTCCCTTGCTCTCCCGTACCAAAGTCTTCACCCTGAGCCCGCTCAAAGAAGAAGAGATCCGATTGATCTTGAACCGGGGGTTGACGGACAAGGAGAGAGGCTTAGGGAGATACGAGACCACGGTTGAGCCCGAGGTGATCGATCGGATCGGTGTCCTTGCCAACGGCGATGCGCGGGCGGGCTTGAATACCTTGGAGATGCTCGTCCTAACGAGTCCTCCCGATGCAGGAGGGAGTCGCCATATCGGAATCAAGGATCTGGAAGAGGTTCTTCAGAAAAAGACGTTTCTCTATGATAAGTCTGGAGAGGAGCATTATAATCTCATCTCCGCGCTTCACAAGAGTCTGAGGGGGAGTGATCCGGATGCGGCCCTCTACTGGCTCGGAAGAATGCTGGAGGCCGGGGAAGATCCCCTCTATATCGCACGACGGATGATCCGCTTTGCCTCAGAGGATATCGGCAATGCAGATCCCCACGCCTTACAAGTGGCGGTTGCGGCAATGGAGGCTTTTCACTTCATCGGCTTGCCCGAAGGGGATTTGGCCCTTGCCCAGGCCGCCGTCTACCTTGCCACGGCTCCGAAGTCGAATGCGATTTATAGCGCTTATCAAAGGGTTCAGAAAGACATTCGGGAACTTGAGAACCTGGGAGTTCCCTTTCATATCCGAAACGCCCCCACCTCTTTAATGAAGGACCTGGGATACGGAAGGGATTATAAGTATCCCCATGACTATCCCGGCCACTTCGTTGAGGAGGAATACCTTCCCGAAAACCTGAAAGGAAGGATCTACTATCATCCTTCGGACCAGGGGTTTGAAAAGGAGATCAAGAGGAGACTGGAATACTGGAGGAGAAAGAAACAAAAGACTGAGGAAAAGTAATTCTTTTTTAGCTTGCCAGAGGCCAATGATTATGAGATGGTTGAATTGCTTGTTGGAAAGGACATGGCGGATACCTTATCCGTTTCCTCACCTCATCTCCCCATCTTTCTACCTCCCCATCATTGTTTCTTGACTCCGCCGCCGGTCATGGGGACAAAGATCACCGGAGTGACGTCCGTTTCCTCGATCTTTCCTCCCCGCTTGACGATCTTTTTCAATACCTGGGTAGAGGTACCCACGGGCACGACCATGCGCCCTCCCTCCTTCAACTGCTCCAAAAGAGGCCTCGGTATGTGGTCCGGTGCCGCAGTGACGATGATGGCATCGAAGGGGGCCGCTTCGGGCCATCCCAGATATCCATCCCCGGTCTTAACCGTGATATTCCGGTAACCCAATTGAAGAAGCAGTTTTGTGGCCGAGCTTGCCAGCTTCTCCACGATTTCGATTGTGTAAACCTCTCTGGCCAATTCTCCCAAGATCGCTGCCTGATAACCGGAACCGGTTCCAACTTCGAGAACCTTCTCCCCTCCTTCAAGCTCCAAGAGTTCGGTCATCAAGGCGACGATATAGGGCTGTGAGATGGTCTGCCCTTCTCCGATCGGAAGGGGCTGATCCATATAAGCGGAGGCTTCCAGATCTTTCGGGACAAAAAGGTGGCGTTCCACCTTGAGCATCGCAGAAAGAACACGGGCGTCCTTCACCCCCCTTGCTTTAATCTGTGTTTCAACCATCCTCTCGCGCATAGACTTGAAATCCCCCTTGGGATTGGTATCGGGTGTCCTGTTGCCACCTGTACATCCGGCAAGAGAAACAAGAACCATTGAAAAAGTAAATAAGACCACTGCTATTTTTCTCATGCTTGCCAATCCTGTCGAAATCCCTCTTTATACAACCTACCACAACCGTAAAAATCTTGTCAATTTTCCCGCGATTTTCCATCTGAATTCTTGACATTCCCTGAATATATTTGATACTTTAAGGTATCGAACATGCTGAAAAAATTGATCCGGATTCTGAGCATATGTCTTTTGATCTCGGTCACGTTCTCTTTTCCTGTCCTCAGAGGAGAAAGCCAGCTTCGAAACCGTGCCGCAGAGCCCGAGATTACATTCTTCGGGAAAGAGGAAACGAGATGGACAGAGAAGAGAGAGGTTCCCCTTCCCGTTGTCATGGGGCAGGGAGTGAAGGATGAACCTCAACTGGATTCCCTCGAGCTAGGAGAGGGTACAATCGGACCGACGAAGAAGATGAGTCCCACAGCAACCCAGCCCGGCTGTGCTTATTCGAGTCGGTTCACCCGAGGGGTGTTGGTTGGAGATAAGGCTTTTTATGAGAAGGGGAAATACCATTATTTCGAAGAAGACTATGAAGAGGCCCTTCAGACCTTCCGGAAGCTAACCCAGGATTACCCTCAGAGTCCGTTGAAGGGTTCTGCCACCTATTGGATGGGAGAGGCAGCCTTTCATCTGGGGAACATGGAAGAGGCCTATTCTTGCTTCCTGAAGGTGGCCGAGGAAAATCCCGACAGTGAATTTAACATTTATGCGCTTTACTCTTGCGGATGGATCCAGTTCAAGAAAGAAGTCTACGAGGAAGGACATCGATTCTTCTATCGGGCCTTTGAGAGGGACCCCCTACATCCCCTCGCCCAATCGTCGCTTTTTTGGTCAGGATACTGTCTCTATTTTCTCGGCCGCTATGCAGAAGCATTGCGGGAAATGGATACCCTTCTTCAAAAGCACCCCGATGGGAGCTGGAATCCCGAGGCTGAGTATTTGATGGGGCTCAATCACTTCAGGCTCCGTCAGTTCAGCGAGGCAGCCAATCGTTTTAAAGAGTTCTTAAGAAAATACACCCGCCATCCTTTAGAAGAGAGTGTGCGTTATGCATTGGCCTGGAGCCTGATCTCTTCCGGAAAATATGACGAGGGAAAGAAAGCCTTTGAAGAAATTCTTCTGACCTTCCCCGGAACAAGGCTCTCGGATCCCATCTTCTGGGGAATCCTGAGGACCTATCTGGGGAATCAGGAGATAGAAAAGGCGATTCACTTTCACCAGAGATTCCTCTCCTACTTTCTCGCCTCACCCTGGGTTGAGCAAAGCCTTTTCGACATCGGACAATACTATTTTGAGAAGAAGGATTATCCGAACGCCGCTGCCACGTTTCGCCAATTTCTGAGGATCTATCCTGAGAGCGACCTCCAGGAGCGTGTTTATTTCATGTTAGGAGAGTCTCGCTTCAATCAGAAGGATTACGCGGGAGCAATCTTTGCCTATCGCAGTGTGCTGGAGGAGAAAAGGAGGGTAAGGCTCGAACGGCAAGTCCTCTCGAGGTTGGGCTATGCCAACTTCTTTCTCAAGAACTATGATGAAGCTCTTTTCTATTGGGAAAGATTCCTGACCGATTTTCCGGATCATCCGGAAAAGAACGAGGTCCTTTTCTGGCTGGCAGAGACATCCCTTTTGAAGCAGGACTTTCAAAAGGCCGCCGGATACGTGGACCGATTAAAGGACGATCCGGCTTTGTACCCTAAAGGGTTGAATAGTCTGGGCTGGTATCACTTTGGAAAACGAAACTGGAAAGAGGCCAATGACTATTTCCTTAAGGTGGCGGAGGCCTTTCCACAATTTCAATCCACCCCCTCCATCTCCCTGATGGTCGGCGAATGTTACTTGAATCAGAATGATTATGCAAGGGCAAAGACTCATCTCCTGCGCTTAGCTTCCCTGCCCTCGGGGAACGGTGACAGGGAAAAGGCTTGTTACCTTCTCGGATGGATCGCTTACCGAGAAGAGCGATTTACCGAAGCGATCAGGCAGTTTCAAAAACTACTGGAGTTGAACCCGTCAAGTCCTTATGGGGATGAGTCTCAATTCTGGATTGCATGGTCCTTATTTAGGAAAAAAGAATATTCCAAGGCCATTGAAGAATTTCAAGGCCTCATCCGGCAGCATCCCAAGAGCCCGTTTGTTCCCTCCTCCCTCCTGAAGATCGGGGATGGCTATTATAATCTCCAACGGTACCAACCCGCCTTCCAAGCCTACCTTCAAGTGGTAAAAGAGTATCCAAAATCGAAAGAAGCGCCCGAGGCCGATTATGGCATTCTCCTTTGCCTCCTTCAGGAAAAGAGATATGATTCCTTCGTCGCCCGGGCGGAACCCTTTTGGAAACTCTATCCCCAGCATCCCTTGGCAAGCCAGGTTCTGATGCAATTGGGAAACTATTACCAGCAGTCTCGAACGGGAGAAAAGGCGCTCAGGACGTTTCGGGAGTTGGTCCGCCTCTATCCCCAGAGTGGGTGGGCAGAAGAGGCACAATACCGTATCGCCCTTTTCTTCAAAACGGAAAGGAAATGGACCGAGGCTATTGAGGAGATCGAGAAATTCATCCGGTTGTACCCCAAAGGCCATCTGCTGGTGGATGGCTATATCGAGGCGGGCGACCTTTATCTTCTGGTCAGGAATTACCCGAAAGCCTTGGAGCGATACGAATGGGTCATCAAGAATCACCCTCAACATTCCCAGGCGAAAAGGGTCTATCTGGGCATCGAGACGGGTTATCGCAGCCTGGGGAAGATGGAAGAGGCAGAGAAGGTCTTAAGGGAGCTGATTACAAAGTATCCGAATGACGGCATTCGTTTTGAAGGACAATTAAGATTGGGGCTTCTCCACTTCACGCAGAAGAGATTTGGGGAAGCGATATCCGCCCTCTCCGTAGCGACGCAAAGCCCAGAAGAATCTGTCGCCAGCCAGGCACAATTTAGACTGGGAGAAGCCCATTTAGAAAATGGGAACAGGGAACAAGCCATCCTTCAATTTTCAAGAGTGGTTTATCTCTACCCTCATCAGACCGAGTTGATAGAGGAAGCCCTGCTTAAACTGGGCGCCCTCTATATGGAGGAAAAGAAATTTTCCGAAGCCGGTCAGACCTATCGGAAATTGTTGGAGAAGACCCGGAAAGAAGAGAGACGAGAGATCGCTAAAAAGATGCTCGGGCAGATTAACCAAGGGGTTGTTCGCTGATGGAGAGGACTTCAAAGAGAAACTGGCGACTCACCTCCCTTCTGATCGCTATCCTTCTTGTGCTCGTAGGAATCTTATCCTGGTTCTTCTCTTCTGACCCTTCTCTAAGGCTCCTTCTCGGCCGCGAGTGGAGAAAACTGACAAGAGAGAGCAGGAGGATATTGGGGTGGCAGAAAGGAGAAATCTCCCCTGAGGAGAAGCGGATACGTGAGGAGGTCATTCTCAAGAAGATGAGAGAGGCGAGTGCCTATCAGGATTGGCGGTTTTTTGCTCCCGAATATCCCCGGCTGAAGAAATTGGAGTCTCTCTCAGAGGAAGAGAGGCGTAAGGCCCTGAAAGATTCACCTGAGTTTAATGAAATAGAGAAAGAATTGAAGGAGTATTTGAAGAAGAGGGAAAACCTCCTCAATATAGAACCCTCGATCCCGCCTCTCAAGGATGAAGTTAATCCGATTTCATTGAGGGACAGGGGAGCTGAAAGAGCGATCGAAAGACTTCTGAGCAAGAAAGAAAAGGGGGCTCCGGAAAAGGCTTTGGAGGAGAACCTTCTTCTGGGAATCAAAGGACCTCTCGCCGCCCGGAAAATAGTGGAAAAGCCCCAGCCTCCTCAAGTCAAGGTCCGAACGGAGGGAGAAATCGAGTTGACTTTCTGGGTATTACCGGATGGGAGGGTGGACCGAGTGATTCCAAGCATCAAAGGGGATACGGAGTTGGAGCGAATCGCGATCCAATACCTGAAAGAGTGGCGGTTCGTTCCCCTGCCAAAAGATGAGCCTCAGGTGGAACAATGGGGCGTCATCCCGATCAAGTTTAAGCTCCAGTAGGATGGCCGGCCGGATGAAAAGAAAAAGGATTTTTCTCTTCGCCTTTATTCTTCTTTTGATCCTGGGATTCTTCACGTTCTTCGGGGACAACGGAATCCTCCATCTTCTTCGACTTCAGAAAGAGCTGGCCCGGATCAAGGAGGCCAGCGCCAAAATGGAAGAGGAGAACCGCTACTTAAAAGAAGAGGTGAGGCGCTTGAGGTATGAAAAGCGCTATATTGAAGAGGTGGCTCGCAAGGAATTAGGGATGGTCAAAGAAGGAGAGATCATTTATCAATTTGATCTTCCGAATGAGAAAAAAGAATAGCACGAATGAAGACGAATTGACCGAATGAGAGGGATTCGTGTTATTCGCTGTCATTCGTATAATTCGTCATTACAGGAGCATTTCAAATGAAATATGAAGGGATGATATTCCGACCACCGAGTGAGGCCGATAGCCTGATCCTTCAGGTGACGGTAGGCTGCTCATACAACCGCTGTACCTTTTGCGGTGCTTATCGAGAAAAATCTTTTCGGATAAGAAGCATTGAAGAGGTGGAAGAAGATATCAACGAGGTCAGCGCATATGGATCTCGAATCAGGAAAGTCTTTCTGGCGGACGGGGATGCCCTGGTTATTCCTCAGAAGACTTTACTCAGGATCTTGAATGGCCTCCGGACGAATCTGAAGAGCCTCGAGAGAGTGGGGATTTACGCGAATGCGAAAGATATTCTTCGAAAGGATGTGGAGGAGTTGAAGGCCCTTCGGGCCCTGGGACTGGGCATCCTCTATTTGGGATTGGAGTCGGGGGATCCGGAAGTATTGAAGCGAATCAAAAAAAATGCCACGGTCGAACAACTGATCCAGGCTGCCAGAAGAGTGAAGGAAGCCGGGATTCTCCTCTCGGTCACGGTCATATTGGGCCTTGGCGGTGTGCAGGGGAGTCAGGCTCATGCAACGGAGACCGCAAGGGTTCTTTCGGAGATGGACCCCGATTTTGTGGGCGCTCTTTCTCTCATGATTGTTCCGGGAACCCCGATCGAAAAGGAGATTGCAACGGGTGAACTGGAGCTCCCGACTCCCTATGGCCTGATTGAAGAGCTGGAGAGGATGATTCAGGAATGTCGGTTCACTCACTGTTTTTTCGCTTCGAACCATGCCTCCAATTATCTTCCCCTCCGCATTCGAATGCCGGAGGAGAAGGAGGAGGCCCTTAGAAGAATCAGGGAAGTCCTTCGAAGAAAAGACCCAGCTTTGCTGAGACCGGAGTATTTGAGGGCCTTATAAAGATCGAATTTGCCGAATGACAGCGAATGGCACGAATATCCTTTATCCTGAGTTGTCTTACAGTATCATGGGAGCAATATTTGAGGGTTCTTATTCGCTAAATTCGATATCATTCGAATCATTCGTTGGGGGTTTTGGAGATGAAGGATGCTGTGGATTGCGAAGTGCGTGTCAGGTACGCAGAAACAGACCAGATGGGGGTGGCCTATTACGCAAACTACCTGGTCTGGTTTGAAGTGGGAAGATCGGAATTCTGCCGGAAGAGGGATTTTTCTTATGCAGATCTGGAAGCAACCGGATATAGGCTCGTTGTCACTGAAACCCACTGCCATTATCGAAATGCAGCCCGATACGATGAGGCCATTACCGTTAGAACTTGGTTGCAGAGTTTAAATAGCCGGATGATCACATTTGGATACCGGATCTTACGGAAAGAAAAGGAAGAAGTGATTGCAGAGGGGGAGACACGACACCTCTGTATCGATTCAAATGGCAAACCCAGGAGTCTTCCTAAAGATTTTGCAGCCCGCCTCAGGGGATAGGGTGGGCACTCAAAGCTGAAAATGATGAAATCCGTGCCCGTCTGTCTGGTATTCCTCGTCTTTCTCGCCCTTGCCCTTCCTGGCATGGCGGAGGAAATCATTGTGTATGAGGCCTCGCCCATCCATATGCCATCCGCAGGCGGGTGGGTTGCAGTGGATCAAGGTTTTTATGGAAACTTGAACATCGGGCAAGTTCAAGGAGAGCTTGGCGCTTCTCCGGTTCAAAAGGTCACCGCCGCAGTGAAGGCGAAGGCCATTGCCTTCGGGATCGATTCTCCTGAAAACATCCTGCTCGTGCGTGAAAAGGAAGGAGTCGATCTCATTGCCGTGGGTGTCGATTTTCAAGATAGCGCCATGAGGATCATGAGTTGGAAACCGATCCGATCCGCGAAAGACCTTAGAGGAAATTTCGGCATCTGGCCGGGATATGCGATCAAGGCAAAATGCGCTGTGGGAAAGGGTTGGGAAAAACAGTTCATGATTCAGAACCAGGAGGAAGACATCAGACCCTGGCTCGCTGGAAAGTGGCCGTTGGCCTCGGCAATGACTTATGACGAATTAATCCTTGCACAGCGTGAGTTAAAAAAAATGGGAAAGACCTTCTATACGATTGACTATAAGGATCTGGGGATCAATTGGATGGATCACGTCCTCTTCACTACGGAGGAGGTGATCAAGAAATATCCCGATGTGGTCCAGGCAGTCGTGGGAGGAAGATATAAGGGATTCAAATGGGCCCTTCAAAATCCAAAGGAGACCTTTGAGATCCTAAAGAAAGTGAATGAAAGCCTCGATTTTGGCCGCGAGATGGACGCGGTTGGACCCGTGAAGTTTCTGATGTTCACCCCCGAGACGAAGAAGCATGGGTTGGGCTATGTTCACCCGAAGAAATGGGGAAATGTAGCCAGAGATCTGATCAAAGGGGGCCTTCTCGAGAAGATGCCGGATACCACAAAGATCTACACCGAGAAGTTCCCGAGCGGCGTGATGCCCAAATAAACTCTAAATTCAAAACTCTAAACTCCAAATAAGCTCAAAAACTAAGAAACTCAAAAGCTCAAACAAGACCGATCGGAGAGTTTTCACCAAACATTTAGATTTTGGAAATCTGCCTGCCTGCCCCCGCATCCTTCATGATAATTTTCTTTGCTTGGGCTTACGGAACCTCCAGAATACCAGGCCAAAGAGGATCGTCAGCCCGCAAAGAATTCCAACAAGGATCGGCCATGGAGGAATTAAGCTCTTTTCCACCGCCGAAGACGTAATGAGATTGATTTCTTTAACCATCTTGCCTTCATTTTGAATGAGAACTTTTGCCGCCACCTGGCCTTTTTGAACGGGGGCAGGGATAAACGGTGGCAATTGAGGATGAACGGTTACGGAATTCTCCTTTCCTTTGGGCACGGTCACTCTTCCCCCTTCAGCGGCGGTCAGAGTCACCTCTTTTGATTTTCCTCTTTTGACTCTGACGGGGCCAAAGGGTGCGTCTTTCTTCACAGCCTCCACTGTCGAAAAGTTCTTGAAACCATATTCCAACAATTTTTCTGCTTCCGGAGCCCTCTTTCTTACTTTATCACATCCCATGACGACAGCGATCATCCTCTGGCTATCCCTTTTCGCGGTCGCCAGCAGATGGTAGCCCGACTCCTCAACGTGGCCCGTCTTCAGGCCATCGACACCGATATTCTTCTGAAGGAGCGTGTTTCGATTCCCTTGCCGAATCTTATTATATTCAAATTCCGTCGTAGAATGGAAAGCCAATGCCTCGGGATGGTCTTCGATGTAGCGCCGGGCCAAAAGCGCCATATCCATTGCCGTCGTGTATTGGCCATCCGCAGGCATCCCGTGGGAATTCATAAATTGGGACTCCTTAAGTCCCAGAAAGGCGGCCTTCTCGTTCATCTTCTTGACGAAGACCTCTTCGGTTCCCGATAGATGCTCCGCCAGGGCGATGCAGGCATCATTTCCAGAAACGACCGCAACGCCTTTGATCAGATCTTCTACCCTCACCCGCTCGCCCACTTTGATGAACATCTCTGACCCCTGGATCCTCCAGGCCTTCTCGCTCACGGTTACCAGGTCATCCATCTTGATCTGTCCGGCACGGAGCGCATCAAAGACGATATAGAGGGTGAGGACCTTGACGAAGCTTGCAGGTGAAATCCTCAAGTGAGAATTCTGTTCGTAGAGGACCTGGCCTGTCAGGCCATCCATTAAGAGTGCAGCGGAGGCATCGCACTGGAGGCCGCTCTGCGATGTCTGAGCGGTTTGGGTTAACCGTTGGGCTTCAACCTTCTGAGGCGTCTTGATCTTTCGGATGGGCTTCGTCGTCTTTGAAACAATCTGATTTGGAAAAGCGATAAAAAAGATCATAAAGATCAAACTTACCATCCAAATATTTCTAAAGGATCCAATCTTCATGCTTTCCTCCGGACGTTTCTGAAAAATAAGATAGACTTTCTTAACAAATTCTCTTTCGATTTTCAAACGAAGTGGATCTGTTGAAAAAACTCATATCTTTTCATCGATTGGGCGAATGACCCGAATGGTAACGAGCTTCGCGAATAAAACCTATTCGTGCGATTCGTTTCTATTTTCCGGGCAATTAGTAGATGAACCTTAATACTTCTTCCACGGGCTTTCGGTCCTTTTTAGGGGACTCATCCGGGTAGCCTACCGCCACAAGGCAAATAAGAGAAAGATTCTTCGGAACGCCCAATATCTTTTCAATCGCCTTCTTGGCATGAAGCGGTGCGCCGAGCCAGACAGCCCCCAGGCCCATGTGATGAAAGACAAGGAGCATCGTTGCTACGGCAGCAGCGGTGCTCTGAAGGGCTGTGGGTGCTGATCTCCGGAAATCTAAAATTTCTTTGGCTTCCTGATCAAAGGATTCCCGGGCGACCAGCACTTTATCCATCACACTTTGATATTCAGTGGTGAATACTCCAACGCACACCGGCGCATTCCTGAAGAAGGCCCCCCTCTCTTGGTACCGCCGAACGTCTTCCTGCCAGGGCATGGCCTCGGGCCACGAGGCAATCTTGTCAATGACAGATTGGAGGGCATCGGCCATCTCCTCAATCACCTTTCCATTTTTCACGGCGATGAAACGCCACCCTTGATAATTACCTCCATTGGCTGCCCAAGTCGCCAGTTCAACGGCCTTCTTGAGCGATTCATCCGGAACTTCATCCCTTTTCCATTTCCGCACGGAACGCCTTCCCTTAATGATTGCTGCTAACGTTTGCAGGTCCATTTTGGGTGACCTCCTTTGATGAATAATTTTTCGAGACCCTTCATCTTAATGGATCGGGTCCATAAGATTCAAGTTCCTTATTTTTCCCTTGTTTAACAATCGCTTTTTTGTTATTTAGGAATTTTGAATAGAGCGAAAAGGAGGAACTTCGATGACAAAGAAGATTGTGGATTACAGGAACTATCTGGCAGAAACAATAAAAGCCTTTGATGAAAGTCGTGTGCTTCTTGTCAGTCAGGGGAAAGAAGGATTTCCCAACGTCATGGCCATCGGGTGGGGAACCATTGGCATTATTTGGAAAAGGCCTATTTTTATCGTGCTTGTTCGTCCCTCGCGCTATACTTACAAATTCATCGAGGAAGCCGGGGAGTTTACGGTGAATGTGGTGCCACCCCAGTTGAAAGAGGTGGTGCAGTTTTGCGGCACGGTATCAGGTCGAGACTACAACAAATTCAAGGAGAAGCAGTTGACCGCGATTCCCTCAACGAAAGTGAAAACGCCCATCCTCAAAGAGGCAATGATTCATTTTGAGTGCCGCGTGGTCAACAAGAATGATCTGACCCCTTCGGGGCTGGCAAAGGCAATGATACCCGACTTGTACCCAAAGGGTGACTTTCATCGAGTCTATTTCGGGGAAATCCTTGCCTGTCAATGCGAATCGTAAGCCCGCTGGGGGGCCACAGGGAGACTTGTCATCAGGCCGCTCGTAGGGCGTCCACGATCATCATCCGCGATGCCCTTACCGCTGGAAGGAGGCCCCCCACAAATCCCATGACCAGCGAGAAGGTCATGCCCATATAAACAATGTCGAAGTTGAGAGAGAAGCTGAAGGCGAGCTCCGAAAAGGTCTGAAAGTTCATCGTCGATATGGTCATCAACTGCATAAACGAAGCGAAGAAGAGTCCTGCGAGTCCGCCCAAAAAGCCTAAAAGCGACGATTCCATGAGAAAGGCGATGAGAATGTCCTTCCTTTGATAGCCGAGGGCCCGGAGAGTCCCGATCTCCGCCGTACGGTTCGCCACGGCAGAATACATGGTGATCATCGCACCAATAACCGCTCCGATGGAGAAAATGAGCGTCAGGGAGATCCCCAGGATCCTGAGGAATTTCGCCATGATCTCCGATTGGTCGGCATAATACCTGTTTTCCCGCTTCACGTCTAACGTCAGCCGCGGGTCGTTCTCAAGGCGTGCTTTCACACTCTCAAACTCTGAGGGATGACGCAACTTTAAAATCACAGAAGAATAGGAAGCCCTTCGAAAGATCTGCATGAATTGATCTGCATCCCCCCAGATTTCTGAACTGAAGCCGGTGTTTCCGGCGTCAAAGATTCCTACAATCCTCCAGTCTCTCATGCCGCAGCACAAGGTCTCGTCGAGCCCGATATTCTCGAATCTCCGGGCAATGCTTACACCGGCCATCACCTCTGTCGTGCCTGGCCTGGGAAGCCTTCCCTCGATCAGTCTTACCTGCGGCCGCAGGGAAACCGAGTTTTCGTCCACTCCGCGGAGGACCACATTGGATGGCTTGCCGCTCCCCTTTTTGGGAAGGGCGATCAGCACCACGGCCTCCTTCGATAAAAGTCTTTGGCCTCTCGGACCGATCATGATCTCAGGGAACGTTTCCAGAATCGCGGCCTGCTCGCGGGTTACCCCGCTCATCACCTCCGATGCGGAACCCTTACGTAGAAATACGATATTGTCATAAGAACCCGTCTCAACCAGGGTCTTCCGGAGCCCATCCGCAAGCATCAGGATAGACGCAAAAACGAAGACCACCAAGGCCATACCCGACACCGTCAGAATCGTCGTCAGCCTCCGGGTCCACAAATTTCGGAGATTATAGGAAAAAGGAATCGCCATCACCCAATTCTCCTGAGGCCGTCTGCGATGCGGATCTTGATGGCCCGCTCGGTCGGAACGATCGCCGCAACAAAACCGATTCCCAAAGCCGCGAGGACATCAAGCAGGAGGGTCTCCCTTCCGATATTGAACACGGGTAAGTAGGCTCCCAAGGCCTGTCCAAAGATCTTCGTGGCGGGAACGGTCGCCGCCACCCCCAACAGGCAGCCTATGATCGTAATCACCAAGGACTCACCCAAGATCAGGGCGGCAATGGACCCGGCCCCGAAGCCGAGGGTCTTCAAGATCGCATACTCCCCGATTCTCTCCCGGGTGGTCATCGCCATGGTGTTCGCGACCACGGCCATCATAATAAAGATGACGACGAACGAAACGATCTGAATGGCCATCACGATGGCGCCGCTCATGGCGACAAAACCCTGCTGGAAGGCCTTTTCCGTCTCGGTCAGCGTTTCGGCCAGAGAATTCTTAAAGAGTTGATCGATGGCATGAGCGACCTCCCCTGCCAGCTCCGGACGGGTTACGCCAATGATGTAATAACCGACCTGGTCAGCCCATCCGGGAAGAGCCTTCTTCTGGATTTCGTTGAGATAGTCCCAATGAAAGAAGAATTGGCTCTCGTCCGTATCCTTGTCTCTCCCTCGATAGATGGCCCGAACCACGAAATCCCAGTTTCCCAGGAAGATCGTCCCTTTAAGGGTGACGATATCGCCGATCTTCCAGCCGAACCTCGCCGCAAGCTTTCTTCCAATCACACAGCCCTTCTGATCTTTTAAAAAGGCTTCTTTCTCATCCGGGGAGAGGATAAACTCGGGATAGAGCTGAAGGAAGCTTCTGGGTTCCACGGCAAAGTTTGCAAAGAAATTTTTCTCCTCAATGTAGACACCGCCAAACCAGGTCCCATAGGAGACGGTCTTGACACCATCGATCTGTTGGATCTTGTCTCTGTAAAAATGAGGAAGGGGGAAAATGATGGATACCGAATTCCTCGTGACAAGCCGAGTGGAAGAGGAGGCCTCCACCCCTGCATACCAGGCGCTGATCACGGTGCGAAGGAGACCGAAAGCCAGGATGGCGATGGTAATCCCCAGGAGGGTGAGACCGGTGCGAAGTTTATTCCGGAAGGCATTCCTAAAGAGGACTTTCAGAATGAGCATCGTTTAAATAACCTTTTTCCAGATGCCTGAGCACCTGAGCCCTTCTGGCCGCCCGCGGGTCATGAGTCACCATGATAATGGTCTTCTTAAGCTCCCCATTGAGGCGCTCCATGAGGTCCAGGACTTCCTCCGCTGAAACCCGGTCCAAGTCGCCTGTGGGTTCGTCTGCGACTAAAAGGGTTGGATCCGTGACGATCGCCCGGGCAATGGCCACCCGTTGCTGTTCGCCACCCGAAAGCTCTTTGGGATAATGGTCCCTTCGATGGGAAAGGTTGACCAGCCTGAGGGCGATTTCCACATGCTCCCTGCGCTCTTTCTTGGAAAGTCCTGTCAGGTGGAGTGGAAGCTCCACATTTTCAGAAGCCGTAAGGACCGGGATCAGGTTATAGAACTGAAAGATGAAACCCACATTCGTAGCACGCCACTGGGCAAGTTCCGTTTCGGAAAGCGAGGTGATATCCATGCCTCCGATCCGGATCGTCCCGCTGTCTGCCCTGTCGATACCGGCGATCAGATTGAGAAGCGTGCTCTTCCCTGAACCGGAAGGACCCATGAGGACCAGAAATTCGACTTCACCGATATCGAAGCTGATATCATGCAACACGGGGACGATCTGGGTCCCCCTGTGGTAAGATTTGTTCAAATGTCTGATTTCAACCAGAGGGGGATTCTCTTCCATAGCTATTTTAGGACTACATCCAATTGGCAGGTGTGTGTGCTTCCAAAACTTTATAATTGCGGATTTTTTATAAGGTCATAGGGCACAGGCCCTTTCATCTACAGGGGCCATTCTAATATGCTTAGAAACCAAGTGATAGAATTTTCAAAGGTACCGCTATAAAGTTTTTTCGGCACACTCACCTACCTTTTTGGTAATCTTTCTTGTGCAACTTTCAAAACTACTTCTCAGTCACCTTGATTCTCGACCCGTCTTTCAATCTCTTCGGCGGATTCGCCACAACCCTATCCCCTGCTTCGATTCCTTCCAAGACCTCAATCATCTCGCCAAACTGCTCTCCTGTGGTAACAGGGGTTTCCACCGTTCTCTTTTCTTGAACGAGAAAAACGGTCTTCCGGCCTCCCCGGTCGATGATCGCTGATCGAATCACCGCTTTCCTGGGCTTCTCCTCATCCGGCTTCAATGGCCTGGAGAGAAAGGCAACCTTCGCTCTCATCTCGGGGAGGATCCGAGGGTCTTGATCGAGAAAACGAACCTTCACCATAATGGTCGCCTTTGCCCGATCCACTGTTGGAACAATGGTATGAACCACTCCGCGGAAGTGAAAATCCGGCAGTGCGTCGAGTTGAATGTCGCAAGGCTGTCCGACCCTCACCAGGCCGAGGTTTGTCTCCGAAACGTCGGCCTCCACCTGTAAAGAAGTCAAGTCCGCAATCGTGACGACGGCGGCCTTCGCGTTGGCCGCCGCCCCCAGGGGGGTGATGATGTCGCCCACATCCGCATTTTTTGTCAAGACCACCGCATCAAAGGGAGCCCTGATCAGCGTATATTCCAGGCCGACCTCGGCGGCTTGAAGGGCTGCGGTACTGGCTTTAACAGATGCCTCTGCTGCAGCCACCGAAGCCTGAGCCCTTAAAAACCGGGCTTCGGAAGTATCATATTGAGCCCTGGATATGACACCCTTCGCAAGAAGCTGCTCATCCCGATGGAACGTTCGGCTGGCTTCTTCCAGTTCCGCCTGAGCCCCTTTCAGATTGGCCCGTGCCACCTTCAAGTTTGCCTCAGCTTGATCGCGTGCGGCAACGGCGTCCTCGTTTTCCAGACGTGCGATCACCTGCCCTTCCTTCACACGGCTCCCCTCTTCCACCATGAGCGAAACGAGCCGGCCGGTAACCTTGGACGCTACGGCTGCTTTTCGCTGAGCCACCACATAGCCGCTTGCGTTTAACTGGGAAATCGTCTGGGAAGGATAGACCTGAGAGACACTGGCCACTTCTACAGGGATGGCGGGTGTGAGGAATCCGTTCACATAAAGGAAAACCACGACGATCACGAAGAGAAAAGCCCCCGCCCAATAAAAGATTTTCTTACGCCCGGGCCTTCTGAAAGTCTTTGCAGATCGATCGATCTTCAATTTTGAAATGTCTTCAATGGCCACGACATCGTTCTCTCTTAGTCAAACCGAAGGGAATAACGTTGGGCGAGGTCAAAATATTTTTGTGCCCTTTGAAGGGCCTTCCTTTTCTCCCCCTCAGGGATATTGGGGTCGTCCAGCCGGAAACTCTCCACCTTTCCCCGAACATACGCCCGGTAGGTCTTATAAAAATCGAGTACTTTCACTAAATCTCGATCCGTTGACTTCTTCCTATAGGTTTGAATCAAGTGTTCGGCCAGATCTTCTCTTCCGTGGTAATCGAGATCCATCGCCAGAAAGGCAATGTCAGCGGCGGTATCCGTATATCGAAACCTTTCGTTAAACTCGATGCAATCGAAGATGGAAATCTCATCACCCCAGAAAATATGCTCCAACCGAAGGTCCCCGTGGCAATCTCGAATCCGGCCCGAAGCGATCCTCTGAAGAAAGACCTCTGCCCGAGACCTGTAAAAATTGTTCGTTCTATCCCGGATCTCCCCATAAGCACCTTTGGAGATCGTGATCCCCACATATTTCTCCGTTTGTTCAAAGTTCTCATCCGTGTCCTGCTTGACCCGCTCTGGTCTGGCAAAACTCTTGATGAGATCACTGGTCTCAGCGACGGAGTAAAAAAGGGCCAGTTTTTCCGAGACGGCCTCGATCATCTTGGGGGTCACCTGTTTTTTCTCAAGCAATTTGTCCATCAGAAGCTCTTCCGGAATCTGTTTCATCTTGACCGCATATTCCACCACCCCGCCTCTTCCGTCCAGAGCAATCGATTGACCGTCCTGGGTAATCCTCACGATGCCCAGGTAGATCGTTGGAGAGAGCCGCCGGTTCAACGCCAGCTCCTGCTCGCAGAAATATTTCCTCTTCTCAAGGGAGGTGAAGTCCAAGAAACCATAATCCACAGGTTTCTTCACCTTGTAAACATGATTTCCTGTAAAGAAAAGGAGGGAGATATGAGTCTCAAAAAATCCAACTTCTTTGGGACGGTCGGGGTAGATCTCCGGATTGAGAAGGGCCTTTTTAAGGGAAGGGATATCCATACGGTTTAGTCGAGTCGTCCCGCAGTCTTATAGTCCCATAGTCAACGATCGAACACCACAAGACTGTTCGACGATTCGACTATCTGACTCAACGACTACAGGACTAAGTCCTTTTTTCAATCTTACGCATCTTCCAGCCCGGAAGGGTATCATACTCCGTGTCAATGGCCAGATGGATAACAGAGAGAGATTGAAACCGGTTCTTTAAATCGTCAACATCAACGGATTGGAACAGGGCTTTATTATTGAGATAGGCTTCCCTTGTCAACGCGTTCGATTCGTAATTTTCTTTTGTCCTTTTCAAAATCCGTTCAATCGACTTTTCCTCCGAACAGACACACTCGGCAATCACAAAAGCTCGATTAGCCCTCGCCGCCAATTCGGCTGCCCGGGCCCTCAAATCCTGAGTGAAGAACGTCGCGTCCAAGATCAACCCTCCCCTGTTCGCCTCCAGGCTGTTCTTCGCCTGGCGAAACATCTCTTCATAAACCTTCATTCTGTTGCCAGGGTCGGACGCAACCTTGTTATCGAAGACATCCTTGCCCTTCAGAACTTCGAGCCGGATCAGGTCCGACCTCAGAATCTGAAACCCTTTCATCTTAGCAATCTCCTCGGTTACCGGACTCTTCCAACTGCCCGGAAGACCCACGGAGATGAGCAGGCTCCCTTCCGGGATCTCGGATTCAATCGCCTCCAAAAATGTTTTATCCATTTGAAATCTCCTCGCTTAAATAATCAAACCCCAAGCATCAAAAACCAAATGAATTTCAATCATCCATATACTTTATGGACCAACATGCATCACATGTTATCACACGTTCAGGGCTTCCAAAACGACGTCGTGGAGAATCCCATTCGTCACGATGACGCCTTGGTTCTTTTTCATCTTGACCCCGCATGAAAAGTCCAGCGGCCTTCCCAAGACGTCCGTCACCCTGCCTCCGGCCTCTTCGGTAATGATCGATCCTGCCGCATGGTCCCAGATCTTTTCCCTGTACCCAGGCTCAGAAGGCGATGGAACCCTTAGATAGATCGTGGCTTCTCCTCTCGCCACAATGCCGTACTTTGCCTGACTATCCATCTTGAGCGAGGGTTTCGAAATATTCAATTTCTGCGCAAGACGCTGGTGAAAGAGATAGTCCGCGTGGTCAGGTTCGACACTCTCTGTGATGGTTGCTTTTGAAGGTTCCTTCTCTTTCGAAACCGATAAAGACCGTTGATTCCCTCCATCGATATCCATTTGAAGGGAGCCTTTCCCTCTCAAGGCAAGAAAGAAACAACCCTTCTTCCCGTGGGGCCGATCTTGATCCACGTAAAGATTGGGACAGGCCAGGATGCCCAGTGTTGTCACACCATTTTCGATCAGGGCCAAAGCGATCGCATACTGATCTCCTCTCAGAAACCCCTTCGTTCCATCAATGGGGTCCAAGGTCCAAAACCGGTTGGTAACTTCCTGGGAGCTAAAATCAATCCAGGAGCACACGGTTTCCGGCGAAGCCCCTGGGATAAGCTTGTTCACATGGTGGGTGATTTGATCAAGAATTCTTGAATGAACAGGATTTCTTAATTCCGTTGAGTCTTCTTCAGCGACGATGGCATCTCCTGGAAACTCTTCCTTCATCAATTTGCAGATGATTGCCTGAGACCCATAATCCGCAATGGTCACCGGGGTTCTGTCGCTCTTCAGAATCGATTCTCCCCCGGTGAGTTCCCTCCTGACCATCTCACAAAGTCCCGATGCCAAGGTCACGGCTCTGAGTGCCGTCTTCACTTCGAGAGAAGTTCTATCCATATTCTTAAAATTGGCGTCTGAAATCCGGTCATTAAAAATAAGAGGAGGGGCTTCCTTACCTCTCCTCTTGTCTATTGATGGTGCCGAAGGGGGGATTTGAACCCCCACGGGGGATACCCACCACCCCCTCAAGATGGCGTGTCTACCAATTCCACCACTTCGGCTTCGTTTAAATCCCTCCTGACCTCCCTTTGCGAAAGGGAGGTAAAGAGTTATTCCCCCTTTTGTAAAGGGGGACGGAGGGGAATTACTTCTTCGGCTCCGGCACAGGCACCTGAGGCTGAACCGGAATCTTGGACGGTTCTACCGGAGCGGATTGAACCGGCCTTTCTCTTATCACAGAAGAGGCCCGTTTGGCTGAAGAAAAAGTCAGAATAAGGGAAGTCACCATAAAGAGGACTGCAACGACGGTTGTCAGCTTGCTGAGAAACCCCATCGCTCCAGCACTCCCAAAGATTGTCTGACTCGCTCCTCCGAAAGCGGCTCCCATCTCTGCCCCTTTACCTGCCTGAAGAAGAACAATCAGAATCAGTGCGAAACAGACCAAGACATGCAATATTGTAACGATAACCATAATTTTTTATCCCTCTGATGGTTTTGTAGCCTACCCTCCAGCTTTCATAAATCCAAATTTCCAAATATCGCCACAGAATCTAAGGTTATCCGGATATCAGGTCATCCATTAGAAGGGTACCAGAATATCAGAGTATCAGGCTCAACAATCTCTCAGTCGTTGAGCTCTCCGTATATCCTGACGCCTCGTATCCTGCTCACTGATATCCTGATGCCCGGATCACCTCATTGGATCGGATATTTATATCACATTTCCTTGAATCTGACAATCTTTGAGAAGGTTTCCGATTTCAGGCTCGCCCCTCCCACCAACGCGCCATCGATATTCTCCTGTTCCATCAGTCCTTTGACGTTTTCAGGAGTGACGCTTCCGCCGTACTGAATCCGGACTCCCTCTGCAATTTCTCGTGAATAGAACTTCTCTAATCTTCCCCGGATGAACCGATGGACCTCTTCGGCCTGCTGCGGGGTCGCCGTCTTACCTGTGCCAATGGCCCAAACCGGCTCGTAAGCGACGACCATATGCTTCACTTCCCTCTCTCCAATACCCCTCAACCCGCCTTCCAGCTGTTTCTCGATCACTGAAAAGGTCTTTTCTTCCTCTCTCTCCTTTAAGGTCTCTCCGATACAGAAAATGGGTTTAAGTCCTTGGTCCAATGCCATCTTTATTCTCCGGTTCACTGTCTCATCGGTCTCTCCAAAAAGCTGGCGCCTTTCAGAATGGCCAATGATCACGTATTGACAGCCGACCTCTTTAATCATGAGAGGAGAGATCTCACCGGTAAAAGCTCCCTTCTCCTCATAAAAGAGATTTTGAGCGGCAAGGTGAATGAAAGACCCCTTCAGTTCCTGAGCGACGGCGAAAAGGGCCGTGAAGGGAGGAGCAACCGCCACCTCAACACCCTGGGTGTTCGAAAGAGAGACCTTCAGTTGCCTGACCAGGTCGAGGGCCTCTCCAACCGTCTTGTTCATCTTCCAATTTCCTGCAATAAAAGGCAGTCTTTCCATTCGTCACTCCTCATTCGGAACACTTCCTAATTTTTGACCTAACTAACGACAATCCTATTGAGAAAAATTGGGAAGTGTCCCTTCCCTCCTGAGCGCTTCAATCCCCGGCAGCTTTTTCCCCTCAAGGAATTCGAGGGATGCTCCTCCTCCGGTAGAAATGTGACTCACTTTCTCAGCGACGCCTGCTTGATTCACCGCTGCTACGGAATCTCCTCCTCCCACGATGCTGAAGGCTGAGGAATCGGCAACAGCCTTTGCAATATCAAAAGTCCCTCGGCTAAA
Organism: Thermodesulfobacteriota bacterium; assembly: GCA_041947025.1. Classification (GTDB taxonomy): domain Bacteria; phylum Desulfobacterota; class BSN033; order BSN033; family UBA1163; genus CAVTZZ01. The sequence continues at coordinate 160,184 of JBHGBJ010000001.1, forward strand.
AGGCTCCATCTCAAAGACCCCCATCGGCCCGTTCCAGAAAACCGTCTTAGCCGACCTGATCTCCTCGGAGAAAGTTCTCACCGTCTCCGGACCAATGTCCAGACAAACCCAGTCTCGCGGAATCTTCTCATTCCTGACGATCTGCCTCTTCGCCTGTAAGTCCATTTTCTCGGCTGCGACGTGATCGAGTGGAAGAAGGAACTTCACTTTCCCCTCGGCCCTTTTTAAGAGATTCAGAGAGAAACCAAGTTGGTCTTCCTCCACCAGTGATCTCCCCACCTCGAACCCTTTTGCCCTGAGAAAAGTGTAGGCCATTCCTCCTCCGACGAGGAGCGTCGTCACCTTGTCCAGAAGATTTTCGATCACCGCTATTTTATCAGAAACCTTTGCGCCTCCGAGGATCGCCACATAAGGTTTTTCGGGGGCCCTCAAAGCTTTCTCCAGGCCTTCGACCTCCTTCATCATCAAGAATCCCGCTGCAACGGTCTTGACGTGTTCCGTGATTCCCTCAGTCGAGGCATGGGCTCGATGGGCAGCGCCAAAGGCATCGTTGATGTAAACGTCGCAAAGGGAGGCTAAGGCCTTGGAAAAATTCTGATCATTCTTCTCCTCCTCCGGATGGAACCTCAGGTTTTCCAGGAGAAGGACCGCTCCTTCTCTCAACCTCCCGATCTGCCTCTCTACCTCTTCCCCGATACAATCATTGGCCAAAATTACTTCTTTCCCAAGCAACTGAGACAATCTCTCGGCGACAGGGGACAGGCTAAATTTCGGATCCCGCTTCCCCTTGGGCCGTCCGAAGTGAGATGCGACGATAATCTTTCCACCCGCTTCCATGGCAAACCGGATAGTCGGAAGCGATTGAACGATGCGGGTGTCATCGGTGATTTCATTCTTCTCGTTTAAAGGAACATTAAAATCGACCCGGATGAATACCCTCTTTCCCTTCAGATCGGTTTGATCCACCCTTCGAATTGCCATCCGTCCCCCTCGTCAGGGACACTTCCCTATTTTTATCAATGCGATTCCACCTCTCGCCTGCTTGCCGGCAGGCAGGTAAGGTCAAAAATAGGGAAGTGTCCCCACTTTATTTCTCTCCAAAAAGGTACAAACATAACTCTGCCATTCGATTGGAGAAACCCCATTCATTATCATACCAGGAGATGATTTTAGCCATCTTCCCTCCGATCACCTTCGTCGAAGGTCCATCGACGATCGAAGAATGGGGGTCCCCGTTAAAATCGATGGAGACCAGGGGTTCCTCGCAGAAGCTTAGAATCCCTTTCAACTTACCCTGAGCATAGGATTTGAAGACCCGGTTCAACTCTTCCGCTGTGGTCTCTTTCTTCAGCTCTACCACCAGATCAACCACAGAAACATTCGGCGTAGGAACCCGGATCGCCATGCCATCCATCTTTCCCTTCAAGGCCGGGATGACCAGGGCCAGCGCTGTGGCAGCCCCCGTAGTCGTTGGAATCATGGACATCCCGGCCGCCCTTGCCCGGCGCAAATCTTTGTGGGGAAAATCGAGAATCACCTGATCATTGGTAAAGGCATGAATCGTTGTCATCAGGCCCCGCTCCACTCCGAATTCGTCCACCAATATCTTGGCAACGGGGGCTAAACAGTTCGTCGTACAAGACCCCATGGAAAGAATATGGTGCTTTGAAGGATTATATTCCTTTTCATTTACTCCCAGAACCAGCGAAATATCCGGATCTTTCGCCGGAGCAGAGACCACGACCTTCTTCGCGCCGGCCGCGATATGCTTCGCCCCTCCTTCTCGATCGGTAAATCTCCCTGTGCTTTCCAGCACCACATCGACCTTCAAATCCTTCCAGGGCAGTTGCCCGGGGTTTCTCACGGCAAAAGCCTTGATCTCTTTTCCATCGATTACGATGGCATCCTTTTTCGCTTCCACCCGTGCCTCAAATTTCCCATGGACGGAATCGTATTTCAGGAGATGGGCCAATGTCTGCGCATCCGTGAGATCATTGACGCCCACAAATTCCAATCCTTTCTTCTTCATGCCCGCTCGAAGGACATGGCGACCAATCCGTCCAAAGCCATTAATCCCTACCCTGACTGTCATATGCATTCCCTCCTTACGAAAGATATAAAATTTTTATAATCTTTTTCATCCATGACGTCAACATGAAACTTCGATAAAGGAAAGTGGTCTATACTGAGTGCGGAGACCTGATGAATCGGATGGTCTAGGTTTCTGAAAACAAGACCGGGAGGCATTGGATTGTTACATCGATGAGTGCTTCTGCTCTTCCTTGACCCGCCATGAGGCCTGGATGATGGTCCCTTTTCCAATTGTTGATTCGAGGTTAAACGACCCGCCTGAAAGCTCGGTTCTCTCTCTCATGCTGTCAAGACCCAAACCTCGACTTGTGCCAATACGAGACCGTGCCTCCGATAGGTCGAACCCCTTTCCGCTATCCCGGATCACTAACTCCATCGCCTTGCCAGCCTTCCGTAAGACCAGCAACACTGCTGATGCCTTGCTGTACTTGGCGACGTTGTTCAGGGCTTCCTGCAAGACCCTGTATATCACGATCTTCAGGGATTCAGGCACTTCGTCTTCTTCAATCTCAATCTCCTTTCGGATGCGGATATTCGAGTAAGTCGATTCAAATTGCCGGCAGAACCAGTTGATCGTTGCCAAGATCCCGAGGTCATCCAGGATGGAAGGCCTGAGAGACATCTGAATCCTTCTGGCCTCTTCGATGGTCCCCTGAACGATGGGAACGATCCCCTTCAACACGTCGCCGGCCTGATTGTCGCCGCTGATTTCCTTGAGTGCGGTCTCCAGCTTGAACTTGGTGGCAGCCAGAGAGGCTCCCAAGCTGTCATGGATTTCCTGGGCGATCAGCTTTCTTTCTTTCTCCTGGGCATTGAGAAGCGCCATAGAGAGTTGCCGGAGGTCACTCTGCGATTTCCTCAAATCCGTCTCTATCCTTTGACACTGATCAATCTCCATCTTCAATTCTTCGTTCAGTACCTCCAGATCCTGGGTCCGTTCCTGCACCCGATGCTCCAAGGTGTCGGTCAGCTGTTGGAGTTCCGCCGTGCGCTGCCGGAGGGCGTCTTCGAATCTCCTCCGCTCCGTGATGTCTATCCCCATCCCAATCAAGCACTTGGTATTTCCGATGTTGGTCATTAGCCCCGTAAAAAAATAGGGGGTTTTGTGGCCATCCTTTGAAACAAATTCTGCCTCTGCCGTCGACTCTCCTTTTGCAAAGACTTCCTGAACTCTCTCTTTTATCAGTCGTTTGTCTTCGCCCGCAAAGAAATCCTGGGGCTGCATCTTCGAGAGTTCATCCGCCGTATATCCTGTAACCCGCTCAAAATTCTTATTCCATCTCAGGAATTGCCCCCGTGAGTCAAAGAGATAGAAAACGCCTGGCAGGCTTTCTATGGTTGTGTCGGAAATCGTTTTCTCCCGGTGCAGCGCCTCATCTGCCTTCTTGCGTTCAATGGCATACTGAAGAGCACGTCGCAACACTCGGCTATCCACCTGGCCCTTGACCAGATAGTCCTGGGCCCCGAAGTGAACCGCCTGAACGCCAAGGGTTTCGTCATCAGAGCCCGTCATGATTACAATTGGGAGATGCGGGAACTGAGTTTGGAGTTTCGTCAGCGTTCCCAGTCCGCGACTATCCGGTAAACCCAGGTCAAGCAACACCACATCAACCTCATGAGAGGCCAGAAAGTCCAAGCCAAGTCCAAGTCTTTCTACTACACGAATCTCGAAGTGACTCCCAGCCTCCCTCAGGACTTCCTGAACCAGCCGGGCATCTCCGGGATTATCTTCGATAAGAAGGATTCTCATTCTTTACCCACGAATACAACGATTAACGGGTCTCTCCCTTTGGTCTCCGTAATCTGTTTCTGCATCTTCGTACCCCTTTATTGTTTCGGGGGGAGCTTGACGATGTTTAACCAGAACTCCTCAATCGACTTCGTAACTTCCATGAACTGATTGAAATCCAGAGGTTTGGTGATGTAGCAATTGGCGTGATGGTTGTAGCACCTGAGCACATCCTCTTCGGCCCTCGAGACGGTCAGAACCACCACCGGGATTCGCTTCAGGTTCTCATCCGTCTTCACTTCTGCCAAGACCTCGCGTCCGCTCTTTCGTGGTAAATTGAGATCAAGGAGAATCAGGTCCGGACGGGGGACTCCGCCATACTTGCCTTGTTGCCGAAGGAATGCCATGGCCTCAACCCCATCCTCAACGACGAACAGCTTGTTTCTGATCTTGCTTTCTTTGAGCGCCTCCTGGGCCAGACGTACATCCCCCGGGTTATCTTCAACCAGCAAGATGTCGATGACTTTGCCTAAGGACTCATCCATTGTAATAGCTCCTCTGAGTAGTTGGTATTTTGAAATAGAAGGTTGAACCTTGGTTCGGTTTAGAATCAACCCATATGGTGCCTCCGTGCCTTTCCACGATTCTCTTACAGACCGCCAGCCCTATACCCGTGCCCGGATACTCTCTCCGGGTGTGCAACCTCTGGAACAGCAAGAAGAGTTTGTTGAGATATTCTGGAGCAATCCCTATGCCATTATCTTGTACCGAACAAACACAATCGCTTCCCTCAAAGCAAACTGAAATGTGGACCCTGGGTGGCAGCTCACCGGAGAATTTGATCGCGTTGTCAATCAAGTTCTGAAACACTTGCGCCAATTGACCGCTGTCTCCATAAACCATGGGCAGAGAATCGTAGGTTACTGTCGCTTTCTTATCTTTGATCGCCAGGTGCAGATTCTCCAGCGCCTGGGCTAAGGCCGTTTCGAGATTCACTTCTTCAAAATTCTTTCCGCGAGTGCCAACCCGCGAATAAGCAAGTAAATCGTTAATCAGTCTCTGCATTCTTAAGGCCCCTTCGGAAGCGAATGCGATAAACTCATCCGCATCTTTGTCAAGCTTTCCTTTATAGCGTCTTTCCAGGAGCTGGACATAACTTGAAACCATACGAAGAGGCTCCTGAAGGTCGTGAGAAGCGATATAGGCAAACTGTTCCAGTTCAGCATTGGACCTTGCGAGTTCCGCCGTCCGCTCCTTGACACGAATTTCGAGAACGTCATGCGCTCTTTTCAACTCCTCACTGGACTGGTTCAAATCGTCCAGAATATTCAGAAGCGCCTTCTGGGTGTCCTGCAGACGCAGTCGATCCGCACTGAAATCCTCCAGGATATTGAAAGTCGCCCTTTGCATCTTCTCAAGGTTACTTTTCTCGCTATTGAAGTCCTCCAGAATATTCAGGACGGCCCGCTGCGTATCCTCCAGACGCTCCTTTTCCGCATTGAAGTCCTCCAGGATATTGAGGGTCGCCAACTGGACCTCTCGAAAGGTCTCAATCCTTTCGTCTGACATCCCTTCCGCTTTCTCCCGTGGCTCGATCATGACGTCTCACCAACCCTTCTCTTCAACTCCTCGATTTCTTTTTTGAGTTCAATCATCTTGAGCTCCCGGCCAACGGTCAGCCTCTGGAACCTCTCCAGTTCTGCCAGTCTCTCCAGCTCCCTGGCCCTCTGTTCCGCCACCTGCGCTTCAGCCTTCCTCTGGGCGGTGATATCACGGGCAGCAGCGAAGACACCCAGGACATTGCCCGCTACGTCTTTATAGACCGAAGCATTGTATAAAACGTCTGTCAGTTTCCCATCATTGTGCCGAATGGTCAAGGGGTAGTCCGTAACCGTCCCTTTCGAGAAGACCAACTGGTACCCTTCGCGGGCTTTGGCCGGCTCGGTGAAATAGTTGGAGAAGTCAGTCCCGATCAACTTTTCCCGCGGAACGCCGGTCACTTTCGCAGTGGCCTCATTGACGTCGGTAATCTTACCTTCGGGACTGATGGTGACAAGCGGATCGAGAGAGGCCTCGATCAGGCTGCGGGCGTACTGGGAGGCCTGCTTCTGGGCCGTGATATCCCGGGCCGCAGCGAACACACCCAGGACATTCCCCGCCACGTCTTTATAAACCGAAGCATTGTATAAAACGTCTGTCAGTTTCCCGTCATTATGCCGGATGGTGAGGGGGTAGTCTGTGACATAGCCTTTGGCCAAGACTTGCTTGTAGCCTTCCCGTGCCTTTTCAGGTTCGGTAAAGTAGTTGGCAAAATCGGTGCCGATCAGTCTCTCCCGGGAAACCCCGGTGACCTTGATGGTCGCTTCGTTGACGTCGGTGATCTTGCCGTCGGGGCTGATGGTGACCAGCGGGTCAAGGGACGCCTCGATCAGGCTGCGGGCATACTGGGAGGCCTGCTTTTGGGCCGTGATATCCCGGGCGGCAGCGAACGCGCCCAGGACGTTACCCGCTACGTCTTTATAGACCGAGGCATTGTACAAAACGTCGGTCAGCTTTCCGTCATGATGTCGGATGGTCAACGGGTAGTCCGTAACCGTTCCTTTCGAGAAGACCAACCGGTAGCCTTCGCGGGCTTTCTCGGGCTCGGTGAAATAGTTGGAAAAGTCGGTTCCGATTAGCCTCTCCCGCAGGAAACCGGTGATTTTGACCGTGGCTTCATTAACGTCGGTAATCTTGCCGTCGGGACTGATGGTAACCAGCGGGTCCAGGGATGCCTCGATCAGGCTGCGGGCATACTGGGAGGCTTGTTTCTGTGCCGTGATATCCCGGTCGATTGCCGAAAGGCCGATCAGCTTTCCCTGCTCATCTCTCACCGGAGAGACGGTCACCGCCACATCGACCAGCGTACCGTCTTTCCGCCTCCGCTCGGTTTCGTAGCGTTCGACCGTTATCCCCTTCCTCACCTTTTCGATGATCTCTTTAAATTCACCGATGCGGTCTGACGGGCCAATGATGGACATGGGCTTGCCGAGAGCTTCTCTCTCGCTGTAGCCAAACATTTTTTCCGCCGCGGGATTCCAGCTCGTGATGGTGCCATCGAGGGCTTCGCTGATGACGGCGTCTTCGGAGGATTGAACGATGGCTGCCAGGCTGCGAGCGTATTGAGATGCCTGCTTCTGAGAGGATATGTCCCGGTCTATTACCGAAAGCCCGATGAGCTTTCCATCCTCATCTATCACGGGAGACGCTGTTACCGAAACGTCGACCACTGTCCCGTCTTTCCGTCTCCGTTGGGTCTCGTAGCGTTCTATCCTGACGCCTCGCTTCACCTTTTCGATAATCTCTTTGAATTCATCGGCACGTCCCGGAATACCGATAATGGAGATGGGCTTGCCAACGGCCTCATTTTCGGTGTATTCGAACATTTTCTCGGCAGCCGGATTCCAGCTCGTGATGACGCCATTGAGGTCCTTGCCGATGATGGCGTCTTCAGACGAAAGGACGATGGCCGCAAGATGCCGCAATTTCTCATCAATTGTGTATCGCGTTGGCTCAGCGGCTGTCCCGGGATCTTGTCTCTTTGAGTTCTTCTTCATGAAACGGACCTCCTTGTTCCCATGAGGCTGGGCTTGGGATAGTGCAACAGCAGGAAACTTCTTACGGACCTTCAATCATGGTATGGACTCAAGGAATGGAGGGAGCTTGATGGCGACATTAAAAAATTATGTACCTGAGAAGATAAGAATGTCAAGCAAATTCTGCGGAGCGGGAGGGATCCCGATCCTGCGCCCTTGCCGATCGGATACGAAGGATGTTATATAAAGGGGGAGGTCTAAACATGCCTATTTACGAATATCATTGCAGTCAATGCCATCACGAATTTGAAAAGCTGGTTTTCAATGCTTCAGAAAAGATCGCCTGCCCCAAATGCAAAGGGAAGAAAATCCGGCGAATGATGTCTGCTTTTGCCTTCTCGGTCGGCGGGAAATTCAAGAGCACCGCCGGCTCTTCCTGCGGAACCTGCTCCTCCAGCAGCTGCTCCACCTGCGGCTCCAAATAATCTAACCGAATGATAACGAATTTAAACCGCGCGTATCAGAATACCAGGAGACCCGTGGGAAGGATATCGGCAACCGGGCCATCAGATCAAAACCTGATCCCTTGATATCTGATAATCTGGCCACGGATACGCTGATACCCTGATATGCCTTATTGCCCGTATCCTTCCCATTGATCCTCTGGTGTCCTGATGCGCTTCTTTTTCGATGTATTCGAGTAATTCGCTGTCATTCGTGTGTATTCGCGTTAGAGGTCCGTCAGATGTCTCTTCATCTCCATTTCTTCTTTGAGTCGATCATCCTCCTTTAGCCCTCTCAGTGCATCGTCAATCATCCGGATCATTCCCTCCTTATCCTCGGGAAGCTTCCCGTGAAGGGGAAGAAGATTGGAAATGTGATCGCTCAGGAACTGAGAATGGACATGAAGCCCCTCCAAAAGCAGTCTGGTTTCCCTCAATATCGTTTCTGGCGATGGAGATTTGAAATCGCCTCTCCTCATCGCCTCATGGAGCGGTGAGTCAGGCTGGGGGATGAATGTTCGGACACGGATAAAATGGGGATCGATCTGATTGAGAACATCCGCGGTCCCTCTTGCATGCTGCTCGCACTTCTTCTCTCCGCCAATTCCCAGTAAGACGTAGAGAGAATATTCGAAACCGGCCTTCTTCCCCTTTCTCCCGGCCTCGATCATCTCTTCCGGAGTGGCCCCCTTCTCAATTTCTTTCAGCAACTCTCGATCGCCGGTCTCAAGGCCTACGTGAAGCCGGGTCAGGCCTGCTTGACGGATCCGTTCCAAATCCTCGATCGGTTTCTGGAACAACGTCTTTGATCTCGCGTAACTGGTCACCCTTTCGACGTGGGGAAATGATGAAAGCAAAGAGTTCAAGATTTTAATCAAGACTTCAGTCTTTATGACAAGACTGTTTGAATCGCCGATGAACACCGTTTGAACCCTGTCTCCGTAAAGATCCTTTGCCAATTCGATATCGGATTGAACCTCTTCTAAATCCCTGATTTCAAACTTCATCGTCTTATACATGGAGCAGAAGGTACACCGATTCCACGGACATCCCCTGGTCACCCTTAAGAGAAGGCTCCCTGCCTCACTGGGCGGCCTAAAAGGCGGAAAATCGTAATCTCTTCTTCTCAATCCAAATCTTCCAATGGTCATAACTCCCTCGTTTCGTAATCCCCTGTAGGGAACGCATATATGCGTTCCCCGCTAAAAAATCATTGAGACTGAAACTCCTTTTTTCTCAAAACCCTTCTTCAACTCCATCCCAACCATTCTAAAGTAGCCCTCTTCCAAATAGGGACCCCATCCGGCATTGCGATAGATCGCCTTCACCTTGTTTGGATAGTTCATGCGGTCAATCAGCACCTCATCGACCAGGGCCCCGAGCCTCTTTACCAATTCCTCCGGGTCCAAAGGAAGCATGGGACCGATAAAGGCATACGTCGCGATCTTCTCTTTACGCAGGGCCTCTAAAGCCTTCACCCTGACATCGATGGAAGGCGAATGAGGCTCAAAGATTTTCTTGACGGTTTCATCATGGGTCGTAATCGAGATGCCCACCTCAATCTTCTCAAATTGTTTGAATAGATCGATGTCTCTTAAACAAAGAGGGGACCGGGTCAATAGGTTGACAGAAAACTGATTCTCTAAAAGGATGCTGAGGCACTTCCGGGTTAATTGGTAGGTTCTCTCAAGGGGTTGATATGGATCGGTGACCGTGCTGAGGGCAATGACTCCTTGTCTTGCCCGATTCAACTGCCTTCTGAGTAGATGGGGAGCGTTTATCTTGACATCGACAAATTCTCCCCAGGGTTCTTTGTGACCTGTAAAACGCTTCATAAAACTGGCATAACAGTACCGACATCCATGCCCACACCCGACATAGGGATTGATGCAGTAGTCGAGGCCCGTGATGGCTGTCTTGGTTAGAATGGTTTTTGAAAAGATCTCTCTGACCTTCATGAAGACAATTGTAACCGACGGATAGGAGGACCGAAAGGTGTTCGGGGCAGAAGAGACGGGGTGCCCACTTGCATCCTAAATGGTCGAGTTATTGGATGGGTGACTCAGGTGATAATGGCGGGAGGTTTTTATTGTCGACTAAATGAAAGGCTCCGCCTGAATGAGCATACAGTTCTTGAAAGATTCCGAAGATGTTGTTTCCTCCTCCCCTCGCTCTCTGCCAGAGTTCATAAACCTCATAAGTGGTGATGAAGCTCATATTGTGCTGGGTCAAGAAATCGACCATCCTCTTGGAGACATCTTTCACCTTATCTCTCTCGGATAAAGGAAGGTGAATATGGGTGCTTGCAATAATGAGAGTCTTTTCCTTCCCCTTCTTCTCTTTCTCAAATTCCAAAGCCCGGCGAAGCTTTGGATGGCTCTCTTCTGCTTCCTTTTCACTCATCAGAATTTCCACCCCAAAGGATTCTTCCGTATTTGGAATCTTAATAATTCGATCGACCGAGTGGTAGTTCACTCCTGTGGAGATCTTAAAACCCAGGTTCTTAAATATCGTATGAACGGCATCCGTTAATAAGAGCTCATTCTTCGGCCAAAGGAGGGACTCAATGGTGAAAAAATCCTGATCCTTAATGAGTGCCGGTTCCTTACCCATCTCCTTTTCTCTGTCCTGTTCAGCCTTTTTCGCATTCCTGTCCCTGTCGATTCGACTGACAAGCAACATTAAAAACAGGCAGGCTAAAGGAACGAGCAGTTTCGTCTCTTCTGAAAAGCTAAGGGCGCTATAGATGGAAAAGACTGCTAATAGAAGTTCAAGTAGGGATAACATTTCTTCCGCCTTTTAAAAATTAAACAAAAACAACCAGTTAACCTATTACTGGATTAAGCAAGTTCTATACCAATGTCTCAAGGTTAAAGAAATAACTTTATTTTCAAGTAATTAGAGCGGGGGGCTTCGATTATGGTATTGCGTGTCAGATATACAAATATGTCAGGATTTAATCAAAAAATGTCACGTCTTTACAGGAGAAGCTTCTGTATGCTGACGAAAATTGGAGAAGATGTAACCCCCCTTCTCGCCGCGGAAGTGCCCGTCGCGGCAGGCTGGCGCAGCGGGCATCCCCCCCCTGAACTTAAGGGGGGGATAAAGGGGATTATGAAACAAACAAATGCTCGACCAGACGGTTTAACATTCGGGCTCCCTTCACCTCTGTTTCGAAGAGGGGAACGATCGCTCTGACCCGATCACCGAAGATCCTCCCGATTTCTTCCATATGTTCATCCTGCATCTGAATCCGGTTGAGGACGAAATCTACGGTATCTTTCCCCACCTGGTCCTTTTGAATCACTCCATTGACCACAACCCCCCCGACAGGAATCCCGAATTCATGAAACCAGCTGATGAATCGAGTGATGACGGCAATGGGAAGGCTCTCGGGCAGCGTTACAAAAAAGAAAGCGGTCAGGGCGTCATCGGTCAGGAGCTCTTTGACATGAGCCATTCTGTCCTTAAAACCGAGCAGGTAATCCAAGAGAGGGTCCTTCTTCTCTTTCTTCGAGAAGGAGAGCATCTCCCTCAGGGATTTTGCCTCTTCCCTGCTCTTCAGCATTTTTTCCACCCAGAGAGAATAGACCTTTGACATGCCCAGGAGGCGCCTGGCGTTTGCAGTAGGAGCCGTGTCGAAAACGTAAAATTCATATTCGTCCTTGAACATGAGGTCCATCATATTTTCAAACATCGCCGATTCTTCGAAGGCAGGGTTCATCGTGGCCGATTCAATGAAATCCTCTGCCTTTGTCGTAATATCGGCAAATTTCAGGAACCAGTTAATCTTTTCACGAATCTCTCGCTTGGACCGCTCGATCGTATCTCGCGTATCGATCTCAAAGGCATAACATTTCGCTTCATCACAGACGACCGCTGCTTTTCCAAATACGTCCTTCTCCAAAAGATTGGAAAGGCTATGAACCGGATTGGTGGAGGCAAGCAGGGTCTTTCTTCCCTGTTTTGCGGACCAGAGCGCTGCCGCCCCGGCCATGGCCGTCTTTCCCACCCCTCCCTTTCCGCCAAAAAAGATATATTTCAACCGGGGATGATCCTTCATGAACTGATTCATGTCAATTGTAATCTGATTCACGGTTTATCTCCTAATGGCTATCAGCTTCCCCTAAGGGGCCGCTAGCGGTGAGCTTTCAGCCGATCTCTCCGAACATCGCTTTGGCCATCTTCTCGATCATCGGCAAGCCGGTCACATCCCGTTCCATCTCGGGCACAGAGGCTAAAATCTGCTTTCCGAAAGTGGCATCAATCACCTTGATATAATGTTCCTGCATGGTGAGGCGATTTTTCAAATATTCGGGAATGTTCTGGTCCTTCAAGGAAGCAGGCAGAACCCGATTGATGATATAACCGCTCAGGGGAACATCAAATTTAGCAAAAAGCTCGGCCGCCTTTAATGTATCCTTGATCACCATCTCCTCCGCTGTTAGGACGAAAAAGAAAGCGGTCTTCTGTTTGTCCGTCAGGATGCTCGAGGATTTGTTGATGCGATCTTTGATATAGAGAAGTTCGTTCAGGATCGCATCCTCGTCCAATTCCTTCTCCCTTCGGATCACTGCAGCCACCTGGTCGTATTCCCTCATCTGTTCCCGAAGGCCGGTAATTTTCCCGATCCACGCATCGTAGACGGACGCCATGCTCAGATAGTAGAGGGCATGGCCCAAAGGCACCAAATCGTAAATGTAATAGTCATATCCCCCTTTAATCACAATATCGACCACCTCGTCGAAGATGGCGCTCTCCTCCATAGCAGGCTCTGCTGCGGCAGCCTGGATGTAGCTTTCGATCTCATCCGGAATCTTATCCATCCCATACATGTCAAAAATCTTCTGACGGATCTCCTGTTGGTACTCCTTAACTCGGCGATCCGCATCAATCTCCTGGGCATAGAGATTGGGGATGATCTCGGTCGGCCCCTTCCCAAAGATATCTCTTTCGAAGATGTCGGTGAGAGAGGCCTGCGGGTCCACGGAAAAGACCAAGACCCGTTTTCCTTTCTTCGCCAAATAATAGGCTGTGGCCGCGGAAAAAGTGGTTTTCCCCAAGCCCCCTTTTCCTCCAAACATGATATAGCGTCGATTCGGATACTGATCAAAGATCCCTGATAAAGAAATGGAAATCACCCCCTCTGACGGTCTATCTCGTTTCTTTAGTTTGTCTCGTTAATCTTGTTTCTTAACCAGAAAAACCAAATAAACGAAACAGACCAGAGAAACGATTTTACGCGAGTGCATCCGTAAGGTCTTTCTCCCTCAGCATTCTCCGTTTCCAGGTTGAGATTTGAGGAACGACATAGGGCAGCAAACGAAGCGAATAGTAAGGGGGAAGTATGGGAACACCCAGCATATCTCCCATGGTAATGAGGATAAACAGATGCTCCATACTCGCCCTTGTCTTCAGAGCAAATCGGGCCGAGTCATGAGCTGCCACCCCGTAAACAAATTCCTTAATCGCCTGCAAAAATCCCGCTTTCTTCTTCTCCTCTTCTGTCATAAAAAGGTTCTCCTTTGGGGACACTTCCCATTTTTTGACCTTACGAAAAAAAATCGCATCGATAAAAAATGGGAAGCGTCCCTGCACTCCATGCACTCCCTGCACTCATTTATGCCTTTGCGGGGGCGGCGGCGGCCTGTGCTCGGATCACTCGATACCGGTTAAGAGCCTTCATTCCTTCCACTGCCAAGATAAGGGCAGCAATTACGAGGAAGAAACCGACAAACCCCATGAGCGTGTTACCAATCACCGCCTCCACTCCTTTCACGCCCCCCGTGAAAACCTTCCGAAGCAAACCATAGGATGTATAGAGCAGCGCAGCGATCGTCGTAATAAACATGAAGATCATCGGATAAAAGGCGTAGGCAGCTGGTTTTCCCTCTGACATCAAATAGGCTGTGACCAACATTAATGCCAGGGACGCCATCAACTGGTTTGCCCCTCCAAACAGTATCCATAGATATTGAAACCATCCTGTCAGGACCAAGAGGATTCCGAGAAGGCTGGCGATCACCGTTCCTACATGAGCATTTTTGAAGATGGGGCTAATATCACCCATCAACTCTGATGTGGCCACCCTCATAAATCGGACGACCAGTTGCAAAATGGTGACAGCCAGGACGATCATCATCACGCTGCCATAAGACGTGCCGACACCCGCTGGAAGCCCTAAGGCTCCGAGGAATTTGGAAACACCGGCTGAAAAAACAACCCCGGCTCCCTTGCCCAATGCAGCTCCATATTCGGCCGGAGAAGCATAAATCGCTCCTGCGATCACCAAAGCGAATACGGCAAGCATCATCTCGACGAACATCACTCCCCCTCCAACAGGACGAGCATCGGTTTCGTATTCTAATTGTCGCGCCGTTCCTGAACTCGAGACAATGCTGTGCCATCCCGAGATTGCGCCACAGGCGATGGTGACAAACATGATCGGCCAGATCGGTCCAATCCCGATGGAGAAACCGGTATAGGCTGGAAGTGTAAAATTGGGATGGACCACAAATACCCCAATGATCCCAAAGAATAGCCCCAGGAAGACGATGTAAGAGCCCACATAGTTAATGGGGAGCGCAAACCTCCAGATGGGTAAAACCGCACCAAAGTAACAGAAGACAAAAGCAGCGATTGCCCATAAGGGTCGACTATTGGCAAGAGAGTCCCCAATAATCTTGTTGGACGGAGCTGCCGTGCCTAGCCATATCCCGATCAATGCAATCACCACTGTGACAGCGGTCGTGAGGATAATATCCTTCTTCCACCGATAGATCATCTGCCCGGCCAGAATCCCACCGATCGTCAGGAAAAGCCACGCCATGGGAGCGGCTTTAAGCCCTACGGCTGTACTGACAACCACGTTGCCGAAGGCACCCGCAATGAAAAGCAGATAGAAATAGATAAAGGAGAGAAGGATGATCCTTGCCCTCGGTGAAATCAGCTTGTGGCTCAGGCCGCCAAAAGAAGCTCCTTCATGCCGCATCGCGATCATAGCGCTCGAATAGTCCTGAACCCAGCCGATGAAGAAGGCCCCGACCAAGATCCAGAGCAATGCAGGAAGCCACCCCCATTGAATCGCTACGATTGGACCGATGATCGGCGCCGCCCCGGCAATCGATTTGAATTGGTAACCGAAGAGGACGTTTTTACTGGTGGGCATAAATTCCACCCCATCCATATACATCTTGGCTGGGGTGGCCCTCTTTGCGTCCGCTTTCATAACTTTTGTGTCGATGTACTTGGCATAGACACGGTAACCAATGAAAGCAACGACTAAACCGATGATCACGACAATGACTGAATTCATGCTTCCACCTCCTTATGGTTAGAAAACATTCCTCCACAAAATATCCCCTGACTCCCACCTCGATACGACCTTTTTTCACCTCCTTTAGATCGCTTAGATGCCCTCATTATATTCCGAAGGCTTACGTTGTCAATTCAATCTTAAGCATGATCACACCGATTCCTTCCAATCTGTGTAATCTCTTTTCTTAAACGGTGTCATCCGTCTCTCAATCAAAACATCCCAGCTGGCACTGGCTGATCTTGATCTTCATCTCATTCAGGATCTTCGTTAACTCCTTCTTGGGTATTTTCAAATCGTCCGCAAGCTTAAAACAGATGGGGCAGGGAATTTTCCCGTCCTTTGCCTTTTCCAAAATTATCTTCTCTATTTTTTTACGATCCATCAAGACCTCCCGTTGCATGATGAAACTCAAGACATCAAAACCCAGATTGACAAAAAATCTCTTTGTCCTCCTCTTGTCTTCCAAAGGGAGAAAATTTCACATTATATATTCTTCCTTTGGCATTTGAACCTCACTCATTTTTGCTCTCTCGAAATATAAATCCCATATTCAAATCCATCAACCAATGCGAGAAAGGAAGCTTTGTTAATATTTTCGGAGAACGCTTTCACTCTCCAGGCATCCCTTCCGTTGCTGAACAGAATCTCCACCTCCACCTTTGCTGCGGTCCCGGTGCCCGGATCGAAGATCCTTGAACTGAAATCGATCAATTTCACCTGATCGATCTCAGGAAAGATCGACTTCAGTGACTTTTTGAGCACTTTCGCAAGGGCGTCCACAGGCCCAACACCCGTATCGGCTTCATGCATCTCCTTCCCGTTGGCCCGGAGCATAATGGTTGCCTCCGGCTGGACACCATCGTCGATCAGGCGATAATTCCCGATGATCTCAAAATGGGGTTTATAGTCGGACATTGACCTCAAAAGGTTCAACGTCTTTGTGGCATCCTCGATTCTTTCCTTGCTCAATGTCCTCTCCTATTGAAAAATCATACACATTACATTAAGATTTAATGAATTTGTCAAGTAAAATTATGGAGACCCCTTGCTCCTCCCACCCTTGTCCGAGGGAAGCAGGGCAGGCGGGGGTCCGGAAACAAAGGAGGCCAAAGGATGACCAAACTCAGAGGCGTTCTCCCGCCTATGACGACACCGTTTCAGAACGGAAAAGTGGCATTGGATAAGCTCAAAAGGAACTTACAAAAATGGAATCAGACAGGTCTTTCCGGTTATCTTGTCCTCGGGTCAAACGGGGAGGCGGTCTATTTGAACGAAAGGGAAAAAATTAAGGTGATCGAGGTTTCGAGGGAGTTCATCCCAAAATCGAAAATCATGATGGTGGGAACGGGAATGGAATCGACTCAGGAGACCATTCGAGTCACCAATCAGGCGGCCAAACTGGGTGCTGACTGCGCCCTCGTTGTCACGCCCTACTATTTTAAGGGATCCATGAAGCCCCAGATCCTTTATGACCACTTCGTTTCCGTTGCGGACGCCTCGAAGATCGGTATCCTGGTCTATAATGTTCCGCAATTCACCGGAGTTAACCTGGAGCCCGAATGGGTGGCTAAGCTTTCCGAACATCCCAATATCGTTGGGATTAAGGATAGCTCAGGAAACATTGGCCAATTGAGTGAAATCATTCGCTTATCTCGAAAAGGGTTCGCTGTCTTTGTCGGTTCAGCCCCTGTTTTTTTCCCGGCTCTATGCGTGGGCGCGGTCGGTGGCATCCTGGCCGTGGCAAATGTGCTTCCACAAGAATCTGTCCTGATTCAGAGCCTTTTCGATAGAGGCAAGATGGTAGATGCAAAGGCAGCACAAAATCAATTAACTCCCCTGGCCAACGCCGTGACGGTAAAACATGGTATCGGGGGTCTAAAATTGGCCATGGATCTGGCCGGTTATTTCGGCGGGGAGCCAAGACCCCCCCTAAAAAAGCCTGGGAAAGATGTGGAAAGAGAGTTAGAAGGATTGTTGCTTCAGCTTAAGAAAACATAAGCAAGCTCCCGAGTTACCTCCTCAGCCCACAACCTATCCATAATGCACCATTCTCCCGGATCGGAATGGAGCCCAGCAAGCTGCTGAAAAACGTCCAGTTTTTGAGCAGCCTATGAAAATCGATTTTTTCATGTTAGTCTTTAAAAGAGATCTTTGAAAGGTCTCGGAATCTCTATCAGAAAAGCCAACCCGTAGTTGTTCAAATCACTCCAATAACACTCCAATAAAAATCTTGACAAAATAGGCGCTTTGTTATCAAATCAGAGCCATCAAGGTATTTTTTCTCTTCGATGTCATTCTGGGATAGAGGTGAAAGGAGGTGAACATCAGGTTTTCGGTCTCTTAAAATTCAGTTCTTTCAACTGAGGACAAGGAGGGAAAAATATGGCTGATCAAATCAAAGCAGGTTGCCTTCAGCCTTGGGATGTCAAGGATATGCCTGAAGGCCCACAACGAGGGCTCAAAAACATTTTCAAGTTTATAGGCCCGGGTGCCATCATGCTCTCCCTTTCCATTGGAAGCGGCGAGTGGCTCATGGGGCCTGCAGCAGCAGTCCAGTACGGCCCGATGTTGATGTGGATCACAACGATTGCCTGCTTTACACAAACTTTTTTCAATCTCGAATGCATTCGGTACTCCATTTACACCGGTGAACCCATGATGATCGGTTACAATCGCTTGAGACCTGGCCGATGGCTATGGGGACCTTTCTGGGTGATCACTTGTGTGGTCTGCATCGGACCGGGATGGGCCATCACCTCAGCAACGGCATGGACGGCGATTCTAATTAATAAAATGCCTGAGGCTGCGGACAAGACAACCGTCATGGTCTGGGGAATTATCCTAACAGCGGTTGTCCTCTTCATGCTTCTGTGGGGAAGAAAAGTGGAGAATACCCTGGAGAAGATCTCCTGGGCGATTGTGGCTTTCATCGTTGGATCCTGTGCAATCCTTCTCATCGGATGGGTTCCGGCGGAATCCATTTGGAAGACCACAAAAGGTTTTTTCTCCTTTGGGATGATCCCCGAAGGAGTAGACCCCGTGCTTCTGGGAGGATTTGCCGCATACTCGGCAGCCGGAGGGATCTTCAACATCTCATCTTCTAACTGGTTCAGGGACAAAGGCTACGGCATGGGAAAAGAAGTGGGGTATATCTCCGGTGCGATTGGGGGCGAGAAGGTAGAGGTTCATCCCACAGGAATCGCATTCAAGCCTACGGAGACGAACCTGAAACGTTGGAAGGACTGGCTCCACTTTGCCCGTATTGATCAGTGGATTATCTTCGGTCTGGGCTGCTGGATTGGGATGTGGCTGACGGTGAACTTGGCCGTGGGGCTGATTCCCCAAGGAACCAAATTGGGGGGTTGGGCCGTTGCGGCCTATCAAGGAAATGCCATCCGCCAATATCTTGGGACATTTGGGTGGGTCTGGGTCCAATTGATTGGCTTCTGGGTTTTATTCGGTACCCAGCTCGGTGTGACCGACTCCGCAACCCGCCAGATGGCAGACATGCTATACAACCTTTGGCCAGGTTTGCGGAAAGTGTTCAAAGGCGATATCCGGTGGATCTACTATATCGTCTTTGCTTTGGTCGTCCTTTGGGTCATCATCATGGTTTCCGTCGTTCAGCTCCCGTTAACCTATATTCTGATTCAAGCCAATATCGCCGGGTTCGTTTTTGTCTACGGAGGAATTCAGACTCTGGTGGTCAACAATAAATTCCTGCCCAAAGAGATCAGACCCAATTGGTTTGAGAATCTGATGGTCATCTGCATGATCATCTTTTACGGCATCTTCAGCCTCTTCGCGGTAAACAAGGCCTTCAAGACCCCGGGCTGGGTGACCCTGTTGATCATCTATCTCCTCGTTCTGGTCATCGGGCTGGTTGATCTTGCGAAGAAAGAGGAAAAGTGACATCGGGAGCTTAAGAAATATGGCAGAAATAAAGGGACTTTTTACCCGGTTTACCGTTTTTCTATGGTGCGGAATCGGGTTCACCTTTGTCGCCCTTCGTCATGTCCTGACCAAGGGCTATAATCATCGGGCCGGGTTTATGCTGCTGCTCGGCCTCGCCTTTTTTGCCGCTGCTTTCACGGACAGGCAGAAACGAAGGCTTCTGGCATGGCGGGAAGAGCAGGAACGAAAGGCAAAGGAAGAAAGAAAGGCCTCCTCACCCCCTCCCTCTCCCCACGGAGGGAGAGGGGAAGGGTGAGGGAAATACTTACCCCATCGCCTCCAAAACCATCTCTGTAATATCTTTCACCTTCAGCTTGATCTTGTGCTTTCTAGCATAACCTGAGATCGTCCGGATGCACTGCTGGCAGGAGGTCACCACTTCTTCGGCCCCTGTCCTCAGGATTTCGTCAATCTTCCGCTGGGCGATGGCCGCGGAGAGTTCGGGATCGATCATCTCGAGGTCCCCTCCCCCGCCACAACAGACTGAAAGCTGGCGACTGCCTTCCAGTTCCACCAGGCTCAAATTAGGAATTTTTTTCAGGATGTTTCTCGGAGGGTCATAGACCCCGCTGTTTCTTCCAAGGTCGCAGGGATCATGATAGGTCACTGTTTTCTTAACCCCGTTCTTGAAGGTGATCCTGCCCTCACCGATCAACCTTTCTATGAACTGTGTGGAATGGAGAAGCTCCGCATCGGTCTCATACCTCTCCTTCCAGGTGTGGAAACAGGAGGGACAGGCAAAGATCACTTGTTTTGCTCCGATCTCTCTTATCTTCTCCTGATTGTGCTCCACCAGCTTTTGCATCTTTTCCGCCATCCCTGCCTGAATAAGAGGAAAGCCGCAGCACCACTCCTCCCCTCCCAGGATCGTAAAGTCAACCCCGGTCTTTGCAAGAATCCGGACCAAATTCTGAGGGATCTTATGAGCCATGGGGTAGAAAGAAGCCACACATCCTACGAAATAGATGACCTCCGCTTTCTCTTTCTGAACCCTGTGGCTCGGCAGGTCACTCAAGCCCTCCATCCACATGGAGCGGTTCTGATTCGGCTCCGTTGAAATATTGAAGTTCTTCTCCAGCGCCTCGGCCACCCGATCCACGACCTTCGGGTATTGCCTTCTATCGACCAAACACTGCCTTCCTGCCAGAACCCCCTGGTTGGTCTCCACAGCGGGAAAACAGGTCTGGGTACAGAGTCTGCAACCCGTGCACCGGAAAATGGTCTCTTCGATTTCGGGGGTCCAGTCGATCTTTCCCTCGATGATCCCTCTGATCAGGGCGTTCTTTCCCCGGGGTGTCGCCGATTCCCTCCCCCTCACGGCATAGACCGGGCAGTGGGCCAGACAGAAACCACAGCGGTTGCACTTGGCGATCTCATTGTATAATTGGGTCTTGAGTTGGTCTTTATTCATCTTGAACTCCCTACAGAATAATCAACGCAAAATAATCGACCAGTAATAAACTCATTGAAATCAGTTATCGTCATTGCGAGCGCCCAGCGGGAGCGCGGCAATCTCACCCCGTGAGAGATTGCTAATTTTGCATTGGTAATTTTGCAATGTGCCCTTCAGATTCCTCCTACAAATCTTCCGGGATTGAGAATGCCTCTCGGGTCCATCTCTTTTTTCAACCTGGACATGATCGGGTAATCGCTCCGGGGGTCCCCCCAAACACTAACTTTCTTTTTGATCGAGAGGGGACACGACTCCACCGTCAGGTTGCCTCCGTTTTTGACCGCCTCGGAGGCAAGCTCTCCAACCAGCCTGACCAGGATATCGGACTTCGACCGCAGTTTCTTTCCGACCAGCACGGAGGTGTTCAAGATCCCGCTTCCGGAACGGCAGATCAAAGCACAGTCCATACCCATCCCTCGAGCGATCCTTTCATAACTCTCCAGCATCTCTCCGCTCTTGGAGATCAGGAAATTCGACCTCAGGGAAATCACGTTCGGATCCGCCTCGGCAAACCCTTGGGCGGAGTCCCGTACACCAATCCAAAAGGCGCGATGCTTTTCCGAATTGACGGGAACCGTTTCGAGGGCCCCGTGTTTTTTGCCCCTATCACTCACCTCAGAAACCTGCCTCTCAATGCTTTCAGCGACTCCCTCCAATGCAACGGCCACAAGATAGTTTTCAGCCTGAAGCATCGGCACGGAACACTTCATCTTTCTGACGGCTGTTGCATTGAGGATGTCCATCGATGCAGGAGTAAGTTGTGAGTGCACCATCTCCCGGGTAAAGCCGTTTGCTTCGCCGATGCTTCCAAAAGAAATCCATAGGGTCGCCTCCTTTTCGGGAAGAGGAAGCAATTTGAACGTCACTTCACAAATAATCCCTAAGGTTCCGAAGGATCCGATCATTAACTTGTTCATGTCATAGCCGGAGACGTTCTTGACCGTCTTTCCTCCGGAGACGACAATGTCCCCATTCGAGAAAACAGACCTGATTCCGATGATCAAATCCCTGGCCGTGCCATACATTAACCTTCTGGGCCCGCTCGAATTGGTTGCTACGATACCGCCGATCGTGGCTTTTTCTGTAAAGGGCGGGTCAAGAGGAAGGAAATATCCCCTTCCCACCTTCGTCAGGCTTTTCTGAACCTCGCTCAATTGGATCCCGCTTTCCACCGAGAGGGTCAGATTATCACAGTCGGCATCCGTGATACGATTGAGACGACCGGTTGAAAGAATCAGGTCAACCTTCCTGGGAATTCCGCCCATTCCGATTTTGGTCCCGCTCCCCATGGGTACGATGGCCAGGTGATTCAGGTTCGCGTAGGCGACGATCTTCGAAACTTCATCGATCGTTCCCGGAGAAACGAGGACTTTCGGCCTTTTTCCGTCCACTGAATAGATTTTAAGCTGGTCCGGGTTGCCGATGAGATTGGCTTCGCCCACGATCTCATTCAAGTCAGCAAGTAGTTTACTAACAGGCATAACAGATTCTCCTTTTATCTAATCCTTCCCCTCCTCCCTTGCCTGCCGGCAGACAGGCTTTAACAAAGGGAGGTAAAAAAATAATTTCCCCTTTCATAAAGGGGGATTGAGGGGGATTACTGTGCGTCCATTTCCGGCAGTACTTTTCCCGGGTTGTACACCTCTTCCGGATCGAAAGCCTTTTTCACTTCCCGCATGGCAGCAATATCTCGGGGAGTGAAGACAAAAAACATCTCCTTCATCTTCTCCGTGCCAATGCCATGCTCGCCGCTGATCGTCCCGCCTGCTTCCGCACACAATTTCAGTATTTCAGACCCTGCCAGGTGAACCCTTCTCAGCTCCTCCTGATTTCGCTCGTCAAATAGAATCAGGGGATGAAGATTTCCATCGCCCGCGTGGAAGACGTTTGCAATGGCCAGGTCATACTTTTTCCCGACCTCCATCACTTTGGTCAAAACCTCCGGAAGCTTGGTCCTCGGGACCGTTCCATCGCAGACCAGATAGTTCGGCCGAAGCCTCGCAATGGCCCCGAAAGCCCCTTTTCGACCTGCCCAGAGTTGCGTTCTTTCTGCCTCCGTCCTTGCAGCCTTCACCTCACGGACATGATTCTTCCTGCAAATCTCTGTAATTCTTTCGGCCAGCCTTTCCATCCCATCCTTGAGTCCATCCAGCTCAATGAGAAGAACCGCTTCCGCATCGAGCGGAAACCCTGCATGGATCGATTCCTCAACCGCTTTAATGGTTAACTTGTCCAGCATCTCGAGGGTGGCTGGAATGATGCCATCGGCTATGATTGCAGAGACCGTATTGCCCGCATCCTTCAGGGTGTTATAAACAGCCAACATCGTCTTGACCGCCTCCGGTTTCGGCATGATTCGGAGAATCAATTTGGTGGCGATTCCCAGGGTTCCTTCCGACCCGACAAGAATCCCTGTCAAATCATACCCCGGATTGTCCAATGCTTTGCCCCCCACCTGAATGACCTCTCCATCATAGAGGACGACTTCCGCTCCGAGGATATGGTTCGTCGTCACCCCGTATTTGAGACAGTGAGGCCCTCCCGAATTCTCGCCAAAATTCCCTCCGAAGGTGGAGACCTTTTCGCTTGCAGGATCGGGCTGGTACACATATCCATAGCGGGCTAACTGGTTCTTGAGAGCAAGGGTAAAGACCCCGGGTTCGACCACCGCTCTCTGATTTTCAAGATCGATCTCGAGAACCTTATTCATCCTTGAAAAGTGAATGACGATGCCTCCCTTTGTGGGAATCGTTCCTCCGCTGAGGTTCGTCCCGGATCCCCTGGCCACGACATGGATGCCATTTCCATGGGCGAACCTCACGATTCTGGAGACCTCTTCCGTAGAGCCCGGAAGAACGATACAATCGGGCTTTGCCCTAAAGAGAGAGGCATCATAGCCATAAACCATCAGGTCGGTCTCCGATGATAAAACGTTCTCCTTCCCCACGATGTTGATCAGTTCTTCCACCATCCTTTCACGTTCCATGAGTTCTCCTTATAGCCTAACCTAATCCCCGCCCCCTTTAGTAAAGGGGAGAGAGAAGAGGGGATTCTCATTCCCCAAACCTGTCTCCAACCTTCAAATCGACCAGCTTGGCAAATTCCATGGGACCGATCTTGTCCTTATCCACCCTGAGCTTGCCGATCTTTACGATCCCCCCTTGCGCCGCAACCTGGAGCCTCTCCTTGTCGTAAGAGAGGACCTCTCCGGCTCTTTCTCTGATTGGAAAAGATTCCATGGCCCCTTCATAAAATCTTACTTTCTTCCCCCTGAAAAAGGTATAGGCGCCCGGTTGGGGGTCGCAGCCTCTAATAAAATTATAAGCGTCTTTGACCGACCTTTCAAAATCGAGGCGAGCCACTCGATCGTCACAAGGAGGCTCGTAGGTTGCTTTGGAATCATCCTGCGGAATTCGGGGAGCCTTGCCTTTGTTGATTAATTCGACGGCCTCCACCACGGCGCGAACTCCCATGGGAAAAAGGGTATTGAAATAAAGGGATCCTGTCGTCTCGTGGGGACCGATCTCCACTTCCTTTTGGAGCAGGATGGGACCGGTATCAATGCCCTGATCCACCCAAAAAATGGTCAAACCGGTCTGAACATCTCCCATCATAATAGCCCAGTTGATGGCACTGGCTCCGCGATGCCTCGGCAAAAGTGAAGGATGATAGCAGATGGTTCCGATGGAAGGGATTTCAAGGAGGTCCGGCGGGATGATATCGGTCACAAAGGCCAGAATGACAAGGTCGGGCTTCAGCTTCCAATAAGTATCATAAACTTGAGGATCCTTCATCTGGGCTGGCTGAAAGAAGAAAGCTCCCGATCTTTCAGCCAACTCCTTCATCGCCTCGCCCCTCTTATCAGGAGGAGAGAAGACCCCGACGATATCCTCCCTTCTTTCAAGCAAGGCTCCCAGCACTTTTTCCCCAAAGGGGCCTTGACCTACGATAATGATTCTCATTTTTGGGACAAAAAAGGGGACAGGTTAAGTTAACCTATCCCCTTAGCTTCACTTCTTTCGTTTTGCATCAAAGGCGGCAATCTCTTCCATGATGGCAAGGATTGTCCGGGCATTCTCATAGACAGGCGTATCCACCATTTTTCCCTGGTAGGAAACCGCTGCCGCACCCTTGGCAATTCCCTCTTCTTCAAAAATCTTGACGACTCCCCTTGCCCATTCCACATCCTCCGGAGCAGGTGTATAAATTCTGTGCGAAGGCTCAATCTGGCTCGGGTGAATGAGCATCCTTCCTTCATAGCCCAATTGCCGGCCGAAACGGGTGTTCTTCTCAAAAGCTTCCGTATCTTTGAAAGCTACAAACGGACAATCGATGGCGATGCATCCGGCAGCCCTTGCAGCAACAGCCGCATGGGCTCTTGCATAATTCTGTTCCTCCCCCTCGATGGTAAGCTTCACCCTCATATCCTTCGTATAATCCACCGCTCCGAAAATAAGGGAATTGACTCGCTTGCTGGCAGTGGCCGAAGGATAGGCGTTCATCACTCCTTTCGCCGTTTCGATCAGAAGCTGAATCGCAATGCTGCCCACCTTTAATCCTCTCCTTCTTTCAAGCTCCTCAAGCTTCCAGTCGAGACGAACCACATGATCAGGCCCGCCGCATTTGGCCAGGCAAACCCCTGAAAGCCCCTCCTGAACGATGGCTTCGAGGTCGTCATTGGTCATCAATGTCTCCCAGTTGTTGACCCGGACATAGATCGTTGAACCACCCGATCCTGCGAATTTCAGGTTCTCCCGGGTCATTTCACGAGCTCTCGGTTTTTCTGCGGGCGGCACGGAATCCTCGAGGTCAAGGGTAATGACGTCGGCCGGAATCTCTGGAGCTTTCGCAACCATCTTTTCATTATTCCCTGGAATATAGAAAACAGATCTCATTACGGTCATAGTGACACCTCCTCTTTTAATTAAGAAATTCCAAATTTCAAAATCCCTGTCTGCGGCAGGCAAAAGTCAAAGGTCAAAATTGGATTCTGAAATCGAAGACCCTGAACTTGTTTCAGGGCAAGGTTCGAATGACACTCTTGTCATGCCGAACTTGTTTCGGCATCTCATTTGAACTCTGAAATTGATTTGAACTCCGACATTTGAACTTAGACTCTCAGTAGTTTTTTGAGCGTTGGAGCGATTTCATCAGGCCGGTCCACCACATGAACCCCGGCCTCTTTCAGGGATCTGATCTTGTCCTTCGCGGATCCTTTTCCCCTCTCGATAATGCTGCTGGCGTGGGAAAACCGCATCCCTTCCGGCGCCCATGCACCCGCGACATAGACGACAAGGGGCTTGGTAAATTCCTTCTTTCTTACCGCCGCTGCTGCTTCCTCCTCATAAGGACCACCGATCTCGCCGAAGATGGCCACAGCCTTCGTATCCTTATCTTCCTGGAAAAGGGGCAAGATGTCCCCGAAGGACTGACCCACAACGGGCTCTGTACCGATGTGTAATACGGTTGTCACTCCGAGACCTTCCTGCTGAATAGCCCACGGGACTGTACCGGACTGTCCTCCGCTTCTTGAAATCACCCCCACGGGACCCGGGACAAAAACTCTTTTGGCAAAGTCCGGAGTTCCTCCGAGCCAACCCGCCGCCGCAATTCCAGGACTGATAATCCCAATGGAACCCGGTCCCAGCAATCGAGCCCCTTTCTGCTTCCCGTAAGCCATCATTTCCAAGATATCATAGAGGGGAACCCTCTCGACGGGCATGACGATAAACTTGATACCGGCGTCCAAGGCTTCTAAGACAGCCTCTTTAAGACCGGGGCCGGGAACAAATATGACGCTGGCATCAATCCTTCCCTTTTTTCGAACGGCTTCTTCCACGGTGTTGAAGACGGGGATCCCTGAAACCTCTTCTCCGCCTCTTCCGGGCGTCACACCCGCCACGACCTTCGTACCGTAGCCTTTCATAAATGCAGCCCGTGCCGAGCCTTCTCTTCCGGTGATGCCCTGGACCAAAATTGCGGTATCTTTTTCAAGCAGGATAGCCATTTCTCTCTCCTTCACACTCCCTGAAATGATATGGCATAACGTTTAAACACCAAGTTCCAAGCACCAAATTACAAATAAGCACCCATCACCAAAATCCGAAACGAAATTGTTTGGAACACTTGAAGCTTGGAATTTGGGATTTATTTGGGATTTGGAGTTTGTCATTTGGGATTTACAATACTCCATGCTTTCTTTTGTATTCTTCCAGCCCCGGGATGGGGGCCTCGATCGTGATCGCCTTATTTCCTCTAAACCAGCATTCATACTCGCACGCCAGACATTCTGTCCCCACCCGCTTGGCAAATTCTGCGTCTCCACCAAGGGCGGGTTTGCCGTCCTGAAGGACCAGAATTCCTCTGTCGAAGAGCTTGCATCCTGCGACGCACGCATGGGTCTTACAACCGAGGCATTTGCTATCGTCGATGGTTACTTTAATCGTTCTCTCTTCAAAATGCATCGCCACTCCTCCTTATGCCTTAATGCCCCTTTTGATCCGGTATTCATCAATGAGAGCCCTCATCCTCTTGGCCAGGAACTCGGTCTCGTAAACCTTTTCGCTTCCGTAAACCTCTACGGGGTTCTGCAAATCCGTTGTTCCCTCTCTTAGAATCTCCATCGATTCTTTCTCTTTATTGCCGCACAGCAGGATGACACAGGGAAAACCGGGTCTCTTGGGTAATTCCTCTCTGAGCGCCTTCACCACCCCATGGGCGTGGTGCCACTGTTCCTGATTCGCCGTGATGAATCCGCCGAGCATATAACCCTCAATATCGGGCTGGGAGAGGATCACTTTGGCTGCCCGGTAGACCTTCGCAGCCGTTGGATTGCCACTCGTATCCGCGTAATTAGCGATCTTGAGCCCCTGGCGATTCAGGGCGTCCACTCCCAGGATGGCGCCCCCCCCACCGATTCCGTGGTAACCCACGTATCCCGGTCCTTTCTTGTCAGGTGCCATCTGGGCAATATAACAGGTCCCCCGAAGGTCGCCTTCTTCGATCCACCATGCGATCTTGTCAAACTCGGTGGGCGGTGTAGGAGATTCACGGGCAACCTCGATACCCAATTCCGGATGGCGGAACACGGACGAATCGTCAATCGCGATGCGGCAATCTCCAGCCACAATCTTTCCATCCTTTGTCAAGACGAGAGGGTTAATCTCCGCCGTACGGCAATTGTTTCCTTTGAATGTCTGGTATAAACCCGTAATGGCTTGAGCAATCGATGGAAGAACCTGGGTCGGGACGTTCAGTCTTACACAAAGATTGAGGGCATCATAGAGTCGGAAGCCCCGAAGGACATCCACCGTTATCTGTGCGATCTTTTCCGAGGGAACCGATTCGATTTCCATCCCTCCCTCGGTGCTGAACATGACGATCGGGGCCCGAACTTCTCTTGAGGCGTCGATGATCACGCCGACATAATACTCTTTTTCAATCGCCAATTTTTCCTCAACCAGCACCTTTTCCACCTTCAGGCCCTTGATTTCCGATCCCAGGATCTGGTTGGCGACGATCTCCGCATCCAGGGGATGCTCGGCAAACTTAATGCCTCCTGCTTTTCCGCGGCCCCCTGCCCAAACCTGTGACTTGACGGCCACAGCCTTGCCTATCTTTTCCGCTATCTTTCTTGCCTCCTGGGGACTGGCTGCCACCTCCCCCTGCGGAATCGGCACCTTGGCTGCTTTGAGCAACTGCTTTCCCTGATATTCGTATAAACGAGCCATCGCTCCACCTCCTGAGCCCAGAAAAATTAACGAAAACTATGTTTTACTTTATAACAACAAATATAAGATTGTCAACAAAAACGTCCAGAAGTAAGGATCTCTTTTCCCATCACGTTCCTGCCAAGCATCGGGGCTGAAGCCCTGGCTCACAAATTCTATGGCGACGTAACTCAACCCTTTAGGGTCGATATTGGAATGCGAAAGATGCTTCATTGAGATGAAGTTCGTTGTAAGGTTATAATGAAGCATTGTTTTCTCCTTCTCTTTTTGTTATTTAAAGTTTGGCAAACTGAAAAGGGGGCAAGGATCATCTTATTATGATTCAGGAATTGATTGAGATCGTTGGCAAGGAGAACGCGACCGATCAGTTAGAGGAACTGGTGCCATACAGTTATGACGCTTCGATGAACGTCCATCGACCCGACGCTGCAGTTTGGCCTGAATCGACAGATCAAGTCTCTCAAATCGTCAGATTTGCCAATGAACGCAGTATTCCCATTATTCCCCGGGGAGCGGGAACGAGTCTCAGCGGCGGGGTTGTTCCGATCAAAGGTGGCATTATCATTGATCTTTCACGGATGAACCGTATCCTCGAAATCAGTATTGAGAACCGTTATGCACGGGTCCAGGCCGGAGTGGTGTGTGATGATCTCAATCGTGCACTGGCACAGTATGGATTTTTCTTCCCTCCCGATCCGGCAAGCAGTTCGGTTTCTACGATCGGTGGAAATGTGGCCACCAACGCTGGTGGGATTAAAGGAGCCAAATACGGGACCACTCGGGACTATGTGATGGGCCTTCAAGTCGTCCTCCCAACGGGAGAGATCCTCAAAACCGGCTCCTACACGATGAAATGCGTCTCCGGATACGATCTATCCAAACTCTTCGCCGGAGCTGAAGGAACTCTGGGCGTGATCACGGAAGTCACTTTGAAAATCAATCCCGTTCCCCGACATGCCATGACTGCCATGGCCACCTTTAGCAAGCTGGAAGACGCGGGAAGAGCTATTTCCCAGACCATGACCAGCGGGGTTCTTCCGAGTGTTATGGAGATCCTGGATAAAGTGACTTTGAAATCGATCAAAGAAAATAGCGATATCGATCTCCCGGAGGCAGAGGCCATGATCTTGACGGAGACTGACGGCTTCACCTGGGAGGAAGTGGAAGCCCAGATGGAGGTGGTCCTCCGAATTCTAAAACAGAACAACCCCAGCACGATTAAAACGGCTAAAGATGAGAAGGAGCGACTCAATCTCTGGAAGGCTCGGAAATCTGCTTACGCCACCCTTGCTCGAGCCAGCAACAGCTTTGTCCTCGACGATGTCACGGTTCCGATTGCGAGAATACCCGAGCTGTTAGTTGGAATTCAGGAGATTTCTCAGCGATACGGCATCATGGTCGCCTCCTTTGGCCACGCAGGCGATGGGAACCTCCATCCCCAGATTCTTTACGATGAATACAATACCGCTCAGGTGGAGAAAGTGGAAAGAGTGGAGGAGGAAATCTTTAGACTAGCCATTTCACTTCAGGGAACCCTTTCCGGCGAACATGGCATCGGCCTCTCCAAAGCGAACTATATGAGTCTGGAACACGATCCCGTTGAAATGGCTTTGATGAAGAAGATCAAGAGAACACTGGATCCGAATAATATCATGAATCCTGGGAAAAGAGCCTTGGATGATTGAAAATAGGAAGATTGGAATAGTGGAATATCGGGCCATTGAGATCAGTTCGTCATTCCCGTGAAAACGGGAATCCAGTGTTTTCTGAGGCCTTCTGGATGCCGGATCAAGTCCGGCATGACCGAATAATCGGCCTTATGGAAAGACTCTGGTTGAGGAAAGATCGTGACAGTTCAACTTCAATTCAATGAAAAACGCCGCAAGGCCATTACCCAGTGTTCCCGGTGCGGTTTCTGCCGGGCCGTCTGTCCCATTTTCGATCTCACCAAGAGACCCATCACCAATGCAAGGGGAAAGATGATTCTCCTCAAGGAGGTGATGGAAGGAAAGCTCCCGGTGACCGAGGGTGTGGCCCAAGCCCTGATGCGCTGCACCACCTGTATGAATTGCACGCTCAATTGCCCGTCCGGTGTGGACCCTCAGGATCTGATCAAGACAATGCGGAAGGACATGGTGGGAATGGGTTATGATAACCTCTTTAAAGCGATGGCCGAGGTGGTGGAGAAGTACGGAAATATTTATGGAGAAAGAGAGCGGCATGACTGGGGACACAGAAAAGGAAAGGCTTCTTATGTTCTCTTCCTGGGTTGCGTAGGAACATATCGTGAAGAAGAGAGCGTCCGTGAGACTCTTCGTCTCCTGGATCTCCTGGCCGTGGATTTTGCCATGATCGATGAGGTCTGCTGCAGCGGCGTGCTGGAGGATGTGGGCTATCAGATCAAGGGTGAATTGGCCCAAAGGAATATCCGGGAGATCAAAAAAACCGGGGCGAAAACATTGATCGCCACCTGCCCCTATTGTTATCGGGTCTTCAAAGAACACCCTGCCTATAAGGACTTGGGGCTGGAGATCAAGCACATCACCCAGTTTCTCAAGGACTTCCCCTTCCAGGTAAAAACGGAGAAGCGGGTGACTTACCACGACCCTTGCGATCTTGGCCGGCATGCGGGTATTTACGACGAACCAAGGGAGATCATCCGGAAAATCGCTCCCCATTTTGTAGAGCCGAGGCGGACAAGGGAAAACGCCATGTGTTGCGGGGCAGGAGGTGGATTCAGGGGAGCTTATCCGAAAGAATCCGTGAAGATTGCGCGAAATCGCTTGAGCCAGATGATCGAGGAGACCGGTGCCGAGGTTCTTCTTACGGAATGTCCTTCATGCCTGCACAACTACAGGAATGCCAGGCTTCGGAAGCAAACTATCGAGATCTATAATATCACCGAATTCCTTGCTCACCTTTACAAGGAAAAGATGACCAATAAAAAGGAGGCTGCCTAAGCACTTATGAGACTCTCAAACCTATCTCCCAAACAGCTGATCGAGATCGATGCTTGTACCCGCTGCGGTGAGTGCCTGAATTATTGCCCTGTCTATGCCCAGAAGGGAGAGGAAGAGATCGATCCCCGCGGAAAGATTCAGGCCTTCAAGTCCTTCATTCGCAGCCAGTACGGGATATGGGCCAAGATTTTTGGCCCCAAGAAATTGGACGAGGAGAAACTGAAAAAGTTCTCCGAGATGGTCTATCGCTGCACCCTTTGCGGAGAATGCGGTACCAGTTGCCCGGTCTCCATCGATGCCAAGAACCTCTGGCTCGCCCTGAGAGAAACCTTGGTAGAAATGGGCTATTTCCCGAAGATGATGGAGCAGATGAAGTCCAATGTCCTTCAGGTCCACAATATCCTCGGGAATGAAAACGTGGAGAGGGTGAACTGGGTAGAGTCTTTGGGAGAACTCCCGGATCACCGCTACCAGAAAGAGAAAGCTGAAGTAGCCTTCTTTGTGGGATGCGTCGCCTCTTTCTTCCCGATGGTTCAGAGAATCCCTAAGGCCCTGATTGAAGTCTTAAACAGAGGAGGAGTGGATTTCACCCTTTTGGGAGGGGAGGAATGGTGCTGCGGGTTTCCCCTGATCGGCGCCGGGATGAAGAAAGGGGCCGAAGCGTTGATCGAGCACAATCTGGAAAAGATGAAAGAGAAGGGAGTCAAACGGGTCGTTTTTGCCTGTCCCTCCTGCTATCACACCTGGATGGAAGAGTACAAAACGGATATCGAAATCTTTCATTCGACTCAGTTCATTCGAAAGCTGATTGATGAGGGAAAGATCGGCTTCAAAGAGAAGAAAATAAAGGTGACCTATCACGATCCCTGCGATCTGGGCCGGGCAAGCAGGGTCTATGAAGCTCCCCGTGAAATTCTCCGGGTCATCCCCGGAGTCGAGCTGGTGGAGATGGAGAATAACAGAGAGCGCTGCAAGTGTTGCGGAGGAGGAGGGAATCTCGAGATGGTCGATCCCGAGCTTTCATCAGCCCTCGCTCAGGAAAAGATCAAACAGATCCAGTCCACAGGAGCGGAAGCCGTGATCACTTCCTGCCAGCAGTGCGTCCGCACGATCATGACGACATCCCGTCGAAAAAAGATCCCGGTCACGGCAATGGATATTACAGAGTTCGTGCTGAAGAATATGGAGTCCTGAGTTGGAAGTTTTGAGAAATCAATTTGAACAAACATTTTATGGAAGCTGTTAGGCTTTCGTGTGTGGCAGGAACCACAGCCCCTATTCCCTCGATGAAGGTCTCCCGAACAGCCTTCGGATGGCGCGGCCCATAGGCTTCCAATAGGGATTTGTGATTGCCACGACTGCCATGATTAACAGGCAGAGGGAGATCGGTCGGTTCAGGAAGATCATCATGCTGCCATCGGAGATGACAAGCGACTGACGCATCTTCTCTTCCATCAGCTTGCCCAGTACCATCCCCAATATGATAGGCGTTGCGGGAATGTCGACACGCCTCATCAGGTAGCCGATCACCCCAAACAGGACCATGAGGTTGAGATCCTGCACGCTGTTGTTCATCGTATACACTCCGAGGAACGAGAAGAGGACGATGAACAGCATGAGGAGGTAGAGGGGAACGTCGAGCAGTTTGACCCACACGCCGACCAGGGGCAGATTGAGCACGAGGAGCATGACGTTTCCGATGTACATGCTGGCGATCAAGCCCCAGACAAACTGGGGTTGCTGCTGGAAGAGGAGCGGACCTGGCTGCAGGCCCAGCATGATCAGGGCGCCGAGCATGATGGCGGTCGTGCCGCTCCCCGGGATACCCAAGCAGAGAAGGTGGATCAAGGCACCCCCTGCTGCAGCGTTGTTGGCCGATTCAGGGCCGGTCACCCCTTCAATCGCGCCTTTGCCCAGTTCCTCACGGTACTTGCTGGCCTTTTTCTCCAGTCCATAGGACACGAAACTGGCCACTGCTGCACCCGCGCCGGCGATGCCGCCGACGAAGAAACCCGAGAGCGTGCCGCGGATGCAGGCCGGAGTGAAGCGTTTCCAGTCCTCTCTGTTCATCCACAGGCGGCCCTTGATGTTCAGCCGTTCCTGAACGACTTCGCTCGTACCGGCCAGATTGACAAACACCTCGGAAAGAGCAAATAGACCGATCGCTACAACAAGGAATTCGAGGCCATCCATCAGCTCTGGATTGCCGAAGGTGTAGCGTGGCACGCCGCTCTGGAGGTCAATGCCGATGGTAGCAATCGCCAGTCCGAACAGGGTCGAAAGTAGTGCCTTGACGATCGAACGGCCAGCCAGGCTGGTGACAAGAGTGAGGGCCGCCACCATCAGAGAAAAGAATTCCGGCGGGCCGAATCTGAGCGCGATCTTGGCCACCCAGGGGCCGAACAGCATGAGCATCAGAGTTGCAAAGGTACCCGCAATCCATGAGCCGATGGCGGCTGCTGCCAGCGCTGGGCCGGCACGGCCCTTCTTTGCCATCTGATATCCGTCCAGGCAGGTCACTACACTCGAGGACTCGCCTGGCGTGTTGACCAGGACCGAGGTCGTGGAGCCACCGTACATCGCGCCGTAGTAAATCCCCGCCATCAGGATGATGGCTGACGTGGGGTTCATGCCAAACGTAAGCGGGATCAGTAAAGCGACGCCCGTCATGGGCCCGATCCCCGGCAGGACGCCGATGACCGTTCCCAGAAGAACGCCTATGAAGGCCAAAAGCAAGTTGAATGGCGTTGCCGCGACGCCAAATCCCAAGGACACGTTATGCCAGAAGTTCATGGCCGGTCTCCTATCTCACGTCACAGCCCCAGCCACTTCAGCGGGCCTGCAGGAAGCTGAACACGTAAGATAGTGGTGAACACATAGTACAGGACGAAGCTGGAGATAACGGCGATGAGGCCATCGCGCACAAGGTGACGGCGGTCAAGGTAGAACACACCCGCTATGAACACCACAAACGTGGAGATAGCATAGCCAAGCCGTTCGAAGACCAGGGCATAGAAAACCATCAAGACCAGGATGAAACCAATCCTTTTCAGATTGACCTTGCCCTGGATCTTTTCCTCTGCACCGATAATGGCCGCTCGCTCCTCATCCTCTTTCACACCGCCGCGGACCTGCTGCAAAACATAGATCCCCGAAAGAATCAGCATCACCACCCCGACGCCTTTGGGGAAGGCTCCGGGGCCCAGCTGCTGTTTGAGAGGCGGCATAGGAATGAAAAAGGCATAGATCAGATAGGCGAGAGAAAAGGCAGTTGCAATAAGGCTGGCAATCAGTTCCTCTCTCTTCACGTTCATGAGGAAGCCCCTTGAGATTCAGGGACCGGAAAAGAGGAACATTCCGGTCCCTGGGCATCAATAGAAAATAAGCAGAAGAGCATGCTACTTGACAAAGCCGAGCGTAGTCATCAGACTGCGGTACGACTTTTCATCATCCTTCAAGAAGGCGGCGAACTCCTTGGCATCGGCGTAGGCATCGACCCACTGGAGTTTCTCCAGGGATTCTTTCCATGTCTTGGTACCAACCATGGTCTTCAAGGTCTTTGCCCACCAGCTCTGAGCATCCTTGGACATGCCCGGTGCGCCAAAGATCCCGCGCCAAACTTCGTATGTCGTGTTGATGGCAAGCTCTTTCGCAGTAGGAACCTCCTTCAAAGGCCCACCGCGCCGCGTGGCAGAGGTAACCGTCAAGGCCCGGACAGTCCCCGCCTGGAGCTGGGGGATCATCTCTCCAATCCCACTTGAAACAAAAGACACGTTGCCACCCAAGAGGGCTGTGATGGCCTCACCTGCATTGTTGAACGCCACATACACCAGGTCCTTAGGGTTAATACCCGCGGCATGGGCTACCTTGCACATGGCTAGGTGGTCCATGGACCCGGGCGACGAGGCACCCGCGAACTTAAGTGCAGAAGGTTTCTTTTTCAGGGCGGCTATCAAATCATTAAAGGTCTTGTACGGAGAATCGGATTTGACTGTAAAAATTTGATAATCGGTGATCAGCTTCGCCAGTGGGACCAGCTGATTGTAATCCTGGGTAAAAGTCTTATTGATCGTGTTGATGATCAAGGGGGGAGAATAAACGACTAACTCGTAGTCGTCTCCCTTCTTCTGGAAGATATAAGCGAGGCCCACCGCACCGCCCCCGCCAACCTTGTTGACTACCGAGATGGGCTGCGGGTAGAGCTTTTCGACCTCAAGGCTACGGTCGATGGTTCGGGCAAGCGTGTCCCAGCCACCGCCGGCCCCGGCAGGTGCGATAATCTCGAGCGGCCGCGAAGGGTAGACGGCGCCTTCGCTGAAGTTGACAAACGCAACAGACAGCAAGAAAACTAACGTAATCATTGTGAGAAGCTTCTTCATATTCACCCCTCCTCTAATCATGGATTGGATACCTTTGATCAAATTGATCATATAAAAAACGGAATGACGTGTCAAGACTACCCATAGCTCATAACAACCCACAACTCAAGGATATGAGGTCCTGAAATCGCCTGCCTGCAGCAGAGGGTTCGGTAGGCAACGGTTTGTCGATAAGACCCGACCACGGGAAACCGTTCCCTACAGGAGTTCACAGACCTGAAATTGAATTAGAGAGGAAGAGAGCGTCTGGATTTCCGATCTCAGGAGGCTCCCCGGCCTGCAATCGATGCTCATCTTTCTGAAGGATCAACTGAAGAATCTGTATCTCTTGTACCGGAGGTAGTGTTCGGCTACGAAATTGAGGGGTTTCTTTGCTTTGGGGAAGTCTTCATGAAGGGTCCAGAAAACCTCGGATAGGTCCAGTTCTCTGGCTGAGGGGTGTTCGGCAGCCAATCTGTAAAATTTCTTGCCTTCCTTCTCGTAGTCTTCAGGGCTCAACCTTGCCTTTCCGCGAAGCGGTGGCCTCAGTTGTCCCGAGAAAGGATACCGGTAATCGTACTCGGCATAATCCGGGAAGATGCCCAGGATGAAAAGACAGATGTCCGCGATCCTTTTATAAAACCCGAGTCTGTACTCATCCTCTACGGTTTCAGCGAGAGCCATGAGGCTGAACATATCGAGGTCATTGAATTTGATATTCTCGAAGAGATGTTTGCCCACCTGGATCGAAAACGCGTAAGTCTGAATCTTCGTGAAAGACGAAAGCATGTCCGCCAGGTAGTCCAGGAGAGATTCCTTGGTCAAAAACTCCACCACATCTTTTGTGTCAAAGACGGGGACTTTTGCTCCGCCGGTTTTCTCCAGAGTATAGCTCACCTCTTTAAGGTCTCTGCTCACCTTTCTCAGCAGGATTTCGAAAAAGAGAGCCGGCGAGATCCTCAGGAATATCTCTTCATCATCCATCAGCCTCCTGACCACCTTTTCATCATCAATAAAAGTGTTCCTGAACGCCTCATCTTCGCGGATGATCCGCCTCAGCCTAAGTTTGTCGATCACGCCGGGAGATACGGTTTCAACCAGGAAATCCAGGTCGTTATCGGATAATCTCAAACTTCTAAACTTCAGATGTCCCATGGACTCACTCCTTTATCTACTTTATTTTAAAGCTTCCGGGGAGGGTTGGCAAGAAACGTGCTTGTCACCCGGAATCATGTTATATTACGCTAAACCTTAAGAGGAAGAACCGACCGGCAGACCTTCATCAGCAGATCTCAGGGAGAGAGAGGAGAATGGAGATGAGAGAAAGGGCCGAAAAAGAGGAAACCATCATTCACACCTATGATCCCCAGTGTAAGTCCCGCTGCGCAGTCATCTGTCATGTGAAAGATGGAAAACTGGTCGAAATCCGCAAAGACCCCGATCATCCCAATTCAGCCAACCTATGCCCCAAGGGAATTTTCAGCACCGAGCTGGTTTATCATCCGGAAAGGCTGAAATATCCTCTCCTAAGGACCCGGTCAAAAACGGAGTCCGATCCGGGATGGGTGAGGATTTCATGGGGAGAAGCCCTGGACACGATTGCCCAGAGAATGAAAGCCGTCAAAGAAGAGTTCGGGCCAGAGGCAGTCGTTTTCGGCAAGGGAGCCTCAGGAGGGTCGCCTGCGAATGATTATAAGGAATGGGTGAATCGATTGGCTTACGCCTTTGGCAGTCCCAACGGAGATTTGGGAACAACTCATATCTGTAATTGGCATAAGGATAAAGGCTCCGTTTATACCTACGGCGTCGCTATCCCCGCCCCGGAGTTTGAGAGGGCGAACTGCATTCTTCTCTGGGGCCATAACCCGGCAGCTACGTGGAGGAGGCATCTGGAGGACGTCAATCGGGCCAGGGAGAGAGGCGCAAAGATCATCCTGATCGATCCCCGCCGAAATGAAACCTGGCGGAAAGGAGACTTATGGCTTCCGGTCCGTCCGGGCACGGACGGTGCCTTAGCTCTGGGGATGCTTCATGTCATGATAAAAGAAGGCCTCTATGATGAAGAGTTCACCCGCAACTGGACCACGGCTCCCTTTTTGATCAGGAAAGACAATGGGAATTATCTTCGTGAAAATGAGATTCACCCGGAGAGGGAAAACAAGAATTATCTGGTTTGGGATCGAAAGCGGAAAGGGTTGATGAGCTACGATTCCACGACCAAACAATATCAGGGAGAAGGAGACCCCGCTCTGGAAGGAACTTACCCCGTTCAATTGCAGGATGGGAAGAAAATCGAATGCCAAACCGCATTTCAGCTCTTAAAAGAGTTGGTTTCTCAATATCCCCCTGAAAAAGTGGAGGAGATCACCTGGGTTAAGGCAGAGAAGATCATCGAGGCCACCCGTCTCTTTGCTCTTCAAAAACCTGCTTGCTACTACACTTATAACGGAATAGAACAACACACCAATGCGATGCAGACGAACAGGGCGATTTCAATCTTTTTCGCCTTGAGCGGCAACTTCGATCGACCGGGAGGAAATGCGATCTTCCCCCGGGTAAAAACGAATAAAGTGGACGGGAAGGAAGAATTTCGAGTGGGCAAGAAACCCCTGGGCAAGGAGAAGCGCCCCCTGGGGCCTTCCAATGTGCAGGCAAGAGATCTTTACGAAGCCATCCTCGAAGGGAAACCTTACCCGGTAAAGGCCCTGATTGCCTTCGGCGGAAATGTCCTATCAGCCAACGGAGACAGCGTGAAAGGAAAAAAGGCCTTGGGAAAACTGGATTTCTTTGTTCAGGTCGATCTCTTCGAGACGCCGACGGGAAAACTTGCCGACATCCTCTTGCCCGCTGTCACTTCATGGGAAGCCTTCTTTCTGAAACCCTCTTTTGAAGGCACGGCCAGAACCAGCTCCTACCTCCAGCTGATGCCTCAGGTCATTCCTCCTCTTCACGAAGCCTGGCCGGACATCAAGATTGTTTTTGAATTAGCAAGGAAGCTGGGCTTAGGGGACAAGTTCTGGGATGGGGACATCGAAAAAGCCTTTGACTATCAGCTTGCTCCCAGCGGGTTAAAAGTGGAGGACCTGAGAAAAAGTCCCGAGGGGATCTTTGTTTCCCTCCCTGTAAAATACGAGAAGTATAAAGAGAAGAGCGGAGATAAAGGTTTGAAAGGATTTAACACACCTTCCGGGAAGGTGGAGATCTACTCGGAAGTCTTTCTCAAGAACGGATATCAACCTTTACCCGTATTTCAGGAGCCCTTGATCAGCCCCTTCAGCCAGCCTGACCTCTCCAAAAAATATCCTTTTATCCTGACCAATTTCAAGCTGTTAGCCTACTGCCACGGACAGCATCGAGGGGTTCCGTCTTTAAGAAAGCTGGCTCCCCATCCTTACGTTGTGATCAATACAAAGAAGGCCGATGAACTTGGGATTAAAGAAGGAGACTGGACGGTGATGGAAACTCCCTCTGGGAAGATCCGATTAAAAGCAAAACTGGAAGAAAACATCCATCCCCAGGTGGTTTGTACGCAGCATGGATGGTGGCAGGGCTGCAAGGCTCTCGATCTTCCGGCCTATAATCCCTTTAGCGAAGAAGGTGCCAATGTTAACCTTCTCGTACCCAACGATCTGGCTGACCCGATCACAGGGTGTATCCCCCACAAGTCGTATGTCTGCAACATAACAAAGGCTTGAGAAGCAGCCTCTCAGTGACTGGGATTTTAACAATCCAGCAGGGATGTTGGAAAAATTTTATAGGGGCTGCCTCTTAAGGATAATCTACGCGGGATGAAAGGTTTGTGGAGGTCTGGCTTAAGAAATAAGAAAGGTTTCGGCTTAATTCTTCAACGATCCGCTTTATAAAATTTTGGAAACGTTCCTGCCAGATTGTTAATTACTGTTCTCAGCGTGCGGGGCGCCCTCTGCAGCCGCCTCAAGAGGAGCCCACGGAGGGGCTCCCCTACCAAGAAGGAGCATAGGACGATTTAGTTTCAAATTCCGCACTCCGCCATTAGGTGAGGATTTCCTTCAGGGCTCCCATGAAGCAATGAATATAGCGGGTCTTGCAGGTCTCGCCCATGAGGCCAATTCTCCATATTTTCCCTTTCAGCCAGCCTAACCCACCTCCGACCTCAATATTATATTCATCCAGGAGCCTCTTCCGTATCTGGGCGTCATCCAACCGGTCAGGAAGAACGACCGCTGTCAACATGGGCAAACGATAGCCTTCCTGTGCAAAAAGTCTGAATCCTAAATCCTCCAGCTCCATCTTTAAGCGATCGCCCAGCACCTCATGACGCCGGTACCTATCTTCAAGCCCCTCCTCCATAACAATCTTTAGCCCTTCTCTTAAGGCATAGAACATGGAAGCGGGAGCGGTATGATGATAAACCCTCTCTCTTCCCCAATATTTTTCGAGTAAAATCAGATCGAGATAAAAACTCTGGACCTTTGTCTTTCTCGCGTGGAGGATATTCATCGCTTTGGGACTCACCGTGATCGGAGAAAGCCCTGGCGGAACGCTCAGACACTTTTGGGAGCTGCTGTAGCAGACATCGATTCCCCATTCATCAACCTTCATATCATATCCTCCCAAGGTGGTCACGGCATCCACCACAAAAAGGATATTTCTCTTTTTACAGTATGCCCCGATCTCTTCGAGAGGTTGCCTTACGCCGGTGGAGGTCTCTCCGTGAACCACGCCACAGATCTTGGCCTCCGGATGGTCCTTTAGGGCCTTGATCATCTTTTCCGGTTCGACGATCTTTCCCCATTCCTCCTCGACACGAAGGACCTTCGCCCCGCAGCGGGAAGCGACCTGAGCCATCCTGTCTGCAAAAAAACCGCTGATCCCGATGACCACCACATCCCCGGGCTCAACAAAATTGACATAAGAAGCCTCCATCCCTGAACTCCCTGTCCCCGAAATCGCCAGGGTAACCGGGTTCTTTGTCTGGAAAACCCCTCTTAACATCTCGCTGATCTCATCCATGCAAGCCAGAATCTGGGGATCCAAATAGCCGATCACAGGGTTGGACATGGCCTGATAAACCCGGTAATGAACATTGCTCGGCCCTGGCCCCATCAGGATCCGGTAGCTCGGATGCATATCTCCTCCCCCCATCCATTTTTCCATCATTAAACCTCCTCCAAATCTACTTTCATTCCGTCACTGGCTGCAATCACTTTTGTCCCTAACTCCTTTTCTAAATCACTCGCGATGAGCCAGGGCTTTGCTTTGATCATGGTCATTCCGAAGTGTGTCAGGATGGTCAGTGCCGGGTTTACCTTCTTGACAATCGTTTTCACATCCTCGATGGACAGATGCTCGATGGGCTCATCTTTGACAGGCTGTAACCTGACCACATGGATGATCAGGATATCACCTCCATAAAGGTCCGGAAGCTCCGGGAAAAATTTTGTATCCGCCATCAAAGAGATCGTTCGAGGTGACGTCTTGAAATTGACGCCGTACGTCTCGACACGATGCCGATGCTTCCTGGCTGTGGAGAATTTTATCTCTCCAATCTCGTATTCCGAATTCTCCTTGAGAATTTCCACTCTCTTAACATACTCCCTCACGTATTTCAAAACAACCGGGTCTTGCTCCAGGGCATCGGCCGGTGCAAACAGGACCCCTCTCTTTTTGAATCCTCCTTCCGTCATTCCCTCGATCATTACGTTCACATCACCCGAATGATCCAGGTGTTTATGGGTCAGAAGGATGCCGTCTAACGTAGAGGGCTCCAATCTAGGCCTGCTATTCAGACACCGGACCAACGCGCCAGGACCCGGGTCGATGTGAAGATTCGTCTTGCCGACCGAAAGCCACACGCCGCCGGAGGCCCGGAGTTGCTTGGCCACCACAAATCGGGCACCTGCAGTGCCTAAAAATTTGATGAAGGACATAGGGTATAAACGAATATATCGAATGATAGCGAATGACTCGAACATGAATAATAGATATTGCTATCATTCGTGAAATTCGGTGCCATTCGGATCATTCGCTTTCCTCCAGTTCACTTAATCTATCGTCGTCCAGTCCGAAATAATGGCCTACCTCATGGATAACCACTTCTCTAATCTTCTCCCGAATCTCTTCTTTTGTTCTGCAAATTGATTCAATCGGGATCTGAAAGAGGGTGATCTTATCGGGGAGAACATTTCCGTAATAGAACCCCCTTCGGTCCAAGGGGATGCCTTGATACAGTCCTAATAATTCCGTGGAGGAACGAAGGTCCATTTCAGAAAGCAAATGGCGGGAAGCTCGATCCTCCACCACCACATCCATATTTTCCATCTTCTTCTTAATAGATTTAGGAAGCTTTCTTAAAGCATAAACCACCGCATCCTCAAACTCTTTCCGGGTTAATTTCATGGCTCAAAATGAAGAGGGATATCTTCAAAAAAAGAAAAGAGGACATAGAATCCTCTCATCTCTTAAGAGAATCTATTAAAAGTGGAAAGAAAAATCAAGGAAAAAATCGCAACCTGGGTTATGGAGCCTACGAATGGGTAGGAGAGGCTTTAGCCTCCATGGCTTAGGGCGACTGAAGTCACCCCTACCCCGTAAGACTGGGAGGTTACAAAGAAATCCCTTTCAAATAATAAAGGGTTTACTTTCCAACCAAAATATTATAGAAGTTAATCTCATTCATCAAGACACCGAGGGGCCCATGGAAAAATCAAACGGTATAACCCGAGAAATAGCCGAATTTATCGTAAAGACTTCCTATCAAGATATCCCGTCTGAGGCAACCCGGATTGCCAAACGCTGTCTGATCGACGGGACTGGAGTGATGTTGAGTGGTTCGACAGACAAGGCAAGCTTGCTCTTGCGGGCATATCTGAAAACCATCGGGGGAAAAGCCGAGTCATCCGTATTAGGTTCAGGGCTGAAGGTTCCCGCTCCCTCTGCTGCCCTCGCCAATGGGGCGAGCGGCCACGCTCAGGACTTCGACGATACTCAGCTCTCCCATTCTCCTGACCGTATTTCTGGCCTGTTGACACATCCCACTACGCCGGTGCTGGCAGCCACTCTTGCGCTCGGTGAAACAATGGGGATAAGCGGGCGAGAATTTTTAACCGCCTTTTCCCTTGGGTTCGAAGTGGAATGCAAGATCGCCGAGGCGATTCATCCCCTCCATTACGGAAAGGGTTATCATACAACAGGGACGATCGGTGCTTTCGGCGCGGCAACAACGTCAGGAAAGATTCTTGGCCTTTCGGAAGAAAGAATGCGCTATGTCTTGGGAATTGTGGCAAGCATGAGCGCGGGGATCCGCGCCAATTTCGGAACCATGACCAAACCTCTCCATGCCGGCCGGGCCTCGGAAAATGGCATCATGGCTGCCCGCCTGGCCCAATTGGGAATTACCTCGGATCCCAATGTTTTGGAGAACCCCTGGGGATTTTTTAAGATTTTAGGCGATGGTTTTGATCCGGATAAAATATCCGGAAAGCTCGGAAACCCCTACACGATCATCGACCCCGGCGTATCGATCAAACCTTATCCGAGTGGAGTCTTATCCCATCCCTCCATGAATGCCATGCTCGATCTGGTCAAGAAATACAATCTGATACCCGAAGACATTGCCGACATCCACCTCTATGCGGGCTCCAACATCTTAAATCCCTTGCGCTATGCCCTCCCCCAAACCGGACTGGAGGGAAAGTTCAGTCTCCCCTTCTGTTTGACCAGCATCCTCATCCGGCACCGGGCTGGCATCAGAGAGTTCAGCGACGAATTTGTTAGGAGTCCTGAAGTGCAAGACATGATGAAACGGATAAAAACCATCCATGATCCGGGAATTGAGGCCAAAGGATTTGCCAAAATAGTGAGCCGTATAGAGGTGAGGTTGAAGGATGGCAGAATACTGAAGAAGGATTCAGACCCCTATAAGGGAGGCCCGGAAAACCCGCTGAGCGATGCGGAGCTTGATGAGAAATTCAGTACCTGTGCTGAACTCGCCTTGCCGCGAGAAAAATTTTCCCAAGCCCTCGAATTACTGAAAGACATCGAAAGACTTCAGGACATCAGGGTTCTCATTCCATCACTTATACCAGATGAATGAAAAAGCCCGCCCTCATGGGCGGGATATTCCGTTCTCATTTCGTAAGAGCTTGCCCACAATTTTGCCTATTGACTTGATGTTTAAGCAACGTCAATATGTCCCCCTAACTGCAACGTGAAAATGTCCCCTTGATT
>JBHGBJ010000010.1:0-72610 GCA_041947025.1 Thermodesulfobacteriota bacterium
GATGGCTTCGACGCACCGCTCACACACGGCTGGATGATCCTTATGGCTGCCAACGCTCTTGTCGTAATTCCAGCATCGTTCGCATTTTCCCCCCTCGGCCCGGAGCACTTCCGCCCTAGGTTCCTTCTCATCCTGTGTCCCGCTTTTTGCAGGATGAAGGGTGACGGAGGAAACAATAAAGATGAACTTCAAGTCGTTCTGATAGGGCTGTATGAACTGATAGGTCTTTTCAGGAAGATAGAGATGGACCTGGGCATCCAGAGAGAGCCCGATCACCTTCTCCTTTCGAGCCTCC
The DNA here is from genome assembly GCA_041947025.1 of Thermodesulfobacteriota bacterium. Taxonomy (GTDB): domain Bacteria; phylum Desulfobacterota; class BSN033; order BSN033; family UBA1163; genus CAVTZZ01. Next base: position 296 of record JBHGBJ010000010.1, read on the forward strand.
TCCAGGGCCTTGGTCACAACGGCCCGGATTTCCCAGATCTTCTCCCACCGGTCGTTCAAGGCGTCATCCAGATACTCCGTTTTTGATTCGGGAAATTCGGCCAGATGAACACTCTCAGGTTTGCTCGAATCCGAAGGAATATATTTCCAAACTTCTTCTGCCGTGAAGGAAAGAATAGGGGCCAACAGACTGGCCAGGCTTTTCAGAATCTCATAAAGGGCAGTCTGGGCTGACCTCCGGCCTCGAGAACCGGATGAAAAGGTATAGAGCCTATCCTTCAAGATGTCAAAGTAGAGGGCGCTCATTTCCACAGCGCAAAAATTCTGGACGCTGTGATAAACCACATGAAACTCAAAACGCTCATAGGCTTCCCGAACCCTGGAGATCAGCTTTTGAAGCCGGTAAAGGGCCCACCGGTCTATCTCATAAAGCTCCCGGTAGGGCACCCGGTTCTCTGAAGGATTGAAGTCGTAAAGATTTCCTAAAAGAAAACGAAATGTATTTCGGATCCGGAAGTAGGCATCGGCGAGGCGCTTCAAAATCTCATTGGAAATCTTAATATCATCCTTGTAGTCCTCCGCTGCAACCCAGAGCCTCAGGACATCCGCCCCCAATTTGCCGATCACCTCCGCAGGGGCAATTACGTTTCCTGCCGATTTGGACATCTTCTTCCCCTCTCCATCCACCACAAACCCATGGGTGAGAACGGATCGGTAAGGCGCTCGGTTCCTGGTCCCCACAGAGGTCAAGAGGGAGCTGTGAAACCATCCTCTGTGTTGATCGCTGCCCTCCAGATAAAGGCTGGCAGGAAATTCGAGATATTCCCGAGTTTCGAGGACGGCCGCATAGGAGACGCCCGAATCGAACCAGACATCCAGGATGTCCATCTCCTTTGAAAAAACCTTCCCTCCGCATTGAGAACACCGGGTCCCTTCGGGTAAAAGTTGATCGGCTTCCGCTTCAAACCAGACATCCGCTCCCTTCACCTCAAAAAGACGGGCCACATGTTCAATCGTTTCCCGACGGACGAGTGGTTGTTTACAGCCGGAGCAGTAAAAGACAGTGATGGGGATCCCCCAAGCCCTCTGCCGAGAGACACACCAATCCGGCCTGTTCTCAATCATTCCGTAGATTCGATCCCTTCCCCAGGGAGGGATCCAGGTCACTTCATTGATCGATCGGAGGGCATTCTTTCTCAATTCGTTCTTATCCATTGAGATGAACCATTGCTCCGTGGCCCGAAAGATGATGGGATCATTGGTGCGCCAGCAGTGAGGATAAGAATGAACCATCATCTCTTCTTTCAGGAGTGCTCCAACCTCAGCCAGTTTCTGGTTCACAGCTCTGTTGGCATCAAAAACAAACTGCCCGGCAAAGAAAGGAACGTCCTTGACAAATCGACCATCGTCGTCGACAGGGCTGTAAATCTCTAATCCATATTGAACTCCGCTTTCATAGTCCTCCTGACCGTGGCCAGGTGCCGTGTGAACACATCCTGTCCCGGCATCCAAAGTCACATAGGAAGCCAGGATGATCAGTGAATCCCGGTCAAGGAATGGATGCCGGCACTTAAGCCCTTCCAACCTTTTTCCGGGAAATCTTTTCAGCACCTCATATTTCTTGATCCCAAATTTCCCCATTGCCTCTTCCAAAAGGGCTTCTGCCAAGATATAGATCTCTCCACCCACGTCCGCTGCCACATAAATAAAATCCGGGTGGAGCGCAATGGCCAAATTGGCCGGAATGGTCCAGGGAGTCGTGGTCCAGATGATGACAGAGATGGGCTTTTCCCCCCCACCCTTGCCCTCCCCCTCGAGGGGGGAGGGGAGGGAGAGGGTGGAAACCATTTTGAATTTCACATAGATCGAGGGCGATCGGTGGTCTTCATACTTGACCTCGGCCTCCGCCAGCGCCGTCTTGCAGGTCGGGCACCAATGAACCGGCTTCATTCCCTTGTAAACCGATCCGTTTAAAAGGAATTTCCCAAATTCCCTGACAATCGTTGCCTGGTAAGCAAAATTCATGGTCAGGTAAGGATTTTCCCATTCACCAAAAACCCCCAGGCGTTTGAACTCTTCTCTTTGAATTCCCACATACCCGGCTGCGTAATCACGGCATCGCTTCCGGATTTCGACAACGGAGAGTTCTCCCTTCTTAGTTCCGAGGCTCTTCTCCACCTCGTGCTCGACGGGTAATCCATGACAATCCCACCCCGGAACATATTGGCTGCTGTAGCCGGTCATGAACTTCGACTTCACGATGAAATCTTTCAGGATCTTGTTCAGGGCTGTTCCGATGTGGATGTTTCCATTGGCATAGGGAGGTCCATCGTGGAGAATGTATTTGGGCCGGCCTGCTGCCTGTTGGCTCAATTGACGGTAAATCCCCTTCTCTTCCCATGTCTTCAATATCTCGGGTTCCCTCTTAGCCAAATTGGCTTTCATGGGAAAGTCGGTCTTAGGAAGGTTGAGTGTTTGCCGATAATCCATTGATTTTCCTTTCTCTGCAATATCGGGGAGAATCTTCGCCTCTCTCATTGAATATAATTGAAAAATCCTTTATTTTAAAGACAAATTTTTAACATAAAAAGGGGCGGCTTAGCAACTCCTGCAGGATTCGAATTCCGAAAGGCAGGGTTTTCTAACCCCGCCTTGGCCGAACTTCAGCGCCTGAATTGCAGGGGAGGGTTTCATGAAGGTTGGAAAAACTCGAGGGGAGAGAACTGAGTCTTCCCTCTCCTTGGCCTACCAATTGACCAGAGAGGTGTCTCGGTTAGGTTTCGACTGGCCTGATCTCGACGGGGTTTTAAGAAAAATGAAGGAAGAGACGAAAGAGCTCACGGAGGCCCTCGCTCTTCAGAACCGAAGAAAGATCCGGGAAGAACTTGGGGACCTCCTCTTTGTGATGGTCAACCTCTCACGTTTTCTGAGGATTGATCCTGAGAAAGCGTTAAAGCAAACAGTGGAAAAATTCATGCGCCGATTCTGCTATGTCGAGACATCGCTCCAGAAGAAAGGGAAATCCTTCCGTCAGTCGAATCTTGCAGAAATGGACCGGCTATGGGAGGAAGCCAAAAAGAAGAAGAAATGAAATCAGGGGATGAGGAGATAGGGGGACCGGGTGATCAAATCCGCACCCCATTCGAAATTCCCCGATTCTTGAATTCCTAAATCGCTTCTCAGATGAGATACTCGGCAATATTGATATGATATTGATTCGGGTCGAGGGTTCTCACGATGCTCCGTTTGTATTCTCCGGTCGTCTCATCCACCTCCGTGAGGTCCACATTCTGCCCTTTCTGATATTCTCCGTCACTGTACTGGAGGAGGATAACTTTGGGACGGTCAAGCATTTGGGTATCCTCTTGGATTTGGAAGACCACTCCTAACTCATTGGTGTTTAATAGGACCAGCGTGCCGAGAGGGAAAACGCCGATCATGTTGATGAAGACCTTGACCAGGGCCGGATCGAAGTCCTTTCCGCTTCGTTCCAGCATGATCCCCAAAATTTTTTCTGAGACATAGGGAAATCGATTCCCTCCCCTCGGTCTCACCAGAGTGTCATAGAAATCAGCGATCGCGACGATCCTTCCGGTAAGCGTCAGTCTGCGCTTGTGGGTCTGTTTCGGGTAACCTGTCAGATCGTATCGAAGGTGGTGCTCGAAAGTCGCATGCATCATCCGACTGGAGAGTTCTCCCCACTCCTTTATGGCCATCACGGTCTCCACCCCGAAGATCGGGTGGAATCGCATGATCGCCAATTCCTCCATCAGTAATCTTCCGGTCTTGTTAAGGATCTCCTTTGGGATTCTAATCTTTCCGATATCATGGAAAAGGGCTGCCATCCCCAGATGGGAGAGGTGTTTCTTGGGGACTCCGATCCTCTGACCGATGGCGATGGTATAGATGGCCACGTTGACCGAATGATTGAAGATGGCCTCATCATAATTCTTAATATTGGCCAATCCCAATAAGGTCGATTCGTCTTGGACGAGGGCATTGACCGCATTCTGCATCAGGCGCTTGGCTTTTCGGATATTCAGCAACTTCTGATGTTTCACGCTTTCCACCACGTCCTTGACCAAACTCACCGATTCAAAATAGACTTCTTTCGAATATTGCTTTTTCTCCTTGGAGTCCGTATAGACCTCTTCGTCCTTAAAAACCTCCAATTTGCCCACACTGATCGTCTCGATGCCTTTCTGTTCCATCTGCCGCATGACAAAGAGATAATTGCTTTCGTTATTCTCTTCCAGTCCTGAAAGGAGATAGACAAAGTCTTTGAGCCGCTCGCCCTCCATCTCCCCACTGAATTCAACTTCTCCGATCCACCGGTTTCTCATCTCTTGGAGGAACCCTTTCAGGATGGAGTACTGGTCGACCCTCATCTGGATGATCACATTGTTAAAGAAGAAGTTGTCCCGGACGATCTTCAGGGATAGGTGCCCTTCTGATTTAACAACGGCGTTGATAATCTGAAGGCATTCTTGAACGAGGCGATCGATCAGGAGGTTTTTCCGATTATAGAGAGTGGTCCCCTTTAGAAGACGATAAAAGGCTGAAATGAATTCTGTGCCCAATTCAGTGGGGATCTGGCCATGATCCATCGGGGGGACCTTCTCCGGCATCAGGCTGTTCCCTCCTTAGCGGACTTACTCCTTAACGCCTGGGTGCAAGCATTACGCATGGATTCATCTTTCGAATCTTTCCCCGACTCCAGAATCGCCATGGCTTCCGGAGTTCCAACCATCGCCAGGGCCTGGGCTGCCCCGATACGAATCTCGTCTGTCTTGCCACGGCTGAACCAGCTCTTTCTCTCTAAGAGTTGCTGCAGGGCGAGGATGGATTCCTGAGATCCGCCTACCATCCCGATCGCATCAAAGAAGGCCTTCATCTCGGCCGGTTCCTTTCTGGGAAAGTCCTTCGCCTGAACCACTTCCAGGAGCGGCCCCAGGGCTGCTTTTTTTCCTATCTTCCCAAGATTGATGGCAGCCATGGCCCGGATGCGGGCATCTCCGTCTGTAAGAGCCTTCACCAGCATCCCAACGGCCTTCGTACTGCCGATCACCCCTAAGGCCAGGATGGCCTCCCTCTTCACCCGGGAATCTTCGTGGTTAAATGCCTTTTGGATGTAGGAAAGGGACTCCTCGGCACCGATCCGGCCCAAGATGTAGGTAATATTTCGGACGAGGTACCACCGTGGATCATCCATGTAAGGAATGAACAATTCATAAGAATGCTTTCCGATCTCGGAGAGGGCATCGCAAATCACCCTTCTCGTCTTCGATTTTGTCCGTTCGCCCAACACCCTGACCAGGGGCTTGATCGCATTTCGTTGAAGGAGAACCAGATAGTTCTGGACATCCTCGGATCGGACCTCCTCTTCCTCGTCCAAGAGCTTTCCAATCCGGTCGATCCGCTGTTCGCTCCCCGCCTCCGTGATGAACTTTCGAAGACTCTCGATCTGCCAATCTTTGAGCTCATAAGTTCTCTGAAAGATATAAACTCTCTTCAATAGATCGATGGCTTTCTGAAACTCGCGAAGCGTCAACATGGCATCCAATATCTTTTCAAGGAAGTTGACCGCCCTCCCGTAAGGTTCAGGCTCTTTCTCCCAAACCAGGATTTCGAAAAGGATATCGACAATGTTGAGCACAAAGGTCGGCTCGATCTCGGATTCGACCTCTTTTCGCAACCTCTCCATCTCCTCAGGGGTGAGGGAATAGACGCTCCGGTTTGACACGAATGAATGAAGCTCCTCGATCAGCTTGGACAGGGTCTCATCCAGATCGACCCCCTCTTCCATATCCTCTTCCAAAAAATCGATCTCCACCTCGTGGGAGATCGGTTTAAAGACCAAGTCCTTTCTAAACTGCTCCACATTTTCAGGAATGAAGATCGGCATATCCTCCAAGAACTCATCGGTAGCCAAATAGCTGATATGGCTAAAATCCTTTTCCCACAACAAGGTGACAAAATCATCCTCCAATTGATTGATATTATCACACCGGATAATGATATCGATGAATCCTTTGGCCTCCCATTCCTCCAACCCTCTCAGGAACCGAAGCTCTCTGATTCCATCTTTATAGAAGAGAAAAGCAAGGCTCGCCTTCACATCCCTGTTCTCATAGAGGATCTTCCCCTTGTAGGAAAGCGTATATTCTCCCACCTGAAGAACGAGGGAATAATATTTATTCAAAAAGAATTGGAACTTTTTCGGGAGTAATTCTTGAAATCCCTTGACGATAGGATTATCCGGTGGGTAGAATCGGAACGTCTTGATCGCCTTGATGAGGGACTTGGTCAAATCATGGGCAAGAAGAAACTCTTCGTCAGACTCCACCCCTTCAGCCAAAGGCATCTCATCACTCAGATCCAGAGCCCTTTTCTCGCCTGGCAATTCTTCAGCCATCATTCCTCTTCCCGCAGCGTGGTCGATTCTAAACCGAGAACAAATTTAATTTTTTTTGAACTATTTGTCAATATCTTTTTGCTTCTGCAATTCGGGTCTTGATCCATCGGTCAATTGGTGGTATGTTCTTGATAATATAATGATTTTGGAGAAAAGGTCTATTCCGGTCACAAGCCGATGACAGGAACTTTATACATTGTCTCCACTCCCATTGGAAACCTGGAGGATATCACTTTAAGGGCCCTCCGTATCCTGAAAGAGGTGGACTGGGTCGCTGCAGAGGACACCCGACATACGGGCCTGCTCCTCAAGCACTTTGGCATTCAGAAGCCCATGACCAGCTATTTTGAAGGAAATGAGATGAAGAAGAGGGAATGGATTCTCTCCCGGTTGAGGCAGGGGGACCGGATCGCCCTGGTCTCAGATGCGGGGACCCCCGGCATTTCCGATCCCGGCTTCCGGCTCATCCGGATGGCAATCGAAAACCGGATCCCCGTCGTCCCTGTCCCTGGTCCCTCTGCGGTCATCGCCAGCCTCAGTGTCTCGGGCCTTCCTACCGACGCTTTTCTGTTCAAGGGTTTTTTGCCTCATAAATCGAAAAGAAGAAAGGACCTCCTCAAAGAGCTGGAGGAGACCAGGGAAACCCTAATCTTCTATGAATCTCCCCATCGCCTCAATGAAACATTAAGAGATATCCTGGATATACTGGGCGACCGCGAAATCGTTCTCACCCGGGAGCTGACAAAGATGTACGAGGAGATCTTAAGAGGTAAAGTCAGCGAGATACGGAATCAGGTCGGAGAAAGGAAATGGAAGGGTGAAATCACCTTGATCATCTCCGGAAAAACCCGCCAGAGGCTGAGGGAGGGAAGCGGTGATCAGGACAAGCGGTGAAGTTCTGTATCTCCGTATCCCAGTGTCTCCGCGTCTCCCAATCTCCCTATCCTTCCCTTTTCACTCCGGATGGAAACGGAATCCAACCTCCAGCGTGGGAGTGCTAAATTCTTTAGGAATGGGGGGAAAAGGTTCCGCTTTCTTAATCGCCCGCATTGCTCTTTGGTCATACAGGGTATTGCCAGACCGTTTCTCAACCCACGATTTTTGAATCCTTCCATCCCTGCCAATGACGACAACAATGACGGTCTCGAGATCGATTTTTCTCTTGGGAAGGTTTTCAGGAAGAGTCCATTCCTCTTTGACTTTCGCCCATACCGTACTATAGTATAAACTCAATCTTGAGTCCAAGACTGAAGATCCCCAAAGAGACCCTCCAGTCGAGTCGCCTGTCGGAGCCCCGGGTATCCACGGCCCTGTTCCAGTTCCAGGACCGCCCTCGGTTCCTGGGCCCGATTCTGTTCCATATTCGGAGTCTGGCTGGGTCGGGTTCTTTGAGGACGAAATGCCCTTTGAATCTCCTCCTATCGTGACTTTCCCTGTCTTCTCCCGATGGGCAACTTTCTTTTGAATCTCGTCGAGGGCCACTTTCTTACGAATCTCTTCGAGGGCATCCTGAAGGGATTTACGGGAGCCCTTTTCCTTTTCGAGTTCATCCTTCTTAGACCGTTCTGCTTTCGGTTCCGTCTTCTTCGAACGCGATTTCAAACCCTCGACGGGTTCTTTCGATTTCGGATCCCCGCTATGCCTCCATTTTTCACCGGCCGCAACAGTGGATATCTCTTGAGAAGGACCGGAAGGAGCCGGGTGAAGAATCCCTTTCGGAATTCCGTCTCCTCTTGGAGAAAGGGGCCGGATGCTCACTCGATAAACATAGGGAATGCTCACAGAAACCACTGGCCGCGGGCCGTAACTCAAGAAGGCGAGGAGGACCACATGGAGGACGACCGAAAAAAGGCCTGTCATCACAAGTCCTCTGTTTTCGGACACGGCCCCATCTCTCAAATGGTGGAGACGCTCCATCCCATCTTCTGATCGTTTCATCTCTTCAACTCGATGCCTAAGCCGGGTGTCTTGACCCCTGCCTGTGACAGGACATCCATCACCTGGATCACAGAATCGTACCTGACATTCTTGTCCCCGTTGATGATCACAGAGACCTCCGGCTTATTTCGTACCATGGCCCTCAGCTTATATTTGAGCGAGTTCAAATCGATCTTTGAATCGTCCAGAAAAACATCCCCTTGGGCATTGATATGGATGATCACATCCCGGGACGTCTCCTCCGATCTTGATGCCTTCGGCAATTCCACTTTCATGCTGGATTGATAAATGAAGGGGGTGGCGATCATGAAGATGATCAAAAGAACCAGGACCACATCGGTAAAAGGGGTGATATTAATTTCCGTCATTAATTTGGAATTTCTCGCTCTTCTCTTCATACGATCTCACTTCCTGCCTATCAGATCGATCAACTCGGAAGCACATAATTCCATATCATGGATAAAATGGTCCACCCTCCTGGTGAAATAATTGAACGCGATCACCGCAGGAATAGCCACAAAAAGCCCGGTCGCAGTGCATACCAGCGCCTCTGCAACCCCTCCGATCACAATGCTCATTCCGCCGGCCCCGGCGATTGCAATATCGTGGAAGGCCCGGATGATCCCGAGAACCGTCCCGAAAAGCCCGATGTAGACCGCCGTGTTTCCAATGGTCCCGACAATGCTGGTATAGCGTTCTAATTTCGTGGTTTCGATCAGGATCTCCCGCTCCATGGCGTTGGATATCTCTTTTTCATGGGGACCGTACAACTCCAGTCCGGAATAAACGACGCTGGAGAAAGGAGTATTGATCTGGCTGCAAATCTCCATCGCCTTCTCAAGGTCATTGCTTCTGAGTGCTCTCGCAATTCTTGCCATGAATTCTGCCCTTTTCATTCTGGAGCGCCTTCTGTAATAAATGATCCTTTCCAAAAGGACCGTCACGGATAGAACAGAGCAGAACAATAAGATATACATCGTGAATCCGCCGACCTGAAATATCTCCAAGATCGTCTTTCCAGCAAACATGTTATCTCCTCCTGCAAGAAAGAGACTTACCTTTCGGGCTAAGTATGGACTCGATCATCTTTGAAGGCGAATATCACTCATCCCACTCCGTTTGGCAAGGTTTATTCCCAGCTTTTCCCAAACCCAGTGAGAGCTCTCCGCCTTCCATGGCACTTCTTCTGGACGACGGGGGGATCCTCTTCATTTCTTGATAATACTCCGACCTACGTCACCTTCCTCAGCCTGGCACAGGGGCTTGCTCAGGCAACCGGGTTGCCCAAGGAAATAATAGGAATTCCTGTCAAGTACCTCGAAGCCATCTCCGTCGGGGCGGTTTTCATGGGGGCAAATTCGTATATCGGTAACGGTTCAAACTTCATGGTCAAAGTGATCTGTGAACACCAGAAAATCAAGATCCCTTCTTTCTTCGGCTACATGCTCTGGTCCTGCGGCATCCTCGTTCCGCTCTTTATTATTGTGACCTTGGTCTTCTTTGTGCAGGTCCCCATTGATCCCGCCTACGGGGAAATCTAAAGGTTTTAAGCCTATCGGATCTACTTGATCTTCTGGATATCCATTTCCTTACCAATGATGACTAAAACATCACTGTCTTTGATCACAAATTCGGCACGGGGTACCATCTTAATCCGATCGGGCAACACTTCCCTTACTGCGATCACTTCGATATGATACTTGCCCCTTAAATGAAGTTCTCCGATCGTCTTGCCAAAAAAGCTGGGCGGAGGTACGATCTCAGAAATGCTGTAGCCCTCGGAAAGGGGGATGTAATCCAAAACATTCGGCGAGATCAGCCCCTTGGCCAACTTGTCTGCCATCTCCTTTTCCGGAATGATCACCTCCGTCGCTCCAACCTTCTCCAGGACATGCTTATGATCCTCATTGGGTGCTTTCACAATGATGCTTTTCACCCCCATCTCTTTGAGATGGAGGGTGATCAGAGTGCTCGCGGCCAGGTCCTCACCGAAAGAAAGGACGACCACATCATCTTCTTGGACTCCAACGGATTCCATCACCTCTTTGTCTGTTCCATCGGCGAGGATTGCCTTCGTGGAAAAATCCTTGATCTTCTGGATCACGTCCTTGTTCTTATCGACGGCAATCACCTCGAGCCCGTTCTCATAAAGGTTTTTGGTAAGATTGAAACCAAAAATCCCCAAACCGATCACCACCACTCTTTTCATGGATCGCTCCTTATTCTTCTACTCCATTTTTTCAAATAAGGTACCGTTATTTCTTTTCACTTTTCACACTCCGTACTTCGCATTCCGCCCCTAAGGGGCAGTACCTTAGGTACGTATTCCGCACTCCGCATTTGAATTTAGCCTACCATAATCCCTTCTTCGGCAAGAATCATCCCCTTTTTCGCTGTCCCTCTGGATAGGGAAAAGGCCAGTGTCAGAGGCCCTATCCTTCCCACAAACATCATCAAAATGAGGGCGTATTTCTGGAGATCGTTCAGTTTCGGTGTCACCCCCATGGAAAGCCCGACTGTTCCAAAAGCAGAAACCGTATCAAAAAGATATTCCAAAAAGTAATGACGGCTCTCCAGAGGAGGAAGATCTCCTCCTCCTGCGATCAGAAGAACGGACGTGATGATCGCGATCGAAAATCCTGAAGCAAAGATGATGGAAACAGACCGGCTCACGATCTCCCTCGGAATGGTGCGGTTGAAGATATTGACATCCAAATTCCCCTTCAGACGGTTCCACATCAACATGACGAGAAGGGCTGCGCTCGTCGTTTTCACCCCGCCACCCGTGGACCCGGGGGAGGCCCCGATGAACATCAGAACAATCATAAGGAGAAGGGTGGCGTTTGTCAGGGAACCAATATCGACCGTGTTAAAACCGGCCGTCCTCGGAGTAACGGATTGGAATAAGGAGGCTAATATCTTATTCAGAAACGGCGCATCCCGAATGATGTGGTTTCTCTCAAGGACAAAGAATAGAATCGCTCCACAAAGTATAAGGATTCCCGTGGTGATGAGTACAATTCTGGAGTGAACGGATAACTTCTTCTGAATTCCCCTCAGCCTCGAAAGGACTTCGTACTGGACGATGAAACCAATACCGCCGTGGACAATCAGCCCCATCACGGTGAGATTGACGATCAGGTCGCCCTGATAGTGGATGAGATTGTCCGAAAAGAGAGAATAGCCACAATTATTAAAAGCCGAAATCGCATTATAGACGGCATGGTAGAACGCTGTTCCGAGAGGAAAATCTCTCGAAAAGCGAATGAACAAAAAGAGGGTTCCAATGGCTTCCGTGACGAATGTAAACCAGAGGACGGCCTTTAGAACAACGATGAAATTCCTTGTCGGGGTGTGGAGAAATGTGGACTGGACAATTTCTCTTCCTTTGAAGGAAATTCCTCTTCCCATGAGGACAAAGAAGACGGTGGAGAAAGTGATGATTCCGAGTCCCCCGATCTGGAAAAGGAAGGCCGTAATCACTTGGCCCAAGGTCGTCAGGTCCTTTCCGACATCAATGACGACAAGACCTGTTACACAGACAGCAGAGGTAGAGGTAAAGAGGGCGTCCACAAAACGCAGAGATCCTTTGGAGGCTGAAAACGGGGCCCAGAGGAGAATGGCCCCTGCCAGAATGACTCCGGCAAAACTGAGAACAAAGATCCTTGTGGGTGAAAGATGCCTGGAAAAAAATGTCTTAACCCTGAGAAAGAGCCGCATTAGGATTCTGCTTTCAAAAATTAGATATAGAAAAGATAAAGCAAGAAATTACAAGCTCCCACCACCACCATCATGGCAGGATAGCACGCCTTGCAATAATACCCCCAGCTGATCTTTTTGCCCGTCACCCGTTCGTAATTGGCCACTGCCACCACATTGGCCGAGGCCCCGATGGGAGTTCCATTTCCGCCAATATCCGTCCCAAGAGCAGTCGACCAGACCAGAGGAAGAAGCGAAAAGCCGAAGGTCTCACTCATATGTTTCAGGATAGGCGCTATCGTCGCTGCAAAAGGAACATTATCCACAATCGAAGAGCCAAAGGCGCTGATCCACAAGATCATCGATAGAGCGATAAAGAAATCTCCTCCGGATGCCTCCTTGACAACCGATGCAGCCATCTTAAGTAATCCCACGTGTTCCATGGCCCCGACAATGATGAACAGTCCCGCAAAAAAGATGATCGTGGGATAATCAATATTCACTAAGACCTTACTCATTTTATGGCCTCCGAGCAGCATCGCAATCAGTGCTCCTGTCAAGGCACACGTAGCCACTGAGAGATGGGTGATATGATGAGTGACCAGGACAATCACAACGTAGAAAAAGGCAAGCAGACCTACAACAAAAAGCCTCCTGTCCTTAATGGCCTCCTTCGGATTCAAAGCAAGGACCTGCTTTTCAAGCCATTGGGGATCTTGTTGAAGCTTCTTTCGGGCTGCAAGAATCTCACCCTTATAAAACCAGATGAAGAACAGAGTGTTGACGAAGAAACCGATCCAGGCAATCACTCCTGTATTCTTTACGAAGTCCATAAAGGAGAGCCCAAAATAAGTTCCCAGAATCACATTGGGAGGGTCCCCGACCATCGTAGAGGCGCCGCCAATATTGGCCGCGCAAATTTCGGTAAAAATAAGTGGAAGAGGATTGATCCCAATGATCGTTGAAACCTCCAGCGTCAAAGTGGACATGAAAAGCATCACCGTGATGCTGTCCACAAAAGCTGAAAGGAACGCGGCAATAAAAGGGAATAGGATAAAGAGCTTCAATGGATCGAGTTTGACCCATTTGGCACTGTGGAGACCTAACCATCGGAAGAAACCCGATTCACTCATCGTCTCGATCACTGTCATCATGCCGAAGACAAAAAGGATGGTCTCCCAGTTTTCATAATGAAGGAGATCCTGAGGCTTCAAGATAAAGATGAACGCCAGCACAGAGCCAAAGATCGAAGCAATCGTCCTGCTGACCTTCTCCGAAATGATCAACCCATAAGAAAGAACGAAAATTCCCAATGCGATCCACTGCTGGTCCGTCATCAGAGCCTCCTCTCTGAATTAACCCTCCCGATTTATTATATTATGTCTCTACAAAAATCAATTCCTCCACCTTCTTGAAATTCATTTCTTTTCCTCCTTTGCGGCCTCTCCCAGGAGGATGGCTCCGGTCCCTCTCCACCTCGCTTCTGTCGACCTCTGGAGATTTTTGATGGCAGGCTCGTAGGAGGGATCGAGTGAAAGGGCGGCCCGGTAATTCTTCTGGGCTTCCATGCGGTCCCCCTGGATCTCCATCAGGGCTCCCAATAGGTTAAACGCCTCAGGTCTACCTGGATCGAGGGAGATCGCCCGGCGGACATGCTCGATGGCCGCATCGAAATAGCGATCCCCGATGCACCTTTTGGCAAGCTCGATGGATGTTCCGTAATCCACCGTCTTCTTCTCATCAAGCTTTTCCCTGTCCATCACGCGTGATACCAATCGGCGGACCTCATCAGGAGAAAATGGCTTCTGAATAAAATCGACAGCACCAAGTCTCATCGCTTCGACGGCCAACTCAATCGTCCCATAAGCGGTAATAATGATGATACGGATGTCGGGTCGAATCTCACGAACCCGACGCAGCACATCCATCCCATCCATCCCGGGCATCTTGAGATCCAAGAGGATAAGGCCAAACGTTCTCTCTTTAAGCTTAGCCAGTGCTTCCTCCCCGTTTGCAGCGACATCGGTCTCCATTTCTAATACCTGGAGGGCTTGTGATAGGGTCAACCGGATGTTCTTTTCGTCATCAACGATCAAAATCGATTTACGTTCCATGATCTCCTCTCCTGAAAGGGCTACCCGGCAACAGGGAGGGTGAAAGTAAATGTGCTCCCCGACCCCGGAACTGATTCAACCCAGATCGTGCCCCCGTGGGCACGTACGAGTTCTTTGCAGATGGCCAACCCCAAACCACTCCCCCCCAGGACCTTATCCCCTTTGATCTGGACAAACTTGTCAAAGATCTTGGACTGATATTCGAATGGAATGCCCGGTCCATTATCCTGTACCGAAATTTGAATATAAGGAAAGAATGACTCCGCAAGGAGGCGAACATGACCTCCGGGAGAGGTATAATGCAAGGCGTTCGAAATCAGATTGGTGAGCACCCAAATGATCTTATCTAAGTCTGCTTGAACATCGGGTATCTGTTCCGGCGAATGGGAGGAAAGGGCCACTCCTTTCTCTTCTGCCTGCGCCTTAAGAATCGAGACCGCTTTCTCAAAGAGCAGGCGGACGGAAACGCTTGCAAACTCCATCTCCATCTTCCCTGCTTCGATCCTCGAAAGATCCAGCAAATTGTTCACAAGTGCTTTGAGCCGCTGGAGATCCTCATGGGCTGCTGAAAGGAGTTCCTGTTCTGTTGCGTCGAGTTTCTTCTTCGCGCTTTCCATGAGGAGATCAATACTCATGCCGATGCTGGTCAAAGGGGTCCGGAGTTCGTGAGATGCCGTCATCACAAACTCATTCTTCAGACGGTCCAACTCTGCCAGGCGGGTCACATCCCGCAAGAGAAGGACGACTCCTATCAGGACCCCCTTCTTTCCTCGAACAGGTGTGATGGAAAACTGGTAGTGATATCGGGTACCGTCCCTCTCCACTGTAAAGACGTTCTCCTTTTCTTCAATGCTCGGGGACTTGGCCGTTTCCATCGATTGTTGAATATAGCGGAACAGGGGTTCGCTTTTCACAAGTTCAAGGAAGTGCCTGTTCTGTGGTCCCTCTGGCGGAGTATCAAGAATCCTTCTCGCCATGGGGTTCATTCCGGTTATCTTGAATTCCGCATCCACCAAGATAATTCCGTCGTCAATGCTTCGAATGACCGCCTCGCTCTTCTGCTTTTCTGCAATGATCTGCTCGATATTCAAGTCATGAAATCCTTTCAGTCTCTGGGTCATCAGGTTAAATTCTTCTGCCAGATGCCCCAGTTCATCAGAGGAACGGGCCGAGACTTGAATATCATAATTTCCCTCTGCAATCTTCTGGGCGGCCTCCGCCATCTGACGAACTGGTTTCGTCAGGAGATTTGACAGGATTAGACTGAAAACGACCCCTATCCCCACGGCTACAATCCCTATGGTCGCCATGGACCAGATGGCCCTTTTTGAAATATACCGCGCCCGGTCGCTGACCTGGAACATATTCTGTTGGTTGATCTCCCGTAGGCGAATGCAAGTGTTGCGAACAGAAAGGAATGACGGAAGGATAGTCTCATGGTAAAAGGGCCCTCTGTTCCTGGGTCCTGCGGTGGGAATTGGTCTGAGTTGTAAGACATGATTCAGATATTTCGAATATTCTGCTTCAATCATATTGACGATGTCGGCCTCTCCCTCCAAAGTGATATTATCCTTTGCCCGTGCTAACCACTGAATAAATTCCCTCTCATTCTCACGAAACTGTTTCCATCCCTCTTCCTCATATCCCGCAAAGACAAGCAAAATGGCGCTGTCCTGGCGTTCAATGGCATAGACCATATTCTCCGCTGCAAGGATGCTCTTATAATTTTCCGTCAAGATGGCGTCGCTCGCCTGGCCTAATTGCCACAGATTGAAGAAAGCCCAGACCAGGATCAAAACCATCAGAACGAGGGTGATGCCATAGCCAATAAAAATCTTTTTGCGAAGCGTCCAGGTCATTTCATTCAAACCATCCGAATTGGTTCCTCACTTAACAGACCATGCTTTTACCCATCGGCCTGCAGCGAGAGCCGAAAGATTGGAGATCGCTCCCAAAAGACGCCGCTGGTCGAGGAGGAGGTTCTTGAAATCGTACTGGATGCCGATGACACCAAGAGTCTCTTCAAGCGATTTCATCGGTATGAAAAAGACCCTAATATTCGGCAGGTTTTGGGTGCCAGCACCAGCTGGCTCGCCATGGGCATAGGTCCATTCCGCAACTGCCATTTCATTTGGGGTGAGGTCGATATCTGGTTTACTCCGCGCCCAGACCTGAAGCCTCCCATCTTTCCCGCTGAAAAGGAGAAAAGACGGCGCCTCAATAATCTTTGAGAGATATTTGATCACAATGTGACCGATGTGGTCTAGGACCGTGGTACGAAAAAGCGTTAATGTGTTTTCCCACTCCTTCGGGTTTCGAACAACGCCTCCGACAAATTGTTCAACCGGGGGAAGCATCAAAAATTCTTTGCTCATCTCTTCGATGAGAGTGATTCTCCGGATGCGGAGTTGCAGAAGAAGATTTTGCTGCCTGGTTATTTTAACAAGTTGTCCGATGATGACCGAGGTGAGGAAAAAGACGACGACATTGATGATGTCATGGGGATGGTGCATGCTGAAGCTATATCTTGGCTTGGTGAAGAAAAAATCGAAGGTCAATAAGCTCAAGACCGAGGAAAAAAGCGAAGGCCCGGTGCCGAAAAGAAGGGCGCTGGCAATGGTTGCAATCAGATAGACATAGACAAGGGACATGGGGTTGACAAATCTTTCGAGGAGTAGATTCAGCAAGGTGACGACCGCGACCATAAGAATGGTGAGCAGATAGTCCCTGGCGTTAAACGCAACCGGTTTTGTCGTTGGCTTTGGTTCTATCTCCTTTTTCTCAACCGTTGGCGTGATCAGATGCAGTTCAAACTCACTCGGGGTGTGAAGCAGTCGGGAGGCAGGCGAGCCTTTCCAAAATCCCAGAAGCATGGAATGAAGGGGTTTCCCGATCACGATATGGTTGATATTATACTCACGGGCAAAGCGAAGGATTTCACTCGCTACATCTGTCCCCGAAAGGGTTACAAGTTTCGCTCCCAATTCCTCGGCAAGATTCAATGCCTCAGCGATATAAGTCTTGTCCTTATCCGACATCTCTTTCAGGGCAGGTGTAGAAACATACACGGCATACCATTCGGCATGTGCATCCTGGGCAATCTTGTACCCTTTGCGAAGAAGTTGCTTCGCATATGGACTCGGGGCAATGCAGACCATCAACCTTTCTCCGGCTGGCCAGGGGCCGGAAATCGCTTTCGCCCTCATATAGTTCAGAAGTTCCGTATCGATCTTCCGGGCCACATGGGTGAGCATCAGTTCGCGCAGGGCCACGAGATTGCCGCGCTGGAAAAAGTTCTGCATCGCCCTTTCTGCTTTCGGCGGAATATAGACCTTACCTTCTTTCAAGCGCTCAAAGAGCTCTTCCAAGGGGACATCAATAACCTGAACTTCGTCAGCTCGATCCAAAAAGGTATCGGGCAATGTTTCCTGCATACGGATCCCCGTGATCTTCTCCAGGACATCGTTCAAGCTTTCGAAATGCTGGACATTGACCGTTGTGTAGACATCGACACCGTTGTCAAGCAACTCTTCGGCGTCCTGGTACCGTTTCGGATGCCGGCTCCCCGGGGCATTGGTGTGGGCGAGTTCATCGACCAGGATCACTGAAGGACGTCTCGTGAGTATGGCATCGAGGTCCAATTCTTCAAGAACAATGTTTTGATATTCGACGCGCCGTCTTGGAATCACCTCTAATCCCTTAAGTAAGGCGTCCGTTTCGCTGCGGCCGTGGGTCTCCACGATACCCACAACCACGTCCTCTCCCCGCCTCTTCAGGACATGAGCTTCATTGAGCATCGCATAGGTTTTGCCCACTCCAGGGGCGTAGCCGAGGAATACCTTTAAGCGACCTCTCTTCGCCTCCTCGCGCTCTACCTCCTTTAGGAGCGCTTCCGGATCCGGTCTTGGAGGATTGGTTAAACTGTTATTCACCGCCATCTCTTGGAACTGCCTTTCCTATTCTCGATGATGCAATTCCGACAAATTACCACTCAGTGAGAATTATCATTCCGGTGACCGTTCAACGGACCTTGAAGAGGGAAGCCGGAATCCAGTTCTTTCAAGACCTCCTGGATGCCGAATCAGGTCCGGCATGACGGACAAACTGAGTTTATAAACAGACTCTGGGTATTCTCCCTATCGCCTCTATCGCCCTATCCCCCCATCTCGCCATCTCCCTATCTTCCTTGACGCCTCATCCAAAGCCAGGTTTAATTCAAGAACATTGACGCGCGGCTCACCCAAAACACCAAATTGACGTCCCTCGGTGTGATTCTGTATGAGCCGCCTCAATTCTTCCTCTTTCATTCGGCGTTCGCGCGAGACTCGCGGAACCTGGAACTCAGCCGCTGCCGGGCTGATGTGCGGATCAAGCCCGGAGCCGGAAGATGTGATCAAGTCGACAGGGATCTTTGCATTCGGATTTTCATTCCCTAACTCCTTTGAACGCTCCCTCACCTGCTCTTCAAAAAGCCGTTTACTGGTCGGTCCGAGATTCGTGCCTCCCGAAGCGGCCGCATCGTAACCCGAACCTGCCGCAGAAGGTCGTGAGTGGAAATAGCCGGCACCTTTGAAGGGCTGCCCGATCAACCGGGATCCGATCACCCTTCCATCTTTCTCGATCAGGCTGCCGCGCGCCTTTTCCTTGAAAAATAACTCCGATAAACCCGTTACGACAAAGGGGTAAAAGATTCCGACGAGCACCGTGAGCACGATGGTGAATGCAACAGCTGGGTAGACATGTTTCAGTAGATTCACGCTCCGACCTCCATTACACCAAGCCAAAGAGGGTAATGATGATATCGATGATCTTAATCCCTGCAAAGGGGATCACCATACCGCCAAATCCGTAGATAAAAAGGTTTCTCCTGAGCACGACAGACGCCCCGAGGGGACGATATTTGATCCCCCGCAATGCCAATGGAATCAATGCAACGATGATCAGTGCGTTGAAAATCACCGCTGACAGAACCGCCGACTCGGGTGTGGCTAACTGCATGATGTTAAGCGTGCTCAGGGGGCCGCTTTTCGCACCCATTGCCATATATAATGTCGAGAACATTGCAGGGATGATCGCAAAATATTTTGACACGTCATTCGCAATAGAAAAAGTCGTGAGGGCGCCTCGTGTCATCAGGAGTTGCTTTCCGATCTCAACGATCTCAATCAGCTTCGTGGGGTTCGAATCGAGATCGACCATGTTACCCGCCTCTTTGGCCGCCATCGTACCGGTGTTCATGGCCACACCGACATCAGCCTGAGCAAGAGCAGGCGCATCATTGGTACCATCGCCCGTCATCGCCACGAGCTTTCCCTGAGCCTGCTCCTGCCGGATAAGATCCATTTTGTCTTTCGGCTTCGCCTCCGCAAGGAAATCGTCTACCCCTGCTTCACTGGCAATCGCTGCCGCAGTCAGGGGGTTATCCCCTGTAATCATAATTGTTTTTATCCCCATTTTTCTCAGCTGCACGAACCGTTCCCGCATTCCCCCCTTGACGACATCCTTCAGATGAATCACGCCGAGCACGCGGCTGCCGTCGGCAACAACAAGAGGCGTCCCGCCGGATTTCGAAATGGACCCGACGACCCCTTTCAACTCGGCAGGTTCAACTCCTCCTCGAGAGATGACGAATGACATCACCGCATCCGGGGCCCCTTTCCTGATGGAGCGTCCGCCGATATCCACCCCCGACATCCGGGTTTGCGCAGAGAAAGGGATAAACTGGGCTTCCCGGGATGATAAGTCCCGTCCTCGCAGCCCATACCTTGTTTTTGCCAAAACGACGATCGAGCGCCCCTCCGGAGTTTCATCAGACAGACTCGATAGTTGTGTCGCATCGGCCATTTCTTTTTCCTTCACTCCAGGAAGTGGAACGAATTCAGTGGCCTGCCGGTTGCCGAGGGTGATCGTGCCGGTCTTATCCAGGAGCAGGGTGTTTACGTCGCCTGCTGCCTCCACTGCCCGGCCTGACATCGCAAGCACGTTATGTTGAACCAGTCGGTCCATCCCTGCGATGCCGATGGCCGAAAGCAGCCCTCCGATCGTGGTGGGGATCAAACAAACGAGCAATGCCACGAGCACCGTAATGGAAGGCGGCACGGCCCGGACAAAACTACCTGCTGCATTTGAGGCTCGAACGCTGTACATCGCGTACGGCAGTAGCGTCGCGACGGCGAAGAGGAAAATGATCGTCAGTCCCGCCAACAGTATATTCAAAGCGATCTCGTTCGGAGTCTTTTGTCGTTCCGCGCCCTCGACGAGCGCGATCATCCTGTCCAAAAAGGTATCTCCCGGATTCGATCGGATCCGCACCTTGATCCAATCTGAAATCACTGTCGTTCCCCCCGTGACTGCTGACCGGTCCCCCCCCGCTTCGCGAATGACTGGGGCACTCTCGCCGGTGATCGCCGATTCATCCACCGATGCAACGCCCTCGATGACCTCTCCATCACCTGGGATGATTTCTCCGGCACGAACCAGCACGACATCATCCTTTCGCAGCTTCGTCCCGGGAACCCGTTCAATCTTAACCCGTTCTATACCCTTTCCGGTGTCCCCAATAATAAGATTGGCCATGGTTTCCGTCTTCGCCCTGCGAAGCGCATCGGCCTGAGCCTTACCGCGACCTTCGGCCATGGCTTCGGCAAAATTGGCAAAAAGCACCGTGAACCAGAGCCACAGCGTAACCTGCACGGTGAAGAGCAAGTTGCCCGTATGGCCAGCAATAATGTCCCGAAGGATAAAGATTGTGGTTAATATACTGCCCATCTCGACGACAAACATCACCGGATTGCGCGCAACCTGCCGCGGGTCTAACTTTCTAACCGCATCCTTAACGGCCCGCCTCACCATGAGCGGATCAAAAAGAGGTCTCTTTTTTGTTTTTCTTGCCATATCAAAACACCACTACTGATTCCATCAAGAAATGTTCCACGATCGGACCGAGCGAGAGCATCGGGAAAAAAGTGAGAGCACCAACTATCAGAATCACGCCGATCAGTAACACCACAAACAAAGGTGTATGAACAGGAAACGTGCCTGCCGAAGGAGGAACGATCTTCTTGGTCGCCAGATTGCCGGCTATGGCCATCATCGGGATGATCATCAGGAACCGTCCGACCAGCATCGCCAGGCCTATCATGGTGTTATACCAGAGGGTATTGGCATTGAGCCCTGCAAAGGCCGATCCATTATTGCCTGTACCCGAGGCGAAGGCGTAAACGATCTCCGAGAGCCCGTGGGGGCCGGCGTTGTTGACACTCGATCTCCCGTACGAGACAACGCTTGACCAAGCCGAAAAAACTAAAATTGAGAAGGCGAAGACAAGAACATAAAGCATGGCCATCTTCACATCCTTCGCTTCGATCTTTTTCCCCAAGTACTCCGGGGTCCGTCCGACCATCAGGCCCGCAATAAAGACCGTCAGCACAATCATCACCAGCATGCCGTACATTCCTGCGCCCACACCGCCAAAAATGATCTCGCCAAGCATGATATTCAAGAGGGGTACCATCCCGCCGAGAGGGGTGAATGAATCGTGCATGGAGTTAACCGCACCACAAGAGGCGTCTGTGGTCGTGGTCGCAAAAAGGGCGGAGTTCATGATGCCGAAGCGCACCTCTTTTCCTTCCATGTTGCCACCCGACTGCTGTGATCCATCCGCTTCGGCCACAGCTTGTGTCACCCTGTATTGGTTAAAAATCGGATTGCCGCGAGCCTCGAAGTAATAGGTGGTGAAGAAGCCCGTAAGGAAAAGAACAGCCATGGCAGCAAAGACTGCCCAGCCGTGCTTCTGATTGCCTGTCATGCGACCGAGCGTGTAGGTTAAACCGGATGAAATGGCGAAGATGGCAATCATCTCCAGAAAGTTCGAAAACGGTGTGGGATTCTCATAGGGGTGGGTTGAATTGGCATTGAAGAATCCCCCGCCATTGGTTCCTAATTCCTTGATGATCTCTTGCGATGCAACCGGGCCTTGAGCGATGGTTTGAATGGTTACGGTTTCAACAGTCTGATTGCCGCGATCATCCGTCTTTTCCACCTGCTGCGGCTCAACGAGTTTAGCCTGTGTGTACGGGCTGAGGTTTTGGACCACTCCCTGGGAGACCAGCAGAAGGGCTCCAATCATACAAAATGGAAGCAATACATAAAGTGTCGTCCGGGTGAGATCGACCCAGAAATTACCAAGCGCTTTTGCCTCGCGCCGTGCAATGCCTCGAATGAACGCAATGGCGAGCGCGATACCGGTGGCCGCTGATACAAAATTATGGAAGGCCAGCCCCGCCATCTGCACCAGATAGCTCATCGTTGACTCACCCGAGTAAGCCTGCCAATTCGTGTTGGTCGTGAAACTCGAAGCCGTATTGAATGCCAGATCGCCTGGCACACCGGAGAACTTCTGCGGATTGAGAGGCAGATAATATTGAAGCCGCTGAAGTCCGTAGAGGACAAGCAAACCTACCAGGCTGAACATCAGCATGGCCGCAGTGTATGCGGTCCAGTGTTGCTCTTCATGTTCATCGATGCGGCATATCCGATAAATCAACCTCTCTATCGGACCAAGGACCCTACCCAGGAGGGTCCTCTCCCCTGAAAATAGCCTGGTCATATAGACCCCAAGGGGCTTGGTTATGATAAGCAGGACCAGAAAGTATATTCCGAGCTGCAGAAACCCGTTCCGTGTCATCTTATCATCTCCTTAAATGACCGACTCAAAACTTCTCAGGCTTGAGGAGTGCATACGTCAGGTAGACAAGCAACCCAAGACCGATGACTACGCTAATGATATATTCCCAGTTCATCATTCCACCTCAGACGGGCCGTCTAAAAAATGATTTCTGAGGCTGATCCATAAACTCCGAACTCCCTGCTTATCCGAGCCGATCGCAGACGCGAACATACCAGAATGACACTCCGAAAAAGACCAGCACCAACACAATAAAAATGATGTCAAACATCTCCATCACCCCTCAAGACCCTGACTTGTTCAAATGATTGATGACGACATCCGCTTCGCTCATTTTGTCATTCCGGGTCGACCCGGATCGCCTGTCTAACCCTGCCTGCCGGCAGACAGGAGTGTCGTCCCGGGTTCCTGTTGGAGTTTCCCTCCTATCTGATAGAACGTGGGAATCAGGGGTTTTGCTAAGGGTAGATGATCGGATCAATGTATGATATGCTTCCGGCGTTTGTTGGCTCAGCGATAAACACTCCCGGTATAAGACGGTAACGGGGCAGGATGCATCTTTTACCAATATGGATTCCATGACGATTCCAAATAAAAAAGCCAGGAGAAGATCCCCTAGCTTTCGTCTCCTCCCTTAGTCGCCTGCGGAGTTAGCTGACGGGTTAGGATTAAGGGATATCCCTACTGGCTTCACCAGCATTCACCCCGGTAAACCGGTTCCCCCGCTTTAACCAATTCGGCCGATACTAAGCTTTAGTATAGTGAACTCTCCACCCCTTGTCAATATATACATGGTTGGATTATATTGAAGCGGAAGGTCTTTTCAAAAGGATAAATCTTTTTAGATTTTAAACTTATGACTTATTGGGACACGATCATCCTGGGAATCGTCGAAGGGGTTTCGGAATTTCTCCCCATATCCTCGACAGGCCACCTCATCCTCGCCAGCCACCTCCTTCACCTCAAGCAGACTGACTTCCAGAAAAGCTTTGAGATTGCCATCCAGCTCGGTGCGATTCTCTCGGTTGTGGCTTTATACTGGCGAGCGCTGCTGGTAAACTTCGAGATCTTAAAAAGGGTGATCACCGCTTTTATCCCGACAGCAGTTCTTGGATTGATCTTCTACAAGATCATCAAGATCGTTCTTCTTGGAAGTCGCACCGTGGTCCTCTATTCCCTTTTGATTGGAGGAATCTTTCTGGTCCTTTTTGAGTGGTGGTATCGGGAGAAGGAGGGTGCATCCGAGGATCTCTCTGACATTTCCTACTCTAAGGCATTCGCGATCGGTCTTTGTCAGGCAGTCGCCATGATTCCGGGGGTTTCTCGCTCGGCTGCCACCATCGTCGGAGGCTTGATGCTGGGATTCAAGAGGGAGACCATCGTCGAGTTTTCCTTTCTCCTATCCGTGCCGACGATGGCCGCCGCGACCGGACTCGATCTGATGAAGAGCGGGGCTCACTTTTCTTCGGAGGAGTTCGGCCTCCTCCTTACGGGATTCATCTCTTCTTTTATCGTCGCCCTCGTGAGCATCAAGTGGTTGATCCATTTCATAAAGAACCACACATTCCTCTCTTTCGGAATTTACCGGATCATCCTATCCCTTTTATTCTGGTTTGTGCTTTTGTAAGTTTTCCTCTAAGCCCCCTTTCATCCCCCCTTAATGAAGGGGGGTTAAAAAATATCAGCCGAGAAGATATAGATCTCCGAGTCCTGATCCTTCCATGCGTTGGCGGGGAGGCCCGCTTTCTGACAGGTATGCTCCAAAAAGGTTTTGCGGTCCCATCCGTATTCTGTGGCTACCTGGGGCAAGAGGAGACCCGAGTACCATCCCTTCTTAATATAAATCCCGTGCTTTCCCACCTCGACCTCATTCATATCGGTAATCCTTTTCAGGGGCGTCAAGACCGAGATTTCAATCTCCAGATCCGGAAGTTCCTTTTCCGTCACGGGGTTGAAACGGGGATCGCGGAACGCAGCGGCTCCAGCCATCTCTTCGATCGTCTTATAGAGGGGCCCACGGCCCTCGATATAGCCAATACAACCCCTCAGTTGTCCTCCTTTTTGGATGGTTACAAAGGCCCCGCGGTTCTCCTTGAGGATAGGGGCCTCGACCTTGAATTCCGGGACGTGTTTCCCTCTTGCCAGATTCTCGATCACCGTCTTTGCGATATGATGAAGCACCCTCTTCTCTTCTTCCTTCAGGCCCAAATCGACACCCACTTTCTTCTCCTCTTTCATCTTTTCAGTCCCCCCGGCGGTTTTATAAAAGACACCTGCTCCGTATCCGACCACGCGGCTCCGGTCGCCTGTCACGTCTCCCGAATTAAGGTACTTCAGCACCTTCCCTTTATGAGCTCCAAGGGCTTTGGCCGCTAACATGACCGTGATGATCGGACCCCCTCCGCAGGCTTCACAACGGCCACTCTTGAGATCCCGGTTCAATCCCTGAGGATCAAATTGTTCGATGTAACCGAGAACGATCTTATCCAATGAAACGGCCTTTTCATAGGAATGAAAATGAGAAAGATCTGAGCTTGCGATCAATAGAACCCGTTTGCCCTTGGCGGATTCGGCGATTGCTGAGGCAAGGGATTGGCAGGCTTCCCAACTCCAGTACGGCTCCATCACGATGGGAATCAGTTTGAATGTTTTCAGGGCCACCTGAAGGAATGGAAGCTGTATTTCTAAAGAATGCTCCCGACTGTGAGCTTCTGGAAGGAATTGAATCTCTTTTCGCTTCTCCATCATCTTCTTGGAGAGTTCCGTGTCGACAGGAACGATACCCAGAGGAGTCCGGTACCCTCCCCGATCATAAAGGGATGCCCCGCTGAAAAGAATTTGATGACTCGGCGCCAATACCACAACCGCATCGAAGGTCTTTCCCTCGATCAATCTATAGGCGTAGGCTGCCACTTGCCCCGAATACATATAAGCGGCATGCGGCGAGACCAGGGCCACGATCTCACCTTCGATCTTCTCCTTCTTCGCATTCTCTAAGTATCCTCTCACATCCCTCGAAAGAACATCCGGCTGGCCAGGATACCACGACCCTGCCACAGCAGGCTCTCTGATCTCATTCATTCTTATCTCCTTCGTCCCCTTTGGGGACTGGCCGATCGAAAAGGGAACCGGAAAGACGAAAACTACGATTAAGAAAAAAAAGATAAGTGCTCTTCGCATACTCATGAATGCCAAATGGCATGGGGCTGCTACTTAAACCACCGTTTGCCCTTCGACAAGCGTGTCCTGAGCGAACCGTGGCTCTGAACTTTATGCTTTTCTGCTATCCAACAAAAGGGTCACCGGACCGTCATTGACAAGGTGAACTTCCATCTTGGCCTGAAACTCGCCTGTCTGGACAGGAAGCCCCTCTTCTCTCAATTTGGAGACCAATCGCTCGTAGAGGTTTTTGGCTGCGGCAGGTTCCTCGGCTTCCGTAAAAGAGGGACGCCTTCCCCTGCTGCAATCGCCATAGAGAGTGAATTGGGAGACAACCAATATCTCACCATTTGTTTCCTTTAGCGAAAGGTTGAATTTTCCGGAGGCATCTTCGAAGATCCTGAGGGTGGGAAGTTTCAAGGCCATGAAGGATACATCGCTCTCGTCATCTCCTTTGGCCACACCGATAAGAACCAGAAGGCCGTTTCCGATCTTTCCGGACAACCGGTCCTCGACATAAACCGAAGCGGATTTGACCCTCTGGATTACTGCTCTCATAAGAAGATCAATTGGCAATGTTCAATGGTCAATGATCAATCGTCAATGTTCAGGAGTTAATCGTTGTAAGGCGATCTCTCTTCGCTTTCATTGTCAATTGCTAATTGATCATTGCTCACTGATCATTGATCCTTAACTTTCTTTCTCCTTCTCCTTCTTGGCCTGAGCGATCACTTTCTCGGCCAGTTGGGCAGGAACTTCTTCGTAATGGGAGAACTCCATCGTGAAGATTCCCCGTCCGCCCGTCTTGGAGTTGAGGTCCGGAGCATACTTGAGCATTTCCACCATGGGGACATTGGCCTGGATCACCTGATAATTCCCTTTTGAATCGACCCTCAGTACCCGACCACGCCGGCTGTTGAGATCACCGATCACATCGCCAATGTACTCATCGGGCACTGTCACTTCAACCTTCATGATCGGTTCGAGGAGCACCGGGCTGGCTTCCTGGACTCCTTTCTTGAAGGCCATGATGGCTGCAATCTTAAAGGCCATTTCAGAAGAATCGACTTCGTGAGATTTCCCATCGTAAAATCGCACCTTCACATCCACAACCGGATAGCCGCCCAAGACGCCGCTCTGCATGGCTTCGGCGATCCCCTTCTCCACAGCCGGTACAAAATTCCTCGGAACATTCATCCCGGTGAGAGCATTTTCAAACTCAAACCCTGAACCCCGAGGCAAAGCGGAGACGTCAAAATGGACTTCCGCAAACTGTCCCCGTCCGCCTGTCTGTTTCTTATGCCGGTAGATCACTCCCGTCTTTGCCCCGCGAATCGTCTCTTTATAGGGAACCTTCGGAACGCTGAGATTGACCTCCACCCCGAATTTTCTCTTCAGTTTCTCAACGATCACCTCCACATGGGTCTGGCCGACTCCCGAAAGAAGGATCTCGCCGGTCTGTTCATCCCGTCCCATCGTCATCGTCGGGTCTTCCTCATGGAGGCGCACCAAAGAGGCCGCGATCTTTTCCTCATCCCCCTTGCTTTTGGGGGTCAGCGCATAAGAGATCATCGGCAAAGGAAGCTTCGTTTCCTCAAAAAGGATCGGCTTTTTCTCATCGGAGAAGGTGTCACCCGTAGTCGTCTCCTTGAGCTTGGCAACAGCCACGATATCGCCCACGCCTGCAAATCCCACCGGTTTCTGCTTCTTTCCGCTCAATAAGAAAATTTGGCCGATCCTCTCCCTGACATCCTTGGTCGCATTGTAAACGGTGGAATCGGCATTAATACTCCCCGAATAGACTCTGAAGAGGCTCAGTTTGCCTGCAAAGGGGTCTGCGATCGTCTTAAATATGAAGGCAGAAAACGGGGCTTCATCCTTAGGCTCTCTGATCTCAGGTTCCCCTGTCTTGATGTTCTTTCCCTGAACCGGTCCTCTCTCCAGCGGAGATGGGAAGCTGGAGATCGCAAGGTCCAAAAGGGGGTGGATGCCTATATTCCGGATGGAAGAGCCGCAGACGGCGGGGACCAATCTTCTCTCGACCGTCCCTTTTCGAAGGCATTGAATGATCTCGTCGGTAGAGATTTCTCCTGACTCTAAATATTTTTCCATCAGCTGGTCATCCACTTCCACCACGGCTTCAATCAACTTCTCACGAAAACGATCGACCTCCTCCTTCATATTGGATGGAACCTCTTGGGTCTCGAACTGACCGCTTCCGTCCTCTCGATAGACATAGGCTTTCTTCTGGATCAAATCGACCACGCCTTTAAAATTTAGCTCTTTCCCAATCGGAAGCTGGACTGGAATGGCAGGCTGGGAAGGAAACGTTTTTTTCACCTCTTCAACCACTTTGAGAAAATCGGCCCGTTCCGTGTCCATCTTGCTGACGTAGAGGATGATGGGAACGTTGAACTCATTGGCATAGCCCCATACGGTTTCCGTCTGGACCTTGACACCCGAATTTCCTCCGACGACGGCGATCGCTCCATCGACAACCCTCATGGAGGCCTTTGCCTCGGCAATGAAATTTGCATACCCGGGTGTATCGATGATATGAAATTGATGTTTGTTCCACTCGAAGTGAGCGAGGGATGCGCTGATGCTGATCTTTCGGTTTATCTCCTCCGGCTCAAAGTCCATCACAGAGGACCCATCATCGACACGGCCAAGGCGGCTATTTTCTCCCGTATCGAAGAGGATCGCCTCGGTTAAAGAAGTCTTTCCTTCTCCGCCATGGCCAAAGGTTCCGATATTTCGAATATTGCTCGGCTCAACTCGTTTCATCTCCACTCCTTTCGATTGTCCATCCCTTAACGTTCAATAATGATATAAATTACCCTTTTTCTTAGCCAAAAGTCAACCCTTCGACTTTGCCTCAGCCTGCCTGCCGGCAGGCAGGGGTTGCCCCTGAGCGGCCCTTTACTGGCCGAATGGGGCAACCCTTCCGACCCCTTTGGCTCCGTATTTGACACCCTGTCTGGAATCACATAGAATCCTTGAATGAGGAGGACGAAGATGAAGAGCCAGGTCTTTTTTGCCGATCCGAAGTCCGACCCCGGAAAAACTCTATTAAATGAATTGGATGCGCTGCTGGAT
The DNA here is from genome assembly GCA_041947025.1 of Thermodesulfobacteriota bacterium. Classification (GTDB taxonomy): domain Bacteria; phylum Desulfobacterota; class BSN033; order BSN033; family UBA1163; genus CAVTZZ01. Next base: position 29,405 of record JBHGBJ010000010.1, read on the forward strand.
CATGCGGATCTCAAAGGGAAGATCAGAGAAAGGGATCTTGTAGCCATTAAACTCCATTTTGGCGAAAAGGGCAATACAGGTTTTGTTCGGCCTGTCTTCCTGCAAAAGATCGTCACTCGGGTCAAGCAGCTCAAGGGAAAGCCCTTTCTCACTGATACCAATACTCTTTATACCGGTGCCCGATCAGAAGCCGTCTCCCATTTGACAACGGCCTATGAGAACGGGTTTACGGAGTCAGCCGTTGGCGCTCCGGTCGTTATCGGGGACGGCCTGAGGGGAAATAGCGCCGCTACGGTTAGAATCGAAAAACCGATTTTCAAAACAGTCTCTATTGCTCATGAAATCCATATGGCTGATAGTCTGATCTGTGTGACCCACTTCACGGGCCATGAGCTATCCGGCTTCGGGGGAACACTCAAAAATCTGGGGATGGGATGTTCCAGCCGTGAAGGCAAGTTGAGCCAGCATTCCAATATCTCTCCTCAGGTCAAAGGGAAAAGATGCAAAGGTTGCAAGCGGTGCCTAACCTGGTGCGCACAGGAAGCGATCTCCATTTTGCCTCCGCCACCCGGGGTCGAAACCAGAAAAAGCAGGGCGACGATCGACCCCAAGAAGTGTGTCGGATGTGGAGAGTGCATCCTCACCTGTCCTGAGGGGGCGATCCTGATCCAGTGGAACGAAACCATCCCCACATTTCAGAGGAAGATGGTGGAATATGCCTATGGAGCAATTCAGAAAAAAACCGGGAAGATCCTCTACCTGACCTTCCTCACTCAGATCTCCCCTGCCTGTGATTGTAACAGCTACTCTGATACACCCATTGTGAATGATATTGGCATCCTCTCCTCCGAAGACCCTGTTGCGATTGATCAGGCCGCGGTGGATCTGGTCAATGGTGAGGCTGGAAATCGATCTTCAAAACTTTCTAAGAATTGGAACCCGGGGGAAGACAAATTCCGTGGCCTCTATCCCGAAGTGGATTGGTCGATCCAACTGGCCTACGGCGAGGAAATCGGTCTGGGCACAAGGCAATATGAATTGATAAGGATTTAGCCATCAACTTCGAGGCATTGATCCTTCTTTTAGCTTGTCTTTATCTCATACCACGGCCTCAAGGAGTTCTCTTTCTAAATAGTTTCCGAAACAGTTTCGACGCAATCCAGAGCCCCGGCACGATCAGGAGCAACCACGGAACAATCGCTACGATAAAAGTAATAACCATTCCAATACTGCTTGCGAATACACGACCGGCTTCATGCCAGGCCGAAGCAATCGGGGCAAAGACCCCTGTCTCTGTAATGGATTGTCTTGATCGGAAGTCAATCTCCACAGCCACTTTGTCCGTCTCATTGGCAAGGACCTTCCGACTCGTCACTAAGCTATCCAACTCGGACTGCACTCTGGATAATTCTCGCTCGACCTCAACCACATCCTTCAAGCTACCGGTACGGGTGGCTAACATCGTGCGGAGTCGATTACGTAATTCGGTCAGATTCTTGATCTTCGCTTCAACGTCAATCACGATATTGGTCTTATCTTCACTTTGCGTCATATGAGTCACGATATTGCCTACTTTGCCGATATGCTCCAGAAGAGGCTTCAGATCCTTAGGGATAACCCGCACAAGGAGGTTGCCGGACGGCGGAGTGTCCTGAGTTTTCTTGCTGATACTCGAGCCGACAATGTCGCAATCGATGCTCTGACAGAACTCATTCACCGATTCCCAAGCCTTGGGTAATTCCGTTTCAGTCGTCTCAACCACTAAATGATGTCTCACCGCGATATAACGTCTCGATTTCGCATCCGGGCCGGCGTCTAACTTATCTTTCTTCACTTCAAAGTAGCCGGGAGCTTTGGCAAACCTTTGGGCTTCTCGTGAGTCCTCTTTTGAAGAACAACTGCTGATCAATAACAGGCCGATAAGACCTAAAATGATGAGCTTACGATTCATGTCCCAGTTCTCCTTTTCGAATACGATATTTCCCAGGATACTGAACCAATACCTATTTCAGCCGTCTACTGAAGTGTTAGACCATTTTATATTCGATCTTTCCAATAATCTGGTTTCCTATGAAGATTTGCGATTGCCACGACTAAGATTTCATCTTTTCGTATTTGGTATATGATTCCGTAAGGGAAACGCCGAGTCTGACACCTTCTTGTTCGCTTGGAGCAGGTTTGCCACGCTTCAGGAAATCTTCCTATTCTGTCAAGCGAGTTTACCACATCGGTTAGAAAAGCTCCGCCGAGGCCGGGCACTTCATAATTGTAATACGCGATGGCATCATCCAGTTCAATCTGTGCAATCTCTAAGAACCGAATCCTCATTCCTAATCCTACTTATACTTCTCAAGAACCTTATCCAATCCAACGGCCTTAATCTCTCCACGTTCGTAAGCGTCGATTCGACTCTCGGCCTCCTTTGCCCATAATTCGTCAATCTCTGCATCCGGCTTATCCAAACTGGAAAGCAGCCTGTCAATCAGTTCCGCTTTTTCCGCAGGCTTTAGAGTCAACGCTTCTTTAAGAATCTTGGTTGTGGTAGCCATATCACTCTCCTTCTATTCGTTAAATTATAGACCAATTCCTTTGAAACACAAACCGACCAAAATCAGCAAAACGCCCGCTGAAATAAATTGCCTGAATTTCTTAACATTATAACATAACACAGAGCGAAGTCTTTGAGTGGTAAACTCAAGAACTCTGTTATCTGCCGTTGCGGAAAATCTCAAAAAATACAACCGCCCCTTTTCTTTTTGTGAGCCATCCGTTAAATGCTTTTTGAAGAAACTACCTCCCGTTTCCTCAGTGTAATAAAGACTTTTCAATCTGGGCCACGAGCACTGACTCTCCTGAATAAGAAATGCAGAGTTCGGTCCTCGCCCGCGTCATCGCAATGTAAAAGAGCCGTCGTCCCTCAGCTTCGTCTCTTTTCTCCAGTTGATGTGCACTCAGGAGAAGGACAGATTCTGCATCAAGTCCCTTCGCACTGTGAACAGTCGAAAGCCTGACAACTCCCGGCCTTACTCTTCCCCCCAGCAACTGAGCCGGGATACCCGCATCCTGGTGCCATTCCTCAAGTTTCGACATATCAGAACGGGACAACCCTAACACCAACATGTCTCCTGGTGAGACACCCTTTTCTAAACGGGTTCGAATCCAATCAAGCGCATGCCGTCGCTCGCTATCGAAAAATCCGAACCTCTTTATCTCCGGCATGGGCCCATCTCGAAGTGCCTTTTCTGGCACAACATATTCCCCACCAGCCTCGCAGACAACCATCCCGGATACATCGAGATCACGGATCAAGGTATATGCCGTAGAGAGGATAAGTCGCGTGTTTCGATAATTCACTCGTAGGACTCGCGTTCGTCCGACAATCTGTATTCCAATATCTCGCCAGCTTACCTTCCGTTTGTAAATGGTCTGTGAAGAATCTAAAGCGATGAAGAGACTGCTCGTTGACTGATCCAAAGCGTGAATCAAGGTACGGTACCAATCGTCAGCGAAATCCTGCCCTTCATCGACCAGGATGGCTTGATACATGCCGGACCTGAGGCGTTCCTCCTTGTACGCTTTCAACAACAGCTGGGGAATTATTCGGTCCCAATAGTCGTCCAACTGCTCCCCTAACTCAGGACGCTCTGGGATAGGAATCCCAGCAGCTTCGAGTTCTCGCCAACACCAGCTGTGATAATGAAGCACCTCTAACTGTGGATCAGGTCCAATTGCATCCCTAAGATAGCCAGCCAGCACCCTGTTATAGCACAGCACCAGAATGCGCCATTCCGGATAGCGAGCCCGAAGGTGACGGGCTCGGCAAATCAGCATAACCGTTTTTCCGCTTCCGGCTACTCCACGGACCAGGCGATGCCCTTCCCCCAAGGTGCGTGCGAGGCGCTCTTGCTCCCGATCCATCACTCGCACAATTTCACTATCCGTACATCCCCATCCGATGCGGATCTCTGGATAAAGGACTCCACGGATCTCATCTATCTGAAGTACGTTCATAGGCACGAGCCGCGGCACCCGATGAGGGATCAAGCGGCGAAGTTGGAGGAGCAGTTGGTCAGATACAAGGTCATCACCTGAAAGGACAATACCAGGTCCAAGCGCTTCTGAGAGGCTGGGACCGAAGAGCGATGGGGTCTCTATCTCTTTCTTGCTAAGAAATGGGAAGATCACCCCATGCCCCCAACCGAAACATAAATGTTTGCCGTCCGAGAGGAGGGAACGCTTTTTCAGCATATCCACCGCTTCCAGTATGTACTCGCGCGCCTGCTGAATGGGATTCTTAAGCGTACGTTCGACGCTATCTTCACGGACCACCACGCCATCCTTCGTTACGGCAGCGATTGAATCCAGTCGCCAGTCTTTCACTTCCAGCGATATTACTCCAAGATCAGGACCGACAATAATGAAGTCTGGATACCGGCCCTTAACCGGAATATTGTAATAGACGAGGTAGTCTTCCGGCAGGTGGTCGCGCAAGGCTTCAAAAACCCTCCGTTCACCGCGCGTCGCGGCTCCAGAGCGTGCCGTGATAGTTTCTGGAATCATGAAAGCCATCACATACCCCTTATTGACGGATGATCTTGAATCGCCCGCTCCAACTATTTCTTTAATTGCAGAGGCATAATACCCCCTCTACGCAAAGGCGCTAACAGGCTTGAGCGGCGAAGTCCCCGACAGAGTCGGGATTTCCCGAAGGGTGTAAACGCCAATCTCCTGTTATCTACGGGTGCGGGAAAAATATTTTTTCAATCCCTAAATCAACTTGTCCCTGTCAAGGGCTGCCCCCTTTGGTTTTCTTAGGGTCTCAGCATTCCTTCTCAGAAATCCTTTAGTATCTGGTCACAAGTAATCACCCTGGACACCACTATCAATACCGTCTCTTTTCCATATTTTTTCCCCTTTATTCGACTTAGCGCCTTTACAGTCTCCAAGATTTCCTCTTCCTTCTTAACTATTACATACTTTATATCACCGGGTTCGAAACGAAGCTTCACATCCTCAAGGATTGAATCGGCCTGTTTCATTGTTTCCTGATTAGTATAGTCTTCTTTGCCCAAGGCAAATCTAATGTGTGGCGTTTCGACAGGTGGAACATATCTCCACTCCCTTTCATTATAAAATCTAATTCTATTTCTTTTTCTTAACCCCCTAATATGATTTCCAACATATGGTTTCAAATATCTCATCACATTCTTCAGTGCATTCGGAATATCTGATTCAGATTTGATTCCCTCCTTCATACCAACTAAGATTGCTTCAAAACTGTTCGTTAGATTGGAGTTTCTCCGCAAATAAAGCACAGGATTTAGCCCATTTCTTCTTCCCCAGCTCTTGGAAAGGCCGATTCCGTACTTTCCATACTTGGTGATATGCTCTTTGGCCTGAGAGAGTGGAATATCGCAAAAGCAAACCATGGGAAATGCTGCATCTAGTGTCTTCTTATTAAGAGGGATTTTCTCAATGCAATAATGTGGACAAAACTCGTTTTCCAAAATAGAGAGCAATTTGTTTCTCGAATTGGTAAAGTGAAACAGTGTATTAGAACTGATCATGTTCGCTCCCTCCGCGCTATAACTCTTCCTTGAACATACAGTTCATTCCATGAAGCCATCTCAACTGTTGCACTAGACCGCCGATGTGAAGTTTTTGGCTCTTTCAACAAAGACCACCTTTTTTCTCAACCAATATTCAAACAGAATGTCTATCTAAAAGGCAACTTGCTTCTTTGAACTGATACCTTAATTGCCCCATCACATTCTCCGTAAGTTAATATTGTTTGGGAATTCGAAGCCAAATGAACAATCCAGCTGTGAATTGGGTACTGGCTCTCGTTATTTTCAGTAACATTCGTGTTCACCATCATTATTCCAAAATCAAACCGAACGCCTTTTCGGCGGACGAGAACCTGAATCATCAAAAAAAGGACGGGCACTTGACTATCTCTTTTAACTAATATGAGATATGGTCTTTTCGGTTCCTCAGCAGTTAATTCCTTTAAGAAATATCTTTCCGCTTCCACAAGATTTTTCTGCTCAGATTTACTTTCGAGCTTTGTATAAAAGAATAAATAATCGAGGATAGCGAAAAATTTATCTTGATTTTCAACCCTTTCCTTTGCCGATTCACCAAGGTCAAAGAAGTGGACAAGACCAGTGTTACAAGTTTGGGTTCTGAGAAAAGAATACTTTCCAACTTTGTCATTTAATACCTTCAAATAATCGCCATGATGATCAATCGGCATTTGATCCAGACTCCATTCAAATTTATCGTCTTCACCCAGCAGGATACGAAAGTTTTGTGCTACGTTACTTGCGAGCTTTCTTGAAGCCGCTTGCTTAAATAACAAATCTCCTGATGGCTCATTTACATCAATAAAGAAGAAACCCTCAAGAGGAGCTTCATTTAGGTTACCGGGACCACAGATAAGGTCAGGTGTCTTATTGAATCCTTTTCCTAAAAGGATAGTTTTCACTTCAGGATCGCTCTCGCAAAATCTCAAGCCCGGCATGTCAAGTGACTTCAGGAAGGAAAACACATTAACTGTGGCTGTATCAGTTGGCAAAATTCCTCCGCAAAATAGATTTCTATTGTGACTAAGAAAAAGTCTTTCCCCATCGATCATCGCAGGGCCAGGACTATTTTCTCCCAATCTTTGATCCGTCTGTGAAGAGAACTTTTTCTGGTGTCCATATAATCTTCAGATTCTTGAGGTCTGTGTTTGCGAGCTTTCTGTCTTCGTCCATAAACTTGTTGTATCTCTTTTGACCTTCCCATCTCACGGACTTTCCAGCAAGTATTATCTCATCATACGAAAGAGAAGTCTTGCATATTTCTTTGTCGAAGATGTCATTGAAAATCACAGTTCCGGTGAACCCTCGAAGGTCTTTCTCCGTAAGATTCTTGAAGACGAAACCGAGCAAGATGTAGTCTTCATACTGTCCGCTTCGCCAATCGGAGGGTGAAAAATTCTTCTTGTAGATTGCAACTTCAACGGTTTTCCTGAGTTGTTCGGTCAAACGAGCCTCCTCCTTTGCGGCCTCCTCGGCTAGTCGTGTCCGTTCAGCTTCTTTGAGTTTTTGTTCCTCCTCCCAGTTCCGTTGCTCATCAATCATTTGGCCGACGGTTTTGTCCTTTGGCAAACCAACACCACCAAAAATAGAGCCCAGTTTTGAGCGAACTATATAAGCCGCAAGAAGTCGGGTTTCTTCATCAGATAATTGCTTGCTGTCCCTGATTGCCTGCATATCCTTTTCCATTGTTTCTTCGGTTATCTTCTTATTCTTGACATTCTCGGGACAAGAGACGGCCAAGAGAGAACAAATCAGTAGAACTGCGAAGCGAGCAAACACTTTTCTGGCATCCATAGATAATTACTCCTTGAAGTTAGTGGGTCTGGTCATTGCGCGCAACTTGGTCACATCTGAAATTAGGTTCGGATATACCGACTCTGGTGGACCGTCAAAATGCCTTTCTTTTGAAAATTACTGTCACCTATCACCCCATTTTTTAGATTACAGGTATCCAGATACATACTCCGGGAATAGAACCGGTTCCACGACTCCGCTTTGCTCCGTCCGTTAGTCTGGGGCAGTCGACTTCAAGGTTTGATGACTCGTTAGAGATTGCTTCGTCGTTTCGCTTCTCGCAATGACATCCCAACATTTCTTGAGTATTTGAAAAACTCCCGTGTTTTTCAGCGGAATGCCGACTGTGCATATCGATGGCTTTGATTCTTGCGATAAGGAGAGGATCATATAGAAAAGAAACGACAATGCGGCCGGATGAATCATTCGAGGTGCGAATTCTGACCATCAGGCAACCCTGTCCTTTGTTGGGGTTAAAGGAAGGAGGTTTTAAAACAATTATCTGAATGCATAAGTTATCATAACTATGAGAATTGTCAACCCTTCGATTTGCTCAGAGGGTTGACCCTGAGCGGCGCTTTCCGTTCCTGCCTTGAAAGGCGGGGACTTCGGCGTGCAGGCACGCACCTTTCAGGTGCTCGCAATGACCGACTCGGAAAGCGGTTTCGTCAACCTAATACTTCACTTCTCTCAAAAACAACCCGTGGGCGGGGGCGGTGGGGCCTGCCTTTTTTCGATCCTTGGAATCAAGGATCTTTTGAAAATCTTTCGAATCGATCTTGCCTCTACCCACCTCTACTAATGTTCCTATGAGTGCCCTGACCATCTGTTTCAAAAAGCCGCTGGCTTCGATCTCGAACCGAATGAAACCATCTTCACCCCTCTTCCATTCGGCTCGCATTACCTTTCGAATTGCGGTTCGAGTCGGTGTGCCCACCGATCGAAAGGATGAAAAGTCATGCTCTCCGATCAGAATGCGGCTGACTCTTCTCATCTCCTCCAAATCCAGCTTCTGAGGAATATGCCAGGCATATGGATGATGAAATGCAGATCGAAGCTCACGGTTGAGAATGCGGTATTCATAGACCTTGCTCTTCGCGGCTCTCCTCGCATGGAAATCTTCCTCAACTTCCTCTGCTTCCCGAATCACAATGTCCGAAGGAAGAAGGCTGTTGAGAGCCTTCTGAATTGAACGAACATCCAACTGGCTTCTTGTCTTGAAGTGGGCGACCTGTCCGAAGGCGTGGGTCCCTGAATCCGTCCTACCGGAACCAATGACATGGACTCTTTCTCCGGTAATCCTCTCCAGCTTCTCTTCGATCATCCCTTGAATAGTCGACCCCTTCGGTTGGATCTGCCAACCCAGGTAGTTGGTACCGTCATATTCGATCAGAAGTCTGATGTTACGCATCATTCACCAAAGATCGCATAGCGCAAAGGGCGGGCGCATGGCGAAAACACTTTCCTCACCTTTGACCTTTCACCTTTCATCTTTTACCTATAAATTTCAGTGCCCATCCGGGTTTGATAGAAATCGCTCCCTCCGGGCAGACTTCCTGACAGCAGAAGCATCGAATACATTTCCCGTAGTCAAAAACCAGCCCTCTCTCGTTCCTGTCCAATGCTTTTGGGGGACAGATGTTTAAACAGCGGTTGCAGGCATTACATACTTTCTCCTCGACGACTGGCTTGGAGGTCAAAGCGTTCTTCAATGCTTTCTGCAAGAACCCCGGAAGGTCCCAATTCGGTGAGGCTGGAGGAGGAAGCCTGAAATGTGGAATTCTAATCTCTTCCAATCTTTCACCCACAATCTCGATTTCATCCCTTCCCAGTCCCTCTTCCAAAGCCACCTGATTCGTCATCAAGGACTTTCTTGGAATTCTAAGCAGGTCGCAAACCACTTGGTCAAGGCTAAGGGTGTTTCTGCTTGCCAGAATGAGCCCTAATTGAACTGGATCTCCGCTTCCAGGTCCATTCCCCTCCATACCCACAATTCCATCCAGGATGGTAAGGGAAGGATGGATGATCCGATAAAGATCGACGAGCACCTGGGCAAAGAGCTTTCGATCCTCTCCTGCCTTAAGGTGCCACAGAGCTTTTCTGGGACCGGGGACACATCCGAAAAGATTCTTCACCCCAAGGGTGAGGAGCATCATCCCATGGGTTTTCCATTTCGGAAGGTTGATCACGACATCCGCTTCCAGAACTTTCTGATCGATCTCCAGTTGTCTGAAAAACCCTCCTTCTCCTTTCGGAGGTAAGACCGGTTTGTCGAACTCCATAACAGGGCATTTATTCTCTTCTGCCACTGTCTTAATCCCAGCCTTATCAGCCGCTCTCGTTAAGCCGCCTATCGAAGGGCTATCCCCGATGAAAGGAATTCCACCTGCTTCTCTGACGATCTGGATCATCCCCTTAACGATCGTGGGGTGGGTCGTCACTGCCTCCTCCGGAGCTTTCCCGTAAAGGAGATTGGGTTTAAGAAGAACGAGATCGCCGCTCTTTACAAAGTTCTTAATTCCTCCGATGAGGTTGATGGATTGTCGGAGACCTTTTAGAACCTCCTTTTCGTCGTAACTGGGACACTTGACAATGGAGACAGTGGATTTCATTTATCCTAAATTCTCTTTGCCTGTTATTTCTTGGATGGAGATCTCGATCACTGCAGTTTTCTTAAGAATTTCGTCCAGCATCCCTTCGTAGCCACCCTCGGGCTGGTATTTCTCCATCAGACGTTCAAGAATTCCCAATTTCCTCGACCGGTGGTTCACCAAGGCAGCCTTCCCTTTGATGATGATGCTCCGAAAATAATAGTTTGCCTTGCACGCAGATCCCTTTGTCTTCACGTAGGCGATGGGTTCATCCACCTCAAAACAGACAGGGCTTCCCCTGCGAATATCCCTTACCTTTTCTCCCTTCTTTGAGGAATGGAGATAAATCTTTTCATTCCAGAAAATAAAATTGACAGGCTTGATCACAGGAAACCCTTCTCGATTGACCGTCGCCATCCTTCCAACGGGGGACTTTTCCAGCACAGCGTTGATCTTCTGCCTATCCTTTAACTCTCTTTCCGGATGTCTCATTTTTCGCTCCCTCACCTGGCATAGAGCATAGTGTTAAAATCTCGTTGTTCTACCGTTTGTGTTTCGCGCTTTTGTAATATTCCTTACTCCGCATTCACCGAGCTCTGATCGCTCCTTCCTTAAAAATCGGAACGATGTCGGTCGTATCCACTTGGCTACAATAAGAAAGATCGTCTTCGAGTCCCAATTTGACCAATTCTCTTCCGTGATGGGATAGGCGAAAAGCCTCCAGTAGATTCCCTTCAAATTTCCGGTAAAGGATGCGGGCGGTGTGGGAGGCATCGGTTAAGCTAAGGGTTTTTCTGTTTTTTTTGATCATCAAATCGATCAACATCCCTCCGCACACGGTATCTTCGAGAGAAAATTTCCCGCCATCTCCCGAAGGGAAGAGAAGGAGATCTCGGCCTGATTCGAGAGATCTCTGTGCCACGGCCCCGATATTAAAAAAGCTTCCAACCATGACTTCTTCTCCCGAAGAAACCCAATGAAAAGCCTTTGTCCCATTGGTAGTTGTTAGAATCAATCTTCTCCCTTTGACTCGATCGGAGGCGTATTCTTTTGGAGAATTTCCCAAATCAAAACCCTCTATTCTCCGACTCCCCCTTTCTCCCCCAAGAAGAGTGGTCCCGGGAGGAAAAAGTTTCACCTTTTCGAGAGCCTCTGCGATCGTGGACACAGGAATGATTTCCATAGCCCCCTCTGACAGAGCGTGAACGATCACGGAAGTTGCCCGGAGAATATCGATGACGACGACTCCCCGACTGGAGAGAAGGGTCGGTTCCGGAGAAAAAGGAAGAAATTGAATATCAACGTCCACAGACGAAAATTATCATACCTCCGCCCCCTATTTCAAGCTACCTAAAGGGATGGTAAGGAATTCAATTTTGATGAAGCCGTAAAAAGTCTATCAATTTAAAATAGACGACTTAATGTCTCTCAAATATGGATTCACAGGGCTGGCCCAATGCCACCCACACTTCGGCAGGACTACGTTGAGGTAAGTAAAAAACGGCTGCTGAAACGGTCCGCTCACTCGATCGGATTTCCGCTTCAAAATGGCGGCAAATCGAATCGTTCCCGGGACGATTGAAATGATCTTTCGCAAAAGTCATAAACCTATCTTTTGTAAACGGACCTCCACTTAACAGAGAGCCGATCCGATTGAATCGGGCCATGGAGCTCCTTCCGATCCTCGGATTGAGCGCTTTCATCTCCGCGAGGATGAAATGGTTGGTGTGATAAAGAATCCCATCTTCTTTGACCAGGATTCCATTTCGTCTCCCATCGATTACCTCAAGAAGGACTATCTTATGGAGATCCCCTGCCAAATAATGGACCGGCCCATGAACCTCTCCTTTCTTGACCATTTCGATGGCTTCATCCACAGATGAGGCTTTACCAAGGATCTTCCCAACGGTGGTGATTCGGCCTTCTCTCTCCAAGTTGGAGGCTGAGGCGCTGACCACAATCAATCCTTTCTCATTGATGCCCGATGTAACGGCTGTCCTCCCCTGGGTGGAGATGCCTTTGTACCGGAACCCACCTTTCGGAGACACTTCGACAAAGACTTGTTCCAGACTCTCAGGACGGTCCCTTGTCTTTCCTATCAAAACCCCTCCTCCTTCAACCGAATTTCCAATGGCCCCGAACAGAGTGCAAGACTGCCCCTGGGAAAAAGGCCAAAGGAGGGAAAGGAGAGTCAGCAAGAGGATGGACTCATTAAAAATCGAACTGAACATGGCTTCATATTATGTTTCAAATGACGGATTGTCAATCCTGTTTAGATTATTTCTAAAGGGTTGCATTTTGTTATTGAAGGTGTTAATTAGTGTAATTGAGCCATATACCGGTCTTCCAGTTATTCCTGTAACAAAATGCCTAAAATAAGCGGAGCGGTCATTTTCATATTTTTTTTGGGGGTTTTTTTTGTGCCTTCTTCCATGGCAGCACGTGAGGAGTTTCCTGTTGCTCCCCCTCCGCTGACAGAAGGGATCTATCCCTGCAGCAATTGTCATGCCTCTATGGAAGTGAATCAAAAGAAGAGGGAATTAAAGGACGAACACACCGGGATCAAGCTCCATCATGCTGAAACCATGAGATGGTGTCTCGATTGTCACGATGCAAAAAATCGGGATAAACTTCGACTCTACAACGGGGAGCTGATCAATTTTAATGAAAGCTACAGGCTTTGCGGAGAATGCCACGGCAATGTTTATAGAGACTGGAAGTCAGGGATTCATGGGAAAAGGTCAGGGTACTTTTTCGGATCAGAGAAAAGGACATACTATCTCTGCGCCAGCTGCCACGATCCCCATGAGCCGAAATTTAAGCCGTTGAAGCCCGAGCCTCCACCCCGTCGCCCGGAAGAAAACCACCATGTCAAATAAAGGTTGCACAAGAAGAGAATTTATACGAAACCTCTCCCTGGCCGCCCTTGCGGGTGCGTCTCTCCCTTTCCTCTCCTCCTGCACAAAGGAAGAAGCAGAGGATTTTCTCCAAAAACATTTTCGCGAAATGACCGCTGAGGAGAAGAAGCAGGTTATTGCCAAGCTGGAGGAAAGGTATTCGAGGCAGTACGGAAAGAAGTTTGAGATCAGTACAAAGGAGGCCTTGCCCGATACCCTCTGGGGCTACGGCCTCGACCTTTCTCGGTGTATCGGTTGCCGGAGATGTGTTTATGCCTGTGTCAAGGAAAACAATAATTCCCGCTACAAACCTCAGCTCCATTGGATCAGGGTACTCAGGCTCAAACGGGGGAACCTGATCAATCTCGAAAACTCCGAGCATTACTACGATCCCCCTCAGGTGCCGGAGAAGGGGTTCGTCTATCTTCCTGTCCAGTGCCAGCATTGCGAGAATCCTCCGTGTGTCAAGGTGTGTCCTGTTCATGCCACCTGGAAGGAGCCGGACGGGCTGGTGGTGGTTGACTACAACTGGTGCATCGGCTGCAGGTACTGCATTGCGGCATGCCCCTACAAGGGAAGGGTCTTCAACTGGGCAGAGCCGAATATCCCGCCGGAGGAGGTAAACCCTTCGGTTCATTATCTCGGGAACAGGCCCAGGATGAAGTGCGCCGTCGATAAGTGCACCTTCTGTATCCAGCGGGTGAGAGATGGAAGATACCCTGCCTGCGTGGAGGCCTGCCCCACAGGGACGAGGAAATTTGGAAACCTCCTCGACCCCAACAGCGAAATCAGGTACATCATCGACAACAAGCGGGTCTTCCGGCTCAAAGAAGATCTCAATACGGAGCCAAAATTCTATTACTTTTTTGAAGCGTAGATGCCTTATGGATAAACTTAGAGAAACTTTAAAGGAAACATGGCATTTTTACCGGAGGACGCTTCACCTCGTCGTTCGGGGAAACAAGGCTTACTATGCCTGGTGCCTGTTCCTATTGGCCATTATCGCAGCAGGTTTCTTCTATTATATGAGGCAGCATGACCTCGGCCTGGTTGAAACGAATTTGGCCGATCAGGTTTCGTGGGGGCTCTACATTGCCAACTTCACCTACCTGGTCGGCATGGCTGCCGCTGCGGTCCTCCTGGTTATTCCGGCCTATATTTACCAGTTCAAGCCAATTAAGGAGATTGTCGTCCTCGGAGAACTCTTTGCAGCTTCCTCCATCGTCATGGCCATTCTCTTTGTGATGGTTGACCTCGGAAGGCTCGACCGGTTCTGGCACATGATTCCCTTCATTGGATCGATGAACTTTCCCGAATCGCTTTTAGCCTGGGACGTCCTCGTCCTCAATGGGTATCTGTTCTTGAACCTTTTGGTCCCTGTCTATCTCCTGGTCAAATTCTATTACCGGAAAGATCCCAACTGGAGCTTTATTCTTCCTTTCATTTTGATCTCCATCCCTTGGGCAGTCGGAATTCACACGGTCACGGCCTTTCTTTACAATGGCCTTGCAGCGCGTCCCTTCTGGAATGCGTCGATTCTGGCACCGAGGTTTCTGGCGAGCGCCTTGTGCTCCGGGCCTGCTATCATGATCGTTATCTTCCAGATTATTCGCAAGATATCCGCGATCAAGGTCGAGGACAGAGCACTTTTTAAGATTGCCGAGCTGATCGCCTATGCGATGTTTATTAACCTTTTTCTCCTGGCCGCAGAGATCTTCAAGGAGTATTATTCGGATACGGTCCATATGGCCCCCTTCAAGTACCTGTTCGAGGGGATCCACGATCACAAACAGCTTGTCCCCTGGATTTGGGCAGCGATGGCAATGAACGTCGTTGCATTCTTTATCTTTCTTGTTCCCTCCACACGGAAAAAGTTGACCTCTCTCAATTTAGGCTGTTTGTTCATCATCATTGGGGTCTGGATTGAAAAGGGACCTGGCTTTGTCATCCCGGGATTTGTTCCTGATCCCCTTGGCGAAATTTACGTTTACGTCCCCAATCTCTTGGAACTCATGGTCTCCTTCGGGATCTGGGCAGTGGGCCTCCTTATCTTCACCCTTTTGATGAAGGTGGCCATCCCGATTGAGACCGGAGAATTCAGCCACGTCACGTATGTCGAGCGTGCCTACAGGCGGGAAGAAGAAGATCAGGGCTGGAAACAAGCGGGGACCTTCAGGAGATTTTGACACTTCCGAAAATACTGGCTTTTTCCCTTAAAAATACATAATTGATCCCATTTACACGGGAAACCTTTCCCCATACGATAACCCTTAAAACAAACGCAATAAATAAATTGTCATTGCGAGGAGCGTAGTGACGAAGCAATCTTGTACTGATGGAGGGGGTTGCCACGCTTGCGTGGCGAAACACTTTTGCGAGGGATTTATTGCGTTTGTATTCGTTAACAATCCAAGAAGATTTCATGATTCGACATATTCTGAAGAATCGAGTCTCCCGCTCAAGGGCTTGAGATTGGACGACTGGTTGATTCTATGAGATTTTTTCTCCTGGGACTGGCGGCTGGATCACTTTTTCTCTTTCTCATGATCGGTTCAGGCTTTGGCTCCAGGACCGGGCAGCCGATCTTATTCAACCATAAGAAGCATGTCGAGCAAGGAATGGAATGTATCACCTGTCACCCCTACTTTAAGGAACAGAACTTCTCGGGCCTTCCAACGATCCAAATCTGCCTGGAATGTCACAAAGAACCGGTCACAAAAAGTCCTGAAGAAGAGAAGATCAGGCAGTTCTTCCGGGAGAAAAAGGAGATCCCCTGGAAAAGGATTTATGAACAGCCCGATCACGTCTTCTTCTCCCATCGGCGCCATGTCGTATTAGGGAAACTACCCTGTCAGACCTGTCACGGAGAGATCGGACAGAGCGAAAGGCCTCCGGTCAAACCCTGGGTGAAGATGACGATGAAACGGTGTATGGATTGCCATGCCAGGAATAAAGTCACCAACGATTGCTTGGCGTGTCATGTCTAAAAGAAATACGGTTATTGAGTGATTGGTTATTAAGTCGCTCAATAACCCAATGACTGAATAACTTAATGACCAAAATTGAACTTTGGGATTTGAGAGATGAAGCTGAACCGTAGAGATTTTCTCAAGGTAGGTGGGGGCGCAGGCGCTGCAATCGCTCTCGGCGGCGGCTTTTGGAAATGGTCTCAGTTCCCCGTCGCAGAGAAACCCAATCCTCCGGGAGTTGAGAGGTGGGTGCCCACCATCTGCGGCCAATGTATGGGTGGTTGCGGAATCCTGGCCAGGGTGATCGATGGGTGGGCCGTCAATATTGCCGGGAATCCTCTCCATCCTGTGAATCGAGGGACTCTGTGTCCTAAGGGAATTGCGGGCCTGCAAGGTCTTTATGATCCCGACCGCATCCGGACGCCTCTGAAGAGGAGCGGGAAAAGAGGTGAAGGCCGCTGGCAACCGGTCTCCTGGGATGAGGCTCTTCATCTGGTGACGGAACCTTTAAAGAATCTCCGCCAAAAGGGAGAAACCCATCGCCTTGTTGTCCTGGGAGGAAGATACCGGGGGCTGATGCGATCCCTTTGGGAACGTTTCTTAGAGTCTTTTGGATCGCCGAACTATATCGATAATCAGTTCCAATGGGAAGGAACACCAAACGAAGGGCTCTTTCTGACCCAAGGGATCCATTCTTCTCCAGCTTATGATTTTGAAAATGTTCGGCATCTCCTTTCCTTTGGTTCCGGGCTCTTAGAAACCCATTGGTCTCCGGTCCAGGCCCTGATGGCTTACGGACTTTTCAGAAGGGGGAGACCCGAGCAAAGGGGGAAATTGGTCCAGATCGATTCGCGACTTTCAACGACAGCCATCAAGGCGGATGAATGGATTCCGATTCAGCCCGGAACGGAAGGAATGCTGGCCCTGGGTATCGCCCACATGATCATCAAGGAAGGCCTTTATAACAGGGGGTTTGTCTCCGATCATACCTTCGGATTTGAAAATTGGGCAGACGGCAACGGCAAGTCCCACCTTGGATTCAAGGAATTTGTCCTATCAGAATATGAGCCTGCAGCCGTGGCCAAAAGAACAGGGGTTCCGGTCGATACGATTATCCGATTGGCAAGGGAGTTTGCATCGAATCAACCTTCCCTCGCCGTGAGCTATCGAGACCGCCCCTTCCATCAGATGGCTGTCTCTGCCCTGAACGGGCTTATGGGAAGAATCGATGTTGCCGGCGGAGTCCTGATTCCCAGAGCCATCCCCTATCGATCCCTTCCTCCCTTTAAGAAAGACGCCTTCTCACAAAAGAGATTCGGCATGGAAAGATTGGACCAGGCAACGGCTGCGGCGGCGACCCTTCACCGTCCCTATCTCTTTGCAAGGAACGTCATCTCTGGGAAACCTTATAGGCCCGAAATCTTATTTCTCTATTACACGAACCCTCTCTTTTCCAACCCCGATCCCGAACTCTTCTCTAAGGCCTTTGCTGAAATCCCCCTGATCGTCAGTTTCTCTCCTTACATGGATGACTCCACTCAATACGCGGACCTTATCCTTCCGGACCATGCGCCTCTCGAACGCTGGCAGGATGATCCTGTCTTCTTGAATAACGGCTTTTCAGCTCTCGGGATCCGTCAGCCTGTAGTCAGCCCTCTTTACGAAACAAGGGCAACCGGAGACGTTCTGATCACCCTCGCAAAATCCTTGGGGGGTGAACTCGAAAGGGCCTTCCCATGGAGTGACTTCAAAGAGGTCTTGATTTATGGAATCAAAGGGGTCTTTGAAGCAAGGCGGGGTGATATCTTCGGGCTCCAATTCGATGAAGCGTGGACCCGTCTGCTTCAGAGGGGTGGATGGTGGGCCCCTTCTTATAAGACCTTTGACGAGTTTTGGAGCAAGCTTCAAGAGAAAGGGGGATGGTGGGATCCTATATACGACTTCCAGGAATGGAATCGGATTTTCCAAACCCCTTCCAAGAAATTCGAATTCTATGCCCAATCGTCCCTCCCGCACTGGGAAGAACCGAAGACGGCAAGCGATGAGAAAGAATATCCCTTTCATCTCCATGTCTTTAAGACAATGGCCTTGACTGGCGGTAGAAATGCCAATCAGCCTTGGCTTCAATCCATTGCGGGATCGTATCTTTCCGAGAGGTGGAAGACCTGGGTAGAAATCAATCCTGAGACGGCGAATCGCCTTGGCATATCTGACGGAGACTGGGTTTGGGTCGAATCTCCTAAGGATAAGATAAAGGTTAAGGCCAGATTATATAAGGGTGCCATGCCCGATGTGGTGAATATTCCTTTTGGAGAGGGGCATCGGTCAGGGGGACGATGGTCAAAAGGTCTGGGGGAAAATCCTTATCGTCTCCTTCAGGATGATCTTGATCCTCTGACATCCTATCCGATGAACGGAGTGACCAGAGTCAAGGTATATAAAGCTTAGTTGAATCATAAATGTCAAAGCTCAATCTTGGTCATTAAGTTATTCAGTCATTGCGTTATTCAATGACTTAGTAACCAATGACTCAATAACCGTGATCTTGGAATTTGAAATTGTGGGGTTAACGATGCATCGATGGGGAATGGTGATTGACTTAGACAGATGCTCGGCCTGTCAGGCCTGTGTGGTCGCCTGCCAGGCGGAAAATAACGTAGCAATCATTGGCCCGGAGGAAGCAGCGAAGGGACGAACGATCCACTGGATCGAACTGATTCCTTATATCGAAGGAGAATACCCTCACATCAAAGCAAGGCTTCTTCCCAGACCTTGCATGCATTGCGATAACCCTCCCTGTACGAAGGTCTGCCCGGTCTTCGCCACCTACATGAATGAGGAAGGATTGGTGGGACAGATCAATTACCGGTGTATCGGCTGCCGTTACTGCACGACAGCCTGTCCCTACACGGTCAAGTACTTCAACTGGTATCCGCCCGAGTGGCCGAAGGAGATGAGAGGTTCCCTCAATCGAGATGTCTCTCTCAGGACAAAGGGAGTGGTGGAAAAATGTACTTTCTGCCATCACAGGCTCCTCAAGGCAAGGGAGAGGGCAAAGGCCGAGGGAAGAAGCCTTCTTCCTGAAGACTATGTTCCGGCCTGTGTCCAGGCCTGTCCCAGTGGCGCGATGTACTTCGGTGACCTGAATGACCCCTTCAGCACCGTCTCCGTTCTCTCCCGGGAGAGGAGAGCCTTCCGATTACTGGAGGATTTGGGTACGGAGCCAAAGGTTTACTACCTTTCAGAAGGAACATGATGGAAGACAGGAATCCAAATTTGGAAGACGCCATTCTGTTTGACCCCATCAGGAAAACAGGGAAGCCTTTTTATATGACCTTCTCGGCACTTGTTGCAGTTATCCTTTGGGCCGTATGGGCCTACCTGTATCAATACCGCTACGGACTGGGAGTGACCGGACTTGCCCGGCCGGTCTTCTGGGGAGTCTATATCACCAATTTCGTCTTTTTCATTGGGATTAGCCATGCCGGAACGCTCATCTCGGCAATTCTCCGTCTTGCAAAGGCAGAATGGCGAAGGTCGATCACCCGATCGGCAGAAGTCATCACGGTCCTTGTCCTGTTCTTCGGTGTCGGGAATATCTTAATGGATCTTGGAAGACCGGACCGCATGCTCAATATCATCAAGTACTCTCAATTTCAGTCTCCTCTTCTCTGGGACGTCTCGAGCATCACTATCTATCTGACAGCCAGCTCGATCTACCTCTACCTCCCTTTGATCCCGGACATCGCCCTTCTCAGGGAGCACGCCGGGAAATGGAAATGGTTTTACCGAATTTTGGCGCTGGGCTGGCACGGGACAGAGAGACAACATCACCTCCTGGAAAGAGGGATCGCCTTTATGGCCATCCTGGTCATTCCCGTGGCTGTCTCTGTCCACACCGTGGTCTCCTTTGTCTTTGCAATGACGATTCAACCGATGTGGCACAGTGCGATCTTCGGCCCCTATTTCGTTGCCGGCGCCATCTTCTCAGGCATTGCTGCTCTCATCGTTGCGATGAACGTGATCCGGAAGGCCTACCACTTGGAGGACTATTTGAAACCTGTCCATTTTAATAACCTCGGTATCCTGCTTTTGGTCATGACGCTCCTCTGGTTCTATTTCACCTTCACAGAGTACCTCACCACGTATTATGGAGGCGAGCCGATCCACATGACCATTTTTTGGTCCAAGTTCACAGGAAGGTTCGCCCTCCCCTTCTGGGGGATGTTCCTTTTCTGTTTCGTCGTGCCGCTCCCGATTCTCAGTTTTAGCAGGACCCGAACCCCGATGGGAACGCTCGTTGCTTCGATTTCTATCGTCATCGGAATGTGGCTTGAGCGCTTTGTGATTGTGGTCCCCACGTTGACCAACCCAAGACTCCCTAACGAAGCCATCATCTACTCCCCTACCTGGGTGGAGTGGTCTATCCTGGCTGGATGCCTCTCGTTCTTCGTCCTTCTTTACATGGCTTTCACAAAAATCTTCCCCATCGTCTCCATCTGGGAGGTAAGGGAGGGAAGGGAAAAATCGGTGGCTGAGGTTCAAGAACGAATCAAGACCTATTTGCCTGGGATTGGGATTGAGTAAACATCAATGCAAAATGATCAATGATCCATTAACAATTACCATTGAAAGAAAAAGCTCTTCTCATTGCCAAGTTTGCATTGCTAATTTTGCAATTTTCACAGTTGTTTTCAGGAGTTCTCTATGACTAAAGCCATCCTCGTGGGAATTGTTATTCTTCTCATCACCTCTCTTACCGCCGCCCAGATTCTGCCCGAAGATCCGGCCAGAGGGTCCCGTCTCTTTGTCAGCAAAGGCTGCGTAAGATGCCATGGTCTCAAGGGAGAAGGAGGAAAAATCGGCCCCGACTTAGGAAGGGTGGATCTGGGCGATACCCAGCTCGATATGGTGGCTAAGATTTGGAACCATATCCCTTCGATGGTTGCAGGAATGGAAAGAGCGAAGATGATCAAACCAAACCTGACCGGGGAAGAATTTTTTGAAATTTCTGCCTACCTTTATTTTCTCAAATTTTTTGACGAGCCTGGAGATCGAATACGGGGAAGATCGGTATTTAATGAAAAAAACTGCGGCGTCTGTCATCCCCTCGTCGGCAAAGGGAAGGAAGGAGAACCCGGTCTGGATCAATTTCCGCAGAATATCTCTCCCGTCTATTTAGCCCAGTCCATATGGAACCACGGTCCGGTCATGATCGCCCGCATGGTCAAACTCGGCATGAAGTGGCCTGTTTTTGAGGGGACGGAAATGATGGATCTCCTGGAATACATCAAAATCAATGCAAAAGGAACGAGAGAGGCTGCTTTTATTACCCCCGGCAACCCAAGAGAAGGAAAGCAAGTTTTTGCTTCAAAGGGATGTATGAAATGCCATGCCGTTAAAGGAGAAGGAGGCAAAGAGGCCGAAGATTTGGGCAGAAGGGCAAAGACCTACTACAAGAGTCTCACCCAGATCGCCTCGATCATGTGGAATAAAGGGCCTGCCGTCTTAGGGAAGATGAGCCAGACTCCCACGGGGATACCAAAATTTACCCCAAAGGAGATGGCAGATCTGGTCGCCTTCCTCTACTTTCTCCATTTCATCGACGACCCAGGGGACCCGGCCAGTGGGAAGAAGATCTTTTCAGACCAGGGATGCTCTAAATGCCATGGTTTGGACGGAAGACCGGGGGAATGGATGACGGTGAGCCTTTCCAAGTATCAGCAGAAGGTCCGTAGTTACATGGATATCATGGCCGGAATCTGGAACCACAGCGCTGAGATTGATCGCGCCATGAAGGAGAAAGGGATTTTTTGGCCTCGGTTCAAAAAAGAAGAGTTGGCGGATCTCTTCGAATTTATTGCAACCCCCATCAAGAAGAAATAGAAAAGGGATGAAATATGAAATCGATAGGCCTCGGGTTTTTGATCGGGCTTCTCTTTTGGGGTGGCCTTACGCCCTTCCTGAATCAACCGATGGGAGCCGAAAGAAAGGCCGATTACCTTCTTTTGGGCGATATCAAAGAGGGATGGAAGGTCTTCACCCTAAAGAAGTGCAGTGCTTGTCATTCCATTTGGGGCGAGGGAGGCAAGGGAGGGCCAGACCTGGGGACTCTTCCAGAATCTTACGTCAGCCAATCTCAATTGGCTGCTTTGATGTGGAATCATTGGCCGGAGATGTGGGGGCAGATGGCGACCAAGAAGATTTCAGTCCAGAAGATCGGGAAGAAGGAGATGGCAGACCTCTTCGCCTTTCTTTACTTCATCCGGTATATGGATGAACCCGGTGATCCTAAGAAGGGGAAGATCGTCATGGAATCGAAGGCCTGTGCCAGATGTCACCATACCAAGGGAGGAAAGACGGAAGATCTCGGCCGCTGGGGAATGTACACCAATCCTATTCTGTGGGCCCAAATGATGTGGAATCACGCTTCGCAGATGGAAAGGGAAATTGAAAAACAGGGCTTTCCCTGGGTTGATTTCAGAGGAAATGAGATGGCCGACCTGATCGCCTATGGTCGAAGCGTTAGTCCCAACGTCGAAAAGGTCTACCTCTCACCCGGTGATCCGCAAGACGGAGAAAGGCTTTTTCGAGACAAGAAATGCAGTGAATGCCACGTCTCCGGAGGCGAGCTTGATCTTACAAGAAGAAAGGACTTTCCCCGAACACTGGCTCAACTGGCAGGGCAGATGTGGAACCACTCACACAAAATGTCGCAGGCCATGAGGGAGAGGAGGATAGAGCGGCCGATGCTCTCCTCCAAGGAGATGGCGGATCTGGTTGCCTACCTTTTTTCAACCCGATATTTTGATGAACTGGGTGACCCCGAGAGAGGAAAAAATGTTTTTACTAAGAAGCAATGTAACCTCTGCCATACCAAGGGGACCAAAATGCCAAATCTCTCCCTCTTGAAAGGCCAGATCTCTCCCATCTTTATGGCCCGGACCATGTGGAACCACGGGCCCGAAATGCTTGAGCAAATGAGGAAGGCTAAGATATCCTGGCAGAAAATCGATGCAAAGGAGATGATCGATCTGATGGAGTACCTCAACCGAGGGATGCCCTAATAAGATACACATCAATGCAAATTGCAAAATGAACAATGTATTGAATTGCTAACCGGTCATTGCTAATTGATCACTTTGCAATGATCTCTGGATGAGGGGAAGATGGTCTCTACCGACTTCTTAAGAAAGACCGAGCTGTTTGCGGGCCTGGAGGAGAATCAGTTGAACATCTTGCTTTCCCATTCCTCTGTCGAATCCTTTCCTGAGGGAAAAACGATTTTCCGACAGGGAGATCTGGCCAATGACCTCTATATCCTGATCGAAGGAGCAGTCGATCTTACGGTCAAGACCGAAGAGAAGATCGACTTTATGACCTCCAGGATCGAAAAGGAAGGGGCGATTTTCGGGATGCCGTCCCTCATCGAACCCTTCCGCTACAATGTCACCGCAGTCTGTCAGAAGCCGACCAAAGTCTTGGTGATCGAAACCGGTCCTCTGAAGAAAAGGATGGAGGAAGATCCGAGGATGGGAATGGAGATTATGAAGAGACTGGTTTCCATCTATTTCAATCGACTCAACGAGATGCGTCTTGGAGTTTCGAACCTTCTCAAGATTTTTAAGTTTAAAACAACATGACAAATCCTTTATCGAATCGCTTCCGTGTACAGATTCCGGACCGGAAATGGTTTGGAGAGAATATCGGCTGTGAGAATGCCTGCCCTGTAAACACCCGTGCCCCTCAATATATCTCAGCCATCGTCAAAGAAGATTACGATCTGGCCTTTGAGCTCAACCGCGAAGATAACCTCTTTCCCGCTATCCTGGGCCGCATCTGTGTCCATCCCTGCGAAGAGAAGTGCCGGAGAGGGCTCCTGATCGATGAACCGATTTCCATCTGTTCACTGAAGAGAGCCTCCGCCGATTACAGGGCCCACTTTCCTCAGACTCAGCGGGCTTACAGGAAAATGGGCAACAGGGTCGCCATCATTGGTGCCGGCCCTTCGGGCCTCTCCGCAGCCAATGATCTCACAAGAATGGGCTATTCTGTGACGATCTATGAGTCCTTCCGGATCGCGGGAGGAATGCTCAATGTGGGGATCCCTCCTTACCGCCTTCCGCGAAATGTTGTGAAACGCGCGATTGAAGAGGTCAGGCGGCTTGGAGGAGAAATCCTTACCGAAACCCCTGTTGGCAAAGGGCTTACTCTTGAGAGCTTGAGAAAAGAGTATGATGCGGTCTACATTGCCGCGGGTGCCCATAAGGCTGAAAAATTGGGCATTCCCGGAGAGGACCTCCAAGGGGTGATCCACGGAGTGACCTTTATGCAACGGGTCAATCTGGGAGGAGATCTGAACATTGACCAAAAAAAGCTGGCTGTGGTTGGAGGTGGAAATACGGCCATGGATGCGGCCCGATCTTCCCTTCGACTGGGCGCTCGAGAGGTCTTTATCCTTTATCGAAGAACAAGGGAGGAGATGCCGGTTGACCCAAGAGAATTAGAGCAGGTGGAGGAGGAAGGAGTGAGGCTTCATTACCTCACCCAACCCATACGGGTCCTCTCCGGAGACGGGAAGAACGTATCCGGCCTTCGATGCATTCGCAATCGATTGGATCAGCCTGAAAAGGATGGCCGAAGAAGACCGGTTCCCATGGAAGGGACTGAATTCGACATGGATATCGACATCCTCATCCCCGCGGTCAGCCAGTCGCCCGACATCTCCTTTCTTCCCGAAGAAATCGGCCTTGAAATCTCCAGATGGGACCGTCTTGCCGTCAACCCGGAAACCTTTGAGACCAACGTCCACGGCATCTTTGCCGGTGGAGACTTCGTCACGGGGCCCAGGGATGTCATCCGGGTGATTGCCGATGGAAGAAGGGCGGCCCTCTCGGTTCACTCCTTTCTCACCGGAGAGAAGATAGAAAAGGGCCCCCCTTATTTCACCCTCGTCCCGGAAGTTAAGATCGATCGGGATTTGGAAAAGATACCCCGGCAAAGAATCGATACCCTGCCCGTTCAGGAACGCCAATCGATCGACAGAGAAGTGGAACTGGGTTTCTCGAGGGAGGTAGCGGTCAAAGAGGCCACCCGGTGTCTCCAATGTCACATCTTCACCATATTCGATCGGACCAAGTGTATCCTTTGCGGCGGTTGTGTTGACGTCTGCCCCAAGCTCTGCTTTCGAATGGCACGCCTTGATGAGATCGAAAGGGATGAAAAGTTTTCAAGACTGATCAAATCACTTTACGGGATAAGTCTGGAAGAAGCGGAACGGCTCAACCTCGCCACGGTTATGATGAAAGACGAGCAGAGGTGCATCCAGTGCGGCCTCTGCGCCAAGCGATGTCCGACCGGCGCCATCACGATGGAAATGTATCATCGGGAGTCAAGTCTTTATAGAGAGAAAGAATGAGAAAGAGAATTCTTCAACGTATCTTAGACTCTGCCGTGTGGCGCTCCTTTTTCAGAACCGGAATCCCCGATACGGACCTGAAGCGCTCCCTCTTAATCTATAACAACTTCTTCCTCCACGTTTTTCCGGCAAAGATCAAGCGCCACGGCCTTCGGTTCTCCTATACGTTCTGTCTCGGAGGGATCTCCTGCCTTCTCTTTATCATTCTTACGATCACGGGTATCCTCCTGATGTTTCATTACACGCCTTCCATCGAAAGGGCTTACTTCGATATGCAAGCCCTTGCTCTTGTGTACAACGGCAAGATTTTAAGAAACCTGCATCGGTGGGCTGCCCACGGGATGGTGGTTACAGTCTTTCTCCATATGGTCAGGGTATTTTATACCCGTTCCTACCGGCCACCTCGGGAGTTCAATTGGGTATTAGGAATAGGCCTCCTCATCCTGACCCTGGGCCTCAGTTACACAGGATATCTGCTTCCGTGGGATCAATTGGCTTTTTGGGGGATCACCGTGGGGACGACGATCATGAGCTATACGCCCTTCATCGGGAAGTATGTCCGCTTCTTCGTTCTGGGTGCAGATGAGGTCGGCCATGAGGCGCTGCTTCGTTTTTACGTGCTTCATTGTGTGGTTCTCCCTTTTCTGACGGGAATGTTGATGGTCATCCACTTCTGGAGGGTGAGGAAGGACGGCGGGATATCAGGACCTCTCTGAGAGAGCATACAGCTGAAAGCTCAAAGCTGAAAGCAAGGGCTAAGCCCGCAGTTGAAGGCTGAAAGTAAAAACCTTTGAGCTAGAAATTGAACTTTGAGTGTGGGAAACTCTGAAGAAATATGAGGCGACGATGATTGCAAAAGATGATGATAGGATTTTCATCAAAGACCCTAATAAGACCTACGGCATCATGGAAATTGTGGATGGAACTTCGCCCCTGGTCGAAAAAACTCCTGAAGACACTGTGGAGACCTTTCCAAATTATATCCTCCTTCTAACGATCTCCTCTTTGGCTGCCGTCTTTCTTCTGCTGATCATCTCCCTCTTTTTCAATGCTCCTTTGGAAGACTTAGCGAACCCCCTTGTGACTCCCAATCCGGGTAAGGCGCCCTGGTATTTCACGGGCATTCAGGAGCTGATCCACTATACGAACAAGCCGGCGATCCCCGCAATCATTCTTCCTGTACTCATCGTCCTCTGGCTCCTCCTGATTCCCTATGTTGACCGAAAACCCGAGACATGGTTGACTTCTCTTCTTAACCGAATGTTTATCGGGGGAGAAAGAAGGAGAGTATTGATCATTTTCTTCACCCTATTCGTCATTGGAGCCCTGGTTTTCACTTTGATCGGCGCTCTCTTCCGGGGCGAAAATTGGAGTTTTGTACTGCCATGGAAATAATATCAGATTGCGGAATGCGGATTGCGGAGCGCAGAATAGACGAACTGAAACCCGTAGATAAACAAACGACTGAATAATGGGAATTGAAATGGATACCAAGAAGCAGGCTATCAATAATAAATCAATTTCTCGCAGAAAATTGATCCTCTATGCCTGGATTGGGGCCGCAGCCATTGTTCTGGGTGAATTGGTCTTTGGTACTCTTGCTTTTCTCTGGCCGAGAAGAAAGGGGCCCAAAGTTGAAACGGTTTTTATTGCCGGAAAGGCATCCGATTTTAAGGCCGGTCAAGTTCTCCCCTTTCGTAAAGAAAGGGCTTTCATCGTCAGAACGGAGGGAGGATTTTTGGCAATCTCGGCCGTCTGTACCCATCTCCATTGCATCGTTAATTGGAATGAAGTGCTCAAGAAGTTCGAGTGTCCCTGCCACGGTGCCAAATTCAATCAGAATGGAGAGGTGCTTGAGGGACCGCCTCCGCGGCCTCTGGATCTTTACAGACTCCAAATTGTTGCCGGAAACTTGGTCGTTGACAGGGCCAGTCCGATTGAAAGGAGCACCTTCGCCCCTTCTCAACTCGTCAAAGGTTAGAGAGGCATGGATAAGAAACTTTTTGCGGCAGTCATTTTGACAATAGGCATCGCTATCTTCCTCGGCGTCTATTGGCTATTGGAGCCTCACCGGGTGAATGTTGAGGCTGAAAGGATGAGATGGGAAGCGGCAAAAAAGGGAAAGACCCTTTACATGACTCACTGTGCCCGGTGTCACGGGGAGCATGGCGGCCCCCAGAAGGGCATCCGGCCCATCGATTCAAAGAACTATCTTAAGAGTGTGGATGACACCGTCCTTTATAAGATCATCGAGCGGGGGATTCCAAGGACGGGAATGGTTGCCCTCGGTGACAAAGAGGGAGGGCCCCTCAACCCTGAGCAGGTCAATCAGCTTGTGGCCTTTATTCGAAACTGGGAAAAGACGGCCCCTACGCTGCCTGAAGAACTCCCGTCCAAAGAACGGCCCGTTTTTACCCATGAGGAAGTCGCTTATGTCGGCTCCGAGTCCTGCATCGGATGCCACGAAGGTCTCAACAAGAAACATATTGAAACCTGGAAGAGGTCTCCGATGGCGACGCGAGCCTTTTCCCTCATTCAGAACGAAAAGGATAAGACCAAATGTATCCCATGTCATTCAACCGGATACGACTCAGAAAAGAAAACCTATAAAGATAAGAATGTGGGCTGTGAAGCTTGCCACGGCCCGGGCGAAAAGTATCAGGAGATGATGATGGGAGCGGACGCCTTGGAAGGCGGGAAGATCGCACGAGAGAACGGACTGAGATCCTGCACCCGGTGCCATCATCCTCATATTGGAAAAGAAGAGCATGTTGATCTGGCAAGAAAGGGGTTGCTGACGTACCCATGACAAAGTGAATCCTTTCGACGGACCGAATGCCGTGAAAACTCTATTTACGATTTTGATCGGCCCAGTGTCTGATGGACGGTCTTGAGCTCATCGATAATCTTAAGATGCTGGGGGCACTGCTCTTCACATTCTCCACATTCGGTGCAATGGGCTGCCGTTTGCTCGGGGGTCATATTATACCGTTTGATCGTTCTTTCTGGCTTCTTGAACATGAATAGATCGTTATACAGCGTGAAACCCATCGGGATGTTGACGCCGTTCGGGCACGGCATGCAATAAGCACAGCCCGTGCAGCCGATCTTGAGCATCCCTTTGTAAATCTCTTTGGCCTTCTGGACGACGGAGAGGTCCTTCTTCGAAAGAAACCCGGGACCGTGATCCGCCACCCTGACATTCTCCATGAGCTGTCCCATGGAGCTCATTCCGCTGAGGACCGTCGATACTTCAGGTTGATTCCAAACCCATCGAAGGCCCCATTCTGCCGGGGATCTCTTTTCTTCAGCCTCGTTCCAAACGGACTGGACCTCGGCTGGTACGGGATCCGTCAATTGTCCGCCACGAAGGGGTTCCATCACCACAACGCCAAGCCCCTTCGATACGGCGTAGGTCATCCCTTCCCGGCCTGCCTGGTAATGTTCATCGAAATAATTGTATTGAATCTGACAGAGCGTCCAGTCGTAACTGTCTACGATCTCTTTAAAGATCTTCACGTCATCATGGAAGGAAAAACCCACATAACGCGTCAGCCCCTGGGCCCGTATCTGATCAAGGAATTGGAGCACCCCGAGGGCTTTCATCTTGTGCCAGACCTGTCGATTGACCCCGTGGAGAAGATAAACATCGAGATGGTCCGTATCAAGCCTCCGCAGCTGCTCATCCAAGAATCTGGGGAAATCCTCCCGGCCTTTCACCTTCTTGATCGGCAGTTTTGTTGCGAGCATGACCTGGTCACGATGACCCTTTAATGCCTTCCCGATGCAGACCTCGCTCTTTCCCTCATGATAAGAATAGGCCGTGTCAAAGTAATTGATCCCGTGGTCCATCGCATACCCGACCATCTGGAAGGTTTCTTCCTCATCAATCTCCTTCTTGGAACCCCGGACCGGAAGGCGCATACACCCGAATCCCAGGATCGATACGTTAAAGCCTGTTTTCCCCAATCTCCTGTACAGCACAGATTTTTTCTCCTCTCGAACCCCCCATTTCGTCATCAGACCAGGTAAGGCTCCCATTGCCTCAGCGTCTGAAGCGCATAGCCCGATTGAAGCTTCGTAACGATCCGGTTATGACCCGGCAAGAGGACCTCCACTTCCAGTTCTGCCAGCCGGGCCAGGGATCTCTTGAGCTCCGCTCCATCAGCTCCGTGGAGATCAAAGCGACCGATGGCGTGGTCCGCGTAGATCACGTCACCCGGGATAAGGATCTTCTTGGGCTTGTGATAAAGGGCGATACTGCCCAGGGAGTGTCCGGGCACATGGATCACCTCCCATTTCATCTGTCCGATCTCCAGCGTCTCTCCTCCCTTAAGCTTTCGAACGGTTTGAAAGACAAAGGCTCCTGCCTTGGTTCCATACTGCATCTGGCACATCTGTTGAAACATCTCCATTCCATAGACCGTTCTTTCGTCCCCCTTCTCAAGGGGATCGGCCTCCAGAACATGGATCCACAGTTCTGCCTCTGGAATTTTCCTCTTGACCTCCATGAGGGAACCGATATGGTCAAAATGGGTATGGGTCATGATCACCCGCTTGATGTCCTTCGGTTCAATCCCCATCTTCTGGATCGCCTCGACCTTATAGGGGCCCTTTCCGGTGAGCCCCGGATCGATCAGTGAGAGATCATGGGAAGACGGGTCACCTATAATGTAAGTATGGGAATCCGGTATCATTTCATCCTGCCCTTGAACAAAATAAACACCCTCGCTGATCTTTGGCATCCGTTGCCCTCCCTAAATTCACTTATGATAGTAAGGAGGTAACCTAAGAGACGAAACGTGTCAAATCTTTAAAGGAGAAAAATCGTGATAAGATTATTGGGCGGACCAGAGCCTAAAGATCTGGTGGAGGATTTCTTTCTTCCTTTTCAGCATCTCTTGTTTCGACCGGCACCGAATCGTTCCTGCGGCCGCCCCGGGATGTCCATCGCCGATATTCAGGGATCGCATGATCTCGCCAATGTTTTTGGCCTGCCCCTGTCTGTTTCCATGAACGGAAAGAGACATGGAGAAACCGAGGTTGTTGCTCTTGATCCCTCGGTCCAGCAAACTATAGATCTCCAAAACCCCTAACGCCTCCGGGTAGATGAGAAAGGCAAGATTCTTAAAGAGGTGAGGCCTTCGCTGATAAGGGGTGAGATCGACGACAACCAACTCTTTCTTCTGATCCTGTTCGAGAAAGAGGGAGGCTTCCGCCAGGATCTTTAACATCTTTCCTTCCTCTTCCTTATACTGCTTCAACCTTTTCTGTACGAAGGGAACGTTCGAGACCTCTTCAATGGAGCGATCCCGGAGCTCCCGGACCAGATTCCTCATATGGCTCAGTTGCTCCTCTAAAGATTGAAAGCTGACTTTGAGCGTTAAGTCGATCACCTTCCCGGGGGTCTCCTTCTTCCAATCCTCGATCGACGCGTAGGAAAAACTATCGATGACGTCCGCTTCTTCGACCGCTTTCAAAAAGTAGGCCGGAAGCTCCTGCTGTTCCGAAAAGTATTCAAAAACCACGCGGCTGCAACTGGGCTTCAAATCGAAACGACCCGGGATCGATTTCGGGTCGATCTTCCGGTACTCGAGCTCTTGAACATTTCCCTCGTGATGATCAAACCACAGGGCACACAGGAGGGGATAGGGTAAATCGCAAACCACATCCTTCTCCGTGATCATGATCTGGCCTTTGGCAACGGTCAGGGGGCCTGCGAATAGCATCCTCTCAATCTTCAAGGCCCACGCACAAAGAGAAGCGCTGACGATCCCGTCAAAGTCATTATGGGTAATAATCTTTTCGTAACTCAACTGTTCAGGATTTTTATTCAGGGCCACGAAATCATTATATCGATTTCTTGATCCATTGACAATCGGGTAAAATCCTTTTAAAATGAAATTGAAATTCAATTTCATAATCGTCAAGGAGACCCTGATCAAATCACAACCGTTCAGAGCCTGGATCTCAAGAGGCGGGCTCAAGGCCACGAAACAGAGGGAGGAAATCTTCAACATCTTTTTGAACTCCTTCGGGCATAAGAACCTGGCACAGATTTATGCCCAGGTGACGAAGGTCAATCCCAAGATTGGCTACACGACGGTCTATCGAACCATGAAACTCCTTGCCAGACTGGGCCTGGCGGAAGAGCGAAAGTTCGCCGATGGAGAGACCCGCTACGAGCCCATTTCGAAAGGGGAACACCATGATCACTTCATCTGTTTGAAGTGTGGGAAGATCATCGAATTTGAGGATGAAGCGATTGAATCTCTCCAGAGGGACGTTGCAGAGCGACACCATTTTGAGGTTTTCCGCCATAAGATGGAGCTTTACGGCCAATGCGCCGACTGCGGCCGGAAGAAACTCGGCAGGCAGAAAACTGTATAGGAGTATAGGAAGCCCAAAGTATGGAGTGCTGCGGACCGAAAAGCAAAGAGATCGATTTTTCCGAAGAAAAGGTGATCCTGATCGGAAATCCCAACGTGGGAAAATCGGTCATCTTTAACTACCTGACCGGCAAGTATGTCACGGTGTCGAACTACCCCGGAACTACTGTGGAGGTTGCAACCGGGATGATGTCCGCTCCCGGGACGAAGCTTCAGGTGCTGGATACTCCAGGAGTCAACTCCCTGATCCCCATGTCAGAAGACGAAAAGGTGACTCGGGACATTCTTCTCAAGGAGCCTCACTCCCGTCTCATTCAGGTGATGGATGCGAAGAATATCCGCAGGGGCCTTCTCATCTCTCTTCAACTCCTTGAGATGGGCTTTTCTTTCCTCGTCCTCTTGAATATGTGGGATGAGGCAAAAAGCCGAGGCCTTAAGATTGAAACGGACTCCCTCTCCAGGATCCTGGGGATTCCGATCCTCAATACCGTGGCGACAAGACGCAGGGGATTGGAGAAGATCAAGGAGAATCTCCATCCTGCCCCTCCTTCATCCGTTTCCGTCACCTACCCGGAAGCCCTTGAAGAGGGCGCCTCCCGGATCATCCCCCTTTTGCCAAAGGCGGCCATATCCAGGCGCGCCCTGGCATTGATGCTGCTTTCCGGGGATGAAAGCCTCGGTTCATGGCTCCATGAGAATCTTTCAGACGAGGCAATTCGGCAGATCGAAAAAATCCGGCAGGAGATTCAGATCCGTTTCTCCGATCCGATCGGATACCTGATCAACCAGGCCCGGATCAGAAAGGCTGAAGAAATTTTATCGCGGGTGTTGGCTCCCACCGGAGATGCACCCAAAACCATTTCCGCATGGCTGGGTGACCTTGCGATTCATCCCTTCTGGGGGATTCCCATCCTGCTCTCCGTCCTTCTCATCATCTATGAATTCGTCGGGGTCTTTGGGGCTCAGACGAGCGTCAATTTTCTGGAAAAGACCCTTTTCGAACAATGGTTCCTCCCTCCCGTGAATTCCTTTGTTCATCGTTTTCTCCCTGTCCCGTTCTTTCAGGAACTCCTCGTCGGTCCCTACGGTGTCATGACCATGGCTCTCACCTATGCCATTGCGATCGTCTTGCCCATTGTCGGCTGTTTTTTTCTCGTCTTTGGGCTGATGGAGGATTCCGGGTATCTGCCCCGACTCGCGGTCATGACCAACCAGATATTCAAGAAGATGGGATTAAACGGCAAGGCCATCCTGCCGATGGTCTTGGGTCTCGGATGTGACACCATGGCCACGATGACGACACGGATTTTGGACACGGAGAAAGACCGCACCATCGTGACCTTGCTGCTGGCCCTTGGAGTTCCCTGCTCGGCACAATTGGGGGTGATCCTTGGGATGTTTGCAGGCCTTCCCCTCTCTTACATCTCCACCTGGATCGGCCTTATCGTCTTCATCCTGGTTACCGTGGGATACTTAGCCTCCCGGGTGATCCCCGGGGAGGGCTCTGACTTCATCCTTGAGATCCCGCCCCTGAGGATTCCTCAGGTCTCCAACGTCGTGATCAAGACCCTTGCACGTATCGAGTGGTACTTGAAGGAAGCGGTCCCCCTGTTCATTCTGGGCACGCTCATTCTCTTCGCCTTGCATAAGACCCATCTGCTGAGCCTTATGGAATGGGTTCTCTCCCCCTTGATCGTTTTTTTCTTGGGCCTCCCTGCCAAGGTCACAGAGGCCTTCATTATCGGCTTCCTTCGAAGAGACTATGGAGCAGCGGGCCTCTTCGTCATGGCCAAGGCAGGACTGCTTACCCCTCATCAGATCCTGGTCAGTCTGGTGACCATCACCCTCTTCATCCCTTGTATCGCCCAGTTCTTTATGATGATCAAGGAAAGGGGAATCCGAAAGACCCTCTGGATTTCGGGTGTCATATTTCCAACCGCTTTCGGTGTGGGCGGAGCGCTCCATTTTTTGATGAAGGTGTTAGGAGTATAATGAAAGCGTATCAGAACATCAGGGTGTCAGGGTCTAAGACTTCTGTCTTTTTTCCGATCTCCTGTTATCCTGCCAACCGGTCTTCTGGCAACCTGATTCACGACATTGGGGTCGTCCCATGGTTAAATCGACTTCGTATAAATGCCCACTTTGTGGGACAGAGTTCTCAGAAACCGATGTGAAATGCGCGGGCTGTCCTTTTTCCAAGAACTGTCACCTTTTGTGCTGCCCGCACTGCGGGTACAGCTACAGGGAAAGATCCGCCATCGTTGATTTTTTGAAGAGATTTCTGAAAAGAACCAAAAATCTCTGATGACACCCCCGCCTTCCCCGTACCAGCACGGTTCGGGCCTGACGCCGGCCAGGGATTATGGGGCGATGACACAGATTAGAAAATAGATGGACGAGAAAAGAAGATTTGGATCCCTTCGGGAAGAAAGGAATAAATCATGAAGAAGGAGGCCGAGGGCCGAGGCGGTCCCCATGGCAGAATGTGGGGAAAGATGGCCGCTGTGGAGGAGGACAGGATCGATGAGCTCCTCGAACTCATCTGGACTTTGAGAGAAGAGGGGGTTTCCGATCTGGATCACCTCTTGGAAACGACTCAGGATATCGAGGCAAGGTCCATCCTCCGGCTGATGGTCAAAGAGGATCTCTTTCAGGTCGAAGGCAATCGGATGCTTTTCAAGGAAAGGGGCGAGGAGAAAGCAAGAGAGATCATACGGCGCCATCGTTTAACCGAGAGGCTCTTCTCCGAAGTCTTCGAGATGTCTGAGGAGGAGGTGGAGGAAGAGGCCTGTAAGCTTGAGCATATCTTGAGCCCCGGAGCTACAGACGGTGTCTGTACCTTTCTCGGCCATCCACCCACCTGTATCCATGGAAAGCCGATTCCGAGAGGAGAATGTTGCAACAAATTCAAGAAGGAGATGACCCCCCTCGTCATTCCTCTGGATGACTTGGGATTAGGCGACGAAGGCCGAATCGTCTTCATTGCCCCTAAATCCCACAGGAGACTCGACCGCTTGAGCACCCTCGGAATCGTTCCGGGCTCCGTCATCCGGATGCACCAGAAGAACCCATCTTATGTATTGCAGATCGGGGAAACTTCTCTTGCCTTGGACAGGGAAATTGTGAAGGATATTTATGTGAAGAAGATTTAAGAAAAAAATTAAGTTCGAATACTTGGACTTGGTTTGAACTTTGAACTTTGACGTTTAACGTTGAGAGAGCTTATTCTTTATCTTTTTTGTTGAGGAATTCTCCGCCCTGGCGTTCCATCTCCTCCTGAATCAAGGCCCCAAGGCTGTGAGAAGCCGATCCTTGGCTGGACATATATTTTTCAAACTCGGCCTTTTCTGTTCTCTCTCTGAGACCTCTGATGCTGAGGCCGATCCTTCGTTCGTTGGGGTCAATATGAAGGATGACTGCAGAAACCTTGTCTCCAACTTTTAAAACATCCGATGGCCTCTCCACCTTTTCGCGGCTGATCTCGGAAACGTGGATCAACCCTTCGATCCCTTCTTCCAGCTCGACAAAGGCACCGAAATCGGTCAAGTTTGTGATCTTGCCTGTCACCACATCACCTTTCCTGTACCGCCGCCCTAACTCCTTCCACGGGTCGGGAATCAATTGTCTGACTCCAAGAGAAAAGCGTTCATTCTTCGAATCGATACTCAAGACCACTGCTTCCACTTCTTGCCCTTTTTTATAAAGTTCGCTGGGATGCTTGATCTTTTTAGTCCAGGACATCTCAGAAATATGGACAAGTCCGTCCACCCCTTCCTCAAATCCGATAAAAATACCGAAATCCGTGATGGTCTTCACTCTGCCGGTAACCTTGCTGCCTACGGGATATTTCTTTTCAACCAGAGTCCATGGATTGGCCTCGGTCTGCTTCATCCCCAGTGAGATACGGCGCTTCACCGGGTCGCAATCGAGAACCATGATTTCAATCATATCACCCAGGTGGACGACCTTGGAAGGATGCTTCATCTTCTTGCTCCAGGTCAATTCGGAGATGTGAACAAGGCCCTCGACACCCTCTTCCAGTTCGACGAAAACACCGTAATCCGTCACATTGACGACTTTTCCTTTGACCCGGGAACCCACGGGGTATTTCTCGGGAACAAAATTCCATGGGTCGGGCAGCGCTTGCTTCAATCCCAACGAAACCTTTTCCTTCTCACGATCAAAGTGAAGAACCTTCACTTTGACCCGTTCTCCCACAGAGAGTTTTTCTGAAGGATGCCCTACCCTTCCCCAGGCCATATCCGTAATATGGAGGAGGCCGTCTATCCCTCCCAAATCGACAAATGCGCCATAATCGGTAAGGCTCTTCACTGTTCCCTCGACGATCGCTCCTTCCTGGATATTCTTTAAGGTCTCCTCTCTCAACAGCTTCCGCTCCTCTTCCAGAAGAATGCGCCGGGAGAGAACGATATTGTTCCGTTTCCGATTAAATTTAATCACCTTGTACGTTAATCGTTTTCCGATCAAAGAATCCAGATTCCGAACCGGTTTCAGATCGATTTGGGAGCCGGGTAAGAAAGCAAAGATTCCGCCAATGTCTACAGAAAGACCCCCTTTGACTTTGGACACGATCTCTCCTTCGATGACCTCCCCTTCCCTGCAGGATCTGCTAATATCCTTCCAAACCCTTACCTTGTCGGCCTTCTCCTTTGATAAGATGATTAATCCCTCTTCACTCTCTTTCCTCTCCAAAAGAACGTCGATCCGGTCTCCGATCTTAACGTCAACTTTCTTATCCTTCTTCAGAAACTCTTGGATCGGAATGTGTCCCTCGCACTTATAGCCTACATCAACGGTCACATGATCAGGAGTAATGTCGATCACCGTCCCTTTGATGATCTGGCCCTCCTCCAGGGTCTTCAGGCTTTCCTCGTAAAGAGTCTGAAAATCTTCTCGGGGAGTCGTCGTGTCTTCAACGGCATCATCCCTGCGAGAGGGTCCCTTTGCCACTTTCTTTTCCTCTTCCACGCCGTGAGGGGTCTCTGTCTTCTTCTCCTCTTCAGATGCCAGCTCTTCCTTGATCATTCAAAAACCCCCTTTTCCACCGACGCAAGACCCACCACGGTCTTGCCACCCGGCAGAGACAGCATTTACCCAAATTTCCTGAAAACTTATAGCACACTCTTCCAAAAAATACAAATCATTTAATGACTTCGCCTCTTGAAGGCTTTAATGCCTTCCTCGACCTCCTGGATCGTCCAAAGAGGTGTGGAGGCACCTGCTGTTATTCCAATTCTCTCTCGCCCCACCAGGCATTGTGGCCTAAGTTCCTTTAAAGTTTCAATATGATAAGTATGGGGCTGAATCTCTCTGCAGATAGCAGCCAATCTCTGAGTATTTCCGCTGTTGTGCCCGCCAATCACAATCATACAGTCGACTTTCTTGGCAATCTCCACCGCCTCCCGCTGGCGAATTGTTGTGGCATGGCAGATCGTATTAAAGACCCTTACCTCTTTGGCTTTCTCTAAGCTGACGGTCACTATCTCCTTGAAAAGATGGAAGGATTGAGTTGTCTGGGCGATGATTCCCAACTTCTCCTTTGGATCCAATCGTTTTATCCCTTCCAGATCCTCAACCACCTCGACTCCATCCTTGATATCGCTTTGGATAGCTTCCACTTCAGGGTGGTGAGGATCTCCCACAATCAACACGGTATAACCACGCCGATATAGGAACTTAGCGAAAAATTGGGCCTTCTTCACAATCGGACAGGTCGCATCAATAATACGCAGCCTCTTGGCCCTCGCCTTTTTCAGATCCCTTAATGAAACGCCGTGTGATCTAAAGATCACCGTTCCTCTGGGTATGTCTTCTATTCGCTCCTTAACTTTTACTCCCAGGCCTTCAAGGAATTTAACGGCTTGCGGATTATGGATCAGAGGCCCCAGGGTGTAAAGGTCTTTTGGATACTTTCTGGCAGCCTCCATGGCCATATCCATCGCCCGTTTCACACCAAAACAAAAACCGGCAGATTTGGCAACAAGAAGTTTCATGAACTCTTCATCCTTTTTTCAACAATGCGAACCATCTCCTGCACGACCTCTTCGATGGATCGATGCGTTGAATCGATGAGTATTGCGTCATCGGCCTTCTTGAGAGGGGAATGTACCCGACTCATATCATTATGATCTCTCGCTATCACTTCTTCAAGTGTTTCTTTGAAGTCGACCTCCACTCCTTTTTTGACCAATTCGTCAAACCTTCTTCTTCCCCTTTCTTCTGCTTCGGCATCCAGATAGAACTTAATCTCCGCGTGAGGGAAAACCACGGTCCCGATGTCCCTTCCCTCCAACACCACTCCGCCGTTTCTTCCCATTTCTCTCTGCTTCCGGACCAAAGCCTCCCTCACACGCCTCTTCCCTGAAATGGCGGAGGCAAGGCGGCTGATTTCGGGCAGTCGAATGGCTTCTGTAACGTCCTCTTCCCCGCACAAGATGTGGGTGTCTTCTCCTTCGGGAATGAAGGTGATAGAGAGGGATGAGGCCAATCGATAGAGGGCGGCTTCATCTTCCATGCCGATCAACTTCTCGCTGACCTTCAAGGCAACAGCCCTGTACATCGCGCCGGTGTCAATATAGAGGTAGTCCAATCGCTTTGCCAGAAATCTTGCCACAGTGCTCTTTCCGGCACCGGAAGGACCATCAATCGCAATCGTCAGTCTTTTTTCTCTTTGATTTTCAACCATTGCAGTCTAACGTAGGGGACTGCCTGCCTACCGGCGGGCAGTCCCCTACAAGCTACAAGCTTCGTACGTTGGGACTGACAGAACTATTAAACAAATGGTAACCGTTTAAAGACGAAGTTTAGAGCCCCACCTCATTGACGACGTTTACCATATCGAAAGGGAATTTTCAAGAAGAGGGGGAAAACGGGTTCTGAATAAAATTCATTCCAAAACTATTGGCCACTCCCTCACAAACCAGCTTCCCATCGATCAAATTGAGACCTTTCCTCAAGGCTTCATTCTCTTTCAATGCTTTTTCAATCCCTTTGTCTGCAATCTGGAAGATATAAGGAAATGTGGCATTGGTCAGCGCGAATGTCGACGTCCTTGGAAAAGCCCCGGGGATGTTCGCCACGCAATAATGAACAATGCCCTCTTCGATATAGGTTGGATTCTCGTGAGTGGTAGGTCGTGTGGTTTCAAAACATCCTCCCTGATCAACGGAAATATCCACGACAGCAGAGCCGGGTTGCATCCTCCTAAGCATTTCCCGTGTCACCAGCTTTGGTGTCTGAGCGCCCGGGATCAGGATGGCGCCGATGACTAAATCCGCGCTCGCTACTTCTTCCGCAATCGTCATCCGGTTCGAAATGAATGTGGTGATATGCCCCTGCGTGATGTCGTGAAGATAACTTAATCTCTCCGGCAGGATATCAAGAATGCTCACCCGAGCTCCTATTCCTACTGCCACCTTGCAAGCGTTGGCACCTGCAACCCCTGCCCCGAGAATAACCACCTTGGCTGGAGGAACACCTGACGCGCCGCAAAGGAGGACCCCCTTGCCTCCGTACCTTGTCTCCAGGCACATTCCTCCCGCAAGAATAGATGCCCTGCCAGCAATCTCGCTCATCGGCCGGAGAAGTGGCAGCGACCCGTCCCGTTCCTGTATGGTTTCATAACCCAATCCGACGATCCGGCGTTCCAACAATTTAAGGGTGAGATCCCGATCGGCAGCCAGATGGAGGAAGGTGAAGACGATCTGACCGGGCCTCAACAGTGAAAATTCACTTTCCAGCGGCTCTTTCACCTTGACAATCATTTCGGCCTCAGTCCAGACCTCTTCTCTCCTTGCAACGAGAATGGCTCCAATTCTCTTATATTCCCTGTCAGCGAAACCGCTGCCTTCCCCTGCCCTTTTCTCCACGAGGACACGATGACGGTGAGAAACTAAGGCATCGACCCCTTGCGGAGTAATCGCTACCCTCTTCTCACCCCCTTTCATCTCCTTAGGAACACCGATGATCATCTTGAGTCTAAATGCCTCCTGAGTGATTGAATGAAATTCCCTGGCCGCAGAGGGAAGCAGAACAGGACAGGCTCCTTGCCGGTCACGATGTAATCAACTCTTCCAATAATAATTAATATATCTCATCATAAAAGAGCTTGCAATGAATTCAATCAATATTATAAAGTAATCTGTCATAAACCCTAATCCCGTCGCGGAGGTATCCGATGAATGGAAAAAGATTTCAAGATGAAAAATTGGATGACGCCTCATTGAAGAGATTAACGGAGCTGGCGAGATTGGCCAGGGGCGATATATTGAAAATGACCACCCTGGCCGGCTCGGGACATCCAGGGGGGTCCATGTCGTCCGTTGACTTCTATCTGACCCTCTATTCATACGCCAATGTCCATCCCCAGTCCGCTTCCGACCCGAACCGGGATCGGATCATCATCAGCCATGGCCACACCTCCCCGGGAGTTTATGCGGCCCTTGGAAGAGTCGGCTTCTTTCCGGCGGAGGCCCCTATCGTCAACTTCAGAAAAGCAGGCTCCACTTTTGAAGGTCATGTCGAGAAGACGGTTCCGGGTGTGGAGTGGAATACGGGAAATCTGGGACAGGGTTTATCGGCTGGATGCGGGATTGCCCTTGGGGGAAAGTTGTTGAAAAGAGACTTTCATGTCTTTGTCGCCATGGGTTGTGGAGAGCAGCAGAAGGGGCAGATCACCGAGGCCCGCAGGTTTGCCATAAAATATGGCCTGGACAATCTCACGGGAATCATCGACTACAACTGCAGACAGATCAGTGGCGTGACTCAGGAAATCATGCCCCAAAACATCGCCAAAAATTTTGAATCGGACGGATGGCGGGTGATCGAAGTGGATGGTCACCAATTTCAGGAGATCTATCAGGCGTTTCGCAAGGCCCTTCTATCCAAACATCCCACGGTGATCCTTGCCAACACGGTCATGGGAAAAGGGGTCTCCTTCATGGAGGGGAAGGAAGAGTATCATGGGAGAGCCCTCAATTCCGACGAGTATAAGAAGGCCATTCAGGAGCTCGGCGTGGTCGATGATCTGGATCGGTATCGCCAGATTCGGGAGAGCGGGACCCTTTCCTTTACAGGAAGAAAATATCCGGTGGAAAAAGTCTCCGTTCAAGCGGGGAAACCGAAGGACTATGGAAAAGATCAGAAATTGGACAATCGCTCAGCCTTCGGAAACGCTCTCGTCGATCTCGCGAAGGCCAATCTTAACGAAGATGGATTTCTCCCCATTGCGGTCTTCGACTGCGACCTCGCTCCTTCCACGAAGACCACCGCTTTTGCAAAACAGTTTCCAAAATACTTTTTCCAAGGTGGAATACAGGAGCACAACACCGTAACCATTGCCGGGGCGGTCTCCATCCTCCCTGTGGTCTCCTTCTTTGCCGACTTCGGCGTTTTCGGCGTGGACGAAACCTATAATCAGCACCGCCTCAATGACATCAATCATACCAGCCTCAAGCTCATCTGCACTCATAATGGCCTCGACGTGGGCGAGGATGGAAATACCCATCAATGTATCGATTATGCGGGAGTGATGCGAAATCTCTTCGGATACAAGATCATCATTCCGGCTGATCCCAACCAAACCGACCGTGTCACTCGATATGTGGCAAAAACTCCCGGCAATTTTCTTGTGGCCATGGGCCGATCTCCTGTTCCCATTCTTCTCTCGGAGGAAGGGACTCCTTTTTTCGGCAGCCCCTACGAGTTTCGATATGGTCAGGCTGACCTGATCCGGAAGGGCCTTGACGGAGCCGTCCTGACAAACGGAGGCATGGTCTATCGGGCGGTCCGGGCCTGGGAGAAATTGCGAGAAAAAGGGATCGAAGTCCAGATTCTGAACATCCCTTGTCTGAGTGATCTGGATACGGAGGCGGTACTTCGGGCTGCAAAGACAGGAATGATCATCACCTATGAAGACCACCATGTCCAAACCGGATTAGGAAGCCTTATCGCCAATGTCCTGGCGGAGAACGGACTTTCCGTCCGTTTCAGAAAGTTGGGAATTAACCAGTACGGGAGTTCCGGTAAACCGGAGGATCTCTACCGAATGCAGAAGTTGGATGCCGATAGCCTCGTTCAGGTGATATTGGATGAGATAGAAAAGAAGTAACCAAATTCCAAACACAAAGCATCAAATGTGCATGATGACATAAGTCCTGTGAGATCTGTCATTCCGGGCCAGTGTTTTACTGGATTCCTGCTTACGCCTGCCTACCGCAGGCAGGCAGGAATGCCGTTCTCTACTTCGATTAATGTCGCTGTGTATTGCGTATAACGAATGAAGTTTCAATGCCCAAATTTGGACATTGGAATTTCGCGATTGGGATTTGAAAGAAATGGATCTTCTCATTTTTGACATGGATGGTGTTCTCGTGGACGTCTCAAGATCTTATCGAGAAACCATTCGACAAACTGTCCTGATCTATCTCAAGATGTGCCTTGGATTTAGAAAAGGCAGAGGAAAATCTATCTCAAAGGAGGAGATCGCCCTCTTCAAGTCGGCCGGTGGATTCAATAATGATTGGGATTTGACCTCGGGCCTTCTTCTTTACCTCCTTTCCGTTTCAAGACTCCCACCTTTACGCAAACGTCAGAAATTCAATTCCATTTCAGAAACTCTCCGGTACCTCAAATCAAAGTCCTCCGGTCTCTATCCGATGCCTGTCATTCAACTCAACAGAAGAAATCTCCTCGGTTTCCTGAAGAAGGTCAGGTCCTTCGGAGGAGGATTAAAAGGGGTCCGTCGGGCATTGACCGGATCATGGGACGGCTGGGTTTATGGATCAGGGGACCTCGACCAAGAGAATCTGGTGAAACGTATTTTCCAGGAGGTTTACTTAGGAAGACAGTTCACCTCCTGTTATCATCTTCGGCCCCTTTTTTACCAGGGTCAAGGATTGTATCTCCAGGAAAGGCTTTTGATCCCAAGGACGCTCCTGTCACTGCTTCACAAAAAAATGAAGATGGGAATTGCCAGCGGTCGGCCGAGGTTCGAAGCCGAACTTGCTCTGAGGCGATTTGGTCTCCTTCCTTATTTCGATAGCGTGGTCACTCTCGACGATTGTATGGAAGAGGAAGCCCGTATTTTTCGCTCCACAAGGAGGCGAATCAGTTGTTCAAAACCGCATCCCTACTCGCTTCTGAGGGTAATTCAAGAAATCGGCACTCCTCATCCGACCTGCGGGTATGTCGGCGACGTGGTGGACGATATGGTCGCCGCAAAATCCCTTAAAGATCAGTTTCCAATGATTGCCATCGGGTTCATGAGCGGTCGCCACCGACCGAAATCCCTCGAGAAGTCTCTTCGGAAGGCCGGCGCCGATTTTGTGGTCAAGAGCCCCAAGGAGCTTCTCCAGCTCCTGTCTTCCCAATCCTCCTTACTTCTTCATCAGACCATCCGAAGAGGTTAAGGTCATTCCTTTCTCAAAGACATGAGAGATATTTCCAAAATACTTTCAATAGGTTGAATTCTAAATAAAAAATAGTCTGTTTAAGCAACGTCAATATGTCCCCCTAACTGCAACGTGAAAATGTCCCCTTGATT
>JBHGBJ010000100.1:0-12153 GCA_041947025.1 Thermodesulfobacteriota bacterium
AATTAATTTGCACCGGATAACCTCC
Organism: Thermodesulfobacteriota bacterium; assembly: GCA_041947025.1. Classification (GTDB taxonomy): domain Bacteria; phylum Desulfobacterota; class BSN033; order BSN033; family UBA1163; genus CAVTZZ01. The sequence goes on from JBHGBJ010000100.1 coordinate 26, forward strand.
CTGTCCTAATGATTATCTAATGCAAAGAAACCAAGAAGTCTCCATTGACTTGCTTGCGACAAATGAACCTGGTTTTGAGAAATCGAAAAAAAAATAATCACACCTTTTTTATTTGTCAAGTCTGGAATTCACTTGAGCTTGGTATTATCCTTCCGACCTTTTTTTCAAATTAAACATGTCATATTTATAAAATTATTTTAATGAGTTATCAGACACTATTTTATCTTAAAATATTCCTTGCCCCATTCCCCGAGAGGCAGGTAGCGTATGGTGTTTAAGTCGAATTGCCTTTTGTCCAAGATTTGTTTCTTCTCGGCCTCTTGCAATATGTTCCTAAGAAGGTGACCGACATCTTCTCTATTAAAATGGTATTCTTCCACCAGGGCCATAGCTCCCCGCGGGTTACGAAACTCCACGATAAATTGTTCGACTGCCTTTTGTTGAAGTTCCTTTATCTCGCCTGCCAGTTTGCCAATCGATTCGGCAATCCTTGCGGCACGAACATAGTTCTTGTCCCGTACCGCCTCTTCAAGTTCAAAAAGGGAGTCTGCCATCTTCGTCTTTTGGAGGAGAGATTCCTCACGGAATAATTCTGTTCCGATCCCTTCCTTGTCGGAATTGCGCTCTCTTCCGGCCCTGTTCTTCTTTCTCTTTTCCCTTGCCTACATTTTCAAATTCTCTAAGAAATTCCTCTTACCGCTTTGTCAGAGTTTTCGGAGCTTTCAGAATAGCTTGAATGACCATATCTCCTCCCATAACCTTTTATCTTTCGAAAGGCTCCTCTTATTCCAAGTATATGGCCGCTTTCTACTCCTTTAGGAATTGATAGTTTCTTGTTTCCATTTGATGAGGGAACTTCTATTTCTGCTCCTAATGCAGCCTAGGGAAAGCATACGGGTATCTGACAAATAATATCATCTCCATTCCTTGAAAAACATCATGCGGTTCAACATAAAGAGGGACGTAAAGGTCTCCTGGATGTCCTCCTCTTTCTCCTTCTTCTCCTTCACCGTCCGTATCTCCTTCCTATTTAAGCGCTGCTTGGCAGCCTTCTAAGGGACCTTGGATCGCATACTCGCAAAGAGGAGCGTCAGTATCCTCCACATCAGAATTGGCATTCCACACATTCTGAGCGTTGAAAGCTTGAAGGCTGCTGATCGGTAAAATCACGTCAGCTTCAATCGAGTCTCTGTAACCCCATCGGAAAGGTACTCCCTTGTGAAACTGAATTTCCTGACCATCCGCAATATCCTGGTATTCTCTGTTAGAGCGACCCCGCGCAGTTCTTCAATGCTCTTTTCTCTTGCTATGTCGATCATCGTTTTCATCAATTTGTAACCAAGTCCTTTCCCTTGGAACTCATCGTGCACCAGCACACCGATTTCCCCTCTTCTTAAATCATGTTGTCTCGTGACCCTGCCGATTCCGATGATCCTTCTCTTTTCATTTTCCTTTATTTCAGCGACGATTGCGATGTCCCTGTCATAATCGATATTGCAGAATCGCACGAGCATCTCGTGGGTGATCTCTCTGATCATTCGAAAGAAGCGCATCCTCATGCTCTCTTCAGAAAGGCTTGCGAGCAATTCCTGTTCGAGAGGTTCATCCTCGGGCCGGATTGGCCTCAATAGGACTTCCGTCCCCTCCGGAAGTCTCCAGGACGTGATATATTTTGCAGGATAAGGAGTAATGACCAAGTGAGGGTAAGGAACAGTGTACTCCAATCCTTCATCATCAATGATGATTCTCGCATCGATTGCGGTTGCCTTTCCGTTGCTTATGGCGATAGGATTGAGATCCATCTCAAGAATTTCTGGGAAATCGACGATGAGGTTTGAGAAAGATACCAAAATCTGTTCCAATTGACGAAGATCTGCAGGAGCCTTGCCCCTGTATCCCTGAAGCATTTTGTAAACCTGTGTCTCCTCCATCAATCTTCTTGCCAGCGTCTGGTTCAAAGGGGGAAGCCCAATTGCATAGTCCTTCAGGATCTCTACTCCTATTCCTCCCATGCCAAAGAGAATGATCGAACCGAAATCCCTATCTTTCTTCGCCCCCAGAATAAGCTCGTAGTCTATATTCCTGACCATTTTCTGGACACTGACGCCAAGTATACGAGCCTGAGGCGCTTTCAGCCTGACACTCTTCATCATTTGTTCATAAGCCTCCCTCAGTTCCCCGTCTGAGTTGATGTTGAGTATCACTCCACCCACTTCCATCTTGTGGGAAATATCCGGAGAGACTATTTTAAGGACGACAGGATAGCTCTCTTTTCTTGCTGTATGGATAGCTGTTTCGACATCTTGGGCTATTGAGACGGCCGTCACTGGAATACCATACCGTGATAAGAATCGTTTTGATTCTTCCTCCGAGAGGAGGGTCCTGCCCTCGTGCTTAACGACCGTCCTGATGAGAGCTTTCAAATCATCTTTGACAGAAGCCTCATCCATGCAAAGCTCGGAAGGCGTCTCATAACGCAATTCAAGATTCCTTTTGTACTGGTACATCAGATGGTAGGTCTTGACGGCATCCTCCGGAGTCTCGTAGGTTGGAATATCGTGCTGAAGAAGGATCTTTCTACCTTTTTCAATATCTGAGCCACCGATCCAGGCAGCAAGAGTGGGCTTCCAGACTTTCGCCGTAACTTCGACCAAAGCTTGCGCCAGCTCCTCAGGTCTTATCATCGCCTGCGGCACATAGATCGAGAGTAGGCCGTCAACGCCTGGGTCCTTCAGACAGATATCGGTTGCCTTCACAAATCTTTCAATGGTTGCGTCTCCAATCAGGTCCACGGGATTGGCCTTTGACCAGTATTTGGGAAGTATGGAATTAAGGGCCCCGATACTTTCTGCTGAAAGGGTGGCAAGTTTGCCTCCCATTTTAATCAGCGCATCAGTGGCCATGACCCCAGGTCCGCCAGCGTTGGTAATCATTGCCAGCATCGGTCCGTGGGGAAGATGCCTGGAATCGGAGGATGGCTGCCGCAATTAAAGAGATCCTGAATGGTATCCACCCTGACAACCCCCACTCGCTTGAATGCTGCATCATAGACTTTATCATCCCCCGCCATGGCTCCCGTGTGGGAATGTGCAGCGCGGGCGCTCTCTGAGAATCTCCCGGACTTTACGACGATAATCGGTTTATTCAGGGCAAACCCCCTGGCTGCGCTAATAAACTTTTTCGCATTCCCGATCCCTTCCATGCACAGAATCATGCTCTTGGTCTCTTCCTCTTCACCCAGGAAATCGAAGCAGAGCAGGCCCATACTGCACCGTCACAGAAGGACCGATCAGCCATTCGCCGCTGCCGATCGCCACCCCAAGCACAATCGCACTCGGCCCGATAATCCGGAGAACGTTGCGCAACGTCAGTGGCGGTGGCGCGGGCAAATCTGTAACGGTCAGTGCTGGTCCACTACCTATCTGTTGTGTGTCTTTTCCTTGTAACTCCCTAACACTAACCATGACGGATCACTCCTCCCTTAGTGTAGTGAATGATTTCAAGGGGTGATTATAGACTTCGAGATGGCATTTGTCCTTCCATGCCTCGGGGAGTTCGCCACCGATGGCCGCCCAGTGTCGAACGCAAGAAGGGGCTAACATCACCATTACAGCGAGCCAAAAGAACAGAACCCGCAATTGTCAACATCAAAATGGCCGAGAACATGGAAAGGATTCGATAGAATCTTCCATAAATCGCACCAGTCAAAGGTCTATTTAATTGTTTGCCCTTCTCTTTAAGAGTTCCTCCCAATTTGCAGGTAACCTTATCTCCTTACTTATAGCTTTAGAACCCATCCATCCTGGTATGAGCATACTTTTCTCCCCTGGCCCACCAGAAACAAGAATGAGAAACTGGTCAATAAAAGGGACGGGAATCATCGCATTTGGGTCTTTTGTTTCATAAACCCATGAGGGTACGCCCCCGAGTGCTCTTGCCATGCCGGTGTCTATAAATCGTTTTTTATACTTGGAGAAAGGGAGAAGCGCATTTTTAGAAATGAATTGACTTATCCCCTCCTTTGTCCAGGCTTCCTTAGCAAGCATGGCTGCTGTATCTTGCGCAATAATGAGTAACACCAGAGACCTATGAGACCTGTCCATTCCGGCCAGATTGTCAGCGACAAGTCCCAGGTACCCTTCAGGACTTTGACCAATTCCCAGAATGTTGTGAGTTCCTTCCGCCCCAACCAATATAACCACATTTGCCGCCTTTGGATGCCCAAAGTTCATGCGGAGAGGTTCCCACGGATTCGCCTCTTCATTTTCTGCCAGACACATGGAAAACTCTCCGGGTTGGCCAAGGCAAGACATATCTGTCACTCCAGGCCAACTCCCTCCAATGTTGTTAATGATCAGATGGAGTGCCCTGCCAATCGTGGCATTCGCCTTCCATCCCCGGCCCAGCGCATTGCTACCGGAATTGAGGTCCAATTGTTTGGTGATTGGGCCACTGATGATTATCAATGGTGTGTCCGGATTCGTCGTCGTTGCCATTCCTCGCAGGTTGAACTCAGGATTAATGATGGCTTCAACTGCCGCTATGAGCACAGGCATATACTCAGGACGGCAACCAGCCATCACGGCATTGACCGCAATTTTCCCCACTGAAGCTTGTCCTCCCATTGGATCTACTTCGCCAATTACAAAATTAGGACAGAGGTCGGTTCCCGCCAACATCTCTTTAACCCGTTCCTTAGTGGGAGGAACAACGGGTAATCCATCCGTCCAACCCCGCTTGTAGAACAATTCGTTGACCTCAACAAATTCGTCCTTTTTGACTGAAATCTTCTCTATTTTTACTTCAGGAAACTTTCCTGCTAACGGTGGCTTGGTTTTCCCCAACTCGGCCATCGTCTTTTTAATAAGTTTGTCAACAAAAATGCCGTCTGCCCGCACACCTGCTGGGTTATAAACCTCTATCACCTTTACAGGTTCAGCAGAACAAATCCCGAAACAGGATGCCAGTAGCCCTACCAGGAGACTCGTGATTAGTGTCAGCATTCCACTCACCTTCGTTACCAACCGTACTGCCTTCCGAGGAAGTGGCGGGAACTTAAATAGGAGTCCCCGCCTTAATCTACCGTTATTTCTTAACCACCTTGCTAACCGGAAAGCACCCGGGGAAAGGAGCAAAGTAGTGAGAGTGTTTCCCCGTTCCTCCAGCTATGGCAATCAGAAAATAATCGGGTTTGGCAGTAATAGGAACAAGCGTTTCTGGCCCGATTTCTACTCCCAGCATTTTACTGGCCACAGGAACTGAAGGGCTACCTTTGGGGAAGGCGGAGAGTGGAATACGTGCCTTTTCCCAAAAGGCCTTTTTAAATTGGTTCTTCGTCCACCCCGCATTTGCGATGAGTTGAGCGTGTTCCGGGCCAATGCCTATGATGGGATTCTGCTCCAATTCACCTGGAAAAAGAGGCCCACTGACGCTGGTCAAAGGACTGACAAGATGGGCCCACCAGTTGATATGTTCTTCAGGGGTGACACTCCAGTGGTCGATGTTCTCAACAGGTGGGTAAATGCCCATGACCGTAACAACGTTGTCTGTCTTCTTAAATCCTCGATCAACGTGGAAGGGTTGCCAGCCTTTGGGTAATGCATCCTCATTCTCTCCAAAGACCCAGCCTACGAAGTCTGATGGAGCTCCAAGGGTTCCTTTATCCGGTGTGGGCGGCTTGGATCCTCCCACGCTGTAGGCTATCGAATTCATTGCATAGCCTATGGCAGCATTGGCGTGATGTCCTTTACCCGCAGCCCCTTGATCATAGGCAATCCCAATTTCTTTCACAATTGGTCCATTCACGATAACCAGCATCGCAGTTGTACCTGTTGTCGTACCTGCTCCACGCCAGTTAGTTTCAGGAGCCAGAAGAGCCTCCAGAGCCGTAATTAGCACTGGCATATACTCGGGTTTACATCCAGTCATAACAGCATATGTAGCAACTAATTCAACGGTAAGGACGCCCATCCTCGGTGGAACTAACCCAATTACCTCATTAGGCTTACGGCTTGTCCCTTTTAGCATCGCTGCCACACGTTCTGGAGTTGGAGGTATGATGGGCAAACCCATAGACCATCCTTTGTCAAAGAATAAGCTACTTACGCCTTCGGCCGTACCTCTAAACTTGAACCTCTCTGCTGGGTAGGGAGGTTTCATTGGTGGTAGCTTACCCGTGGGTTTCCACTGAGTTGCCGCTTTCAGGATCTCCGGAAAAGCGTCCTCTGCTTTCTTCCTGATCTCTGGCAGAGGTATCATCCCCGTAGGATGGGGAACAACCACAAAGGATACATCGGCGGCACCCTGACTTAACGCCGTGTCTTTTGCCAAAGATACAAACTCAGTTGTAGCAATGGTTACTGTTGGGATTCCTAATCTTTCTAAATTTAGTTGGTCAACTACCAACCATGAGGTGCAAGACCCTCAGTCACATTGTGAGCCAATAACAAGGTCTGGCTTAAATGAAGCTACTTTTTCCGCAAACTGCTTGCTCACGTCTGGGTTCTGGCTAATGGTATTCGTGTCTGGCGCAACTTCCCATGCTTTAACGATCTTGACATCCTTTACTTCCTTCTCAAGCAACTCGGCAACCCTGGCTAGAAAATTGTCCGCATTGTGCTTACCATTTGCACGGAGCACCACCGTTTTCCCTTCTAAAGTTGAAGGATGAGGATGAACTTTCATCGGTTCTATCTTGATTACACCCTCGGGGTTGATGAGTTCCCATTGCTGGATCGCCTCCTTTGCTGAGGAGGCAACCGGCAATGTCAATAACTCAAACGAAATGGCTATGACCATAAAGATATTTAGAAAACGCTTATTCTTCATCTTTCACACCTCCTTTTCGATTTCTTGGCTCAAACCAACAGGATCCGGCCTTTCTTTCACTTTCGTCCCAAGAATTCACCTCCTTTCCTCCACAGCTCCCTCTGAACTCACCCTTACCAGATCAGCCTCAACTCCTTTTGCCACGCCTGCGGCAAAAACTTTCCGATGGCCAACCACTGTCGGGCTTGAGGAGCCGAAAACATAACGATCAGCGCCAAGATCATCATGGGGATATCCATAAAGATCGTCACCGAAGCCAACGTATCAATGACCGCCCCGAAACAACCGCATTCTATACTGCGGCCCTGAGAAAGGACGATGGCCTTGGCGATAAAAAATGATAGACTCATCAGTGCAATACCGAGCGCTGACAGCCGCGTCAAAACCCCGAAGAACAACCCAAGACCGCACAGGAGCTCGATGAAAGGCATGACCAGTCCAAAAGGACGCGCTAGAAACATTGGTAGAATGCCAAAGTTATAGACTGCATCTACGGAGTACCGTTCAATATCCACCAGTTTGCCAAAGGCGGACGTAAGAAAAAAACCCGCCAAGATCAACCGAAAGACCAATATCACATACCGATTGTTGTAAAGGGTCCTCAATATCCTGGACTTCTTTTCTGATGTCGCCGCTGATTTACCAGCTTTTTCCTCATTCATAAATAGACCTCCTTTTGGCTTCGCTATCCTTTAGGCTGCCACTGAGTTGCCACTTTAAGAATTTCTGGAAAGGCTTTATCAGCCAAATTTCGCGTCTCCTCCATATTACGGCCAGCAATCGGATGTTCAACCACAACCAAGGCTAGGTCGGAAACTGTTTGCTCTTTGATTGTGTCTTTTATTAATTCCTCAAAAACTGAGGTAGCAATTGTAACTGTCGGAATGCCCTTCTTTTCAAGGTTTAGCTGGTCAACTACCAGCCATGAGGTACAATGTCCTCAGTCTGCTTGGGCCGCGATAACGATATCGGGTTTCTGCTCCGCAATTTGGACTGCAATCTGTTCACTTTTTTCAAATCCATCGGAGATGACGGCAGTGTTACGGTCTACCTCCCACATCTTGATAACCTTCACTCCTTTTACCCGCTCGGTGACCATCTGTGCCATCTGGTTGAGGAAGTTATCCCCGTTGAACTTACCGTTCCAACGTAAGACCACTGTTTTACCTTCTAAGGTCCAAGGATGAGGGTTGAGCCTAACCGGCCCCACTATCGGAATTTTCTTTTCCTCGGTAGCCTTTTTACATGCCACAAATGCTATTCCAACAAAGAAAATTACCAAGAATAAAAGCAATTTTTTGCACATTTTAATCCTCCTCACTTTCCTTTACTCTTTCCCTTCTCGGTCGGGTATCCCAGCTTTAACCACCCAGACCAACCTCCGGTAAGGAGCTTGATATTACTGTTGTTGTAACCCCAACGTTCTACTAGTTGCGTTGCCACATCGGTCGAGTCTTCCTCATGGGTGCAATCGCAATAGAGAATGAGCAGTTTATTCTTGGGGAGTGTGACCGGACCTTTAATCTCTTTTGCCCAAGGAAAATTAATGGCTCTTTTGATATGGCCTATTTCATAGACACTCTTTGGCTGGGTATCTACTATTACTATATCCCCCTTGGTTTCTATTAAGTTTTTCAACTCCTCCGGGGAGATATGTTGAAACTCTGCCGATGCCGCCAGGAGGTTAGAAATTGCAACTGTCAATGCTGTAATCAATGAGAATATCAAAACGAAAAGAGTGGGTTTGATTGAGTCCTTCATAAGTCCCTCCCATCCAATTCTATTTTATGGGTTTTCTTCTTCGTCAATAAATCTTCCCAGTTTGAGGGCAACTGAACCTTTTTGCTGATTACCTTACTGGAACCGCCCCACACCGGGACCAGCATACTCTTTTCCCCTGGACCACCTGCGACCCCGATGAGAAAAAAGTCTATGATGGGAACGGGGATCATGGCATTTGGATCTTCGGTCTTTAGAATCCAATTCGGTACTCCCTGTACCTTCTTCGTATCGATGAACCGTTTCTTGTACTTTGAAAACTGAATCCGGCCATGTTCGTAGATGAATTCCCTAATCTTGTCCTTCGTAAAACCATCTCGCTTCAACATGGCAGCCGTATCCTGGGCGATGAACAGCAGAACCACAGGCCGGTAAGACCGATCCAGCGCCGCGAGATGATCCGACACCAGGCTGAGGTATCCTTCCGAATCCCAGCCGCTTCCGAGGATGCTCTGTATTCCCTCTGCAGCCACTACAGTCACTACGTTGGCCTCCCTGGCGTACCCGAGTTCCACATGCAAGGGTCCCCAAGGGTTCTTTTCCTCATTTTCTGCCAGGCAATTGGCGAACTCTCCCGGATGGCCGAGGGTGGACATATCGGTTACGCCGGGCCAGCTTCCACCAATATTCTGTATGATCAAATGGAGTGCCCTACCAATGGTGGCATTGGCCCGCCATCCCCGGCCCAACGCATTCGTTCCTGAATTAATGTCTAACTGCTTCGCAATGGGTCCGTTGACGATGATGAGCGGGGTGTCCGGATTCGTGGTCGTTGCAACCCCAAGAAGGTTGAACGCTGGGTCGGCAACAATCTGAACCGCCGCAATTAGAATGGGCATGTATTCTGGCCGGCAACCGGCCATAACGGCATTGGCTGCAATCTTCGATACCGTGGCCTGTCCCTTCATGGGATCGAGGACGGCCACAACCTCCTCAGGAGCTAAATCTGTCCCTTTGAGCATCTTCCTGACCTGATTCTCCGTAGGAGGAATGATAGGCAATCCGTCGGTCCAGCCCCTTTCATAGAAGAGGCTGTTGATGACCGTGAATGGATCCCCGGATTGAATCCTTTCCACCTTCAATCGCGGGAACTGGGCTGCAAGGGGTGGTTTGGTGATCTTCTGTTCGTCCATCGTCTTCTTGAGGAATTCATCTACGAAGACCCCTTCCTGGCGAACCCCTGAGGGATTATAGACCCAAAGGGCGTCTTTCTCGCTAGCCTCCGTGCTCCAGGAAAATTCGACCAGGCCGGTTGCAGCAACCCCCAGAGCCAGTCCTTTAAAGAATTCCCTTCTACCGAGTGGCTTGGCCATTTGGTTCTCTCTCCATCGCTTATTCTTTCCTAAACGCACCTATTGAGACGTCAGGGTGTGTCCAAAGACACTCCTCTCTGCCAAGACTTATCTCCACTTATCCACAGAAATGCTGTGGATCCGCGGAGTCTGTTCACCAAAGGATGAAACATAAGCGGAGTGCTTTCCTGACCCGCCGCTTACAACAATCTGGATTCGGGCAGGGTCCTTCACCATCGGAATTAGGGTTTCAAGTGTCACAGGCTGATCCAGAAATTCGGTTGCCTTCGTCACCCCGTATTTTTCATAATTTCCCCCACCCGGGTAGCCTTTTAGAGGATTTCGTGCATTTTCCCATAGGTATTTTCGAATCTGGTCCTTGCTCTTCCAACCATCATTGAATGCGGTGGCCGCGTGTTCGGGAGAGAAGAGAAGCATCACATCGCTGTCGCTGAAGTAGCGCGTGTTCTGGCCGGCCCGCCTCATGTCGTAAGCGATGACCCTTAGCAAGTCCTCCCCTTTCACACTGTCGTGATCGTTAATGTTCGAAGGGATCTCGGCACCGAGCATAACGTGGACAACGCTGTCCTCCTTCTTGAAGCCTTTCTCCACATGATAAGGTCCCCATGGGTTCGCTTCTTCATTTTCCCCAATGACCATCGCGATCGTGTTTCCCGGCCAACCTAGGGTGGTTTTATCCGGTGAAGGCGGCTTTGAGCCTCCAATAACATCACCAATCGAGTTGACTGCGATGCCAATGGTCACGTTAGCCAACCATTCCGGTCCGCCTGCGCCCTGGCCGTAGGCAAGCCCAATCTGATCGCGGATGGGACCATTCACGATCACAAGAGGGGCAGTGGGGTTTGTCGTCGTGGTCGGTCCCCGGTATTCAGGCTTACAGAGGGCCTCGGTAATGGCAAGAAGAACCGGCATGTACTCCGGCTTACAACCCGCCATCACTGCATGAACCGCCACTAACTCAACGGTCACGACGCCCATACGCGAAGTAATGATTCCTACCACTTCATCCGGCTTGTGGCTTGTGCCCTTTAACATTTCTTTTACCCGTTCGGGGGTGGGTGGGATGATGGGCACTCCCAGAGACCAGCCGTTTTTAAAGAAGAGGTCGTTGATATCCTTCTCCGTCCCCGTAAACTTAAATACCTCAGCAGGATAGGGAGGTTTCATCGCTAGACCTGCTTCCGCTTTTGGCTGCCAGTCCGTCGCTGCCTTCAAGATCTCTGGAAATGCATCTTCAGCTTTTTTCCTGATTTCGGGCAGAGGAATCATGCCCATGGGGTGGGGCACAACAACCGTCGAGAAATCCATGGCGCCCTGGCTTAGCGCCGTGTCTTTGGCAACTCCAACGAACTCTGATGTTGCTATCGTGACGGTGGGAATTCCGATTTTTTCGAAGTTGAGCTGGTCAACTACCAGCCATGAGGTGCAAGACCCTCAGTCACACTGAGAGCCGATAACGATGTCGGGCTTCTCTTTAGCAAGGGTATCGACAATCTGCTTGCTCTTATCTGGATTTCCGGCAATGGTCGCCGTCCAGGGAGCGATTTCCCATGATTTAACGATCTTGATATCCTTCACTTTTTCTTTAAGCATCTCACCGATTCTGTTTAAGAAATTGTCTCCGTTATGTTTGCCATTCCAGCGAAGGAGAACTTTCTTCCCTTCGAGACTCTTCGGATGGGGATTGACCTTCATCGGCTCGATCTTGATGACCCCTTCGGGGTTGATGAGTTCCCACTGTTGATTTGCCCCGTTTGCCGAGGAGACAACCGGCAATGCTAACAACCCAATTAAAATGCCTACCACCGCCAGAGTACTTAGAATGCGCTTCTTCATCTTTCATTCCTCCTTACTTTGGAATTTCACTCTTTAGATACTCATTAGGACTCCTTTTGAACCAATCACCAACTTCTTCAACGCCATCTTCTTGAACTTACCACTTTTGTTACCATTCCTAAGATTTTCGCCCCCTACTTCTTACGGTTGGAACACCCCTACCTGTTTGCATGGGGTGTGTTATGTCCAAACACATATCACCCCACTAAATAAGGCGACCTATACCGTAGTGCCCATCCCGGGTGCGCTTGCTCTTTCGAATCGAAAAGGAGGTTATTTCGGTGCTTTGTAGTTAACTTTGGTAATCTTAAGCTTTAAGGGCTACTCGACTTTGATTTTGATTTCTTTCTTTTTTGCCTCCTCAGATTTGGG
>JBHGBJ010000101.1:0-11781 GCA_041947025.1 Thermodesulfobacteriota bacterium
CGTAAGGCAGGTCGCTGCATGAAAAATATTTCGTGTCCACTATTGACATCAGGGGTCAAAGTGATCTTACTATCAAAAAGGGTGCCAAGTCCCGGTTGGAGGAAAAGCAAATAGGTAGCCCGAGATTATACGTATAACATATTGAAATCATTTGATAACATTTTAGACTGCTCTTCCCTGAGAAAGCAACGGTGAAAAGAGGCTGCACTTTATGATGGCCGATTGATCATTTTTGTAGGGCGGCTAGAATCTTTTGCCAAAAAGCGGGGATGGGGCTCAGTTCTTCCCATACCAGTTCTTGGATAGATCGGTGTTGACAGTCCCTTTTCAATCTGGTTTAATTAGGGCAGAACACATATGAAAAAAGACGCCAAAAACAAGATCTTTGCCGTTATTCCTGCACGATATGGTTCGACCCGCTTCGAAGGCAAACCCCTTGCCGACATTCTTGGCAAGCCGATGATCCAATGGGTCTATGAGGGAGCTTCCGAATCAAAATGGGTTGACGAGGTGATTGTCGCCACTGACGATCAAAGGATTTTGGAAGCTGTTCAATCCTTTGGAGGAAAAGCCGTAATCACCTCTCCCGAACATAGGACTGGAACGGACCGGGTGGCAGAGGTTGCCCAAAGGCTCAAGACTGAAATCATCGTCAATGTTCAGGGGGACGAACCCTTGATCAAAGGATCGATCATCGACAAAGCAATTCAACCCCTTCTCAAAGACGAGTCGCTCGACATGACTTCTCTGATGACAAGGATTGAAGATATCAAAGAATGGCTCAACCCCCATCAAGTAAAGGTGGTGGTCGACCAGAAAGGTTTTGCCCTCTACTTCTCCCGCTCTCCCATTCCCTTTCCCCGAGATTTTAATATAGAGCAGATTCTCTCTAACCCTGCCAACAAGGGAGGGATTTTCTCAAAAAGGGTTTTTAAGAGCGTCGGTCTTTACGTGTATCGACGAAAATTCCTCTTAAGACTTTCGAAGATGAAGCCCACTCCCCTTGAAAAATTGGAAAAATTGGAACAACTCAGGGCTTTGGAAAACGGGTTTCGGATCAAGGTGATTCCTGTTGACTATCAACCGATTGGAGTTGATACCCCGGATGATTTACAAAAAGTGGTGACATCTCTTTCCCAACCGGACTCAAAATAGCCCTGATCGATTGTTTTATTCATACTTTCGAGCTGTTCCAGCCCTTCTCCACTCTCTTCCAGAAAAGTCCAAATTAACCCTATTGTGTAATTGATTTTTCTCGGTTTTCGATGTATAATTTTAATTGTTTATTTAAAAGGGGAAAAATGGACCTTAAAGGGACGTTGTTTCGTTTGCCCATTTTTTTTCTCCTCTTTACCTTTTTTCTTGTCTTCGCCTGTTCCACTCCATCCTGGTTCCCGATCAAAAAGGGCCCTCCTCATAAGGCGAAGACGAAAGAACTTTTGGATAAAGAGGTTGTCATTGTAGATAGAGAGGAATACGTTAAGATTCTTAACCCCAAAGCCCTTGATAAGGGAGACCAGCCCAAATACCTTTACATCCCCGTCGATGAATACCTCTCAAAAAGGGAGGCATTTGCTGCCCCTGTTCCGGCTCCGCAAAAGGAAGAGGTCAAGAAGGAGTTTTCTGTCTCTTCCCCTGTTTCACCGACGAAGCCCTCTCCTTCTTCAGTCGAGAAAGATGTCCCCTCACGTTCTCCTTCGGTAATAAGTCCACCAAATCTGAAGAAAAAAATAGTGATTGCCCACTTCGACGACCAGACGACTCTCCCCGAGGAACGCTTCGGAGATTGGGTAGCCGAAAAGCTGATCAAGGAAGTTAACCGGAGATCCCAACGCATTCTCTTCGTCGATTACGAATCCGTGAAGGAATTTCTTGAAATGAAGGGGGTCGCATTAACAGATCTTGAAAAATCGAACGTCCTCTATTCACTCAACGAAGTTTTCGGCATCCATGCTCTGGTGGTCGGACAACTTTCAGGGCCTTATGTCTTCACCACAAAGGCAGCTCAGACGCAGGAAGAAACGGCTTCGGCCATTATCAAGATAGAGACAAGGCTCGTGGACACGCTCTCTGGCAAGACGCTCAAAAGTCTGTCTGCCAACAATCCGATCATCGCCGCCAAGGACAAAGGACCTTTTTCAGATGAGAAGGCCAAGATGAAGGCAATCGATTTTGCCATTTCAGATCTGAGCCGGTCGCTGTCGAGAGAGCTCGATGGTTTGGATTGGTTTTGCCGCGTTGCTAAGGTGGATGGAGAGGAGGTCTACATCAACGCAGGACGATTAACTGGCATCAAGGTAGGAGATGTGATGGAGGTTCTTCAACCTGGAGAGAGAGGAACGGTAAAAGGAAAGATACAAATTTCAGCTTGGTTTGGAATCGATGCCTCCATAGGCAAAATGATCCAAGGGCAGAAACCCGACGTAGACGACATTTTGAGAATCGCTCGGAGTATCCCGAATAGTGAAGCTCCCCGGCCGCTGGCCGAGGGGTCTCGGTAATGTAATTCCGTTTTGCATTGTGCCCCTTGGGTCGGGTCTGATCGACCTGACCCTGCGTATCCCACCTGGCGGGACGGGGCACCTTCCGGTCAAAGAGGATTGCAAAGAAAAGGAAGGGGGTATTGATCTTATGTTCGAGATAGGGGACAAAGCAGTTTATCCCGGTCATGGGGTAGGAATCATCGAAGCCATTGAAACTAAACAGATCTTGGGTAAGAAACACACCTTCTATATCCTTCGAATTTTGGACAACGGAATGACGATCATGATTCCTCGAGACCAAGTGGAAACAGTCCGTTTGCGGGGAGTGATTCGAAAGATCGATGTGGCAAAGGTCATCCATATCTTGAAGGATCGGGATGTCACCATCGACAACCAGACATGGAACCGCAGATATCGGGAGTACATGGAAAAGATCAACACGGGCTCTATCTATGAAATTGCCGAAGTGCTCCGAGATCTCCATCTTCTGAGGGAAGAGAAAGAGCTCTCTTTTGGCGAGAGAAAGATCATGGATATGGCTAAAAACCTTCTGGTAAAGGAATTAGCTATTGCCCGAGACGTTAAGGAGTCGGATGTCTTGAGGGAGATCAAAACGATCTTTGGACCTTGACCATCCTAAAGTCCCCATTGTTTTTTCAAAGAGATATCTTTTAATAAATTTACAGGAAGGAGGTGAACGGCGTGGGTTCATGGATCCTTCGTCTTTTACTGTTCCTCATTTGTGGAATCAGCGGGTATTACTTAGCGACTGGGATTTATGTTGCTCCGCGGATGGGGCTGTGGGGATTTCTCAGCGGACTCGTTCTGGCGGCATTGGCCCTTCTCGCAGAAGAAGAATTGAAAAAGATACCTTTAAAAAATCTCTTCGGAAGTTTTTTCGGTTTGATTCTCGGACTCATGGTCGCCAATCTTATTTCCAACGTCTTCTTAGCCAATCTGATTAACGACCTGCAAATTACCCTTCCTCTTTACAGTGCACTTTATGGAATCTGTGGATATATCGGTCTTCGGATCGGACTCCGAAAAGGGGAAGAAATTCACCTCCCGGGTTGGAAACTCTTTTCCAAGAGCCTTCCTCAAAGCGAGAACACGAAGATTCTGGATACCAGCGTGATCATCGATGGCCGGATCGCCGACGTGACCGAAACCGGGTTTGTGGAAGGGACTCTCATCATTCCGCAATTCGTTCTCAGCGAGCTTCAGCACATTGCGGATTCATCCGATTCGATCAAACGAACGAGAGGCAAACGGGGATTAGAAGTGCTCCACCATATCCAGAAACAGGCGGGCGTGGATGTCAGAATCGTCGATACCGATTATCCCGGGATCAAGGAAGTCGATTCCAAACTGATTGAATTGGCCAAAGAGGTTCACGGGAAGATCATCACCAACGACTCCAATCTCAATAAGGTTGCAGAGCTTCAGGGTATCGACGTGTTGAATATCAATGAGCTGGCCAATTCCTTAAAACCGGTCGTCCTCCCCGGAGAGGATATGAACGTCAAAGTTCTCAAGGAAGGGAAAGAATCGGGACAAGGGGTGGCCTATCTGGATGACGGGACAATGATCGTGATCGACAATGGAAAGAGGCAGATGGGCAAGACGGTCGATGTCATTGTGACGAGCGTCCTTCAGACCCCTGCAGGAAGAATGATCTTTGCTCGCCTGAAAGAGGAGACGAGCAAGGAAGGCAAAGGCAAAGAGTATTACTACCCGGTCGACAGCGAATTTTAGCCGCCGGCTTTTCTCCCATCTCCTTGGGTGGGAACGCCCTTATTTCCTCCCCTTTGCATAGGGAGGTCAAGGAGGGATGAGTTCCATAAAGAATAGACCGATGAAGGCCGATGCAGTGATTGTCTCCGCTGGGAAGGGGCAGCGCTTCATGGAGGGGAGAAAGAAGCAGTTCCACATTCTCGCGGGAAAACCCGTCCTTGTTCACACCCTTGAGAAATTCGAAACCTGCCCTCTGGTCCGCTCCATCCTCCTTGTGGTGGGTGAGGAAGACATGGGTTACTGCATGAAAGAGATCATCGAAAAATATCATTTTCGAAAGATCTCTCAGGTCGTTCCCGGGGGAAAGTTGAGGCAAGAGTCCGTCAAACACGGGATCGACTCCCTTTCCAAGGATGCGGAGGTGGTTGTCATCCACGATGGAGTCCGGCCCTTTGTCACGAAAGACCTTATCGAAGAATCGATCCATTCTGCGCTCCGTCTTGGAGCGGTTGTGGCCGCCGTGCCTGTGAAGGAGACCATCAAGATGGCCCACCCCGATGGGACGATCGCCCAAACGTTAGATCGCGAATCCCTCTGGCAGATCCAGACCCCTCAGGCCTTTCAGACCCATCTGATCAAAGAAGCTTACTACAAGGCAGCGGAAGATGGCTTTATCGGTACCGACGACGCTTCTCTGGTCGAACGCCTTGGAACAAGAGTACACATCCTCCAGGGGTCCTATACCAATATTAAGATCACCACAAAAGAGGATCTGATGCTGGCCCATCTTTTTCTCAAGATGAAGAGCCTTGCCGAGCCAGATCAAATGGATCGGGGAGGAGATCGATGAGAGTAGGGTTTGGATACGATGTCCACCCATTGGTTGAAGGTCGACCGTTGATCCTGGGAGGGATAAAGATCCCTCACCTCTATGGACTCCAGGGACATTCCGATGCGGATGTCCTTCTTCATGCCATCAGCGACGCCCTTCTCGGGGCCATTGCGGAAGGAGATATCGGAAGGCACTTTCCGGATACGGATCCACAATACAAGAACATCCGGAGCACGATTCTGTTGAAGAAAGTGGTGACAAAGGTGAGGGAGAAGAAAGGTCGCATTCTCAATATCGACGCAACCATTCTTGCCGAGAAGCCAAGGCTTTCCGACCACATCCCCGGAATGGTAAAAGAAATCGCCGAACTCTTAGAAATAGAAAAGGGAAGGGTCAATGTCAAAGCGACCACTTCCGAAGGCTTGGGGTTTGTCGGCAGAGGGGAAGGGATCGCAGCTTATGCCGTGGTATTGGTGGAAGAAGACGAGGAAAGCTGAAAGTTGAAGGCTCAAAGCTCAAAGGGGTTGGCTTTCAGCCTTCAGCTTTGAGCCCCGAGCTTTCAACTTTGAGCTTGAGGCATCGGGGTTATAACTATTCTCAAACCACTCGTACCCGAAATGACTAAAGGTTTCTCATGACTCCAAACGTTAGAGTTCGTTTTGCTCCAGCCCCGACAGGGCTTCTTCACATCGGAAACGCCCGGACCGCCCTTTTCAACTATATCTTTGCCAAGCGTCATGGGGGAACCTTCATCCTCAGAATAGAAGATACCGACGTGGAGAGATCCACCGATGCCTCCATGGACCGCATCCTCGAAGATCTTCAATGGTTGGGAATCCGCTGGGACGAAGGTCCTGACAAGGGTGGACCATCTGGCCCTTATCGTCAATCGCAGCGCCTAACCCTTTACAGCGATTATGCTGAACAGCTCCTTCGAGAATCGAAGGCCTATAAGTGTTTCTGCTCCAATGAGAGGCTGGAGGAACTCCGGAAAGAACAGATCTCAAAAGGCCAGATCCCCCGCTATGACGGACGCTGCCGTTCCCTTTCCGAATCCCAAATTTCCAAATTGGAATCGGAAGGGCTTCGCCCTGTTCTTCGCTTTCGAATAGGAAAAGGGGCCATCCTCTTTGAAGATCTTGTCCACGGTAAGATGCACTTCGACTCGGAGGGGATGGGCGACCTGATCATCGTCCGCTCAGACGGGATGGCAGCCTACAATTTCGCCTGTGTCATTGACGACCATAGGATGCAGGTCTCCCATGTGATTCGGGGGGAGGATCATCTGTCCAATACCCCTCGCCAAATTTTGATCTATCAGTCCTTGGGTTGGTCATCCCCTGTTTTTGCCCACCATCCCTTGATTCTCGGAAAAGACCGGTCGCCTTTGAGCAAACGCCACGGTGCGACGGCAGTCTCTCAGTACCGGGAAGAAGGCTTTCTGCCGGAGGCGCTGGTTAACTACCTCGTCCTGTTGGGTTGGAGTCCGCCTTCGGGAGAAGAGATTCTTCCTTTTGAAAAAATAGTGGAGGTCTTTTCTCTCGGAGATGTTTCAAAGAGTGCTCCTGTATTCAATCGAAAGAAACTGGAGTGGTTGAATAGCCACTATATCAGAAGAGAGGAGGAAAGCCGTTTCACCGAATTGTTGCTTCCCTACCTTGAAAAGGCGGCCGTTCCAATCCGGCAGATCGATCCTGACTACCTCAATAAGGTCTCCGGTCTCTTGAAAGAAAATATCGTGACCCTTTCCCAGATTGAGGAATATCTTGGCATCTTCTTCGATGAAAAATTCTCTCTTGAAAACGGAGCGAAAGCCATTCTCTCGGATTCCAAGAATCGTGAAACCCTTCGCATTATCGTGGACGTATTGGAATCGGTATCTGAAATCACTCCCGATTCTTGCCCCTCTCTGCTCGCTCTTTTGGAGGAAAAGACCGGTCGGAAAGGAAAAGATCTTTATGGGCCCCTTCGGGCCGGGGCTACAGGAAAAATGAAAGGGCCTGAGCTGCTCAAGACGGTTCCTCTCCTCGGAAAAGAAAGGATCATGAAGAGGTTGAAAATGGCACTCGAAATAACTTAACTGTCAAAACAACGCCAAATGTCTAAATAGAGAGTACCCATAACGTCATGCCGGACTTGATCCGGCATCCAGGATCTTTCGAAAACACTGGATTCCGGCTTCCGCCGGAATGACGAAACGGTGTGATCTGGTGTGATTTATGTCCCTTCGCATCTACAACACGTTGACAGGCAAGAAAGAGGATTTTGTACCCCTCCGTGAAAAGCAAGTGGGGATGTACGTTTGCGGAGTGACGGTCTACGATCTCAGCCACATCGGTCATGCCCGGTCGACCATCATCTTCGACATGATCTACCGCTATCTCCGCTACCGGGACTACGAGGTTATTTTTGTTCGAAACTTCACGGATATCGACGACAAGATTATCAAACGGGCGAACCAAGAAGGAGTGGATTACAAGACGATTGCCGAGAGATACATTCATGAGTTTAACGTCGATATGGGAAAGTTCGGTCTGGAAAAACCATCCTTCGAACCCAAGGCTACTGAGCATATTGCCGGAATGATTCAGCTCATCTCAACCCTTGTTGAAAAGGGATATGCTTACCAGAGGAATGGAGATGTCTTCTTTTCAGTGGAGAGATTCAAGGACTATGGAAAGCTCTCGAAGAGAAACTTGGAGGAAATGCAGGCTGGCGCCAGGGTCGAGATCGACGAAAAGAAAGAGAATCCTCTCGACTTCGCCCTCTGGAAGGCAAGCAAGCCAGGAGAACCCTTCTGGGAAAGCCCCTGGGGAAAAGGAAGACCCGGATGGCATATCGAGTGCTCCGTGATGAGTCAAAAATATTTGGGAGAGAGCTTTGATATCCATGGAGGGGGAAAAGACCTCGTTTTTCCTCACCACGAAAACGAGATTGCCCAGGCCGAAGCTGCGACGGGCAAACCCTTTGCCCGATACTGGGTCCATAATGGCTTCGTGAACATCAATAAAGAGAAGATGTCGAAATCCCTCGGAAATATTTTAACCCTCAAAGACATCTTCAAAGATTGGCGGCCAGAAGTGATCAGGCTCTTTCTTCTTTCCCACCATTACCGGAGCCCTGTCGACTTTTCTTTCGAGACCCTTTCAGAAGCCAAATCAGGCTTAGACAGATTCTATACGACATTCAAGGCAGCGCGGGATGAAGTGAAAATTCTCCCCTCTTCATCGAGGGGAGATGGCTCCGACAGGAGCTCAGCCAAACGTAAGGGTGAGGGTGATTCGATTCTCGAGGAGGCCCGTGAGGTGATTGAATCCTTCAAGGCTCGATTCGAAGAAGCCATGGACGATGACTTCAACACGGCCCAAGCTCTGGGACATTTCTACGACCTTCAAAGATGCCTCAATACTTTATTAGATCTCTCCAAGGGCCATCCCACTGAAAAAGTCATTCTCCTGCTGAAACAGGGCCTTGACCACTTCTCCAAAATGGGGTGGATCTTTGGACTCTTCCAGAATGACCCGCAAGCCTTTTTGAGCGAACAGAAGCAAGAAGGACTCAAGAGACAGAGCCTTACAGAAGAAGAGGTCCTTAATCTCATCGAGGAAAGAAATGCAGCCAGGAAAGAGAAAAATTGGAGACGGGCGGATGAGATTCGAAGGGATCTGCTTTCAAAGGGAATTGTTCTGGAAGACTCCCCTGCTGGAACCATCTGGAAAATAAAATAACCCAATAGCCGTTGAACGTTGTGATGGTTCGGATCGTTTTGATCGTATAACGATACGAATGATCCAAGCGGTCCTAACGTGCTCTTCTCAAAACAGCATAAGCCGCACCAAGCATCCCTGCGTCATCACCGCACTCAGCCCTGACGATACGGACCTTTTCCCTCGGGCCTTTCATTGCCCGCTCTTGAACGGTCTCAACAACACTCGGGATGAAATAGTCCCATGCCCTGGCAACCCTTCCTCCGATTACAATCTTTTCCGGGTTAAAAAGATTCACAAGATTGACCAGACCTAAGCCCAAAAATCTCCCCATGACATTGAAAATCTGCTGTGCCTCGAGATCACCCTTCCGTGCTGCCTCGAAGACTTTTTCAGAGTTAAGGTCTTCCGCGTTACCTTTGACCCATTCTGAAATTCTTCCGCTCCCCCTTTTATGTGCGACCTCCACTGCCATTCTTCTGATCCCTGTTCCCGAGGCATAGACCTCAAGGCACCCTCTCCCACCACAACCGCACGATGGCCCATCGGGATCGAGCACCATATGGCCCACCTCCCCTCCCATTCCGGTAGACCCGCGGAGGATCTTCCCTGCCACGACAACACCTCCTCCGACTCCTGTTCCAAGGGTGATGCCACAATAGTTATTACAACCTTTTGCAGCGCCTACCCAACCCTCTCCCAGAGTAAAAGCATTGGCATCATTCTCGATAAAAATGGGAGAAGGAATCCTCTCTTGAAGAAATGCTCTTACGGGAAACCCATCGAGAGTTGGAAGATTGGGCGGGGCTATCATAATGCCTTTTTCCATATCGACCGGCCCTGCAACGCCGATTCCAATTCCTATCAATTGATCGGATTCTTTAAAATACTTACGGATCAGATCACTTAGATTCGAGACCAATTGTTCGAATAATGCAGCCCCCCCCTTTGAGACGTCCGTCGTATACCGAACTTTTTTCAACACCTTCCCTTCCGGAGTGACAACCCCCATTCGGATATTCGTCCCACCAAAATCAACTCCAATTAAAAAGCGATCCATAATCCCACTATAAGTTTCTTTGGTTTCTCTCGTTTATTTAGTTGAATAAAAGAACGAACAGACCGAAGAATTCCGCATTCCCTGCCTGCGGGCAGGCAGGCGAAATCCGCAATCCGAAATTGTCACTATTCTCTTTTCAGCCACCGAATCAGCGTATTGACCTGTGTGGTGAGATAGGAGACCATGATAATCAGAATGACCAACAAAAAAGTATTGGTATTGACGATCCATAGGATATTCATCTTCATCCTCCCTTATCGTCCGTCATCCATCATCCATCGGTCATCGCCCCTGTTTATAGGCAAGTATGACGATCACGGGTCTGCTTGTCAAGCTTTAAAAAGAGAGCTATGAAGAACTACAATACACTCTCTTGATTACTTAGAACATAAAGTCCATAAACCCGTTCGTCCCCCCTTCAGTTAAGGGGGGAGTAAAGGGGGTTATGGGCGGACGGATTGAGAATTTTCATCGCTTGAGGGTGACGCTCCGTCGTGAAGGATTACATGGATTTCAAAAAATCATTATACAGATTTGTATCCATTTATATCAACGCATTTCTACTCCGTGTAATCGTTTCTTATAATCGGTGTAACCATAATTCTGACTGGATAATAAGGAAACACCGTGTCAAGAAAATGTCCATCTCCAGGAAAGTTCTTAACCACCTCTGTCACTCCTCAAACGCTATCTCTTAATTTCTCCTCTTTCTAATTGCTTTTGGTCATTGTGTTATTTTGTTTCGGGAGTATCCCAATACCTGGGGCACGGTTTTTGCTTCTTCCTTGGATGTATCCCTAAAGCAGCAGCCCGGAGGAGCCCATGGCAGGCATGAATATATACGGCCACATATCCAGCATCAGGCAATTTTTTTCAAGAGGAAGCGAAGGACACAGCCTGACAGATGAAACCCCTGGGATTCTGGATCAAACAGATGCGTCTCCTTTTCTCTTCTCACTCTTGGCGGCCATTCTATCTCTACTTATTTTTATCCTGTTCCTTGCTGACCGGATCTGAAGATTGTCCCCTCCCTTCCTCTGAGTTTCATCTTTCTCTTCTTGCCCCCTCTGCGTGGCTCCATTGCTGCCAGCCAGCCTCGGTAAAATGCCATGGAGGACAAGAATGTCCTGCCTAATGACCCTCCGTTGGTGGAATCTTAAAGATCCGGCCGGATTAGCTGTTTCCCTTATCATAAGTGACGGCCCCCCGTACGAATTTTCAGTTGTCTCCCTTTTCTGTTTTTGGTATAAATGGAAACACCATGTTAGCACGAGTCCTCAGCAGCACCGTTTTTGGGATTGATGCCTATGTAGTGGAGGTGGAGGTGGACATCGCTTCCGGCCTCCCTGCCTTTGCCACGGTTGGCCTTCCGGAAGGTGCAGTCAAAGAGTCCAAGGACAGGGTCAAAGCTGCCATAAAGAATTGTGGCTACGATTTTCCATCCCGGCGGATCACTGTCAATCTTGCTCCAGCGGACATCAAAAAGGAAGGCGCAGCCTTTGATCTTCCCATGGCCATCGGTATTCTTGCAGCCAGGGAAGTGGTTCAAAAGGGAAAACTGGATCAATATTTCATCCTGGGCGAGCTTTCCCTCGACGGACAGGTGAAACCCATTAAAGGAACCCTTCCCATTGCAGTGGCCGCAAGAGATGCAGGCCTTCGGGGAATTCTGCTGCCGAGAGGGAACTCAAAAGAGGCAGCCGTTGTAAAAGGGATTGAGGTTCTCCCTCTGGACACCCTTTCAGATTGTGTTGAATTCTTGAATGGAGATCTCCATATCGACCCGATAGAAGTTGATCTCGATGAGGTTTTTAGAAAAGAATTGAACTATCCGGTCGATTTTAACGATGTGAAGGGACAGGAACATGTAAAACGCTGCCTGGAAGTGGCCGCGGCCGGCGGCCACAATATCATTATGATCGGTCCTCCCGGCTCCGGGAAAACGATGCTTGCCAAGAGGCTCCC
>JBHGBJ010000102.1:0-10759 GCA_041947025.1 Thermodesulfobacteriota bacterium
CTGAGGCCGTTGGATGCGTCGACGGAGGGGAAGTGGGTGATACGGGCGCGCAACTACAGCGGGGAGCTGCTCTATACGCTTCTTCGGATCGGCCGGGAGATGGTGATTGAAGATCTGCTGAAGGCCCAAGACTGACGTCGTGTAGCATTCGTTTTTTTTACCCCTTACCCAAAGAATGGAGGGAAAAAAAATGGATCGAAAATTTCAACCGGGGTTCTTCTCTTTTCTATCTCTGTGTTTGATTCTCCTCTTGAGTGAAGGAGCCGTTCTTGGAGCGACTTTCCCCTCGAAAGCGATTAAAGTGATTTCTCCAGGTGCTGCGGGGTCCGGGGTCGACATGGAAGCACGCGGCATCACCCCTTACTTTGAGAAATATATCAAGGTGCCCGTCATTATCGAAAATATTGTGGGAGCGGATACCCGAATCGGGCTGACCAAGATGTGGAAGTCCAAACCGGACGGGTACACCTTGGCGATCCACACCACGACCATGACCCTCCTGGGAGAGATCATCTTTAATCCCGAATATCAGTTATCCAACTTTTCTCACGTCTACAGCTGGTCTTTGACCAATACGGTCCTCGTCGTTCAAAGCGAAAAATGGAAGACCTTTGACGAATTGGTCCAGGATGCCCGCAAACGCGCTCTCTCCGTGGGCATGGCCGGGAGGGGTACATCCACCCATCTGAACGGAATCATCCTGTGGAATGGATTGGGGATCAAAGTGAACTGGGTGCCTTTCGATGGTGCCGGGCAGGCTCTCACGGCCTTGGCGGGGGGTCACATCGATGTGGTTGCGGCTGGCACGACCTCGGCGCTCTCTCTGGTGAATGCGGGAAAAGTGAGGCCCCTTCTGGTCTTGGCGAACAACAAGGATATCGTCTTTCCCAATGTTCCCCTGGCAAAGGATTTGGGGCATCCCTATCCCTTCCTTGCCATGATACGCGGTGTGGATGGACCACCCAAAATCGATGGGGGGGTCATCAAAGCTCTGGGAGAGGCATTTGATAAAGCATCCAGAGACCCCGGCTATATCCAGTGGGCCAACAACCGAATGATGGAAATCATCCATTTCGGTCCACAGGAATACGGCAAGATGATCGAAACACAAAAGAAGGAAGCGGAAAAATTCAAGGATCTCCTTAAAGCTGGAAATTAGAACAGATCGATTTGATGCTTCGACCGTTCGACAAGCTCACGGCGCAGCATGAACGGAATGAAGCTCCCCGCCCACAGGGCGGGGCTTGCGGGGCGTTTGCCGGTCACATCATTGGAACCCGCCGCCGTTCGCCCCGAGCCCGTCGAAGGGAAACGGCTGGTTTAGGCAACACCCCCAATGTTGTGACACGCAGGATACTAAGCACAGGAGGTTTTACGGATGGAAACACCACGATGGTTTGATGAAGTTCGCGAGAAACCGCCCACACGAGTGAATTTCGACTATGTCCCCCATCTCTCCCTTCAGGAGCGAACCCGGCGGTGGGAAGAGTTGAGGAAAAGGATGATCTTGCGAGGCCTTGACTGCCTTCTCTTTTACGGCAACGATGTCTCTTGGGGACGGGGCATGGCTAATTTCCGCTACATTACCCATTGTGCGAGCGCCTTTGGCGGATGGGCGGTATTTCCTTTGGAAGGAGAGCCGGTGGTCTTCACCGGTGCCCCTCATCTGCACGTACCCCACAGCATCTACCGCTCCTTGCAGGACTGGGTACAGGATATCCGTCCGGATAACGGGGCTGCTTCGGTGAGTGACTGTATCAAGGAAAAAGGCCTTGACCGGGGACGGATCGGCATTATCGCCTATGGCACGCCGAATACGGCTCACACCCTTCCCTACAACGGCTATATCGCCTTGACTCAGAGATTGCCGAACGCCACCTTTAGTGATGAAACCGCGATCATCAACGAGATGCGTATCATTAAAAGCCCTGAGGAGATCCGGTGTCTCGAAAAGGCCTGTCAGATCGCACGGAAAAAGGTGGATGCGATGATCGAGGCAGCCCGTCCCGGAGCGACGGAAACAGAGATCTGGTTGAAGATGATCGCCACGGATATCCTGAACGGCGGCGAGCCCCAGACCTTCAATCTCCTCACGTCTGACAATGTGGTGGAAACAGATCAGGGTTACAAGCACCTTCTTCACGGTTCAGAGCAGCCTGGAGCGCCGACCATGCGGCCGATCAGAAAAGGGGATCTCGTGATCACGGAGTTCCACACGGTCTACTGCGGATACATGGCTGCCACGGAGTTCTCCGTTTTCGTCGGCGATCCCCCTCGCGAGCTGGTCGAAATCCATAAGGCTTGCACCGAATGCCTGGAAGCTGCCGAGAAAGTGATGAAGCCGGGTGCCACCATGCGCGAGGTATGGGAAACAATGCGAGAACCCGCTGAACGAAGAGGGTTCGACTTCGTGGAGTTGGGCTATCACGCTCACGGCCTGGGCTCCCCGGAGTTTCCGGGAGTCGTGTACCGTCCCCGGGATTATCGGTCATCCGGGAGATACATCGGCGACATGCATTTGCAGGAGAACATGGTCTTAGGGACGAACGTCGATGTCCACAATCCCAAATGGCGTAAAGATGTCGGACTGATGCTCGGAGATACGTTTCAGATCACAAGCCATGGCTCACGTCGTATGGTGAATACCCCCAAGGATTTTGCCTGCATCAAGGGTTAGGGAAAGAAACAGTCCATGCGGTAATGCGGAGCCGCTGGAAAAACCCATCGAGCGGCCCCCCGATCAAGGGATCACGGCTGAAAGCCGTGGTCCCCGTCGAAAGGGCGGGATCGCGTTTTGATCCGGGATGAGCCTGAAAGGAGGGAAAGAAAATGGAGCGTAAATGTCATTCAGGAATATTATTCTTCTTATGCTTTTCTCTGACTCTCTTCATTGCTGAAGGAAACGTTTTCAGTGCTAAATTTCCCGAAAAACCGGTCAAGTTCATCGTAGCCTTTGCACCAGGGGCCGGGATCGACCTGGAAGCTCGAGGCCTCGTACCCTATCTACAAAAATATTTAGGGGTTTCGACCACGATCGAAAATATTTCCGGAGCGGATGGCAAGATCGGGCTCACCAAGGCCTGGAGGGCCAATCCCGACGGCTACACCCTGGCGATCCACACCACCACCATGACCCTCATGGGAGAGATCCTTCTGAATCCGGAATATCGGGTGGCTGATTTCTCCCATATCTATAGCTGGTCACTCAGCAATACGGTCCTGGTGGTCAACAGCGAAAAATGGAAGACCTTTGACGAATTGGTTCAGGATGCCCGCAAACGTCCGGTCTCCGTGGGGATGGCGGGCAGGGGTTCCTCCACCCACCTCAACAGTATCATCCTCTGGCACGGATTGGGGATCAAGGTCAACTGGGTTCCGTACGATGGCGCCGGAAATGCGCTCGCTGCCTTGGCAGGAGGACACATTGACGTCGTTGCGGCTGCCACCACTTCGGCCCTCACCCTGGTGAAAGCCGGAAAGATCAGGCCCCTTTTAGTGCTGGCCAACGGCAAAGACATTGTCTATCCGGATGTCCCGCTGGCAAAGGACCTCGGCCATAAACACACCTTCGTCCCGATGATACGCGGTGCAGACGGGCCTCCTAAAATGGAAGCGCCAGTGGTAAAGGTATTGGAGGAGGCTTTTGCCAAAGCCGTAAAGGATCCCGGGTACATCCAGTGGGCCAATAATCGAATGATGGAGATTATCCCGGCCAGTTCATCCGAATACGGGAAGATGATTGAGGTCCAGCAGAAGGAAATCGAGAAATTTAGGGATCTCCTCAAGGCGGGAAACTGATCATTTCATTGACTCAGCATTGGAAAATCTCCCCTATCCCCTCCCGGGGTCGGGTCTTTCGCCTTTTCCAAAGAGGGGTATTATTCTCCCTTTGGCAAAGGGAGACCGGGAGGGATCTTATAAATCGATGTTATTTTGAGACTCTTTTCAACTCTCCGAGGTGTCAGCCATGAATATTCTGATCACAGGTGGAATGGGAGCATTAGGATCTTTTGCCGCTCGAAGGCTCGTCGAAATTGGCATGGAGCCCGTTCTCTACTCCCGTCATAAGGACATCAGCCTGATCCGGGATATAGAAAAGAAGCTGACCATTGTCGAAGGCGATATTCTGGATCTCGAAAAACTCATGAAGACGATGAAAGCCTATCACGTCAAGCGGGTGATTCACATGGCGGCCCTTCTGGCAGGAGAATGCGACTCCAATCCGCCCAAGGCGGTCCGAATCAACGTGGAAGGACCAGCCATTATTTTGGAGGCGGCTTTGAAATCCGATGTGGACAGGGTGGTCTATACGAGCGCCAAAGGAGTGTACAGTGCGGCAAAGGGAGAACATGATCACCCCATCTATAAACCCATTAACGAGGATTACCCTGCGGAAAATTCCCTGGGGTTCTACGGCCTGACCAAGCTCTTGGGGGAAAAAGTCGGATACCAATATGAAAAGAAATCCGGAATCCAATTCATCGCGATCCGGTTGAGCTCAACCTACGGACCCGGCAAACTCCTAAAACATGGAGCCTCGTCAACCACCTCCATGCCGGTCAAGATGATCGATAATGCCATGCTGGGCAGACCGACCCGAATGCCCCAGGGCGCAGACCAGAAGAACGATTTTATTTATGGCAGGGATGTCGGAAACGGCCTTGCCCTGGCTTGTACCGCGGACGGGATAAAACACCGGTTGTTCAATATCGGCAGCGGAAAGGGATCCACCCTCCTGGATTTTGCCCAGGCCGTGAGAAAAGTCTATCCCAAGGCAGACATTGAAATCGGGCCGGGGCTCGACTACCTCCGTATGGGATTCAACTTTTACAGTGTTTACGATATCTCCCGCGCCAGAGAGGAACTCGGATTTTCTCCTCAATATGATCTTGAAAGGGGGGTCAGCGATTACGTTGAAATGTCCAATCGGCTGGGGATTACCCAAATGATTGCTCCAGGACTATAAGAAAGATCAAGTAGCGCTAAAAGAGAGGGAACCTTGCGCCACGACGTAAAGATCGGCACCTTTCTTTTTTTGATTTCAATCCTTCTTGTTTTTGCTTCCCTTCGGCTGGGGATCGGAAAAGCCAATGATCCTGGTCCCGGTTTTTTTCCCTTCCTCGCAGGGCTGATGATCGCGTTCCTATCTTTGACCATCATCCTCTCCTCCTTCAAGAAGCTGAAAGAAAATCATCGAGATGAAGGGGCCCTGATTTCCGGCAAGGCCGCTTTGATTTCTCTTTTTTTGTTGCTTTTCGGCCTCTTCGTTGAAAAGGCAGGATTTTTTGTTTGCACTTTTCTCGCGACCCTCTTGATGCTTCGGACAAACGGAATGAAGCAATGGTATTTTCTCCTGTTGGTTGGAATCTCGACTTGCCTTGGCATCTTTCTTATTTTCAATCTTTTGCTTGAGGTTCGGCTTCCCCTCGGGATCCTGACATTTGTGGCCAGGTAGCGGTTTATGGAATTGATCCATCAACTGATGTATGGTTTCAGTATCTGCCTGCAACCCCTCAATTTGCTCTACTGTTTCACTGGCGTTCTTGCAGGGACCTTGGTCGGGGTTCTGCCGGGCATCGGCCCTCCGGGCGCACTGGCTTTGCTGATTCCGGTGACGGTCAAGATTCAGCCCGAGTCCGCCGTCATCATGCTCTGCGGAATTATGTACGGGGCCATGTATGGGGGATCAACCACATCCATCCTGGTCAACATTCCTGGAGAAGCGGCCTCTGTGATCACGTGTCTCGACGGTTATGTTATGGCTCGCAGTGGCCGTGCAGGGGCCGCCCTTGGCATCGCAGCCATGGGCTCCTTTGTGGCCGGCACCCTTAGCATCTTTGGTCTGATTTTTTTTGCACCGACCTTGGCCCGCTTCGCTCTTCGCTTCGGGCCTCCGGAATACTTCTCGATCATGATTTTCTCCTTCACGATCCTGGTCTTTATTGCCGGCGGCTCCGTTGCAAAGGGATTGCTGATGGCAGTCCTGGGCATCGCAATCGGAACCATCGGACTGGACCCGACCGCAGGGATCAACCGCTTCACCTTCAATCTGCCTTATCTCATGGACGGGGTGGGTCTCGTGCAAGCGGTGATCGGCCTCTTTGGCGTATCCGAAATCTTATTCAGCCTGGATCAATACGTCAAACGCGATATTTACGAAACAAAGCTGAAAGGGCTCTTCCCCACTCTCCAGGATTGGAAGGAATCGATTCTCCCAATTTTGAGAGGCACCGGGATTGGCTTTTTCCTCGGCACGATTCCCGGTATTGGGGTCCTGCTCCCCACTTTCCTCTCTTATGGATTAGAGAAAAGAATCTCCAAGGATCCCGGCAAATTTGGCAAAGGCTTTATCGGAGGAGTGGCGGCGCCCGAAGCCGCCAATAATGCAGCGGCAGGAGGAACGCTCATACCGATGCTCAGCCTGGGAATCCCTACGGGAGCAAGCACCGCCATCGTCTTGGGTGCCCTCATGATCTATGGGATTCAGCCGGGGCCCCTGCTGATCAAGGAGGCTCCACAGGTATTTTGGGGATTGGTCTCAAGCCTCTATTTTGGCAATATCATGCTCTTGATCTTGAATCTCCCTTTGATCGGGTTGTGGGTTAAAGTTCTCAAGATACCCTATCGTTTACTCTCCGTATTCATCCTCATCTTCTGTTTGATCGGATCTTACGGGATCGGGTATTCGGCAGCCGATATCGTGATCATGAGCCTTTTTGGCTTGATCGGTTATATCGCAAAAAAGACGGAGTTTGAGCTTACCCCCATGGTTTTCGGACTCGTCTTGGGCCCGATGATCGAGAATGCCCTTCGCCGTTCCTTGGTGATATCGAACGGGAGTTTTGGAATCTTTTTCACCCGTCCGATTTCACTGGTATTTATAGGGATTTCGATCCTATTCTTTCTTTGGACGTGCATCGGCAGGAAGAGATTACCCGCTGTGGGTGAGGAATCTTTGTAAGCGTATTGCCTATCTGAAATAATTACAGGAAAGGAGGCTCATCATGTACTGGCAATTAAAAAAGAAGAATCGGGTAGGGTTTCAATGTTTAGGTTTCATTTTTCTCATGCTCCTATTTTCGGTCTGCCATGCAGAGGAATTTCCAACCCGGGCAATCGATGTGGTCGTTCCCTATGCGCCCGGAGGAGGCGTGGATACCTTTTTCCGGCACGTTCGCGAAAGCTTGGCAAAGGAGTTTAATGTCCCTGTGAACATCGTGAATCGCACAGGGGGAGGCGGAATGGTCGGTTCCTCCTTTGTCGTCAACTCCAAACCGGATGGTTACACCCTCTTGGGGCAAGACTTGATGTCCTTGTTGATGCCTCAAATCGTAACCCCTAAGGCCGTTCCCTTCGACGCTTTGAAAGACGTGACGCCTCTCTCCTGCTTTGCCTACGAACCATCCTTGCTCGTCATTCGGCCGGATTTGGAATTTAAGACGGTGGAAGACCTTATCTCCTTCGCTAAGAAGAATCCGGGAAAGCTTGTGGCAGGAACGTCCGGGACGGCGACGCAGAACCGGATCAACCTTGAGATTCTTAAGATGTTCACGGGTGTGAATATCCGTTTCGTCAGCTTTTCTGGCGGAGGAGAGGTGCTGGTGAACCTTTTGGGAGGGCATGTGGATCTCTCCACCTCCACTCTCTCAGCCTGTCGGGCTCATGTAAAAGCAGGGAAGCTCAGGGCCTTGGCTGCACTCGCACCGGCGAGGATTGCGGAATTTCCAGACCTTCCGACAGCCAAAGAGAAGCGAATCTCTGACGCGGATATCAACATGGAGTACTGTCTCGCAGGACCGAAGGGCCTTCCCCAAGGAGTCGTCGAGAAGATTTCCGGAACCGTCAATAAAGTGCTGAAGTCTCCGGAAGTCGTCGATATCCTGAACCGTCGAGGATATGTGATCAACTTTATGTCGCCCAGTCAACTTTCCGAGCGCATCGGAAAGGACTTTCTTTTTTTCAGTGATGTCGCTAAGAAGGCGGGGTTGATACAGAATTGAAGGACCCGATTTAAGCGGATCGGTTAGCAATCGTTCCCGGACTGAAAATATCGGAATTCAAGAAAGGAGGCCTGTCATGTTTGCGCGATCAGAAAGGAAAAATTTCTTGAGTTTTCAGTTCTTGAGTTTCATTCTTCTCATGACCCTATTCTCGGTCTGCCATGCCCAGGAATTTCCAACCCGGGCAATCGACATCGTCGTTCCCTATGCCCCCGGAGGAGGCGTGGATACTTTCTTCCGGCAGGTTCGAGAGACCCTGGCAAAGGAATTGAATGTCCCTGTGAGCATTGTGAATCGTACCGGAGGAGGCGGAGTGGTGGGTTCCTCTTTTGTGGCCAATTCCAAAGCAGATGGGTATACTCTGTTGGGGCAAGAGCTAATGTCCTTCATGATGCCCGAGATCATTACACCCAAGGCCGTGCCGTTCCTTGTCTTGAGGGATTTTAGACCCGTTGCCCATTTTGCCTTTGAACCCCTTCTCTTGGTCGTGAGACCGGACTTGGAATTCAAGACATTAGAAGGTCTCATTGCCTCTGCAAAGAAGAATCCCGGAAAGCTTTTAGCCGGAACATCAGGGATCGGGACTCAAAACCGGATCGATCTGGAACTGCTGAAAATCGCGACGGGTGCAAATATTCGTTTCGTCTCTTTTTCAGGGGGTGGAGAGGTTCTGGTCAACCTCCTGGGGGGCCATGTCGATTTGACCTTCTCCACCCTCACCGTGAGCAGACCCCATGTGAAGGCAGGAAAGCTTCGGGCCTTGGCTGTGCTTTCAACAGAGAGGCTTCCGGAATTTTCCGAAGTTCCCACAACCAGAGAGAAAGGAGTTCCGGAAGTAAAAATAAATATGAGTTATGCCTTGTTAGGGCCAAAAGGACTCCCCTCTGAGATCACCGAAAAATTATCTCATACCGTCAATTCGCTTTTAAAATCATCGGAGACGCTGGCTAACCTTAACCGTCAAGGATATGTGGTGGACTTCTCCACACCCAATCAACTCGAAGAGCGTATGAAGAGGGATTACAACCTTTATACCGATGTGGCTAAAAAGGCAGGCCTGATACAGGACTGAAAAGAAACCAGGAGAGGAAGGCCAAATGTCCATCACGTTACCCTACCCTGTTCCACGCCAACCGGTCTATCCCCAGAAGGTCTCCCGCGTAGGAGACTTGATTCCGGGAGCGAGAAAGGCTGTTGACCGAAGGGTTGGAAGGGGAGCGCTTGGGGTCTTGAATCCCAATGACCATGTTCTGATTATCTATCCTCCCATTCAAGACCGGATGGTCCTTCAAGCGACTCTCCAGGTCCTGAAGGAGAAAGGGATCACAGCGGAAGCAGTGGGAGAACATGAGCTGACAGGCAAGTCTTTCGCGGAGTTTTCAAGAATCAGTGCGGAAGATGCGTGGCTGGAGCTCAATTGGAGGGAACAGGTCACCCGGATCCTGAACCTCCGCCCCCCTGCCTTATCGGATGAAACCGAAGCCAGTCAATCCTTAAAGAGGTTCCTGGATCGAAATCCTAACTACACTGCCGTTTATGCGATGTCAGGAGGTCGGCCTTACGTCCGATTTTACCTGGCTGAACATGCCCAAAAATTCAAAGATTCCTGGATCTATACCAATTGTGAACATCTCCTGTCGAGATTGGAGGACTTCCCTGGAGAATTACAGGCATCGATTGAATCCAAGATTACAGCCCTATTAGACAGAGTGAGCGAGGTGAGGATTACCGACCCGCAGGGCACCGATATTTCCTTCCCCGTTACCCCTGAAGAAGCCCACGTGTGGAGCCAGGTGCAACTCCCGGGCCATCTCTTCCTCTATCCTTCCCAGTCCATTTCGATGGCTTTTTTGCTCCGCCCGGAGTTTGCCCAGCCGGGGCATAAGGCTTTTTGCAGGGCCGAGGGCGTGATCGCGGGTACCAGTAATCACGTGGGCTACTTCCCGCACATGAAATGTCACCTCAAGGAAGGCCAGATCTATAAGATCGAAGGCGGAGGAAAGTTTGGAGACCTGCTAAGAGAATGGATGGACAGAACCAAAGACGTCCATTATCCTCTCTACCCCAATCCCGGCAATCTCTATCTGACCGAGTTGGCTCTGGGAACGGTGCCCAAGTTCTTCAGGAGAAAAGGAGGCCTATTCGAATCTCACGGAATTCTCTTTGCCAATGTCTATGAAAGGCAGAGATCGGGTGTCATCCACTGGGGAATCGGGGCCGATGAATACGACCCGAAGGTCTTGGAGTATGCTCGTGAGAAAGGACTGCCAAACGAGCATATCGGCCATGCAGCCCACACCTATTTCAATACCTATGAGGTCAAGCGAAGAGATACCGGAGAGTGGGTGAAGATCATTGACAAAGGACATCTCACAGCCCTTGATCATCCTGAAATAAGAGAGATGGCAAGCCGATACGGAGACCCGGATGATCTTCTGGGTGAGGACTGGATTCCCGCAGTTCCCGGAATCAATTTTCCGGGCGATTACATGCGTGATTATGGAGACGATCCCGTGGCCTGGATAAGAATGGAGCTGGATAGCCGATTACCTGCTACGATAGGCGTCCCCTGATCGCCTCGCAGCCCACCAATAGTCTTCAGGGTGTCATCTCAGTCACATTTCCGTCGTTTGACAATTCTTTCTTGAAAAGGTATTTTGAATTTGTTAAGAGAGACACGTTTGGTTCTGTGACGTGAACATGGATTGGAGGATTTGCATGGAGATTTCAGCGCGTTATGTATTTCGGTGTACCAATTG
>JBHGBJ010000103.1:0-10501 GCA_041947025.1 Thermodesulfobacteriota bacterium
CAGCCAGGAGGCGGAATAGAGGGTCTGGCCCATCAGGACCCTGGTGGTCTTTACATAATCGATTTCTTCTTTGCTCAGGGATTTGAGATCGATCTGCTCTTTGTCCATTATTCGATAAATGAGTTTCTTTAGGTCTTCTCGTTTTCCTCTTGCAAGGTCTTTGAGACCTTCGTCGAAGGCGTCGATGATCGCCGAGGACATCCCGTATCGTTCCAGCATGATCAGATAGGTTTGATTGAGAATGGGCCTGAGATGATCGGGTGCTCCGTTGGAGACATTCGAGAGGCCGCAGGTTGACTTCATTCCTGGGGACACCTCCTGAAGGTCTTTGAACATCTTCATAAACTCGATGCAGCCCGGGACTTGAACCTGGCTCTGAGGGCTGGTGACAGGTGTGACGATAGGATCGATCCATGTATCTTCATTCGGGATATCGAATTCTGCGGCATTCTGCATCAGCTCTGCTGCAAGGACTCCCCGTTCATTCGCATCCCTCGGAAGCCCGAAGGGTCCCCAGAGGAGGGCAACCACGCCTGCCTCATAGGTCTTAGCGAGAGGAAATTTGGCGTCCATGCTTTCCGGCCGGGCCATGATGGAGTTGATCACGGCCTTGCCGTTCTTATTCTTATAGACCCGGAGCCCTGCCTCAATCGCCTCGGCGTTGACCGTGTCAAGGAAGAGGGGGGTGTCCACCACTTCCTGAACGGTTCTGACGACCCACTCCATCAACTCCCCTCCGCCTTTCCTTGCAGGACCGAGATTGATATCGATGTAATCGACCCCGGCATCGGCTTGGGCAATGGCCAACTCCTGAATGGGCCTGGGATCTCTCTCCCTCATCGCCGTTCCAATCTTTTTGACCATTACATTGAGATTCTCCCCGATGAGGATCATCTTTTCCCTTTTAAGTGCAGAATTCGGAATGCGGAATTCGGAGTAAAAAGATTCTTATTCCGCACTCCCCAATCTACATTCCGCATTATAAATTATGTTCCCATCTTCAAATACGCCGGTATATGAGCCGCTTCTCTCGGTCCTATTCTGACTTCCCATTCTGAGCCGAGCTCCTCTTCGAGATCGCCGCTCACCGCTGCAACGGCTCCGGGAATGATCACCCTTCGATGTTTCACTTTCTCGTTGATACCGCTCTTCTTGATGAAAGCGCCGATCCCATCGCCTCCAAATTTTCCTGCAGCCCATGCAGTAAGAACAGAGAGGCCTTCCGTATCCATGACCAATAGCCAGCTCGGTACCCGGCTCGATTCGATCTCGCCGGAGACGACAAAGTAGGTCAGGGAGAAATTGGTGGTCACCAGGACCGGGGAATCCTCGGTCGGATTGCCGATGGGGTAAATTCCCTGCTGCATCACCATGGGGCGCTGGGGATCAGTGTAGATGTTCAATCTTTCCACGAGAAGAGGGAAAAGACTCTCTCCCTGCAAATCAGACATAACAATGATGCCTGCATACTTTGCCACAAACGTTGCTGCGATCAGGGTTTCCTTCATCGGGTCCGTGGTCATCTCACAGGGAAGGACAATGGTCGGAAAGCCCAGAGAACGGTTCTTTTGGAGGAGGGCTGCCCGGCGGATGAAGATTTGATCCTCAAAGGCTCTGCGGAGCGTTCTCGATCCTGAGTCAAGAACGAGGTCTTTGAGGCCTGCTGCCGTCAGTTTGTCAGAAAGGCTTCCGAGGGTTCCCAGATCATTCGCTTTGATCGCCAATGGACATTTATACTCTTTGGCCAGATTGGCTAAGGCTTCCGCATTACCATCGGTTGCAGCGTAGATCAATGGAACACGATCCGCAGAAGCTTTTACTCCTGCAGTCAACGCTTCCACCTGATCACTCATCAAGATGAGTGCAGCGTCCGTCTCACCCTTCACTTTCTTGATCAAGGCCACAAATTTTTCAGGGTTCCCGGATTCGTTCTTTACAGCAACCATCTCCGGCCGCAATGTGAGGCCTATTCTTTCGTACCGCAGCTCCTTAAACCTCTTCAGGCGAGCGTCGATTTCTGCCTGTGGCATTAAATCGCTCACCAGAACGGCAAAGCCGGGTTTGTTGACAAAGGTCTTTTCGTGTCGAAAGAGGACCGTTTCTCCTCCGATCCTCACCACGTTTTCGCCAGAACCAATCGCAAGGGGTCGAATGGGTGGAGCCGCCGCTTCGGAAAGGAGGGCTCTTGCCTCTTCCGATACATAGGGGCAGGCAGACAGATCTGCCTTTCCGGCTGCCAGATTCATGGCAAAAGCAAGGCAGGTCGGGACACCGCATTCCTTGCAATTGGTCTTGGGTAATAATTTGAAGATCTGGATTCCGGTCAAAGCCATGGGCCTTTTCCCTCCCCAAGCTAAAGATTAGCTCAAAGCTGAAAGTTGAAAGCTGAAAGCTGAAAGCTGAAAGCTGAAAGCAAGAAACTTTGAGCTTTCAGCTTTGAGCTTATTTATTCCAGTATCGGGTCCATTGAAAGAGCTGGATGATTCTTCTCTGTCAGGAAGGGAAGAATCTCCTCCTCCGTCACCCCAATGGTCTCGTCTGCAATCTTATCGATGAAATCAGGAATGCCGATCTCCTCGGAGCGCCTCTTCAGTCTTTCCCTGATCTCCTCTTTGAGCATCTTGGGCATCCATACCAGTCTCTTGAGTCCCCCGTCCCCGATCAGCCACTTTCTCTGGGTGATATTGTACTTGCTGTGGCCTACAAAGCCCGGTGTGACCGCGCCACCTCCAACAGAGCCTGCGAGCGTGGTGAACTTCATCCCGCAGGGGGTCATGCCCGTATATTCCCGGTTGACCGTCATCACGCCGTTACACATCGGAAGGACGGCGGCAATGCACTCGCAGCAACCGCAGGTGGTCATAGGATCATACATCAGGCTGTAGAAGTTGTAGTGGTCGATCTTCTGGCGAGAGGCTTTGTAGACAAATTCATTGACCCCTTTCCATTGTCCAAGTTTCGGATCGATGATCTCCCCTTTTGGGACGGGTTGATTGGGCCCGGTCGGGCTGATTTCATAAGAAGCTTTGCAGTCCATCCAGTTGTAGGCTCCGCAGAGTCCAGTCCTTTCAGGACTGATCACACAGACATGACTCGGTGCGAAAGATTGGCAGAGCGTACAGGAATAAAAGACGTCTGTGGTCTCGTCTGTCATTCCCTCAATCCGGGCATCCCTCCTGCGGTAGACTTCCCTTGCCCGTGCAAGCATCTGATCCACCTTCTCTTTGTCCGTATAGATTTTTACCTGGACTTTATCGAAGATTGCTCCGAAATCCTGATGGAACTTTGCGTGGAGGATCTTTCCAAGATGAAAGAGCCGAAATCCTTTCTCCACGGATCCTTTGCTGATTCGCAACCAGGCGATATCCCTCTGACCGATATGCATGACCCCCTGGGCATAGTTGATCAGATGGTGGATCTGGCGCTCCAGGATCGGTTCAAAATCCTCTTGCATCTGCCGTCCTGCCACCTCGGCAACGATGGCCAGCGGCAATAATCCCGGAGGCTTGATCTGATCGAGATCGGGCCCGATCAGCTCGACCTTGCCGTCTTCCACTTCGTCCATGGGCTTTGAGGTGACCCATTCCACCGCATGAGTTCTTCCTCCGCCGCATTCCAGATAGATATCCTCACCCCTCACTCTCTCCCCCTCGAAGGCAGGACCGTAGGATACGGGAATGGGGACCTCGGAGACGGCGACCTTCAGCCCTCTCACTTCCACTGCTTTTTGAACGATCTGATCGTGAGGGATATTGGAGACCACATGCTCATAGGTGCATATGCCGGTGGGCAAGATCTCGGGAATAGGGGTATCGGCAATGGTGGGAAATCCCCAGTTGATGGCGCCTGCCGCATTGGCATACCATTCGTCCGTCACAAATCCCAGGGGCATGACAAAGGCAAAGGTCCGGTCCTTGTTATAGATCAGATTTTTCCGGAAATCTCCGGGCTTGATTCCTCCAAAGGCCATAGCCACCCGGCAGGCAAAACCGATGGCAAAGACCGCAGCCGAGATATCGGGCCCGAATGAGACGAGCCGGGTCGGCCAGCCAATCTGAACGCCTGCTTCCACCAGCTGTTCGGCGAAACGCTTCCCTTCATGCTCGGCACACATGAAGACGTAGAGGTTCTTTTCCTGAAGTTCGGTGGCGATCTTTTTTGCAGTCTCGGGTGACGGGGCAGCGCCGACAATCGCCGCAAACCCGGGTGCTGTTCCATCAACAAATTCGATTCCCCGCTTTCGGAAGATCACATCATCCGCCGCTCCCAGCCAGATATTATCCGGCGAAGGGTCTTCCTGTTTGGTATAAAAATTGGGACTCTCCAAATATCGGATCGCCTCGATGATCTCTTCGGCAAAAAAGGTCGCCATCCCAGCATCCAGAGCCGGTCCCAAATAGGGGAGATTCACTTTTTCTTTCACCAATGGAGGCAAAAGGGACCGGGCCCTTTCCAGCACTGCCTTCACATCCTCCAACTTTTGGATCGGAACCCCGAGGATAGCGTAAATGATCGGAAGATAGTAGGCTGTATTGGGGAATCCCACATTCTGATTGGGCCCCCACTTCTTGAGAACCTCCTCGTATTTCTTTTCTGCAGTCTCAACAATTTTATGGGCGCCTCTTATTGCAGCAGAGGCAATGATCTTTGACACGTATTACCCCTTTTTCCTCGTGTCCGGATCTACGTGTCCGGGTTTAATATCTTTTTACAGACACGGTCACGGGTCACGGTCACGTTTTCTTCATTAGGCGGCTTCCAACTCGCGGCGCTTGGCCATGTCGAAAAGGACACGCTCCCTGGCTTTATCGATGCCCAGCGCCTTCCGCTTATTATCGATATGTTCGATCATCAATCTTGCGGCCCTTAGGGGATCAGGCTCAAAAGCCCATTTGCCTTTGAAGGTGCTCTCGAACCCCTCGAAGAGGAGTTTGGTCACCTCCTCGCTTCCGGCGGTCGGCCAGGTCACACCGAAGACGGTGAAGATCCCTGAAGCAACGAAATAGTGGCCGATGGCTATCGCCTTTTCGCTCATCCACTCGAGAGCGGCACCTGCAGCGGGAAGATCGCTGATATCGTCGCCGAGGCCTCCATCTTTTACCACTGCGGTTGCCGCCATCAGGATACGGCTGTTATCCACACAGGCGCCCATGTGAAGAACGGGCGGAATGCCCACGGCCTCACAGACCGATGCCAGACCATCGCCGGCAAACTGTCTTGCGGCTTCCGGCGTGAGAAGGCCGTTCTTTCCGCAAGTCATGGCGCTACAGCCGGTGACGAGAACGATCACGTCGTTTTTGATCAACTCCTTGATCAGGGTGAGATTCGGATCATCATGGGTCACCCGGGCATTGTTGCACCCGACCACTCCTGCAATGCCCCGGATCCGGCCATTGATGATATTATCATTCAAAGGGTGGTACGAGGCGCGGAAGACCCCGCCCAGGAGGTAATTGATCGTCTCGTGGCTGAAGCCCACCACCTGATCCATGGTCTCCTGGGGGATGTCGACGTTCGGCTTCCGATTTTTGAAATTCTGAATCGCCTCCATCAGAATCCTCTTGGCGACTTTCGGAGCGTTCTTCTCTTCAAATTCGATATGCATGGCTCCTTCGATCTTGGCCTTGGGTGAGGTCGTGATCAGCTTGGTGTGGTAGCATTTGGCGACTTGAGCCAAGGATTGCATCTCGCATTGGACATCGACGACCATGGCATCGACCGCCCCGGTGACAATCGCAAGTTCCTGCTGGAGAAAGTTTCCCGCCACGGGAATACCATGGCGCATTAAGATCTCGTTGGCAGAACAGCACATGCCCGCGAGATTGATCCCATTTGCTCCGACGGATTTGGCCGCTCTTTGAATCTCGGGATCATCCAGCACCTGGACTAAGATCTCCGGAAGCAGGGGCTCATGGCCATGGACCACGAGATTGACCTCGTCTTTTTTCAGCACGCCGAGATTGATCTGACCCAGCACAGGGACAGGGGTTCCGAAAAGAATATCCTGAAGCTCGGTGGAGATCATCGAGCCTCCCCATCCATCGGCAAGGGCACACCGGGCGGCCGCGGTTAAGATGCTCTTATAATCCTGATCCACACCCATGTGGGTACGGTGCAATAACTCCACAACCTCCCGGTCAATTCCCCTCGGGATCACCCCGAGACTTCTCCAGAGTTCCTGGCGCTTCAGGGGAGCTCTCTTGACGAAGGAAAGTTCTCCCTCCTGCCGGCCGAATTCGGCCAAGACCTTCTGTCCCACATCGATGGCGATCTCCTGTACGGACCGCTCTCCAATCTCGACGCCAAAGTCCATCGCCACCTGATAAAGCTTCTGCTCATCCCGGATTTGAAAGCCGGGAACTTGGCCTTTGGCTGCGGCCAAAAAGACTTCCGTGACACCGCGCGCATGATCGGAGTGGGCAGAGGTTCCTGCAGCCACCATCCGCGCGAAGTTGCGGGCCGAGATGGTTTCTGCCGTTGCGCCGCAAAGCCCGGTTCGCCTGATCTTTTCCGCTACGGTCTCGCCCCTTTTCCTTGGGGCAGGAACACGGCATGGCCCCATGGCACACTGCCTGCAGCAGCTTCCTTCCGCCCCGATGGGGCAGGGTTTCATGGTATCGGCACGGTCGAAGATCGTTTCGCATCCGTCGGCCTGTGCCTTCTTCAGCATCTTGATCGTTGCCGGATCGATGCTCTTTTTTTCTAATTCGGACATGTATGACCCCTTCGTAATCCCCCTCTTCCCCTCCCTGCCTGCCGGCAGGCAGGCTTCACTAAAAGGGGGGGGAGGGGATTAGGTTTGATTACTTTGCCATAAAATCTGAGATCATCTCGCGGGCCAGCTTGATGGCCTCAGGATGTCTCATGATCAGGATATCTGCTCCGGCCAAAAGAAGCATGATGGCTGTTACCGCTTCCATCAAGATTCCTCTCTTTTTCGCATCGCCGAGAGCAGGCGCCTCCTCCGTCTTCGTTTTGGCCTCTTTGGTCTTCCAGACCTCTTTGGCCATATTACAGAGGATAGGGAATTGAAGCCTCTCATCCTGCTGGGTGAGGGCAGCCATCCTGTCCCGCTCCATTACGGAGTAGGTGTATTCGATTCCGTATCCCAATCCTCCTGTGGTTGGATCTACAATCATTTGCTCATCGGGAACCCCCAGATTACCGAGGAGAATATTGAGCTGTTTGGCGAGGTTGATGTCGATGGGACTGGAGGCAACGGCCGTATGTTTATACCCAATCGCTCCTGCTCCGAGTTGCTTGTAGTTGCCTTCGACTACGGGTCCAATGATCAAGTTCATCCCATCGCAACCCTCGGCGACCTTTCGAAGAACCTCCGCATCCTTATCCACATTTCCACTTCCCCAGACAATCACCGGCACATCCACAGCACGAGCCACTTTTCTGACCGCATCAACCGCTTCTTCAGCGGAGCGATTCAGACCATTCGGGTCCGTACTCACCAGTTGCAATGCAATCAATTCCGCGCCGTGACTTTCCACACAATTCCTGGCCCACGCAACAGGATCATTGATCAGATCACGAAACGGCTCCAATGCAGCCTCTGGCCAATCTTCCGGAGGCGCATCGTACACTTCCATCGCGATCCGGGGAGGATGAGGCATCTCTCCCTCGAAGAGGCAAAAGGGGTAGACCGTTTCTCCTCCTACAGTAACTGCCTTCGGCCCTTTGCCCAGTTTCACTTCCTTGATCTTCCCGGTGTAGGTCACTTTGGGTATTTCGAATGGCACGACACTTCCCTCCTTCTCTATTGTCTAAGCCCTCGTCTTTCTCTTCTCACTCCCAAACCAATCTTCGCTGAACCAGTAGCGTTCCCCTGTCTTGAGATAGGCTAACATCTCTTCGCGGTTCCTCATCCTTTGTCTCCAATTGATGGGAGTTTCAGGTTTGCCTTCCTCAAATGTGGGCCCTAAGACTTGGATTTTCCTTCCGTCAAAGGTCACTTTTTCCTCCTTTTGATCTTGAGACACTTGGAACGCCCCTTTCAATACCACTTAATTACATAATAACATTCGTCCCCAACTCTGTCCAATCCTTCCCGAACTGCTACACTTCATTGTAATTTAAGGACTTTTTACTTTCGGACGGGCCGGATTGGAGGCGGAAAAGAAGCAAGATGAAAAGGGATTTTATTCGCCTTCGCCAGAATGCCCTGTGGCTTGCCACAGGGATGAATGGCGGGCGAACCGCGTCGAAGCTCAAAGAGCGAAGGCGGGTAGGCTTCGGCGGAATTCCGCTTGATACCCCGCCGCAAGCGGCAGGGGAGCTTCATTGGGGATAAGAGACAGGTGCATTTGATTCTTTTGGGAGGAGTATGGTGAAAGTGGTGCCACTCCCTTCCTCACTTTCGACCGAGATCGAACCCAGATGGGCATCCACAATGCTTTTGACAATGGAAAGCCCAAGACCTGTTCCGACGATCTGGCGGGTCTCCGTCGTCTTCACCCGGAAGAACTTATCAAAGATTCTTGGTAGATCCTCTTTCTTGATGCCAATGCCAGTGTCTGAGACGGTGGCCTTTACAAATCCTCCTTCTTCACTCAGGGTAATCAAAACCTTTCCCCCTTCCGGGGTATACTTAATTCCGTTAGAGACAAGATTGGTGAAGATGCCCTCCATACTGTTTCGGTCAGCCTGGATCATTGGAATTCCTGAGGGTGAGGAGAATTGGAGATCGATCTTTTTGGTTTCTGCTTCTGTCTTCATCAATTCCACGACTTTCTGGATCACTTCTTGAAGGGAGAGAGGTTCTTTGTATTGGACCATCTTTCCCGCTTCGATCTTGGAGATATCCAGGAGATCTTTGATCAGATTGAGAAGGCCCTTGGTCCTCTCTTTAGCCCGGTTCAGAAGCTGTTCCTGTTTGGACGTCACCTCACCCGCCATCCGGTTCAGGATAACGGCCAACTGTTGTTCCACAGCCGCGATAGGTGCTCGAAGTTCGTGGGTGACCAT
Organism: Thermodesulfobacteriota bacterium; assembly: GCA_041947025.1. Classification (GTDB taxonomy): domain Bacteria; phylum Desulfobacterota; class BSN033; order BSN033; family UBA1163; genus CAVTZZ01. Next base: position 8,977 of record JBHGBJ010000103.1, read on the forward strand.
GGCGATGAACTCTGATTTCATCTTGTCGAGTTCTTTGAGGTGACTGATATCCTGGAGCACGGTGACCGAGCCTATGGTCTCGCCGAGATCGTTTCGCACAGGGGCGGTATGAGCTCGGAGGAAGATTTCGCCGGATTGACCAAGGCTCAGTTCCTGAGAAACAGAGGTATAGCCCTTGTCGTTTGTCTTCAAGCTTTCGTCGATGACCTTGGAGAGTTCGGGATCCAGGTTACATTGAGGGAGCGCATTTCCTAAAAGAGAGGTTTCAGGAGTCATGAGCATCCGGCTCGCGGCCGGATTGGAGAGGACGATGCAGCTGTCCCGGTCGCATACCAGGACGCCGTCGCCCATGCAGTTGATGATGGTCTTGATCTTTGACTTCTCTGTGGCAATGTCTCGAAGGGATTTCTCCCGCTCCGTTCTTAGAAAATCCGCTTCCTTCTGAAGGGTTCTCCTCTCTAAAGCCCTTCTCACCACGATACGGAGCTGGTCCGGTGTGAAAGGCTTTGGAATGAAATCATAAGCCCCCTTCTTCATTGCTTCTACGGCAGATTCGACCGTCGCATAGCCGGTGATAACGATGACGAGCAGATTCGGATCAAACGCCCGGACACGATCCAGCACCTCCATCCCGCTGATCCCGGGCATCATCAGATCGAGCAGGATCACATCGATCTTCTCTGGATCGACCTGAATCAGGTCCAGCCCGAGTTTTCCATTCTCGGCAGTGAGAACAGTCCAGCCGTCTTTGGAGAGGATCCGGGAGCAACCCTCCCGCATGATCTGCTCATCATCGATGACAAGAATGTTTGTCATTCAACACCTCAATGCCAAATTTCAAATGCCAAATGCTCAAATGTTCATACCGTTGTCATTTGAGCCTTATTTGAACTTTGAACATTGACACTTGACACTTCTATTTTGACAAGAGCGCCTCGATCCGTTTGACTAAAACCTCAGGCTCCACGGGTTTGTCGATGTAATCATCCGCTTCAGTCTCAAGTCCCATCTGCTGTGTGTAGCGGGTTGTAGGAATCTTAGAGACCACCGCGGTTAGAAGAAGGATGGGAATCTTACTCCATTTAGGATCAGCCTTCAACTCCTTACAGACCGCATACCCATCCTTGTCCGGCATCATGACATCGAGGACGATGAGATCCGGTTTCTCTGTCTTTGCCTTTTGAAGCCCCTCAATGCCCCCGTACGCAGCGGCCACGCCGTAATTCTTGGACTCAAGGATCATTGTTACTGCCTCCACCAGATCCGGATCGTCATCAACGATTAAAATCTTCTTTGCCATCTTTTTCCCTCCTTCTTACCGTGACCGTGTCCGTTATCCGTGTCCGTTTATGTTTCTTTCTTACGGACACGAGACACGTGTCACGCCTGCGTGCCGTAACGCCTCGCACTTCGGCGCGTAGGCACGGACACGTCTCTTATGGTTGTGGCCTGGGCAGAAGCCCTGCAGCCTTGGCAATCTCCACAACCTTCTCCTCCCACTCGATCGCCATGATATGGATCCCCC
>JBHGBJ010000104.1:0-10232 GCA_041947025.1 Thermodesulfobacteriota bacterium
TCAAGAGGCACAATAAAAATGAGATTTCCTTTCCGGGAAGCCCCGCCCTGTGGGCGGGGTGCTTCACTCTCGGCCTACGGACCATACGACTATTAGACTATACGACTCATACCACCGCGTTCCCTGCCTGCCCCCGTCTACCGACAGGGGCAGGCAGGCGCATTTGACAATCCGCAATCCGTTATGTTTTGGGACTTGAGAGAGGAGCCAAGACCATCGTAAAATTTCTTCCTTCAAATCGGGGAGGCTGTTCCACCTTTCCCCATTCCTTTGATTCCTCTGTAATCCGACCCAGCATGTTCCTTCCCAGATCGGGATGGGCCAGCTCCCTGCCTCTGAAGACAATGGTGATCTTCGTCTTGTTTCCCTCTTTTAAAAAACGCTCAATATGCCGAAGTTTGAACTGGTAGTCATGTTCCTCCGTCTTCGGCCTCATCTTGACTTCTTTGAGATGTACGACGGCCTGTTTCTTCTTGGCATCATGAGCTTTCTTGCTCTGCTGGTACTTGAATTTTCCATAATCCATGATGCGGCAGACCGGCGGTTCCGATTTCGGAGAAACCTCCACCAGATCCAACTCAGAATTGGCAGCAGCCCGAAGGGCCTCCACCAATGGTAAGATTCCTAACTGTTTCCCCTCAGGGTCAATCACCCTCACTTCCCTCGCCCGAATTTCTCGGTTAATCCGAACATCCCTGACGATAAGCACCACCTCCTTTATTTAATTGTGGATTTTAGATTTCGGAATTCCGGATTCTGGTTTTTTTCCAATCCACAATCCGCAATTTAAAATCCCCATCCCCCCTTTTCTAAAAGGGGGAGAGGGGGATTATAATGATGGATATTCTGATTTGACCTGCCTGACGAAGTCTTCAATCCCCATTCCTTTCAAGGCTTCACCGCCTCGGGTGCGCGGTGAGATGGTCCCCTCTTTTTCTTCTCGATCTCCAACCACCAACATGTAGGGAATTTTTTGAATCTGGGCTTCCCGGATCTTGAACCCCAATTTTTCATTGCGGAAATCTTTTTCTACCCGTATCCCTTCTCGAACGAGCCGCTGGTAAACCTTCTCCGCATAAGGGATATGACGCTCTGTCACCGTGAGAAGAATCGCCTGGACAGGGGCGAGCCAAACAGGAAAGGCTCCCGCATAATGCTCGATCAGCACTCCGATGAACCTCTCCATGGCCCCGAGGATCACGCGGTGAAGCATGACCGGCCGATGCCGCTCTCCATCGCTCCCCACATACGTGAGATCAAATCGTTCGGGCATGGCGAAGTCCGCCTGGATCGTTGCGCATTGCCATCTCCGGTTGAGCGCATCTTTCAACTTCACATCGATCTTCGGACCGTAGAAGGCCCCGTCTCCCTCATTGATTTCGAAAGAGAGATTTTTCCCCTTGAGGGCCTGAAGAAGAGCCTGGGTGGCTCTCTCCCAGTCTTCATCACTTCCGATCGCTTTCTCCGGCTTCGTACTGAGTTCCATCTCATATTCAAAACCAAAGACCTTCATCACATCGTCGACAAAATCGATAATGGCGCAGATCTCATCATTCAACTGGTCCGGTCGGCAGAGGATATGAGCATCGTCTTGGGTGAAACCCCTGACACGGAGCAAACCATGGAGTTCCCCGGACTTCTCATGGCGGTGCACGGTTCCGAGTTCAAAGTATCGAAGGGGAAGGTCCCGGTAACTTCGGATCTGCGATTTGTAAATCAGCATATGGGCCAGACAATTCATGGGCTTGATTCCGTATTCCGCATCCTCCACCTTTGTAAAATACATCTTGTCCCGATAATTCTCATAGTGACCGGATTGCTTCCAGAGATCCAATCGAAGGAGTTGAGGGCCGATGACAATCTGATATCCCCGCCTCAGGTGTTCCTTCCTTTCAAAATCTTCAAGGACCGTCCGGAGCATGGCACCCTTTGGATGGTAGATCACCAATCCCGGACCGGCCTCCTCATGGAGACTGAAGAGGTCGAGTTCTTTTCCCAATTTTCGATGATCCCGCTTTCGAGCCTCCTCAAGCATATGGAGATATTCATCCAATGCATCAGAGGTTGAGAACGCAGTCCCGTAGATCCGCTGGAGCACCTGGTTACGAGCATCCCCTCTCCAATAAGTTCCGGAGACGTTCAAGAGTTTGAAAGCCTTGATCCTTCCTGTCGATGGCAGATGGGGCCCCTCACAGAGATCCAAGAAATCTCCTTGGCGGTAGAGAGAGACACGATCCGGGAGTTCTTCCAAGTGTTCTATTTTATAGGTCTCGCCCATCTCTCGAAAGATCTTCAGAGCCTCCTCTTTCGAAACCTCTTTTCGGACAAAGGGAAGATCCTCTCGGACGATCTCCGACATCTTCTTTCCGATCCGTTCAAGGTCTTGTGGGGTGAAGGTCCGAGCGTAATCGAAATCATAATAGAACCCGGTATCCGTAGAGGGACCGAAGGTAAGTTTCACTTCGGGGAAGAGTTCCTTAACGGCCTGGGCCATGACATGGGCCGCGGAATGACGCAGTATTTCCAAACCCTTTCTTGAACCAACGGAGATGAACGTCACCGAAACATCCCGGGTTAAGGTTTGGGAAAGGTCAACCAGCGCTCCGTTGACCTGTGCTGCCACGGCCTCTTTATCAACCAACTCCTGAAGCTTCGTACCCTTCGGAATCGACTTCTTCAACCCATCGGGAAGCGTAATCGTAATCTGCTCTTCCATCTTCATCCACACTGAAGCGCAAAAGGCACCATTCATGGAATACTTGAATGATGCCTTTTCAGTTTGACTGGTTCAAAATATTTGTTCTTCCAATAAATTATGTTTCACTTTTTGATGAATTGGGTTCAATGGTAGGCACGTGGGGATTTGAACCCCAGACTTCTACCGCGTCAAGGTAGCGCTCTCCCCCTGAGCTACGTGCCTTTATCCTCCTTACTAAAGTTTCGAGAAGGTTTCCAAAATAGCTGTATCTATAACTGTTTTTTTGAATATTGTCAAGAAAATTCTTAAGTTACAGCTCTATGCCTTGAATACTAATCCCCCTTTTCTAGCATCCACATCGACTGTAACCGTATCTCCTTCTTTAAACTTCCCTTCCAGTATCTTCATCGCTAATTGATCCTGAATCTCCTTCTGAATGACCCGCTTCAAAGGACGGGCCCCGTAGGCAGGATCAAATCCTTCCTTTGCCAGCCATTCCTTCGCCTTTTCAGTCATTTGGAGCTGTAATCGTCTCTCTGATAAACGATGCTGGAGTTTCTTCATCTGGATCTCAACGATCGCCTTGATCTCTCCGATCCCGAGGCCGTGGAAAATGATCAACTCATCAATCCGATTCAGAAATTCAGGTTTGAAATGAGTCCTGACCGCATCCATCACCCGTCGCCGCATCTCCTCGTAATCCTTCGCCGCCAAATCCGTAATCCATTGGCTTCCAATATTGGAAGTCATGATGACGACGGTATTCTTAAAGTCCACGGTCCGTCCATGACCATCGGTCAATCTTCCATCGTCTAAAATTTGGAGGAGGATATTGAACACCTCCGGGTGGGCCTTCTCGATCTCATCCATCAGGACGATTGAATAAGGTCTTCTCCTCACGGCTTCCGTAAGAAATCCACCTTCCTCATACCCCACATAGCCCGGCGGCGCTCCGATCAATCGCGCGACAGAATGCTTCTCCATAAATTCTGACATATCGATTCTCACCATGGCCTGCTCGTCATCGAAAAGAAATTCGGCCAAGGCCCGGGCGAGTTCCGTCTTGCCCACACCCGTTGGCCCCATAAAGATAAAGGAACCGATGGGACGATTCGGATCCTGCAACCCTGCCCTTGCTCTTCTCACTGCATTGGAGACGGCGATGATCGCATCTTCTTGACCGACCACCCTCTGCCTGAGCCGCTCTTCCATGCGGACCAGCTTCTCCACCTCCCCTTCTAACATTCTTGAGACGGGGATGCCTGTCCATTTCGAAACGACCTCTGCAACATCCTCTTCGTCGACCTCCTCCTTGAGCATCTTTTCATTCTTCTGGAGCTCGGCAAGCCTCTCCTCCTCTTTCTTCAACTCTTTTTCCAGGTGAGACATCTCCCCATATTGAAGCTCGGCCAGCCGGGTGTAGTTCACCTCCCGCTCCGCTTCCTTCATCTCCTGTTTTGTTTTCTCAATCCGCTCCTTGATCTCTCGAATCTTGGAGATGGCTTTCTTCTCATTGTCCCATTTGAGCGTCTTTTCCTTTACCTCTGCTTTCAGGTCCGCCAATTCTTTCTCGATCTTTTGCAGCCGCTCGATGGAGGATCGGTCTTTCTCCTTTTTCAGGGCTTGACGTTCGATCTCCAGCTGCATCACCTTTCGCTGGACTTCATCGATTTCCATGGGGACGCTATCGATCTCGATCCTCAGTCTCGAGGCAGCCTCATCGATCAGATCGACGGCTTTGTCGGGAAGGAACCGATCCGATATGTATCGGTGTGAAAGCATGGCCGCTGCAATAATCGCTGAGTCCTTAATTTTCACACCATGGTGGACTTCATAGCGCTCCTTCAGCCCCCTCAGGATGGCGATGGTATCCTCTACCGACGGCTGACTGACATAGATCGGCTGAAACCGGCGCTCCAGGGCAGCATCCTTCTCCACATATTTTCGATATTCGTTGAGCGTTGTGGCGCCGACGCATCGCAGTTCCCCTCTGGCCAAAGCCGGCTTCAACATATTGGAGGCATCGATCGCACCCTCCGCAGCCCCGGCTCCCACCAGGGTATGAAGCTCGTCAATAAAGAGGATGATATTTCCCGCTGCCGCCGTAATCTCTTTCAAGACGGCCTTCAATCTGTCCTCAAACTCCCCGCGGAATTTCGCGCCGGCGATCAGGGCGCCCAGATCGAGAGCAACCAACTTCTTGTTTTTCAATGTCTCCGGAACATCCCCTTTAATGATCCTCTGGGCCAGCCCCTCCACAATCGCTGTCTTTCCAACACCGGGCTCCCCGATCAATACAGGGTTGTTCTTTGTCCTGCGGGAGAGCACCTGGATGACCCTCCGGATCTCGTCGTCCCTGCCGATCACGGGATCGAGTTTCCCCTTTCTCGCTTCTTCCGTAAGATCCCTGCTGTAACGTTTTAAAGCCTGGTACTTCTCTTCCGGATTCTGATCGGTCACTCGATGGGGCCCCCGAATGTCCTGCAAAACCCTGAAAATCTCTTCCTTCGTCACCCCGTTTCTTCGGAGGATCTGAAAGGAAGCCCCCTGCTTCTCATCCGAGATGGCGATGAGAAGGTGTTCTGTCGACAGGTATTCATCCGTCAATCTCTCCGCCTCTTTCCAGGCCATGTTGAAAATTTCATTGATCCGGCTTGAAAGGTAGACCTGACCTGCTCCTTTACCCGTCACCTGGGGAATTCGGTTCAATTCTTCCTCCAATTGGGAAACAATCAGATCCGGATTTGCCCCCAACTTCTGGAGGATCGGGACGACAATCCCTTCTTTTTGTCCGAGAAGAGCCAAGAGAAGATGCTCGACGTCAATCTGTTGATGGGTTTTTCGCTCGGCAATGCTCTTGGCCTCCTGCAAGGCCTCTTGTGCTTTTAATGTAAATTTCTCAATTTGCATCTTATTTCACCCCTTGATCAAATTTCGCTCTTAAGATAATCATCCCAAAGGTGTTTTGCAAATGGAAATAACCCCCCTTCATCCCCTCTTAAATTAAGGGGCGGATCCCTGCCGGTGGAGCAGGGAGGGGGGATTATGGCCTCAAGGCATCTGCCAAACGGGCGAATTCTTGGATCGAAAGGGTTTCCGGTCTTGTTTGAGGATCGATACCGATCTTTTCTATTCTTGCATCCGCATCCGGGGGAAGGGGTATCTCGGAATGTTTTAGGGCGTTGATCAAGGTCTTTCTACGATAACTGAAACAGCCTTTGACTATCTTTCTAAACCACTCTTCATCTCTTGTCTCCACCATCGGTTTTTCCTTCCAAGTGACGTGAATGACCACTGATTCCACTTTCGGTGGAGGAAAGAAAGCGGTTGGCTTGACCCGGAAGAGGATGGAGAGGTTTGAAACCATCTGGACAAAGATCGACAGGGGCCCATATTCCTTTCCTCCCGGGGAGGCAACCAACCTCTCACCCACTTCCTTTTGAATCATCAGAGTCAAGTCAGAAAAGAGTTGTCTCGATTCGATGAAACGAAAGAGAAGGGGTGTCGAAATCTGATACGGAAGATTGGCCACTACCTTGACTGGGTCTTTTTCGCGGCGGAGAAGCCTCTGCAGGTCCAGCCTTAAAATGTCTCCTTTGACCACCTCCACATTCGAATAATCCATCACCTTCTTCTTGAGGATTCCCGTTAAATTCGGATCAATCTCAACGGCGATCACTTTCTTCACTCTTCTGGCAAGCCCAAGGGTCATCTCTCCAGGACCGGGACCGATCTCGAGGACGGCGTCATCTTCATTGACCCGGGCCATCCGGATCATCTTATCCAAAATATTCCGATCCACAAGAAAATGCTGCCCCCATCTCTTTTTTGGAACGAGACCATATTCTGATAATTCTTTTCGGATGGAGACCATGGCTTAAGCTCCAAATCCCCTGCCTAACGGCAGGCACCAAACACCAAATAAATTCCAATCAACAAAGGACAACATTCCAAACAAATTCCATTTGGTCATTGGAAATTGGAATTCGGAATTTATTTGGGATTTGGAATTTGGGATTTGAGAATTCATACCGGCAGAACCAATCTCACCTATAAAAGATTAAAGAGGCAGGTTTGCAAATGCGTTTAGAGAAAAGTCTGATCCAATGCCTCTCTTCAAATATTCATACCCCACCACGGCCACCATGGCAGCATTGTCCGTACAGTAGGAAGGAGAAGGGATATAGACCCTTACCTTCTGTTGGGAAGCTTCTTCTTTGATTCTTTCTCGAAGGTGCTGATTGGCCGCAACCCCTCCTGAAAGGACGATTTTTTTTAAATCCTGCTGCCGGGCAGCTTGAAGGGTCTTTCTCACCAGCACATCGACGACTGCTTCTTGAAAACTGGATACGATATCCCGGAGGAGATTTTCGGGATATCCTCCGGCTGGCTGGGGATGGGATTTCACATAATTGACCACAGAGGTCTTCAGGCCGCTGAAACTGAAATCGAGGGAATTCTTGCCGAGGGATGCCCTGGGAAATCGAATCGCCATCGGATTGCCTGATTTCGAGAGTTCGTCGATGATCGGCCCTCCCGGATACCCCAGTCCCAAGAGTTTTGCAACCTTGTCAAAGGCCTCTCCTGCCGCATCGTCCCTGGTTTGTCCCAATCTCTTATAACTTCCAAACCCGTCCACTCGAAACAAAGAGGTGTGACCTCCTGATACGACTAAACCAATAAAAGGAAACCTGGGCGGGGTTTTATCGAGAAAGACAGCCGAAAGGTGCGCCTCAATATGATTGACTCCGACAAAAGGCAATCCTGTGACAAAGGATAAGGATTTTGCAAAGGAGAGCCCCACTAAAAGAGATCCAACTAACCCCGGCCCTTGGGTGACTGCAATCCCATCGATCTCTCTTAGGGTAACCTTTGCCGTTCCCAAAGCTTCTCTCACAATAGGCACAATCGATTCGATATGCGTTCTCGAGGCCAGCTCCGGGACTACCCCCCCGTACTTTTGATGAACGGATACTTGAGAAGAAACGATATTGGAAAGGATCTTTCTTCCGTCCGAAACCACAGCCGCCCCGGTATCATCGCACGAAGTCTCAATGGCAAGCACAAGCATTGTTTATGCATCCTTTCTTTCGTATAGTAATCTATCCCTCACAGCACCGCTTGTCAACGGGTCGGCCCACCTCCTGCCGTAAGGTGAGCGCAGGAAGACCAGGCAGTGGTTTCAAAGATTTGATAGATTTTTCAGGGGGTTCCAGACTCTTTCAGAACTCTCAATTGGGTTCCTTTTCTTGACATTCGATTCTCTTTCTCGTATATTTTATCGGTTTAAAAAACACGATAACAGGAGGCAGCAGTGGCATTCAAAGATCTGCGTCAATTCATCAGATTATTAGATAAGACGGGCGATGTGGTGCATATTAAGAAAGAGGTCGATTGGGATCTTGAGATCGGTGCGATTGGCCGTCATGCCTATGAAACACAAGGGCCGGCGCAACTCTATGAAAAGATCAAGAACTATCCCGGTCAACGCGTCATGAATGGCTCTTTGGGCACATTCAGACGGATCGCCATTGCTATGGGACTGGCCCCGGACACACCGGTGAAACAATTATACAAGGAATATGAAGCACGCATTAATTCACCGATCAGAGCAGTCGTTGTAAAGGACGGACCGTGTAAGGAAAATATCATCACCGGTGATGATATTGACCTCTTCAAGCTACCGGTGCCCTATATCCATGAAGGTGACGGAGGGAGATATATTGGCACCTGGGCATTTGAAGTGACCCGGGATCCTGATAATAGCTGGGATAACTGGGGGATGTATCGGTTTATGATTCATAACAAGCGTTACATCGTTGGCTGGCCCCGGTACTCCAGCCATTTGTCGATGGTGTTGCACGGCAAATATGTGCCGCAGCGTAAACCCATGCCGATGGCGCTGGTTTTGGGTTCAGACCCTCTCTGCAACATGGTGGCCACAGCACCCATCGCCATCAATGCCAACGAGGCGGACTACGTCGGAGGCCTATGCAAGGCACCGGTAAAGCTCGTAAAATGCGAGACCAGCGACTTGCTCGTACCTGCCAATGCTGAAATTGTGTTGGAAGGTGAGATCTTGCCGGATCGGACAGTCCAGGAAGGCCCCTTCGGCGAGTATCCCGGTTACAGAATGGAAGGGGCCAAAGATGGAGCGCTCGTGAGAATCAAGGCGATCACTCACCGTAAAGACCCCATCTTCACGATGATCAGCCTCGGGGTGCCGCCGGATGACAGTTCCATCGCCGCATCCTTAACCGCTGCTCTGGCCATGAAGCGGCGCTTGCTGAAACATAACCTGCCCATCACCGACGTCTTTGTCCCGCCCATGGGTGTGACCCATATCGCGGTAGTCGGCGTCAAGAGAGGGGGAAACGAGGTTGCCAAGCAAGTCAGAGATGTGCTCACAGCAAGGCGGGCAGACGTGAATAAGTTCATCGTGGTGGACGACGATATCGACCCCTTCGATTTTGATCAGGTCATTCACGCTTTTGCGACCAAGTGCCATCCGATCCGGGGGATCTTCTGTGAAGAGGTCGAGCCACCCAGAGGAAACGCACTTACCCCCTGCTACAATGCCCAGGAACGTCGATCGTATAAAGGGGCCATCGCTCTGTTTGACTGTACCTGGCCGCCGGAATTGGATAGGCTCACCAGTGTCCCGATTAAGAATTCTTTCAACATCATGTTTCCGGACAAGCTTAAGAAGAAGGTATTGGCAAACTGGAAGGCTTACGGTTTTAAGGAGAAGAAATGAAAAAGAGATACCAGACCTTTACCCCCGACATCAAAAATCTGGTTGAGAATACGGAAATCAAACTGACCATCAAGGATCTGAATCCCGGTACGAGCAAGTACGGCGCCAAGATTGTAAAAGCGGTATTGGCCAGCGACCCCAGTAAATTACCCGATGGAGATATACTTCATATCCGCTCATGGATTGGCGCTCTATACCCTCAGACATGGGCGATCAAGATTGTTGAAGAACTGGATGAAACCGAGCCTGGCGTTCCTCACGGCGAAACCATCGGAGCTAAGAAGTAGTCTCCAATAGAGGGAGCTTTCGGCCAGACTTTCTAACGGGGCAAATGGACCGCCTTCATTTCAGAAACATCATTGGATCGACGGCTTTGTTCTTTCTCCTGATTTCGAAATGAAGATGCGGACCTGTCGCTCTCCCGGTCTGGCCCACCCGCGCGATGGCCTGCCCTCTCTCCACCCAACTTCCTTCTTCAACCAGATTCATCTGATTGTGAGCATAGACCGTGACCCATTCTTCTGAATGACGAAGAATGATCAAGTTTCCATATCCTCTAATCGTATTGCCGGAATAGATCACCATCCCGGAACTTGAAGCCTTGACCGGCGTCCCAAGGACAGAAGGGATGTCAATTCCTTGATGCCGGTTGCTTTCGGTGTCACTAAACGTATCGCTGATTTTTCCCTCGACCGGCCAGAGGAAATCCAATTTTTTGAAGGCTACCTTTCCCTTTCCGCCTGATTCCATCACCACGTCGTCGATATAGATTTCAAC
>JBHGBJ010000105.1:0-10159 GCA_041947025.1 Thermodesulfobacteriota bacterium
AAGACAGCCCGGCTGAGAAAGTTTTGTAGCGAAACCTTTGACAGGCTTAGCAAAAGAGTCGGTAGAACTTACTCAAACCCCTATCTAGGCTAAAACGAAGGTTTCCCGTGCCAAATAAAATGACCGCAATTACAAGACTTTAGAAGTCTGGGTCGTCTTCCTCTAACATCATGAAATTAGAGATGCTTCCAAGGAGAGGGAAGATCATTCTTTTCTCAATTTCTGTAAGACAATCACCGCAATCAACAAGCCAAACCCAATGAAATCGAGGAGGGCAATCGCATAGACCAATAACAGTCCTGCACCGATGAGCATCAAGCGTTCATAGAAAGTCGTTTTTCTCAAAAACCAATTTTCCACTCCCCCCGCCAGAGCCAGTATTCCAACAAAGGCGGTCGCAATCGTCCAGAGGACATCCGCGATAGGCCCCTTGAGTAAGATACCGACTCCTTTGGGATCAAGGGTGAACATAAAAGGTACGATGAATGCAGGCAGGGTATATTTCCAGGCATACATGGTCGTCTTGTAAGGGTTTCCTTTGGTCAGGGCCGAGGCTGCAAAACAAGAAAGGGCGGTGGGCGGAGAGACTTCTGAGAGAATGGCATAGTAAAAGACAAACATGTGAGCGGCAAAATCGGGAACCCCAAGCTGAATCATGGCCGGTGCGGCAATGACCGCAGAGATGATGTAAGATGCGGTGACCGGAACGGCCAGGCCGATCACCCAGACGATCAGGGCCGTATAAACGGCCGTCAGGAAAATGCTCTCGCCGGCATAGGCAATAATGATCGAGCTGAATTTTAACCCCAGGCCTGTCAGGGTGACCACCCCCACGATGATCCCGGCGGCTGCACAGGTGGAGGCAACCGTCAAAACCCCGATGGACCCTCCTCTCAGCGCCCTGATTAACTTCTTGGGATAGAGACCCGTATCTTTCCGAATGAAGCTGACTGCAAAGGTGATCACAGTGGCCCAGAAGACCGCCATGATCGGCGTAAAACCGAGGATCATAATCACCACAATGGCGATGAGAGAGACGAAGTGGAACCCGTAGAGATAGGTGAGCTGCCACAAGCCATAGGACTTGTCAAAGGCAATCTCTTTGACCCCGAACTTTTTAGCATCCAGTTCCACCATCAGAAAGATGGACCAGTAATAAAGGCAGGTGGGAATAGAGGCCATGATGATCACGTCCAGGTAAGAGATCTTTAAGAATTCGGCAATCAGAAAGGCAGCGGCTCCCAGGACCGGAGGAGAGAGGATCGCTCCGATCCCTCCGGCGGAAAGGAGTCCTCCTGCAGCCTCCCGGCTATAGCCTGCCTTGGCCAGCATGGGATAGGCCACGGCTCCCAAGGTGACGGTTGTGGCCACACCGCTTCCGGAGGGTCCTCCCAGGAGAAAAGAGGCCAGGGTGACGGTCCGGCCGGCACCGGTTGGCTTCCCTCCCATTGCCGCGAAGGAAAAGTCGATGAAGAACTTTCCAGCGCCCGACTGTTCCAGGAAGGCGCCCCAGATCGTGAAAAGGATGATGAACGTCGAGGAGACATCGATCGGCACCCCGAAGATCCCTTCAAGGGTCATATACATATGGCCGACAATCCGGTCGATATCGTATCCCCGATGGGTCCAGGGATTTGGAAGTGAGGGTCCGACAAAGGCATAGATGAGAAATGCGACAACCACTCCAAGCATGATCACACCCGTCGTTCTGCGGGTTGCTTCCAAGACCAAGAGGATCAAGAGGATCCCGAAAAACTTATCCCAAAAATTCGGAATGACGGAGCGGTAAATGAAGGCGTCAAAATCGATCAGCATGTAGACAATGACGGCAATACCGAGAAAGGAGAGCACGAAGTCAAACCAGGTAATTCGATTCTTAAAGCGCTGGAAGGAGGGGAAAACCAGGAAAGAGAGGAAGAGGACGAACATGACATGGATTCCCCTCAAAACCTGCGTCATGATGATGCCGACGGCTGCATAAAGGTGAACGAGTGACATCATCACCGCTACAGCGGTGATGAAGATATCCATCCTGCCTGCGAGCCGGCGAGAAGGCCCTTCTTCCTCCTCGATATACTTCTCGGCTTCTTTAAGGGCCTCTTCGGTGATCAACGCTTCTTGATTATCTTTTCTCTGATCTTGTTCCACCGGACTGCCTCGATCAAACTTGCCCCATGTTCGTCATTCCCTCTTTCGCAGCAACGACAAAGAGGAGAGCAGATATTTTCCCAAAGACATCGATACGACCCGGAGACGGATCCGATCGCCCTTCTCTCCAATTTCACTCAGATAAATCTTCTTGTCCCGAACAATCAGTCCCTGCCCTTCGCCGATCCCCCATCTGAAATAGATCGCACCCAGTCTCTGATTCATCGGATGGAATTCCCTCGTATCCTCAAATCCGTAATACTCCATGACGCCAGGACTTTTCGTCCTCACCCCTTTGAGAACAATCGCCCCCCTTTCCACCCGAAATTCTTCAATCACCGGCTCGTGATAAACCGAATGGATATAGAACATGGAAAAGGGTTCGGAAGGGCTAATCCGCATACGAATCCATCGCCGTTGATCCATGTTCTCCAGTTCAAGGAGGGTCACTTTCTTCCAAAGGAAAACCCCTCCCGCAACGATCAGGATCCCAATCAATGCGAGGAGGGGCCACGTTCTCTTCTTCAATTATTTAACCTTAAGACCTTTCTCCGCGAAATATCGAATGGCCCCGGGGTGAAATGGAATGGGAGATCCCCCGGCTGCCTGTGGCTCCAACGTGATATTCTTCGCCTCGCCGTGGACGGTGATCAATTCGGGCTTGTGATCAAAGAGGGTCTTCACAATATCATAGGCGAGCTCCCCTTTCATGTTTTCATGGCAGACCAGGAGGTTCCACACCACCGCAATCGGAACGTCCACGGTCTGGCCGGGATAAGTCTTGGCAGGGATGATTCCTTTCACATAGATCGGCCCATAGGTTTCCCTCATCTTGGGAATGGCATCCACATGACCGATCAACTTGATCTTGATCCCGGGCGTGGCCCCGAGGTCTGTCACGGCCGCGGTCGGAAGCCCCCCCACCCAGAAGAAAGCGTCAATCTTCTTGTCCTTCAATGCGCCTGCAGATTCAGAGACGCCCAATTTGTCCCGGGTGATGTCCTTTGTCGGATCCAACCCGAAAGCTTCGATCACCCTCAGGGCCATCACCTCGGTCCCGCTTCCCGGAGCACCGGTTGAAACCCTCTTTCCTTTCAGATCGGTCACCTTATCAATCCCCCTCCCCTCCTGAGTGACAATATGCATGTTATTGGGATAGAGGACGGCGATAGTCCGGAGAGGAACTTTTTCCCTAAATTGTGCCTTTCCCTGAAAGGAATCCCACCCTGTATCGGCCATGATCAGGGCCAACTCTGCCTTTCCTGCACCGACAAGCCGGCAGTTGTCCACGGAGGCGGTTGTCACCTCTGCAGTGGCTTCGGTATAAGGAATGTACTTCGAGATGATATTGGCCATTCCTCCACCCAGGGGGTAATAGACCCCTCCTGTTCCTCCCGTAGCGATCGATAGCCGGACGGTCTTCTGGGCCCAGGCTGAGGAAACACCAAAAACTAAGACGACGATGATTCCCATGATGAAAAAGCGTTTCATAAACACCCCCCCATTAAGGTTACTTGCCCCTTTAGAAAATCCTGGTATTTCTACCAGAGATCCGATCAAGCGTTCGCATCAATTCCTTTGTCCCTGCCTGCCCTGTACCAGCACGGTTCAGGGCCTGCCGGCAGGGAGGACAGGGTTAAAGTCTCATCCGTTCTAGCGGGGTTTGTCTCTCTTCTTATATTAAAAACAGGGTCTTATTGTCAATAAGAAGTTTTTGGGGAAGGAATGCTACGTGCAGCCAGCCCTTGGAGGTAGGTCACCTCGACACCTCCTCAACTCGTTGATGAGAGACCTTCAGTTCTCCTTTTTCAAGATGGTAGCAGGTATTCTTCAGCCAGCTTGGATCATCCTGATTCGGAAAATCCTTTCTGAAGAAAGAACCTCTGCTTTCCGTCCGAAGCAAACTTCCCATAAAAATCGCTTTGACAAGGAGTGCGACATTCTCCAGATCTCTTTTCCTGAAAAGGTCTTCCAGGGTAGCAGGATAAACCTTCTCAATCCTTTTTTCTATGGAAGTCAGCCGGTCCAATCCTTCTTTCAACGAATCTCCTTCCCGGGCGGGCCCTGCGTACTTCCAGGCCAAATCTTTTAACTCTTTAAGAAGGACCCTTGGATGATCAAAGGTGCCTCTCTTGCTCTTAAGATATCCCCTTGCTCTTCTTTCCCACCTTCTTTTCAGAGCATCGGAGACGGCTGATGGGTCCTCTTCTTTCAATCGAGCATGTTCAGCGGCGGATTGTCCGGCAATCGCCCCAAAGACAGCGCATTCGGTCAAGGCATTCCCTCCGTGGCGATTGACGCCGTGGACACCCCAGGTCACTTCACCTGCGGCAAAGAGACCGGAGAGAGCCGCCTTTCCTTTCTCGTCGATTTCAATCCCTCCCATAAAGAAATGGACTGCCGGAGAGATTAGGAAAGGTCGCTCACGGAAGGGAAACTTCGATCTCTTAAGAAAGCTGAGGGGATAGTGTTCCCACTTCTCCTCCGGGACCTGGGTCAGATCAAAATAGACATCTCCCTTCTGGGAAGCCCCATAGATGGCAATAGCGAATCGGTCCCTCTGAGTGATAATCGCTTGGGAGAAATCACCCCGGATGCCCAACCTCTCCAACAGATCTTCCCCTTTCTCGTTGAACATTCTGATCTCTTTCGGAAAGGGAGGAAAGACCATGAAAGTGGAAAGCCTTGGCTCTGCCAGGACGAATGGATAAAATTGAACAAACTCCAAGTCGAAAAGAGGAATGCCTGCCCGAAGAGCCAGGCCATATCCGTCTCCGAGAATGCTCTTCTGATTATCATTTCTCCGGTAGATCGCACCTCCTCCTCCGGCAGCCAGGATGACGGCTTTCGATTTGATCAAACAGGGATTTCCATTCCGAAAGAATCCAAAGGCCCCTTGAACTTCCTCCTCTTCGGCGATCAGATCAAAAATGACCAGTCCCGGGAGTAGCTGAATGGAACTCCCCTTTAACTTTTCGATCAGATGCCGGATTAGAAGGACACCGGGGAGCTGGCTGGACCCCTCGGGTTGAGCCACCCGATACCCGATCCCCCTCTCCACCATCGGGACCCCATAGCTCTTCAACCTCTCCATGGCATCGGGTCCGCCATCCACCATGGTTCTGATCATCCGAAGCCGGCCTAAACCTCCTCCGGATTCCAGGGTGTTTCGGAGATGATCTTCTTTAGAAACGCGTGAGTTGGCTGCGGCAAAGGCGCCATTGGCCATGGAGGTATTGGTCCCCATCCCGATGGCAAACTTCCCGACCAGGAGGACCCTGAGACCGCGTTTCTCCGCCTCTAAAGCAGAGACAATCCCTGCCAAGCCGCTGCCAATGACCAGAACATCCGTTGTGAGTTCTTCCATGAAGATATAAGATCGACCCGCCTGCCCAAGCCCCAAACATGGTGCGGGCCGATACCCAGGGTGGTTAACAACTCTTGGAAAGTATATACGAAAATCCAGGAAAGATAAAGAGCTATTTCACACTCTGAAGGTCTGATCCAGGATTATTATTCGAAACAAGAAGGGGGAGTGTCTAAAGCGATGGAACAGGTGAACGGGCAGTCTGGAGACTGGCCCCTGCCCCGTCGCCTCAAATGCGATGGTCAATTCATGTTGGCGGTAGTTCAGTATTCAGCGCTTGGGGGCGTGAAGTTGGAAGTCCACCGGGCAATCCCTTTGGAAACCCTGAATTCATCCACACCGCCATTAAAGTAGTAATGATAAGTGCTCCACATGGCATCGGCAATTTTACAATAACACGTCCCCGCCGGATCGGTCAGAGTCCCCAAACCGGAATACTGTGAAGTTTGTTTTACGCCGTTAATAAATAAGAAAAGATCGTTTGAGCTCCTCACCAGTGCAACATGAACCCAACTCGTAAAAGAGAGTGCCGCGTTGGAGACCAATTTTCTTGTCGTTCCGCCGTCGTTTACTTCAGCGATCATTCGATGTTCGTCAGAGCCCGCATTATGATTTATTCTAAGTAACCACTGCCAATTGTTAGAGGACCACTCACTCCCGTAAAAAGCTATGATCTGATGACCGCCTCCCTGCGCGGGAGGATTAACAGCTTTTATCCAAAAATCAACAGTAAATTCCCCCGAACCAAAGTCAAAGTCCGAGCTATCTGGCGTAGAAATAAAGTCCCCATTCCCATCGAATAGGCCAGATGCTCCCCCAAACTTGTACTGGGCTGTGTCAATCTGAGCATTACCAGATGCTGTCCACGTATGCGTTCCGTCCGCAGCACTATCGGTAAAGGTTGTGGAGGTATCCGCTCCGTTCATATGGAGAAGCGATTTCGTGTAGGAACCCGCTATTAACTCGATGGTGTCGCTGTAGGCAGCAGACCAGTTTCCTTCCGTATCCTTAAACCTGGCATACACGGTCTTGGTCCCGGTTCCGGAAGTCAGGGTCCACGTCTTTGTTGAAGAATAGGTTTCAGGAGTAGAGTAGTCCACGTCATCATTTGAGAATTTCATCTGAGAGCAGCCCTGGGCATCCTCACAGGTAAGGGCCAGGGTGACGTTGAGGTTGTTGGTCGTAGCTGCTCCCGAATTGATGGTGATTGTTCCCGTCGGGGGCGTGGTGTCAATGGTGTAGTTCTGGGTTTTGACCGTTTCACTGTTGCTTGCCAGGTCCGTTGAGAAGAATTTTAGCGTGGTCGTTACCGAAATGTTGATAGGAGATGAATATTGCGACGATGAGGTCGTTGGGGTTGTGCCGTCAGTCGTGTAGTACGTTTTATCGCAACCAAAGCCTGAAAAGTCATTACATGTCAGGGTTACGGATCGGGGTGAATAATACATACCCCCTGGCGGGTCTGCCGTGGTTATGGGAGGAATCGCCTTGTCATACGTTGCTGTCCGGTTACCGGCACTGTCATAGCTATACTGAATGACCGTCATGTCCTCGTACTCTGCTTTGATTAGACGGTTTAAGCTGTCGTACGTGTAAGTGACTGATCCGGCATAGGCAATGACCGATACAAGCATCAAGGCGATCACCGCCACACCCGCTAATATCCCCCGTCTTAGTCTCGATGACATATTTTATTCCTCCGAATCACTACTAGTGTTTGGAATAATTTGCATTCTTGTCTTTGGTCCCTTAACTGCCGAAATTCCATAAGGGCTGTTAGCGTATTCTACAGCCGTAAAGTGTATAGTTTAGCTTTGACCCCAAGTCTTGTCCCCAGGATCGAATCGGTTCGATACTGATTGTCGTAATCATGGACAAGGGAAAGGCTGTTCCCGTAAGTGAATCCAGTGATTCCTCCGTAAGGGAGGTAGCTTATGGACGAAGCGAGGGGCTTGGGATTTCCATTCAGGGTTGTGTCAACCTGGGTGATCTCTCCTATCACATCTACTGCTCTCGTTTGTTCCATTCTATGCCGATACCGAATTAACGAAGCCTGACCCCACTGGCCCCACCCACTGACTCGTCTTATTTCCGACCCCGCATCTTGAATGCCCCTTTCATTACCGCAATAAAAAGCCCCAAAAAGATCACAACACCTAGAACCAGCTTAACGATTCTTCCTTGGTCGCCAGCCTGATTTTTTAAAAGCACGAATACAAAGAATAGCACCATGGACAAAAACATTATGGCGACGACATAAAGACCTATTTGTGCAGACCTGTCTTTTTTCATTGAAATTACTTCTTCGTCAGAATGATTAGAGCCACATCCTTCGAATGATTTTGGGAACTTGCCAGAAGCTGATCCCCAAGATAGATATACTCCGCTAACATCGTGCCGCCCTGGGCTGTCTCTGCGATGAGATGCCCCCTGAGGTCGTAATGGAAGATTCTGGTTTCGGACGCGGTCCACTTCTTGATTCGCTGACCTGCCCCGCTATAAGTATACTCGGCAATCAGGCTGGAGTTGTCCAGCACCTGGATAAGCTGGTTGGATGAATCATAGACAAAGGTTCGATTATTGACAGAGATTGTGTTTGCATTGTAATCGTACTCATAAGTGACCGTGCTCTGGCCCCATATTTCTGCCAACAAGTTCGCCTCCTGATCATAGGTATAGATCTGTGCAGTTTCAAGGGCTTCGTTGCCTGCTGCTTCGCCGTCATCGAGCGTGGTCACGTTCCCGTTCGCATCATACCCATAGGTTCTGTCGAGGACAGAGCCCGCTGCAATTGATGAGGTCCGGTACTGGTTTTCATAATTGTGACTGAGGGAAAGACTGTTCCCGTAGGTTAATCCCGTGATTCCCCCAAAAGGCAGGTAGGTGATTGAGGAAGCGAGGGTCTTGGGACTTCCATTCAGGGTTGTGTCAACCTGCATAGTTTTTCCTTTAGGTGCTTGTGAATTTCAAATTGCTCCTATAATTGCGATCGCGTTTATAGGAGCAATATTGTAAAGCTGACATTCCTGCTTAACCTTTGTCTCATGTTGCGGCCTGACCCCTTTGGTTTACTTCAGATTTTTGGAACGCCCCTGAGAGTCTTTTTCTCCCTTTATTTCCTTCAAATCCGCCTCGGAAAAAGTTATGCCAATACAACGGTCAATAGCTTTCACTGCCTCGGAATTGTGTTGATACCTCTGAATAAACTTTTTGTGGCTTTTCAACTGAACATAAAACGTGCAGATGAAATTCGCGAATCCTCCCTCTATTCGTGTATCATCAACAGCAACCAATATCGCTTCGTCTTCTGTTCTTTCATACTCTTTCACGAGCATGCCTATTGCGTATCTTACGACCTTGTCATCCTCCACGCTTCTAGGTCTGCTTAACCTCTTAAGTAGATCCGCAATTAAGACCGTTTTCTTGGATTCCGTGGTCTCCATACGATATTGAACGAAAAGCCCGTTGACCTCTTTAAGTGTTGGGAAACTATTAGAGTTACATCCCATCGCTACCAGAAAGATAAGCACAGCCCAAAATAGTCCTTTATTTGACATATAGCTCTATCCCCCTTCCGTAAGTTTGGATCAACTTGTCAAATTCATGAAGTGAGCGTTGTTGTGCGGAATAATCAGCGAACTCAATACAGCCCGCCGTTCCGGGCTCCGTTCCCCCATGTATATGATAGCCTCCCGTTCTGTCGGAAAGTCTGTTGATAATCCTTGTTAAAGGACCTTCGTGAAGCCGATAACTAAAGGGGCCCCATGCCACCTCGTCCCCTGGGTGCCATTCCTTATCCCTGGGTGAAGTCCAGTAAGTCCCTTTTGGAATAGATTTGAACAGCTCGCTGCCCGAAACTACAGGCCATGATCTCCGGCCTGCTTCATAAGAGTAACCAAACATATCAGGGTCTGTCTCAAATACCCAATTCAATTGTCCTGCTTGGTATACCAGGTAATCCAACCCGAACGGGTCAATAAGCCTAAGAGGATTCCCGGCGACGTAAACAAACAGATTAATCCCTCCTTCCAACCCTATCGGATCTGGCGTCACATATCTTCCTGTAGTGAGATCATAGTACCTAAAGTAGTTGTAGTGGAGTCCCGTTTCTGCGTCGTAGTATTGGCCCGGAAAACGGAAGTTGTTTTCCACTGTTCCAACCGTCACATCTGCCTTTCCGAAGGGGGTATACGCAGCCTTCCAAACCACGTTCTGGCTGTCGTTTGTGAGGACCTGCGGCGTTCCCAGATGATCATTGTGGAAGTAAGATACAATCTCTGTCTCTCCTGGTTTGGTTATCATTGCCAGAGGCTGGTCTCCAATGTAGACGTATTCGGCAATCATCGTGCCGGCCTGGTTGGTCTCTGCAATGAGATGGCCTCTGAGATCGTAATGGAAAATCTTGGTTCCGGACGGGGTCCATTTCTTGATTCTCTGGCCTGCTCCGTTATAGGTGTATTCGGCAATCAGGTTGGAGTTATCCAGCACCTGGATGAGCTGATTGGATGAATCGTAGATAAAAGTCCGGTTGTTGGCAGAAACCGTGTTCGCATTGTAATCGTAATCATAAGTGACCGGGGACTGCCCCAATATTTCAGCCAGGAGGTTAGCATCCTGGTCATAGGTATAAATCCCCGCGGTTTC
>JBHGBJ010000106.1:0-9440 GCA_041947025.1 Thermodesulfobacteriota bacterium
ATTGACCTCACCCTGAATTCTTCATCACTCCCACTTGCACGTTTCTAAACCTTGCGGGAGCGGCACCGTGTCCGACGTGAGCCACCTGGCCTGGCTCGCCCTTTCCGCAATTGGGGGTTCCCCACATCTGCCAGTGATCTCGATTCGCAATCGCATCACAAGAATTCCAGAACGAAGGAGTGATGCCGGTATAGGTGGGATTTTTCACCATCTCTCCGAGTTTCCCATCCTTAATTTCCCATCCGATCTCGGTTCCGAATTGGAAGTTGATCCTCTTGTCATCGATCGACCAGCTCCGATTGGTGGTTAAGAAAAGTCCATCCTCGGTATCCGCAATCATCCCTTCCAAGGTCCATTCTCCAGGCTCCAGGTTGATATTGGTCATTCGGATCAGAGGGATCCGATTCCAGCCATCTGCCCTCATGGTCCCATTGCTCTTCCTTTCGAGATGGTGAGCTGTTTCCCGCGAGGTCAGAAGATTGACCAGAATTCCTCGGGAGATAATAGGGACCCTTTGGGACTCGATCCCTTCATCGTCATAACCGAAAGTCCCTAACCCTCCGGGATAGGTTGCGTCAGCCACGACATTGACTAATTCGGAGCCATATTTGAGATGGCCAACCATCTCGGGCTTCAAAAAACTGGTCCCTGCATAGCTGGCCTCCGTTCCGAGAATTCGGTCGAGTTCGATGGGATGACCGATCGATTCATGGATCTGAAGGGCGAGTTGAGAATTATCCAGGATCAGTGTGGTCGCCCTCGAGGGGCAGGGTTTGGCGGAAAGGAGTTGCACGGCTTCCTCCGCCACTCGCTCCGAATGATTCTGAAGTTGCAGATTCTCAATCCATTCGTAACCCTTCGTTGCAAAGTTTCCCCTGAAAGAATTGGGATAGGAACGGACCTGAATCTCCCTTCCTTCAATGGCGGTGGCTGAGATGCCTGCACCGCACTCCACGATCTCCTGCTCGATATGGGAACCCTCCGTAGAGGCGAAGCTCTTTTCCGTCTTATAGGAGCCCATAAAGGCTTCGGAGATCTTCACCTTCTTATTCCTCCGGATGATTTCATCGGATTTCAGAAGAAGATCCAGTTTCTTTTCTGGGGGGACATCCAAAGGGTTGACCGAAATGGGTGTCTTATATTGATCCACTCTCGGAGAGGAGGGATGAAAAAAAATCCCTTTCCCCCCGGCCTTTGAACCGGCTTTGGCAATCTTTAATGCCTTTCCAAAGACAATCTCCATCTCCTTCTTATTCATCTTAGAACTGCAAGCGAACCCCCAAGCACCTCTGAAAAGAATCCTTAGGCCAAAGCCAAAATCCTCATCGTGAGTCAAGGCTTCGACACTGCCGTTCTTCACCTCGATCTCTTCATTCCATCGGTGAACCACCCGGATATCCGCATAATCTACCTTCTTTAGCTTGGCCAAATCGAGAATGTTTTGAATGAGTTCTCTCATCACGACTCCATATTCTCTTCTTCCTCTCCCCTATGGGTAGAGGAATAGATGGCAAGGAAATGCTTATAATGCGGAGACTCCCGAGAAGTTAAAGCCGTCCACCTTGATCGCCGGGGCCACCACTCCTGTGACGAAGCGCCGCGAGTAAACGGTTCCTTCTGAACAGACCCTCCGATCCCTGGAAACTCCACTCACCCGGGAGAGAGCCCTCAAGACCGATTCGGTGAACCTTAGATTCTTGATCGGCCTCTTGATCTCGCCGTCTTCGATCAAAAAGGTACCATCCCGGGTCATGCCGGTCAAAACCGCCCTCATCGGTTCGACTACATTGATATAATGGAATCGGGTGACGTAGATTCCCCTTCGAACAGACCGGATCATCTCCTCGATTGAAGCATTCCCCTCCTTCATCAAAAGATTGACCGGAATCGGGCCTTCCGTGTTGGGTGCGATCAGCGCATGGCCTGTGGAGCTTCTTCCTTCCCGGCCCGCCGTGAAGGAATCATAGGTGACTCCCTTGGCAATCCCGTTCTGAAAGAAGACCACCTTCTCTTTTGGGATGCCTTCGAAATCAAAAGGCACCTGTAATCCGTTCGGATCCAGACCATCATCATAGATCGTCACCTTCTCATCCACCATCTTCTTGCCCAATTCGTTGGAGAAAAAACTTCGGTCCTCTTGGAAGGCCAATGCATGGAAACCCAGATAGCCCAGGAAGGAGAGAAGTTCGCTTACTGCATAAGGCTCCAAGATGACCTCATACTCTCCGGGCTCGACCCGGGCGGGTTCCCCCTTCATTGTCTTTCCGATTGCCTCCTCGGCCAGAGAATCGATATGGAGCTCATCGGGGTCCCGCGACACGAAACTGGCATAGCCGGAATTTTGATCATTCTCCGCGATCAAATGGAAAAAGAGATCCGAATAGCTCTGATAGGCCTCAACGCCTAAGGAATTGATTACAGCGACTTCGACTTTTCCATGGGAGAATGCGCCCGAGACATTGAGCTTCGTCCCCTTCACGATTGCAAAAAGATCTCGAATGATTCTTACTTTCTTGTCCGGTGTGAGCCGATCGATTTTCTCAGAAAACGTATCGACCTCGGAAATGGGCTTGGGTCCCGGAAGAGAGACGAATCCTTCATTAGGGTGCTGGATTTTTGCGAGGGAGATCGCTCTCCGAAGGGAATCCTTCAGGGAAGAGAGATTGAGAAGATTCGTTGTCACCACTGCGATCTTCTTTCCGATCACCACCCTCAGGATCAACGTCCCGTTCCGCTCCGCCACGTGCTGATGAATCGTCGCTGGAGTAAACCGGGTCAGCGAGGAGTCTTCCGTCAACAGAAGCGCCTCTGTCTGGTCAGCAGGAGATTCCCGAACCAATTTTCTTAAGAGTTGTATCGATTTCTCTCTTCCCATCATGCTTCTTCTTTCCTTCTCTTCCGGTAATCCATCACAGCGGCTTTAACCGCTTCTTGAGCAAGGACAGAACAATGGGCTTTAGTGGGCGGAAGACCACCCAGCGCTTCTGTCACCGTTTCGTTTGAAATCATCAGGGCTTCATCAAGTGTTTTCCCTTTGAGCATTTCGGTGGCCATGCTCGACGAGGCAATGGCGGCGGCACAGCCGAAGGTCAGAAATGTCGCATCGGTGATCCGGTTTCCCTCCAGTTTGAGAAAAAGTCTCATCGTATCGCCGCAAACCGGATTTTGCGCCTCTCCCACTCCGTCCGGGTTTTCCATCTCCCCCATATTTCTCGGATGCTGGAAGTGATCGATCACGATTGGATTATAAGAATGAGGCAGCTTCTCCGTCATCGGTCCCCCAGAACCTTTCGTGCAAACTCCTTGCCGAACTGAATGGCCTTTTGCAATTCCTCTGGATCAGGGATATATTGGACAGCCAGTTCTTTCTCCCAGATCTCAAATTTTTCTTCGGTCAGAATCTTCCTCATCTCCTTCACGCCGCCGCCTCCCCATCCATGGGATCCAAAGAGGCCAAAGATCTTTCCCTTGGGTCTTAACCCTTTCAGATAGGTCAGGAAATCACCCATCGAGGGAAACATCCCGTTGTTGAGGGTAGGAGAGCCTAAAAGGATCCCTTTTGCTTCCAGCATCTCATGGATCAAATCACTTCGATGGTTCGACCGCAGATGAAGAAGCTTTGCCTCGACTCCTTCCTCGATCAAACCTTTAAGAATGGCCTTCGCCATGGATTCTGTACTCCCCCACATCGTATCATAGATCACGAGGATTCTTTTCTCCGTCTTCCCCTGACTCCAATCCACATAGGCCTGGATGATTCTGGCCGGGTTTCTTCTCCAGATGAGGCCATGGCTGGGACCAATCATATCGATCGGGATTCCCATCTTCACCACCTCATCGACCTTCCTTAGGATCAGGGGGGCCAAGGGCCAGAGGATATTGGCATAATATTTGGCTGAATGTTTCATCACCTCATCGCCCATCTCATCTTCGAATCTTTGACAGGAGGCGACATGTTGCCCAAAGGCGTCATTCGGCAACAAAAGCTGGTCCTCTTTGATATACGTAAACATACTGTCCGGCCAGTGGAGCATTGGCGCTTCCACAAAAGAGAGGGTCCGGCGGCCGATTGAGAGAGTCTCTCCGGTCTTCACCGTCTTGAAATTCATCTTCTTCTGATAGTGTTTCTCCAAACCCTTCACCCCTCTCTCGGTGGCAACCACCAGTGGCTTCCCAATTCTTTCGGCAATCTGAGAGAGTGAGCCGGAGTGATCCATTTCCACATGGTTTGAAACAATCACATCGATTCTCGACGGGTCGATGAGATCTGAAATCCGGCCCAACATTTCCAAATAGAAAGGGGCCTTGACCGTGTCCACCAGGACATTTCTTTCATCGAGAATCAGATAGGCGTTGTAGCTTGTCCCGAAAGGAGTCGAATAGCCATGGAAGTCTCTCACGTTCCAGTCGATTGCTCCAACCCAATAGATCCCTTTCTTCAATTCCACCTTTTCCATGAATTTTCCTCTTATTCTAATCGTTTCTTCCTATAAGCCAACCATAAATAATTTGTTTACAAAAATCAACCGGCCTTCAAAAGTGAGGGTCGGCCTGTTAGAAAAACTTGCCCCCAATGGAAAGGGGTGCGCGAACCTTTCTATCGGAGCCTTCTCGGAAGCAAGCAAAATCCCACCGGCGACATGGATTGGAGGGATGAGCGAAGCCGTCTTCCTATCCACTCAAACCAAGAGGAGGAAGGGTTGTCTACTTTATCTTATTTGGGTTACAGAGGAGTGTTTTCTCACCTGCCACCCGACCGCAATTGTCACAGACATATTTCAATTCCGCCACTTTTGGCTTACACACGTGTCTCGGATTGCTTACGCTAATGCCGCAGTAGTCGCAGGTGTAGGCCTGTTTAATCGGCTGGGGTTTGCAGAGATGACCTTTTTCGGTTGTGACCATTCCGCACGTCTTGCACTTGTACATCTTTGCCTCTTTTTTTGCCGCCATATTTTGGTGCTCCTTTCACCTTTATTTTTTGGTGATCATTTCAAAAGAATTTAAGATCTTCTCCATCTCTTGGCGATCGTTCGATCCTTTCTCTTCCAGGATCATATAGAGAATAAAAATCTGATAAGGTTCTGAAAAACCATAAATCCATCCTTGTTCTCTCTTCACCCCCTTCAGCGTATAGGTGGCAAATTTCTTCGCCGCAAACTGGACCCCCCTCAAAGAGATCGGCTCCGTCGGGCCGATCTTCGCGTTCACATCTTTTCCGTAAGCTTGCTCCAACTCTTCCTTAAAACTCTCTGCGCCAGCCGCCGTAAGCCTTTCAATTATTTCTTGATTGAAATTGGAATAACGGCCTGCCGGTGTTAAATCAAATTGGACATTTGATTTGGTGTCAGGGTTAAAGACATATAAATCGGTCTGCTCCTTATCCTGGGGGCCAGGTTTATCAAACCCCAGTCCCTCCAAAAAATCCGGGAATTCTGTTGTCATCTTCCAATGGGGAGGAACGGAGACCTTAAAAGGATACCTTATTCCCAGAAACTGATTTCCTTCTATTTTTCCAGCGGGAATGTTGCGGTTTTCTTCAAGGGCCTCCCTTAGAGGCACGCCGGCGCACCCAACCAGTAACGAAAGAAGAAAAACCAGGATAAAAAGTTTTTTAGCCATAGAACGCTCCTTTCTTGGTCACGGTTTGGGAGAGCAAAAAGCTTCATAGACCCTTTTTTCCCCTATTTAATTCAAAAATAGCCACTCGTGCCACCTAAGTCAAGAAGAGAAATAAGTCTGTTTGACCGAGAGAAGGTAAAATTTAAGCCCTAGTCCTTCTTCTCATCGACGCCGAATTGGAAAAGAAAACAACCACCATATAAAAAGAGTGAATTTGACTCTGAAAAAGCCAAATGGTAATGTCTTGGACAAGTACTTACTAATGTTCCATGCCTGGAAGGCACCCTCGAACCATGAAAATAATTGTATTATAGTTTCGAGGTTGTCTCCATGGCAGAAGGTCGTTCTGATTTGGTGCCATCGAGCCCGTTACTGAGGTGCTATTTTCTACATAATCAGTCCATAATAGACAAAACATATTAATCACCCAAAGATGAATAAATTTCTTATAAAATCCCTCCCCACCTCCCCTTTTCCAAAGGGAGGAATTACCCCTCTTTGGCAAAGAGGGGTGAGGGGAGATTTTCCAAAAAGTGTGTCTATTCAATTATGGACTCCTTAGTAAGCGGGCTGGAGGGATGAACTTGAAATCGGATCAGAAACGCTGGGATAAGAAATTCCGGGAGAAGGGGTTTGCTTTGGGAAAAGAGCCCAACCTTTTTCTGAAGAGGCATACTGCTTTTCTCCCAAAAGGAAAGGCGCTTGATATTGCGACCGGGGAGGGAAGAAACGCTATCTTTCTGGCCCAGCACGGATTCGATGTGGATGCCGTCGATATCTCAACCGTGGGTTTGGAGAAGGCTCGAAAATTGGCCAGAGAAGCGCGAGTCCAAATCCGGACTCTTCACGCCGATCTTGATACCTACCCGATAAAAGAAGAAGGGTACGACCTGATTACCAACTTCTACTTCCTCAAGCGGAGCCTTATTCCCAGGATCAAGAGAGGACTAAAGAAGGGGGGAAGGGTGGTCTTCGAAACCTATATTCTAGACCACAGGGACCTTGCGACCAGCGGGCCGAAGCAAGCGAAATATTTTCTGAGGTCCAATGAACTTCTCAGGCTCTTCCGTGGATTTCGAGTCCTTTGTTATCGCGAAGGAATTTTTAGAGAGAGAGGAAAGAGAAAGGCTGTCGCCAGCCTCATCGCCGAAAAGATATAAGAACCGGTTATTAAGTCATTAGGTCATTCAGTTAATAAGTTATTAAAACTTCGATGTTCCAAGCCCCAATCACTCAATAACCTGATAACCCAATGAGCGAATGATCTACAGAATAAATCCCAATCCCCAATAAATTACCATGCCGATGATTACCGATCCCCACAAGTTCTTCGTCTTCCAGGCGAAGGCAAAAACAGGAATAGAAGAGATCAAGAATTGAGGTTGAATTCCGAAAGTCCCTTCCCCATCAAAGAGGAGCATCGGAAAGAGAATGGCGCTCAGAATCGAAACAGGAATGTACTCTAATCCCATTCTCACTTTTTCTGGGATGGCCCACCGGGAAAAGAAGGCCATCGGAATAAATCGTGGTAGAAAGGTCACAATGGCCATTCCAAAGATAAGCAATAATCTTTCTTCTCTCACCTTTTTTTACCTTGGGTCTTTGAGCTTTGAGCTTTGAACTTCACCGTCACTCCTATCCCCGAAGCGAGGAGGGTAGCCAGAAAGATGTTCCAGTTCCCAGGAAATGCCCATTTGAAGAAGAGGGAGGAGATGCCTGCAATGATCATCATCCCAAAATGGTTAGGGCTTTTGATCTGAATCACAAGGAGGCAGATGAAGAGGGCGGGGAGGGCAAAAGGAAGGCCGTACTCCGTCGGATCAAAGAGGCTCCCGAAGAGGGCGCCCGTCACGGAGCCGGTTATCCAGGCCAGATGGGAGGTCATCTGGAGCCCCATCAAATATCTGGGCCGATCTGAAATCTTGGAGGTATCTGACATGGCAACCGCGAAGGATTCGTCGGTCAGTTGAGCGGACAAAAGGCTTAGGGTCCGGAGTAAGCCTTTCTTGAATAAGAGGGAAAGGGTGGAGCTCATTAAGAGATGCCGAAGGTTGATAAAAAGAGTGGCGAGAACAATCGGAAACCAGAGGATTCCTCTTGAAATCATTTCGACAGCGATGAATTGGCTCGCCCCGGCATAGACAAGAAGGCTCATCGAGCCCGCCTCGAAAGCAGTGAGGCCGGCTTTCTGAGCCAATATGCCAAAGGCCATCCCCACCGGAAGATATCCCAAAACAATGGGGAGGGCAGCCTTTGCCCCTTGTCTGAACTGGTGATCCTCCATTTCGTTCAATTTCAAATTTAAGATTTCAGATTTCAAATTTTAAAGCTGCGATCTACAATCTGAGATCTGAAATGTTCTTTGGTCCTATTAAAATAACCGAATTGGAGAGATGGGAACTCCTTCTTTAGGACCTCAACCATCTTGGAAATTCCCATTCCATAGCCTCTTCCCATTTCTTTCAGATAGAGGTCGGGATCGATATTAAGATTCCGCATCTGAATGAGGTTGAGTCGGGTCTTCCGGACCAGATCGATCATTCCTTCAATCTCGCTCTCCCGATCCGTGAAGCCAGGGAAGACAAGGAGGTTGACAGAGGTGTAACAACCTTTTTCCTTTGCCAGGATCAGGGATTCTGTGGCGTCTTTCAGCGTAAAACCCTTGGGTCTGTGGTAGAGATTGAAGTATTCAGGATGGGGGCTATTGAGGGTTACGCGAATGCTGTCAAGGCCCGCATCGCATATTCTGCCGATCCGTTTTGGAAAGCTGCCATTGGTATTGAGGTTGATCGTTCCCCGATCGGTCTTCTCCCGGAGCCTCCGAATCGATTTTTCCAGGAGTCGCCATTGCATCAATGGTTCTCCTTCACAACCTTGACCGAAACTGACAATCGCGTCCTGCGCCTCTTCCAAGTGGGGTAAAGCAACATTCAGAACTTCATCCGGGGTGGGCACAAAACGGATTCTCTCCTGGGAGGCTGGACAACATTCGGAAGGTTGAAGGGAGATGCACCCCAGACAATCGGCGTTGCACGAAGGAGAGGTGGGTAGCGGGCATTCCCATCTTCTGAAAAAAACGTTCTTCGCTGCAAAACAATGATATTCCAGAGCGCACCTGGCCAATTGCCCTAAGAGGCGATTCTCCGGGTTTTTCTTCAATCCTGAGCCGACCTTTCGTGCGAGGAGGCGGTCATTCCGAAAAAATCTCGGACTCCAATGGGGGTTGGGGTCAATGAGCAAACCTGTGGCCCAAAACCTACCACCTTTCCAACCGACGGAGCTGTAAGCCCAGAGTGGAAGAGTGTTGCCTCTTGACCTGAGACGGGTAGCTGGAAGGGATGTGCGGACGTATCCGGGTGGAAGGAAGGCGGCCACAGCCGTACAATCGATTTCCTTTCGGCCGACCTTCATCCTTTCGGATAAGGCGGAACTCCCCGTCCTCTCATCCCACCCGATCGGAATCCTTCCGGGCAGGGTGAAGAGTTGGCTGCCCATGGGCAGCGGGATCAACTCTGAACGAGAAGGGGGGACGATTCGGGTTCCAGATCGGCCCGCCATTCTCAGATAGGGATGATCAAAAATGGCACCTTCAGGGTCAGAGAAGATGAGCCTGGGGTATTCAAAATTGGCCATGGTGGGTTTGATACAGAAAGAATGATAATTAACAGTCCCCTGATAATCCTTCCCCTTCGAGACTGTGTCGTAATATGAAAAAACCTGCTTTCTCAGAAAGGGGAGAGGCGGTCGGGTGAAAAAATTTTAGAGCGGTAACCTTTAACCAATCGGACCCTGACGTGCCAAGCCTATGAAGATATTCG
>JBHGBJ010000107.1:0-9418 GCA_041947025.1 Thermodesulfobacteriota bacterium
GCAAAGAGGGATATGCCCATTGCTGTGGTCATCGGAGCCGACCCCTTCGTGATGTTTGCTTCAGAAGCCGGGATTCAATACGAGAAAGACAAATTTGAGTATGCAGGAGCGATGATGGGAAGACCGGTTGAGGTGGTCCCATGCCAGACAGTCGATCTTTATGTCCCTGCAAATGCGGAATATGTCCTCGAGGGAACTGTCTCCTGGAATCAGACAGCGAACGAAGGTCCTATGGGAGAGAACCAAAGGGTGTACGGACCACAGGGAGAAAACCCGATTGTGACGATCTCATGTATTACCCACAGAAAGGACCCTATCTTCCAAAATATCCTCCCCGGGACTGTGGAAGAACAATCTTTATTAGCCATACCTATGGAAGCAAGGGTGCTCGAACAGTTGAAGAAGATCTCTTCGAGTGTCACAACGATCAACCTCCTTCCTAATTTTATGAATTGTGTGATCCAGATCGGCGATTACCCGCAGGTCCAGAGGGGTGTCGTTAAGAATATTCTCATGGCGGCCTTGGCTGACCCCTGGATCAAGTGGGCTACCGCCGTCGATCAAGATGTTAATGTCGATGATCCGGATGAAGTGAACTGGGCGATATGCACGAGAGCCGACTTATCTGAGGATCTGTTGATTATAAGAAACTCATGGGGCTTCGTTATGGATCCGAGCAGAAAGACCAAGATGGATCCTGTAACGAAAGTAGGTATTGATGCGACGGTAGATCCCCTTGAAAAAGAAAGATTTATCAAAGCAGATGTTGTGGATGACCATCAACTGAATCTGAAAGACTATATCCCGGCAGAAGCGAAAGACCTACTCCTAAAGAGATCGATAAGCTGATCGAGATGATGAACCCTCACTTTTTCCAAAACATTCCAAATCCCCTTCATGACGGCCAAATAACTCCGTCCATCAGTTGGATCGAAGCGAGAATTTTCTTGACTTCTTCTCTGCATTGTGGTACTGATATTACCACATGGTTATAAACATACCATAACCCTAAAGGAAACAGAAAATGGAAGGGAGGGATTAGTATGTTTGGAGAATTCATAAAAGAGAAGAGGATTGAAAAGGGCATAAGTCTCAGAGAATTCTGCAAACGAATGGAAGTAGACGCCAGTAACTGGAGTAAAGTAGAGCGAGGTTTGCTTGCGCCTCCGCAGGATGAAGAGAAACTTAAAAGAATCGCTCAGGTGTTGAATATCAAACTCGGGTCCCTACTATGGAAAGAAATGAAAGACAAGGCAAACATCGATGCCGGGATCATTCCAGAGGATATTCTATCTGATGAAAAGGTTTTGAATTCTTTGCCGCTTTTCTTCCGTACAATCAGGAGCGAAAAACCTACTCCTGAAGAGCTTGATAGGCTAATCGATATGATCAGGAAGGAATAGTCGATTGGATTACAGCGAATTTAGGTGCAGATGGATTGAGTCAAGAGATCTATGGGACATTGCTGATGAAGCCCGGAAGAAATATTGGCCAGAATCGATACTGCCAGTAAATACTGAGGAGATTGTCGAGTTTAGACTAAAGCTTGATATCGAGCCGGTTAAGTACCTTCTCTCAACCATCGACATAGATGCATACCTGAAGAAAGATTTGTCTGGAATTGTTGTCGATTATGATTGTTACATGAACGATAAGTTTGCAAACCGCATGCGATTCTCTTTTGCCCATGAACTGGGTCATTTTTTTCTACACAGAGATCTATATACCAAATTTTGGATCGATTCTCCCGAGGACTGGAAAGACTTCATTATTAATGTGGCCGAGAATGAATACAGAAGCTTTGAATGGCAGGCCAACGAGTTTGCTGGCCGTTTATTAGTGCCCCACGCGGAACTTGAAGCAGAGATGGAAAATGTAAGCGCCACTCTTATAGAGAACAACCTCATCACTTTTCTGGAAAAGGATCCGGATGCGGTCTTGTCAAGAATTGCTCCAATGCTATGCAAACCATTTGGAGTCTCAACGGAAGTTATAGAAAGAAGAGTGAAAAGAGAAGGGTTATGGCCCCCGAGGGCTTAAGAGATTTGAAGTGAATCAGTTTAGGTGTTAGATCGAAGCACAACATTTGAAGGAGGCGCCGATGAAGAAACAGAAAGGAAGCTCTAAGGAAGAGCAGTCACAGAATGATAATAGGCCGAAAAAGCGCGGTAGAAAACACGGCACACGATTGTTCCCTGCATGTTCCTTTGAAGAAGCCTTAGCTATCCCACTGGCTATTCAGAAATTGGGTGTTGTTCAGAAAGTGCGCCGGCTCACTCTGTTTGATCATATTGGGAAATCCCCGGAGAGTGGGGCCAGCAGGCAAATGATAGCGAATGCATCCAGGTACGGCCTAATCAAAGGAAGCCATTCGGCTGAAAATTTAGAGCTCACCAACGATGGCAAAATTGCTACAAGTGCTGAAAGTTCAGTAAGGGACAAGCTAACAGCACAATTCAAGCTGGCAATCGAAAGGATTCCTCCTTTCAAGGCCTTGTATGACTCACTGAAGAATAATAGGTTGCCTGCTCATAGGGTTCTTGAAGATATGGCAAGGGAGAATGGAGTTGCTGCGGATGACGTGAAGGAATGTATCGATATTTTCATAGTTAACGCAAAGTACTTGGGAATTCTGAAGCCAATAGCGGGAGCTGAGAGAATAATCCCGATTGAGCAAACTTTAGAAGAATATCCTGTCGCTCCAAGTAAGCCTCCAGCCCATGAAGAATTTTTGCCCCCCTCCGCATCGATGGAAATACAAACACCGAAAACTGAGGAAGGAGAGAGTTGGGAGAAGGTATGCTTTTACATCTCCCCAATAGGGGATGAAGGTTCAGATCAGCGAAACCATTCTGATCTTTTCTTGGGATCGATCGTCGAACCTGCCCTTGAAGAGTTTAGTCTGAAAGTGGTCCGGGCTGACAGGATTGGAAAACCTGGAATGATTACAGCGCAGGTTATCCAGTACATTCTAAGATCTCATCTCGTAATCGCGGACCT
Source organism: Thermodesulfobacteriota bacterium (assembly GCA_041947025.1). GTDB lineage: Bacteria > Desulfobacterota > BSN033 > BSN033 > UBA1163 > CAVTZZ01. The sequence goes on from JBHGBJ010000107.1 coordinate 3,001, forward strand.
CTCATTCCACAATCCTAATGTGTTCTATGAATTGTCTCTTCGGCATGCCTGCAGGTTGCCCACTGTACAAATAATTAGAAAAGTTGACCGAATACCTTTTGATCTCGACCAATTCAGAACAATACAGATCGACACCTCTAATATTTACACAATGGTGCCCAACTTACAAACTTACAAAGCAGAAATTGCGAACCAGGTTCGAACAGTATTGAAAGACCCTGATTCTGTAGACAATCCAATAAGTACGTATTACCCGGACCTTAAGGTTCAGTTTTGATGAGCAGCCTAAATGATAGATATAGCATTTGCTCAAAGATTTAAGTCGTGGCCCGATAATATATTGATAATTCCCTACATCTTTACTATCCCACCTCCGGAAACGCTGGGATGGCGGCCAAGAGAGCGCATAAGCGCCTTAGTCCCAAATGCTTGGATGTTGCTCTGTCCAGGCCCCGGTGCAAGCATCATCCCAGAAATGGGCTAAACATTGGACTTTCGAAAGGATGGTTATGTTGTAAAGCAAAATATATAAAGGGGTCACTACCAAGATTTGAAACGGAAGGTGATTCATGGCGCAGATCCAATTTAAGGGAAAGACATTCGTTCAGAATCATCACCTGATGGTGAAGTACCATGAGCTTATCCCGGTCAAGAGCAAGAGCCTGACGGATAAGGTAAGTCTCCATGACAACCTCATCATTCATGGTGATAATCTCAAGGCGCTGAAGGCCCTCCTCCCTCTCTACGCCGGGAAGGTCAAATGCATTTACATTGATCCACCCTATAACACCGGGAACGAGAAATGGGTTTATAACGATAACGTCAATTCCCCGATGATGCAGGACTGGTTGGGCAAGGTTGTTGATCGCGAGGATCTGACCCGCCACGACAAATGGCTCTGCATGATGATGCCAAGACTGAGGCTTCTGCGGGAACTCTTGAGAGAGGATGGGGTTATCTTTGTGTCGATTGATGATAACGAAGTCCATCATTTGAGGATGCTGATGGATGAGGTTTTCGGGGAAGAAAACTTCGTAGCAACCACCATCTGGGAGAAAGTGTACTCACCAAAAAGCACAGCAAAATATTTCTCAGAGAATCACGACTTTGTCCTTGTCTATGCAAAGTCCAAACCCGAATGGGACATAGGTTTGCTCCCCAGAACGGAAGAACAAGACGCACGATACTCTAATCCGGACAATGACCCGCGCGGGCCATGGAAACCCGGAGATCTATCCGCTCGCAATCCTTACAGCAAAGGGAAGTACAGCATCAAATGTCCTGGAGGTCGGGTCATCTCGGGTCCACCGCCTGGAAATTACTGGCGGTATTCGGAGGAGAACCTGTGGCGGATGGACAAGGAAAACCGAATCTGGTGGGGAGAGGACAAGAACCAAGTGCCCGCGATCAAACGTTTCCTCTCCGAGGTTAAGCAGGGGTTGGTTCCAGAAACAATTTGGACGTACAAGGAGGTGGGCCACACCCAAGACGCCAAAAAGGAACTTCTTGAGATATTTGGCAAAGATTACCCCGAGTTCACCACACTAAAACCAACAAAACTGATCAAACGCATTCTTCGCCTTAGCACCGATACAGAAGAGGAAACGGTGGTCCTCGATTCCTTTGCGGGGTCCGGGCCTATCGCACATGCGGTCCTTGATCTCAACAAAGAGGATGGTGGCAACCGGCGGTTCATTCTTATCGAATGCGAAGAATACGCTGACTCCATCACCGCCGAACGGGTGCGGCGGGTCATTAAAGGCGTTTCGAATGCGAAGGACGACGTTTTGAAAAAAGGACTTGGAGGGTCTTTCAGTTTTTTTGAACTTGGCAAACCGATTGAGTTGGAAAGCATCCTTGACGGAGACAGCCTTCCCTCGTACAAGGAGCTTGCGCGGTACGTTTTTTACACTGCGACCGGGGAGGAATTTGATGAGAAGGCGATAAAGCAAGAGAAGCACTTCATAGGCGAAAGCAAGAATTACCAGGTCTTTCTTTTCTATGAACCCAATATTGACAAATTGAAGAACTTGGCGCTGACGCTGGATATGGCGAAGGCCTTCCCGCCCTTCAAAAAAGATAAGCGACGGTTGGTATTTGCACCGACTAAATATTTGGACCAGGAGCATCTTGAGCACTACCGGATTGATTTTGCCCAATTGCCATTTGAGATTTACGAGCTTACCCGGTGACGCATGCAACTGAAGGAATACCAGCAAAGAGCCCTGACCGAGATTAGAAAATACCTTGACCACCTGGCTGACTGGCGGAAGAAGGCCGAAAACAACCCCGAGCTTAAGATTGATTTTCCTTCAAACGCATGGGAAGAGGCACGGATTCCCCGACGTTATTCCCCCTGCAAGAACGGACTCAAGCAACCCTTACCAACATTTTGCATGAAGATCCCGACAGGGGGCGGCAAGACCCTCTTAGCCATAAAGACCGTTGATCTTGTAAACATGATCTACCGGAAGCAGAAGACCGGGCTTGTGTTGTGGATCGTTCCAACCACCCAGATATACCGGCAGACGATTCACAATCTGAAAGACCGGGATCATCCATACCGTCAGCACCTTGATCTCGCCAGCGGCGGCCACACGTTGATTCTGGAGAAGACGGATCGCTTTTCACCCCAGGACATCCAGGAGAATTTGGTCGTTCTCATACTGATGCTTCCTTCCGCGAATCGGAAGACAAAGGAAACCTTGAGGGTTTTCAAAGACAGCGGCGGCTTTCAAGACTTTTTCCCACCCGAGGATGATATCAAAAAGCAGGAGAATCTATTCAAACGCTTTCCGAACCTGGACACCTACGAGAAGGAAAGCGGCTTTTGGGGAAAGCAGGTAAAAACCTCACTTGGCAATACATTGAGATTGCTTTCACCCTTGATAGTCCTCGATGAGGGCCATAAAGCTTACAGTGTCGGCGCACAGCAGACCCTGCATGGCTTCAACCCATGTCTTATTGTCGAGCTTTCTGCGACGCCCGTCCAAAGTAACGTTCTTGTGGACATCACCGGCAGGGAACTGCACCGGGAAGAGATGATCAAACTGGATCTCCACGTTGTGAACAAAGCAAGCCCGGATTGGAAGGACTCCCTTCTCGCCGGGTTCAATAAGCGCAAGATCCTTGAGGAAAAAGCGCGGGATTACGAGGCTAACACGGGTACTCACATCCGCCCGATCTGCCTCATTCAGGTGGAACGCACCGGAAAGGAGCAGCAGGGCGGACGATGGATTCATTCCGAGCAGGTTCGTGAGCACCTGATCAAGACCATGGGCGTATCAGCGGAAGAGATTGCTATCAAGACGAGTGAGAAGGACGAGCTAAAGGAGGTGGATAACATCGGCGGGCTTTTGGCCCGTGATTGCAAGATCCGCTACATCATCACCAAACAGGCGCTTCAGGAAGGATGGGACTGTGCTTTTGCTTACGTCCTGGTGATCCTCACTAATCCCTCATCGAAGAACTCCTTGACTCAGCTCGTGGGCCGCATCCTTCGCCAGCCTTACGCCCGAAAGACAGAGATCCGGGAACTTGACGAAAGTTATGTTTTCTGCTTCCAACAGCGAGGGAAAGAACTACTCGACAGTATCAAGCAGGGGTTTGAGCAAGAGGGTTTGGGTGATTTGCGGGGGCATGTTTCTACACAAGACGAACATAGCGGTGCATCCGACGAAGGGATGGACAGGCCGGTTGAGATCCGGAATCAATTTAAGAAAGCTGCGCGAAGGACGATTCTCCCGGTCTTTATGGTCAGGAGTGGACGCAGTTGGCGCCCGGTCAACTATGAGATGGACATTGCGTCGCGGATTCCGTGGGCCGACGTCGACCTCAAACCGGTTATGGGACTGACTCTTTCAGCCTATGAGGAGAAAGATATTGAAATCGGCGTTACACTAACTGACGACAGGCGCCAGCTCATTAAGACCAGGGAAAGGAAAGAACTGAAAGAAGGCGGAATCCGCATTGATTCGGTGTTCATGACCCGCCAGCTTTGCGATATTGTTCCGAATCCCTGGCAGGCCCACGAATTTGCCAGGAAGATCTTGAACCATTTCCGGCAGATGCCGGGTGACAGAGAGGGGACCGAACGACTCATTGCTAACAACTTCGTTTTTCTCATCGAAGAGTTAAGAAAACAGCTCGAAGCCGAGAAGGACCGGCTGGCCGAGGGGATTTTCCGATCAATGCTTGAAAAGGATGAGCTTCGCTTTTTGATCATCGGGAACAATTTCGATTGGGCTCTTCCAACGTCTATGGCGGTCAGATCGACCGCAAAAACCCTGACCCGTAAGGATGGAAGCCCCCTTCAACTGAATTTGTTCGAATTTGTCCCGGAGGAGGACTTCAATGATACGGAGAAGGCGGTAGCATGGTATCTGGAAAACCAGCGGCGACTCTTTTTCTGGTATCGCAACCGCTCACGTCGTGATTACTCGATTCAGGGCTGGCGTGAGCACAGGATTTATCCTGATTTCATTTTCACCGCCACCGATAAGGAATCGCGAACCGACTATGAACGTGTCTACGTGGTGGAGACGAAAGGCCTTCATTTGAAGGACAACGACAAGACCGATTATATCCGCAAGGTTTTCAATATTTGCACACGGGAGGCAAGGTCAAGGAACTGGGGCGAACTTGGCCGTGAGATGCAAGACAAGGTATTACGATTTGAGGTCCTTTCCGAAGACGAATGGGAAGCAAAGCTGAATGAAATGTTGGCGTCCTAAGAGGGGGAATTTCGCGCACGTGTCTCTCTTTCAATTTTTTGGCTTTCCCAAAAGAGTGTCAATCGATTATCCTCATAAGGTGAAGGGGGGGACGTCCATAAAATAATAAATTCCTGAGCTTACAGAAAAGATAAACCCTAACCCTTTTTCTCGTTAGAGACTGTTGCCAGCCAGGAGATCCGAGAAGTATTGAAAAGGAACGACATCGATGCCGTCCTCTGTCCGCAGGACCGGTCCGCGAGGATAAACAATGATCCGGCGGCGCAACCCCTTAAGCTGTGCCACGGCGCGTAGGCCCTTGCACCAAGTGTCCGTGAAAGTCTGACCAGATTTCGCCTCGACCGCCACCAGATCAGTCCCGCGAACAAGCAAGAAATCGACCTCAGTTTCGGACCGGCCAGAGGGAGCCCAGTAATACATTTCGTCACAGATTCCACGATAGTCCTTGTATGCTCTGAGCAGCTGAGCTACCAACCCCTCAAACAGAATGCCCCGTTCCTCCGGAGTGATGCCGCCAGTCGTGCGCTTCATGGCCCGCACAATGGCGGGGTCGCACCAATACCATTTAGGCAGCTTCCGTTCTCGTACACGGAGTTTGGCTTCATACGCTGGAAGCCGAAAGCACAGGAGTGTCTCCACCAAAATGTCCAGGTATCCTGCCACCGTCGTCCTTGCCACACCGGCCTCCCGAGCAATGTTGGCCACATTGACGATTTGGCCATGAAAAAGGGCCGCCAACGGAAGAAAACGGGCAAATCCAGGCAGGTTTCGAACAAGTGCCTCTGCTTGAATCTCTTCTTTAAGATAGAGCTGTGCGTAAGCCACAAGAGTGTCTTCTTTGGCAGCTGAGTCCCAGATGATCGGCAGCAACCCACACCGAAGAGTCTCTTCTAAATCGAACTTTGTGCCCACTTCCTCGGGCACAAAGGGATGCATAGATCGGTGCAATGCACGCCCTGCAAGCAGGTTGACGCCGGCTCGTTTCAGCTTGCGGGCACTTGATCCGCAAAGGATAAACCGAAGACGTTTTTCTTCGGAGAATCGATGCACCTCGTTCAAGAGGCCGGGCAGTCTCTGCACCTCGTCAACGATCACCCATTGATCGGCTGAAACTGCACGTAGTTCGTCCGCGAAAAGGCCTGGTTTAGCCAGAAGCCGCTGGAAAACCTCCTCGGAAAGCAGATCGAACACGTAGGCATCGGGAAAAGTGCCTCGAAGCCATGTACTCTTGCCGGACCCCCGAGGCCCCATCAAAAAGAAGCTTTGCTGCGGGGCTTTTAAAATCCTTTTCAGCATGATTTGATAACTATGTTGTCATTTTTCATTGAAATTTGACATCATTATAGTCAATTTTCTTTGTCCTGTCAATTTTTCGTCTGATATCGTTCGCCCTGAGCATGTCGAAGAGGAACGGTGGCTTTGGGCAACAGCCGGTCTATTTGTGATTGAAAGGTTGAACCCGCCTAAAAACCCTCATCGCTGCTTATGTGTGTACAAAGGTCCCGTCATCCTTTGTCACCATAACTCCCCTTTCCCCCTCTTAGCCTTAAGAGGGGGAATCTTGCCCATGTGTCTCACTTTCAATTTTTTGGTTTTCCCAAAAGAGTATCAGCCGATTCTCCTCATCCAACTCCACTCTTGTGCCAAATCTTTTCCCTTCTCGATTGAGGGTATTGGCCAGCCAG
>JBHGBJ010000108.1:0-9355 GCA_041947025.1 Thermodesulfobacteriota bacterium
CATCGTACACTCCCTCCTTATCGTTAGTCGAGAGTGTCCACTTTATTGGGGGAGGTACGCGAGCTGCATGCTCTTTACCTCCAAACGCTTCAGGCCAATTTGCGGAGTATGGCGATCAAAGGCGAAAGCTCAAAGCTGGAAGCAAGAACCTTTGAGCCTTCAGCTTTCAGCCTGTACACTCTTGGCTCTCCTATCTCATAGTCGCCCCTGAATCCGGGCGAGTTTCGGGTCAAGCATATCTCTTAGTCCATCTCCGAGGAGGTTGAATCCCAATACGGCCAGGGCGATCGCACATCCCGGAAAGATGGCCAGCCAGAAAGAGGTTCCCATAAAGGTCTGCGCCTCATTGAGCATCCTTCCCCAACTGGCATGAGGAGGCTGGGTTCCCAAACCTAAATAGCTTAAGCCCGCCTCCGCTAAAATGGCAATCGAGAATTGAACGGTCCCTTGGACGACAAGGGAGGAGAGAATATTGGGGAGAATGTATTTCCAGACGATCTCCGCATCACTTCTCCCGATCGCCTTTGCAGAGGTGACGTAATCTCTTTCCCATATGGAGAGAGAGGTGGCACGGGTTAACCTTGCAAAGATGGGGATGTTGAAGATCCCGATCGCCATCATGCTGTTGATCATTCCAGGACCGAAAATCGAAGTAATCAGAATAGCGCTCAGGACGGCCGGAAACCCATAGAGCACATCGGAGGTCCTCATCACCACCTCATCCACCCACCTTTTGTAAAGGGCAGCCAGGGAACCGAGGAGAATGCCAAAACCCATCCCAATGGAAACAGCCACCAGACCGACGAGAATGGAATTGACCGATCCCTTCATCATCCGGCTGAGGATATCTCTTCCATATTGATCGGTTCCCAAACAGTGGGTTCCATCGGGCGGCTTGAATCTTTCAGAAAGGCTCATCCGATTCGGGTCATAAGGAGTATAGACGAAGCTGAAAAGAGCGGTGAGAAGGATGACGAGGATGATCGTGGCCCCGATCGCGAAGTGGATGTTTCGAAAGAGGCGTCGGTAGGTCATATGTTCTTCTTCTCTGCAATCACTTCCATAATCCCCCCTCTCCCCCCCTTTAGAAAGGGGGGGCGGGGGGATTTGACTTACTCATATCGGATCCGCGGATCGAGAAACCGGTAGACAATATCGATCAGGAAGTTGATGAAAACGATGGCCGAGGTAATGAAAAGAACGATCCCCTGGACCACAGGAAGATCCCTCTGACCAATGGCTTCAAAGACCAACCTTCCAATCCCCGGTAGATGGAATACGTTTTCAATGATGATCGCACCTGCAAGAAGATCCCCTATCTGAAGGCCGATGATTGTGACGACAGGGATGATGGCGTTTCGGAAGGCATGCTTGTAAACCACGATTCGCTCTGGCATTCCCTTGCTTCGGGCCGTCCGAATATAATCCTCGCCCAAAACCTCAAGCATGGAGGATCGGGTCATGCGGGTAAGCACGGCTGCCCTGACCAGCCCCAGAGAGAGGGCCGGAAGAAGAAGGGATTGTAAAGCCCTCAAGGGATCCCTCAGCCAAGGCTGGAATCCGCCTGCAGGAAACCAATGCAGGGTCACCGCAAAGAGAAGGATCAGGAGGATCCCCGCCCAAAAAGCGGGGACAGCCAGACCGATCTGCGAAAAAACCATGATGCCGTAATCGCCCATTCGATTCCGGTGCAGTGAAGAGTAAGTCCCCATGGGAATCGATAGGCCGATGGCAAGCACGATTGACAAAATGGCAAGGGGAAGAGTGACCTGAAGCCTCGAGATGATGAGTGAGCGGACCGGGACTCCATAATGAATCGACCGTCCCATATCTCCCGTCCCCAGCTTTCTTATATAACTGAGATACTGAATGACCACGGGCCGATCCAAACCCAATTGATGCCTTAATCCATGAAGCGTTTCCGGGGTTGCATGAATGCCCAAAATGATCTGGGCGGGGTCTCCCGGGATGACCATGAGGACCGCGAAGATGGCCATCGAGACAAGGAGGAGAGTCAGGAGGAGGATGAAGATTCGCTTGAGCACATAAGCCGTCATCTAAACTTAAACTCCAAATCAAAACTTCCCTGCCTACCGGCAGCCAGGAGTTCCAAATCTCAATGACTAAATGCCCCAAACCACCTTAAAAAAATTTTCTTGCCGTCCTGTAGGGAACGACTCAAGAACGACTCAAATAGGTTGACATCCACGATGTGTCCTTGCGAACGAAGTGAAGCAATCTCAGGGGATTGCCACGTTCCCCGCATCAAGTGCGGGGTCCTCGCAATGACGATTTTTCCGAGTCGTCCACGATCATAACAAGTTTCGAATTTCGTTGATTGGAATTTGTTTAGTATCTGGTGCTTGTGATTCAGTGTTCATGCTCACTTCTGTATCCACACTTCTGTCACGTCGACAGCAGTCATCGGATAATCCTTCCACCAGTTCATCACCTCTTTCTTCATGGTGGGAAGGCTGGGCAAAACGTATAAGAACCCGTTTACGGCATCCTCTGTAATCATCTTCTGGCAGGTGATATAGAGTTCTTTTCGAATTTTGGCATCCGCTTCCATTTCAGCCTTTTTCAGTGTCTCCTGAAACTTTGGGCTATCGTAACGAAAATAGTAGTTCGGGTTCGCATAGATGTTAATGTCAAAGGGTTCTGCATGGCCGATGACGGTTAGATCATAATCTGCATTCTTGAAGACCCGATCAATCCACTGTCCCCATTCGGTCAGCTCAATCTTCAATTTGATCCCCACCTGAGAGAACATATCTGCAATAATCTCACCGGAGCGCCGGGCATAGGCATAACGCTCGGGGAGTTTGATGACCGCCTCAAAGCCATTCGGATAACCCGCCTCGGTGAGGAGTTGTTTCGCCTTTTGAGGATCGTAAGGATAGACTTTGGTCAGATCGATGTAATAAGGATTGCCAGGGTCCATATGGCTTCCGATGGGAATCCCATAGCCTGACATGGCTCCCTTGATCAAGGCGTTTCGATCGATGGCATAGGCCATTGCTTTGCGGATGCGGACATCGTTAAAAGGTTTTCTCGAATTGTTCGTCGAAAGGATCACTTTAGTTGTCGTGTAACCATTGAGGACCTTGAATTTCGGGTCCTTTTCGAGCAAAAGGGCGTTTTCCGGACTGACGTCGTAGGCAATGGCATCGATGTCGCCGGCCTTGAGGCCTGCAATCTGGGCGCTCGGGTCTCCGATAAATCTGAAAGTAACCTTGTCGAGGTAAGGGATGCCTTTTCGGTGGAAGTCTCCAAATTTGCTCAAAGTGATGTGATCCCCTGGCATCCATTCTACAAACTTAAAGGGGCCCGTTCCAATCGGAGCGCTTTTCAGTTGATCGACTGCTTGCCGGTTGATGATGACGGAATCGGGACGGGCGAGATTGAACAAAAACATCGAATTCGCATTCTTCAGCCTGATCTTCATCGTATGGCTATTGACCGCCTGGATCGAATCGATATCTTTATAGTATTCCCGGTGAGCCGTACCGGTCTTTTCGTCCATTAACCTTTCAAAGGTAAACTTCACATCCTCTGCATCGAAGGGCTTCCCATCATGGAACTTGACTCCCCTCTTGAGAACGAAGGTGTACTCCTTTCCATCTTTTGAAATCCTCAAATCCCTGGCCAATGCAGGGGCGATCTTTCCATTCCGGTCGATCTTGACTAGGCCTTCCAATATGTTGCTATAAACCACTCTAGGAATGACTGCAGAAGTGGCAGTCGTAGGGTCCAACCCGGGGGGTTCCACTGCCAGTGCGATGGTGATCGATCCTCCGTAGACTGGCTTCTGGGCATGGGCGAAAGAAGTGAAAAAGGCCACCGCCAACAAGATCCATCCGAATAAGGAAATCCTTTTCATCTCAACACCCTCCTCCAATTCACAGAATCAAAAAAAATGTTTCAAGCGATATGTTTCGAGATACTATCTGAACAAGTCCCCCTTGTCAAACTCCGCGGGAAGCCGTAACTTTCTCAAAGGTCCAGTCCATGATCTCGATGGCACGGTCAATCTCTTCCTTTCGGATCGTCAGGGGCGGAGTCACACGGATGACGTTTCCATGGAGGCCTCCTTTCCCGATCAGGAGCCCTGCTTCCTTGGTCCCCTCTAATATCTCCAGGACGAAATCGGGGGCGGGTTCTTTTTCTGCCTTGACAATTTCAATGCCCTGAATCAGGCCCATCCCACGAACTTCGCCGATGATCGCATACTTTTCCTTTAAGCCATTCAATTGGTCTCTTAAATATCTTCCCATCTTTTCCGCATTTTGGGCAAGCTTCTTCTTCTCGATCACATCGAGGGTAGCAATGACTGCCGCCGCTGTCACCGGATTTCCACCAAAGGTCGAGATGTGCGAACCCCTGAAGGCATCTCCGACCTCCGGCGTTGCAATCGTAATACCAACCGGAGCGCCATTGGCTGCCCCTTTTGCCATCACCATGATGTCGGGCTCAACACCCCAGTGTTCGATCCCGAACATCTTCCCTCCTGTCCTTCCCCAACCTGTCTGGACCTCATCGCAGATGAAGAGAACTCCGTAACGCCTGACAATGGAGACAACCTCTTTAAAATATTCTTTGGGCGGGGTGATGAATCCTCCGACACCCTGAATCGGTTCAGCGATAAAGGCGGAGGGACGGCCAGAGGTCGTTGTCTCGATCAATTCCTTCATATCTTTGGCACATTCGAGATCACAAGCTGGATATTGCCTCCCGAAAGCACAACGATAACAGTAGGCGTTATGGGCATGCTTGATCCCCGGAACAAGGCTTCCAGCAAGGCGCCAATTGGAGTGGCCTGTAAGGTTCATGGCGAGTAAAGAACTCCCGCTATAACAATGCCGAAGAGCAATGATCTCGTGCCCCTTGGTGTAAAGCTGGGCCATCAGAATGGCGGTCTCGATGGCCTCTGTCCCGCTGTTGGTAAAGAAAGATTTCTGTAGCTTCCCAGGAGTGATCTTGGCCAGTCGTTCCGCGAGAGAAATCACCGGGACATTAGGGTATAGGGTTGAAGCATGTTGAAGCTTTTTCATCTGTTCATAAGTCTTTGAGGTAATCTCGTCCTCACAGTGACCGACGCTGATCGTGACAATCCCTCCAAAACAATCGAGATATTCCTTCCCGTCGATATCGTACAGGTATCCTCCCTTTCCTCGGTCCAGGATGAGAGGCTCTTTGTAATAATGGGCGACGCAAGGAACCAAATACTCCCGTTCTTTCTCATAAATTTCCTTCTTTTCCACCGCGATCCTCCCTATGTTATGTTCTGTGGAGCTAATGCTCTGGTTTCCCAACGCAGTCATCAGAGGCTCAGTTCAAACATCTGTTCCATCACCCGTCTTCCCCACTGGTCACCTTCACGTTCTTCGCAAAGTTTGAATCCCCATTTCTCATAAAGATGGCGTGCCCGATCGAGCCCCGCAAAAGTCCAGAGATAGATGCGGTTAAACCCTCTCCTCCGGCAAAATTGGACGGCTTCTTCAAGCAGGATCTTCCCGATCCCTCGTCCCTGACTCTCCGGAGCTACCATAAACCATCTCAAATGGCCGCCCCTGGTGTCAAGGTCAATTCCATCGATGGCGATGGAGCCCACGATCCTCTCTTCAAAGGTGGCACACCAAAAACCATCTCGCACCTTGTTGAAACGGCTCAAGAACTCTGAAAGCTCAGTGGCCACTTTCGATTCGAAAAAGAGATCAAAGCCCCAGTGTTCATGATAATACCTCCCATGGAGTTCGGCCACTCGGCCAATGGCACCAGGAACGTATCCGGACAGTTTTACGCTGCTGAGCGACTTTCCCCGCATTTCCTTCATTCTTTCTCTTTCAGTCTCCCCTTCAACCTTTCTTGACCTTTGGGCGGATCCAAAGCGATTTTATCTTAACATAATGCGCATTGATCAGCATCTCCGGCTGAGTCTTGGCTGAGAAGTTCCTCCCAAAATCTTAAGGTTTGTTCGTGTCACCACAGGATATAGAACTCGTTATATGGTGTCTACACAAGATCTTGTTGAAGGTGGACTTATTCTTTCCTGACAAAAATTTTTAGAAAAAATATTTGACATTCTCAAAAAAATCTGCTAAATTTTATAAGTTTTTTCGCAAGATATCATTTTCAAAGACTGTTTTTCTCTAACTTATTGAAATAATTCGTTTTGGTTTAGAAGAGGGAATGTAATGCCTACGATTAATCAACTGGTTCGACAGGGAAGGAAAGGTTTAACGAGTAAGACTTCTGCCCCCGCTCTCACGGGGTCTCCTCAGAAAAGGGGAGTTTGCATTCGAGTCTATACGACCACTCCAAAGAAGCCGAATTCTGCCCTTCGAAAAGTTGCCAGAGTGAGATTGACCAATGGAATCGAGGTCACCACATACATCCCGGGGGTTGGCCACAATCTTCAGGAACATTCCGTTGTTCTGATTCGAGGAGGAAGGGTAAAAGATCTTCCAGGGGTTCGCTATCACATCATCCGCGGTACCCTGGATTCCGTAGGCGTTCAAGACCGCAAACAGAGTCGCTCTAAATACGGGGCCAAAAAACCTAAGTAACAACACCTTTTTCCCAAAACGAATAGGGATCAGGAGTTATTATGCCCAGAAAAAGAGAGGCAAAAAAAAGAGAGATTTTGCCGGATCCAAAGTTCCACGACGTGTTGATTGCCAAATTTATAAACGGGATCATGCGCCGTGGAAAAAAGAATTTGGGGGAAAAGATTTTTTATCGGTCCCTCGATATCATTAAAGAGAAGACCCATTCCGACCCGGTTAAGATTTTTGGCCAGGCGATGGACAATGTGAAACCCTTGATTGAGGTCAGACCCAGGAGGGTCGGCGGCGCGACTTACCAGGTTCCGGTGGAGGTCAGGCCGGAGAGGAAGGTGGCCCTGGCCATTCGCTGGGTCATCGGCTTTTCGAAACAGCGCTCAGAAAAGACGATGGAGGAAAAGCTCTCAGCAGAACTGATCGATGCAGCCAATAACCGGGGGGCTGCGATAAAAAAGAAAGAAGACACCCACAAGATGGCAGAAGCCAATAAGGCTTTCGCCCATTACCGGTGGTAAGAAATATGAGTCAAAGTCCAAACTCGATATTTGAACTTTGGGCTTCCTCCGGCATTTGAACTTTTAAATTTGACAGTGGGATTTTATAGAGAGGTTCATTCGTGTCAACGACGGTTTTAAAGGAACGGACTCGCAATATCGGCATTATGGCCCATATCGATGCGGGTAAAACAACGACGACGGAGCGGATTCTTTACTATACCGGCGTCACCCACAGGATGGGCGAAGTCGATGAGGGATCCGCGACCATGGATTGGATGGAACAGGAAAAGGAAAGAGGAATTACGATCACCTCTGCTGCCACCACCTGCTTCTGGAAAGAACACCGGATCAATATCATCGATACTCCTGGCCATGTCGATTTCACCATCGAGGTGGAACGCTCTCTCCGGGTCCTGGATGGGGCGGTCGCGGTCTTCTGTTCGGTCGGAGGGGTGGAGCCCCAGTCCGAAACCGTCTGGAAACAGGCCGACAAGTACCGGGTCCCAAGGATTGCCTTTGTCAACAAGATGGATCGAACAGGGGCGGACTTCCAGGGATGTCTTCAAATGATGGTGGATCGTCTGAAAACGGTTCCCCTCCCCGTTCAGTTGCCCCTTGGAAAGGAAGACGATTTTAAGGGCGCCATCAATCTCATCACGATGAAGGCCATTGTTTACGATCCCCACAGTCTCGGAACGGAATTTGAAGTGATCGATATTCCGGATGCCTACCTCAAGGAAGCTTCTCTTGCACGCGAAATGCTCATCGAAAAATTGGCAGAACAGAATGATTTTCTGATGGAGAAGTTCATCGATGGCCAGGAAATCTCAGAAGAGGAAATCAAGAAGGCCCTCCGGGATTCAACCCTTCAACTGAAGGGCACTCCGGTGCTCTGTGGTTCAGCCTTCCGGAACAAAGGCATCCAACTCCTGCTCGATGCCATCGTTGACTATCTTCCCTCACCTTTGGATGTGCCCCTGGTGAAAGGGTTTGATCTTAAAGGTCAGGCATTGACTTTTTCTGCCAATAATGGCCATCCCCTTTCAGCCTTAGCGTTTAAAATCATGAACGATCCTTACACCGGACAGCTGACTTTTTTCCGTATCTATTCCGGGAATCTCAAGAGCGGAGATTCTGTCTTCAATCCCGTCAAGGGAAAGCAGGAGCGGATCGGCCGTCTTGTCAAGATGCATGCAAACAAACGGGAGGAGATTAAGGAAGTCTCAGCAGGAGACATCTTTGCCGCGGTGGGCCTCAAATATACGACGACGGGCGATACCATCTGCAGCGAGAAGCAACCGATTATCCTTGAATCGATGAATTTTCCGGATCCGGTGATTTCCATCGCCATCGAACCGAAGACAAAGGGTGACCTGGAAAAACTCGGGATGTCCCTCAAGAAGTTGGCCCTGGAAGATCCTTCCTTCAGGGTGAAGACGGATGAAGAGACAGGCCAAACCCTGATCTCTGGGATGGGGGAACTTCACTTGGAGATCATTGTCGACCGACTCCTCAGGGAATTCAAAGTCGAAGCCAGTGTCGGAAGACCTCAAGTCGCCTATCGAGAAACGATTACCAGGATGGTGAAGTCCGAAGGCCGGTTTATCCGTCAATCCGGTGGAAGAGGCCAGTACGGCCACGTCTGGATCACGTTGGAGCCTCAACCGCCGGGAAAAGGATTTGAATTCGTGAACAAGATCGTTGGAGGAGCGATCCCTCGCGAATATATTCCCGCTGTGGAAAAGGGGGTCTTAGAGGCCATGGAGAGAGGGGCCTTTGCAGGATTCCCCATGGTCGATATTAAAGTGACGCTCATCGATGGTTCTTATCATGAAGTCGATTCCTCTGAGATGGCCTTTAAAATCGCTGCCTCCATGGGTTTCAAGGAAGGGACAAAGAGGGCAAATCCCATCCTTCTCGAGCCCATGATGTCCATCGAGATCATTACTCCGGAGGAGTTTGTCGGTCAGGTGGTCAGCGACCTCAACTCGAGAAGAGGAAAGACCACAAAAGTAGAGTATCGCGCGGGAACCA
This sequence comes from Thermodesulfobacteriota bacterium, assembly GCA_041947025.1. Classification (GTDB taxonomy): domain Bacteria; phylum Desulfobacterota; class BSN033; order BSN033; family UBA1163; genus CAVTZZ01. Next base: position 9,098 of record JBHGBJ010000108.1, read on the forward strand.
ATGTGATCACCGGAGAAGTTCCCCTCGCGAATATGTTCGGATATGCCACCGATCTTCGATCCCAGACTCAAGGCAGGGCAACGTTTACCCTCCAGTTTTCTCATTACGCTCCTGTGCCCCAATCCGTGGGCGAAGGGATTCTTTCTGAACTGAAGAGGGTCGCTTGAGGTGTCTTTTTCGTTTACCATTTTCGATCTGTTCATAAGGAGGGTTTAAGCCATGTCGAAGCCGAAGTTTGAGAGGACAAAGCCGCATGTG
>JBHGBJ010000109.1:0-9208 GCA_041947025.1 Thermodesulfobacteriota bacterium
GTCTTTCTCGTCTTTCTCGTCTTTCTCGTTTCTCTCGTTTATCTCGTTTATCTCGTTTCTCTGGTTACTCTCGTTTATCTGGTTTATCTGGTCTATTTCGTTTGTCTGGTTTATCTGGGGACTGACTACTGCCTCCTGATTACCGATGACCGGACTCCGGCTTGTCTGCCCGTTGAGATAAAGAGCAATACCCATAATCAATAAAGACAGGATACCGACCGGGATCGATGCTCTGCGAAGAAAAGAGGCTTTGGGCCGGCCATAGGCCATCTTGAGATCGTATTCCGCCCGGGTGGAGAAATGCTTCAGAACCTGATAGGCCTCGTTGATTTCTTTTATCCTTTCTTCTTTTCCCTTCCCCTCTGCCTGTCGATCGGGATGGAGTTTTCGGATCAATTTAACCCAATGCTCCCGGATCTCCTCTTCGGAGGCATCCTTCTTTACGCCGAGAATCTTGTAATAATTCTTCATAAAATTGGTTATCAAGTTACTGGGTTATTAGGTAATTGGTCACTGAGTTATTAAGTTACTAAGTTATTGGGTCATTGGTCATCACTTAATTACTCAATAACCTAATGACCTAATTACTATTTTCTCTCCGTGAGAGAAACGCTGTCGAGCCAGACCGTGCCTGAGATGAAGCGGTCGAATTTGCCGCTCTTCTCCCTTCTCAGCCTGACCACTGCGCCCTGTGATTGGGCCGGCGTGTGGAAGAAAACGGTCAATTCCTTCCATCCGTTGTCACTTGTCAACGATTCAGACGCCTCGCGGAAAGAGGGACCTACTCCCGAGATCTCGATCTTGAGCCCGTTCTTGGTCGTTACCTCTTTGGTCCTCATATGGGCCTTGAGCACATAGTCGCTATTGGGTTTCAACGCCACGAACTGGGAGACATGGTTGAAATCGACATTCACTTTTCCGTTAAAGAAGACCTTCAAGGAACTCTTTCCCTCGAAGGCTGCCGAATGATCAAGGGAGATCTCGGCGCCGGAAACCTTCCCCATCTTCCAGTCGAACCCCCCTCCCAGAATCTCCTTCTTCTCAAATCCACCGTTTACGATCAGGTTTCCATCCGAGGGGGACGATAAGCCTTCCTCCTTCAGTCTCTCTTTCCAGACCCGGAAGGCGTCTTGAAGATCGCCCTGGCCGATGAGAAATTCAATATGGCGAAGGGCCTCGTGGCGTTCATTCTTAATGCCGTAGGAAGCTTTCCTCTCCCAGACTTTCTTGGCAGACTCCTTATCCCGGATTTCGTAGAGATGAGCAAGATATTGTTTGATCGAAGAGGTGTCCTTGGGGACCACCTTTTCAAAGAGGATGTCCGTATCGTTGATCGCCTTGAAAAGAACATCATAGACTAAGCTGCTTTGACCGGGATAGTGCGTCAGAATATAGGAAAAATGGGGGAGTGATTTTTCGACGGCTCCCTGCTGAAGAAGAAGGTTTCCTGTCACCCATCTTCCCTGATAGCCTGCCGGAAAGACCCATATGGCCTTCTCCAAGGTCCGCTCCGATGCTTCCTTCTCTCCCATCCGATTCAGGATCTTGGCCAGATTGAGATAGTATTGCTGCTCAAGAGGATTTCGCTCAATCGCCTTCCGGAGATACTCCGCCGATTCCTTCAGATCGATACGACTGAAATCCCACTGGGAGAGCATCCCCAACCTGTAGAAAGGATCCGGATTGGATGAATTGAGTCGAATCGCCTTCAGGAGGGTTTCTTTGGACAGGTTTCTCTGGTAGATCCCCATTCCTCTCCACAGGGAAAGGATCTCATAAACTGTAACCAGCGAAACGACGATGATCAGGATAGAAAAGAATAAGCGTCTCATGAATCAAGAGCATCCTTGGTTTGAGCCGATTCTTTTCCCGATGTGAAAGGAAGCTTCCTCTTCTTTTCTTCATCCCCGTAATAGTGCTGATACCGGTAATAAGAATACCCGTAGTCGCTTCGTTGAATATCGACCCGATTGATCACCACACCGAGAATCTTCGTATTGACCTGCTGAAGGATCTCTTTCGCCCGCTGGAGGGTCTCCCTCGGGGTCTTTCCGCTCAAGACCACGAGGATGATCCCATCCACGGCAGCCGAGAGAATGACTGAGTCGGCAAAGCCAAGCACAGGAGGGGTATCGATCACGAGATGGTCAAATTTCTCTCCGAGAGACTCCACCATATTCTTAAAGATATTCGAGCCGATCAGCTCCGAAGGATTGGGAGGAAGCGGACCCGCAGGTATGTAGTAGAGGTTTGGGATCTCGGTCTTCTTAATGATGGAGTCCAAATCTCCGTGGCCGGAAAGGAAATTTGAGAGGCCTGCGCCGTTCTCCAGATCGAAGATCTTATGGACTCGCGGCTTCCTCATATCCGCGTCGACGATCAGGACCCGGGCACCGGTCTGGGAGAGGGCAATGGCCGTATTGAGCACGGTCGTCGTCTTTCCCTCGGCCGGGTTGGGACTCGAGACCGCAATCTTCTTGGGAGGCTTCTCGGAGAACGAAAGAAGGATCGACGTACGTATGTTCCGATAGGCCTCGGAGAGCAGTGACTTGGGATGACCGTGAGTGATCAGCTCCAAGGGATAGGATCTCCCGCTCTCCAATTTTCTCCGTCTCTCATAGGAGATCTCCGGGACCATTCCAAAGGAGGGGAGCCGGATCAGCTGCTCCACATCTTCGGAAGTCTTTACGGTATTGTCGAGATATTCGAAGAAGAAGGCGAGCCCCACGCCGAGAAAGAGGCCGACCACGACCGCCAGAAGAAGGTTAAGCCTTTTATTGGGCTTGTACGGTCTTTCGGGCAGCTCCGCCTGATCGACGATCTGTATGTTGCTCGCCATGATGCCCGCGGACACCCCTGCCTCTTTCATCCTCTGAAGAAGCCCTTTGTAAAGCTCCTTATTCGTATCGGCCTCCCGCTTGAGAATATTATATTGGATGGCCTTATCCTTCATCTCCATGACCCTTGCCTTCTGCTGGGTAAAGGCCTGGCGGATCAAGGACTCCCTCCGGAGGGTCGACTCGTAGTCATTCTTGATGCCCGCGATGATCTTATTGACCTCGGCGTCGAGCCGCTTCTGAATCGTCTGGATCTGCTGTCGCAGGCGGACCATCTCCGGATGCTCCGGCTTAAAGGCCTCCGAAAGCTTCATATACTGTGCTTCGAGCTGGATGTAGGCTTGCTTCAGGTCCATGACCAGCTTGTTATCGAGGATGGAGGGAAGAGAATCGAAGCTACTCTCTCTGGTCTGTCTGAAGAGGGCCTCCTTTGCCATCCTCTCGGCTTCGGCCTTGGTCAACGCCTCACTCAGCTCGTTGAGCCGCTTCATGGTGACATTCTCATTCTCCTCAAGGGAGATGATGTCATGTTTGGAGCCAAAGCTCTGGAGCGCTTCATCCGCCCTCTCCACTTTTGCCTTCAGGTCATCGAGCTGGCCGGTCAGCCACTCTTTTGCCTGCTGGGTCGCTATGAAACGGGCTTCCAGATTCTGCTGGATGTAGGAATTGGCCAGTGCGTTCGATACTTGAAAGGCCAGCTCGGGATCGGTGGAGTCGAAGTGGATCTTGACGAGGCGGGAGTTCCGGATCGGCTCGATCTTGAGCTTGGCGAGAAACCCGTTGACCAGGGGGGTCTCCCTGTCGCTCTCGGAGGGATCTTTTTTGGGCGGCCTGGGGGAGGCAAACAGATTAAAGATATTCGATTTCCATTTCTGGAAGGGAGACATGGGTTTGGGCAGAAACTCCGGGTGCTCGAAAAGCTTGAGAGATGCGATCACCCGCCTTGCAAGGGAGCGGCTTTCGAGCAATTTGTACTGGGTCTGGTAATAGTCCATGTCCATCGTATTGACGGCGAAGACTTCCTTGAAATCGACGATCTGGGGATTCTCCTTATTGATCTGGATGGTGGTCGTACCCCGGTAGAGGGGCTCCATGGTGAAGGTCCCAACCGCCGTGGTGATCACGACGATGAGAAAGAAAGCAATGATGATCCACTGCCTCTTCCGGACCACTTTCCAGTAATCTCTGAGATTGATCTCCCTCTCTTCCGAATAGGCCGGATAGCCCGTGTAGGAAGGATAGGCGTATCCGGGAGGAGGAAGCTGGTAACGGTCTTCTGCCGGAGGCTCTTTAAGATAGTTCATTTCATTCTCCTCGAGCTACAAAGATCCAAGGGAAAATCCGAAACCAAGGAGCCCTTTGAAGGTGTCTCGCAACCCGATAAAGAAGGATTTTACCCCGCTCTTCTGGACGATGATGATATCGTTTTCTTTAAGGGATATGTCTTCGCTCTCCCCTTTCTCAATCCGGAGGATGTTGACTGTGATCACCTCTCGCTCCGTGCCTTTTCCGGTGTAGCGAAAAATCTTGGCTTCCGAGCCGTCTGCCTTGGGAGCCAATCCTCCGGCCATGGTGATCGCCTGACCGACAGTCACTTTTCTCCCGAGAGGATAGCCACCGGGATTCTTCACTTCCCCGCCCACAAAGAACTTGCCTGAGACAGGGACGTTGATGATATCGCCGTGGGAAAGGGGGAGATTGAGGCTTAAATCACCGTTGATCAGCAGCTCTTCGAGATCGATCACAAAGGTTTTCGGCGCCTGATCATTTAACTCTTTTGGCGACTCTTCCGGCCCTTTATCTTTTCCTTTCTGCAAAGCTTCCAAAGCTTCCGGTGTAAAGGGCCTGATCAGAAAGAGAAGCTGCCCTGCCCCCTTATCGGTATCTCCTTTAAGCCCTCCTGCCATGGCCAGCATGTCGAGGACTGTTTTCTGGCCCGTGACATCATAGACGCCGGGTTTCTCCACGGCGCCGATCACCGAGATCCGTTGATTCCTGTACTCTTTGATAAAGACACTGACGTGGGGATCTTGAAAATATTTTTCAGCGAGAAGGTCTCTGATCTCTTTCTCCAATTCGGTGGCAGTCAGGCCCTTGACCCTCAAGATCCCGATCAGGGGAAGGCTGATATTGCCCTGGGAGCTCACCCTCACCATCTTGTTCAGCTTCTCGTCTTCGAAGACAGAGACTTCGAGAAGATCCTCGGGCCCGATCTTATAGTCCCGATAAGGGTCCATCTTAGAGGAGAGAGCGCTCACCAGGAGCTTTTCATTCATCAATCTCACTTGTTTGGAGGATTCCATTTCTCTCATCTGGGTTTCCGGAGAAACGGCCTCTTTCTTGGGAGGGGAAGCGCAGGAAATCGCAAAGAATAGAAAGAGAAGCCCCATGATGGAAAGAAGAGTTCTTCTTATTGCCATTCCCACCCCCTAAAAAAAAACCCAGCCAGAACGTTTATGATGGACTGCTGGGTCTCTTGATCAATAACCTTAAGATATCAATTACGGACAGGCAGGTGCTTCATCATGATCGTCTTTGGTCGCTTCGGAGACGGCCCACACGGACGCACCTAATCCAACTATTCCGCCAGCCACGAACAGCACAGTGGTTCCGGCCATGCCAAAGATTGTACCGCCTCCCGCACCCGCAGCAACTTCACCCACCTGAGCAACCATCACCGGTGGCTTACCTCCGACCGTCGTGGAAGGTATCGTGATTGTATCTTTTGATGAGAGTGCAGCCAGGACCACGCGCTCTTTGTTCATCAGGGTGACCTTGCCTCTCAAGCTCCTCACCGTGGCAGACCCATTTGCATTGACAGTGATCGTGCCAACCGTCTCTTCTTCTGCCGGAAGGGCCGACGAAAGGCCTTTGCCCGCCTGAAGCGTGCGTGATTTTACGACGGATAGGTTTCCCACTCTGAAACTTGTTTCCGAACCGGATGGAATGCGGAATTGGATGCTTCCCTGAGAGAGAACGAACCGGCTATCTTCATCGAGGAAGAAGAGGCTCTTCGAGCCAACCTCTATCTGGCTGTCATCCGAAAGAGTGACATAAGCAAGGCCCTTATCCGTCTTAATTCTTGTTCCCTGAAAGATCGAAAAATGGGAGGATTCCACGTCCTTCCAGACGTTCTCCCTTGCTTCAAACTTCACCTCTCCCTTGGAAACCATCTCGCCGATGGGAAGCAATCCCTCCTTTGCCTGGGCAACGATTGCAGGAAAACCGCTCATCATGAGCAAAAAGGAACCGGAGAGGAAATAGATAAATAGCTTAAATCCAAACCTCTTTTCCATGTCACACCCCCTTCTTAATCCCAAAAAAAACCAGCCGACCTTCAAAAGAAAAATTTTCGGTATATTTAAACCATAGTTTAAGAAAATTGTCAATAGATTTCTTAACTTTGTGAAATTTTTCCTTTTATCAGGCTACTTTTCTCCGAACATCATCTTTAACCCGAAGAGGAGCTGGTCCTTCGTAAAGGGTTTTGTCATGTAGTAGTTGGCCCCCAACTCATACCCTTGAAACATATCGGCATCCTCATTCTTAGCCGTCAATAGGATGACCGGCATCTCCTTTGTCTTTGGATTGGACCGTACTGCCTTCAATACCTCCCATCCGTTCTTATTCGGCATCAGAACATCCGAAATCAGAAGGTCATAGGCCTCCTTGCCCAATTGCTCCAATGCCTGCGTCCCGTCTGCGGCTTCCTTCACCTCATAACCCAATTTGAGAAGGTTAATTCTCAAAAACTTCCGGATCACTTCCTCGTCATCGACAATCAAGATTTTTCTGCCCATGATTCATGCCTCCTTATGGATTGGAAATCTTATCGTAAAAGTGGTCCCGACTCCCTCTTTGCTTTCGACCTCGATCGTCCCCTCATACTTTGTGACGATGCGGTAGACAATATTTAGACCGAGTCCGGTTCCTTCGCCGACCTTCTTCGTGGTGAAGAAAGGATCGAATATTTTCTTAAGGTTTTTTTGGGGAATTCCCATGCCGTTATCACTCACTTTGATCTCAACTGTATCCTTGTAGGACCGCGTGGAGAGGGTCAGTGTTCCTCCCTTTTCACTCATGGCCTGAAAGGCATTGGTGATCAGATTGGTCAAGATCTGCTGCACTTCGCCGACGCTCGCCGCAATCTTGCCAGCGGGTTGAAAATTCTTGACGACCTCAACCGAAGTGGTCTTGGTTGCCAATCGGACCATCTTGAGAGATTCTTCGAGGACCTCATTGATATCGACAAGGCCCTGCTCCCCTTGCTTTGCAATCCGGGAGTAAGTCCTCAACCCGTTGACGATTTCCTTGATCCTTATACCACAATTCAATACATCTTTTAAGTAACCTTTGATCTCAGGGAGGTTCTCCTCCTCCATGGCTAACTCCGTCATGCCGATCACTCCGCTGAGAGGGTTATTGATTTCATGGGCGACGCCGGAGGCCAAGACGCCTACCCCGGCCAGCTTCTCCGACTGAATCAGTTGTTCCTGCAATCTCTGTTCCTCGGTGATATCCTCCATGTATTCAATGATCGAGGCGAGATTCCCTTTCTCATCCAGAATCGGGTAAGAAGAGGTCCGGAGGGTTGTGTCATCCGCGGAGATCTTCATGATGGAGGAAGTGGGCTGTTTGGTCTCGATGGTGATGGCGATCGGGCATTTCTCACACGGGGACGATCTCTCGTAATAGGCTTCGTAACATTTCCTTCCGATCAACTCTTGAAACGTGGTTTGGTATTTCTTGATCACCGCACGGTTGACGCGGAGAATCTGATAATCGGGCGCCTGTATGGAGAGTCGGTTCTGGATGCCGTCGAAGATGGCCTCCAGATGCCTCTTGCTCTCCCGGATCCTCTTCTCAAGTTTTCTTCGCTCCGTCAGGTCTCGGAAGATCACCTGATAGAAAAATTCATCCCCAAAATCGATTCTCTTGATGGAGAGATCGACTTCCATCGCCGTCCCGCTCTTGCTGGATAGGGAGAAGGAATCTGTCCTCGCCTCGCCGTTCTTAAGGACTTCCTCAAGAAAATTCAATGCCTTCTCTTTCTCCCTCGGTCCAAACAGATCGATAAAACCTCTCCCGATGAGCTCCTCCTTCTCATATCCAGTTAACTGCACCGCCTTTCGATTGAGATCCGCAATGATGAATTGATGATTTTTCAAGATGATAATCCCATCGTTGGCGTTCTCAAAAAGCCCTCCATATTTATCCTCGGAAATTGTGAGCTGCTCACGCTTCTCCTCGGTAAAGGTCTGAACCAGATATCCGTAGAAAGCCGTCATCAGAAACACGAAAGGGATCCGAAGAAGATTGTTGCCGATCTTATCCGGGGCCAGGAGTCCCCAGGAATAGAGGAGGACCCCATAGAGAAGCGCAGCGGCCCCTCCGATGGCCATCAATAACTTAAAATTTCGGCTCATCGATGCAAAAATGATGATCAGGAAAAAAACCAGGTAAAAATCTGTCGCCATTTTTTCCGAAAGATACATCCCAAGGGAGACGATTGCCGTATCAATCAGGACCAGGGAGTAGAAGAATCTTGAATTTGAAAACCATCTCTTCGGAAGGAAGGTGAGAAAAAGGTTTGAAAGGATATATCCGATGACAAAAATACCACTGAGTTGAGGGTCTGCCACCCTGCCCTTTCCCAGAAGGATGAGGCAAGAGGTTACAATGATTGAGGTCCAGCGAAGCAGTAAAACGGGTTTTTTTCGGTCCTGGTCTTTCATCGGAGATTGCAAAGGAGCAAAAAACGTACCAGGCCAATTGATTCAAAAATAATATTCTTAACTCATTCGTAACTATATGAAAGTTTTAAATTTATGATAGTATCAAGGATTCATTGCTTTTTTCCATTTTACCGGATTGTACCTGTTTTTTCTCCTTTTCATTGACATTTTGTCACAGTTTTCTGCAAACACGAAAGTGAAAGGGGAAAGGTTAAATGGGAAACGGCAAGAACATTTGGATCGCCGTTCGTTGAAAGATCAATTAGCGAAACTAACGCAAAAACGATACAAACGATAAACGGATTATGGTCGGGGCGAGCCGATTTGGCAGGCAAGTGCCCCCGTAAGGGACACAATGTGAATGATATATTCATGTCCTGGAAGCTCCGCTCTTGAAAAGGAGCTTCACGGCCGGTCCGGCCGGGCTTCCTCACCGACTCGGAAGCGTGACAATGAGTTGCTCGTTACTCCTCGCAACGTCACTACCATCTCGGCGGCGTGGCAAAAAGTCGCTCCTTATTCGTCGCGACGCCCTCCGGCCGCCTCACATCTCGGCGGCGTGGCAAAAAGTCGCTCTTTATTCGTCGCGACGCCACCCTCCTGCTCTCCCGCAGAAGCTCGGCCATCATTCATACT
>JBHGBJ010000011.1:0-72588 GCA_041947025.1 Thermodesulfobacteriota bacterium
TCGACAACAGAAAAAAGCTCATCGAGACGGTTTTCAAGTGGGGTTCCGGAAAGCACCAGGGCGAAGGGAGATTTCAACGCCTTGATCACCTGGCTTGTCTTGGCCTCCCAGTTTTTGATCCTCTGCCCTTCATCAAGGATGATGAGGTCCCATTTTACCCTTTCGATGGGGAGAAGATCCCGGAGAACCTGCTCGTAATTGCAGATCGTAAAGAAACAGGGGGCGCCATATTGAGCCGCCCTCTCACTGGCGGACCCAAGAACAATCTGGTGACTGCGATTTGAGAAGCGCATAATTTCAAGACGCCATTGGGATTTCACCGAGGCCGGGCAGATAACGAGGACTTTCGAAATCCCGGCTTCCTGAGAAAGCAGCTCAGCCACACCGATTCCCTGGATCGTTTTACCAAGCCCCATGTCATCTGCAAGGACGGCTCTTCCTGCTCCGACAGAAAAAGCAACTCCATCGAGTTGATAAGGAAGCAACTCGGCGTTGAGAAGGCCCTTCCGTAAAGGGTGGTTCTTCGGGTCCTTCCGGATATCAGCCACTCTATCTCTGATCCGCTCAAAATAAAGGGCCCTGTTGATATATTCTTCGGCGTCAGGATAGATGATGACTTCATGATCGAGACGTTCCACTTCTTTGACCCGCTGCAAGAGATCTTTGATGTTCTTAATCGGTCTGTTCATCAGCGGGCGGAGAAGGGCCATGGTTCGTGGATCAAGGCTTTCCGGAACAAGAACCCGTAACTCGATTTCTTCACCGTATTTGAGATGAACGCCTATGTTCTTGACTTGATAGGGTCTCTCTCTCACTGTCTTGTTGAAACGTTTTTTTGCCTCCTGAATGGTATAGAGGAGATGTTTGCAGGTTCCCAGGGTATTTTTCCGGAAATCCCGACAAGAGCAGTAAGAATCCCCCCTGTCCCAGCCTCTTAGAGCGACGCGGTAACTTTTTCCGGAGGAATGGCTCGTAAGGGTATAATCGGTCCATAATTCCTCACGGTTCATGGATTTCAGTTGCATCTTCTCGGTCTTAGCCCGCTCCGCTCGCTCTTCGATAGCCAGTTTGACAAGCTCTTCGTCACTGAGGCTTTCCACAGGTATTCTTTCGGGAGGAGGAACAGAGAGCCCCAGCGATAATTTCTCTTCAAGAATCAGGGAGAAGGCTGCTCCCACATGCTCACACACCTCCGAACATTCGCTACAGGCGAAACGAAGGTATTTCGGCTTTTCAGAAGTCAGAGAAATGGTGACAGCAGCATCACCCAGATTGAGTCCAAAAAAATCGTCTCCCCAGGTCACCTGCTCAGAGATGTCAGAGTCATATTTCCCCCCTTGCCTGATCAGTCGCTCGCCCTCCGGTCCAAGGAGCTTGCATGCTTCTCGATAAGTAAGATGGGAGAGTCTGTCTTTGAGAGTGATCATTGCTGAACCTCCTGATAACTTAAAATACCAAACACCGTGACATTGACTTTTATACCCCAAATCAGTAGTATCCTGTCAATATTCCATATTTCATTATTGTTATCCACAAGGACTAAGGAAAACAAACTCTTTGCCATACATGACGACATAAATCTTTTACAGTTTGTTATTCCGAGCTTGACTCAGAATTCAGTCTTTTCTGGATTTCTACTTTCGCAGCAATGACGTTTATCTAAGAGGGGAACGGGATGGTATTGCCCGTAAATCGTTCGGGTGCCCGCTGGCGGCGAGGTTAAAGAGGAGGAGTTTCCATAAAAGGATTTTTGATTGTTACGCCATCAATAGTTTGACCATCTTTTAAGTCTTCAGATAACAGTACAATAGCTCCTCCCTTTTGAGCGGCCTTCAGGATCATTGAATCCCATAAAGAATATTGATGACGGACATGTAGTTCTATCGCTTCCAGTAAAGATTCTCCGTCTATGGTGACAACCTCCCACTTCAGGAGGTCCCTGATAATATCCCTGGCCAATTTTATCTCTAAGGGTTTTGATACTTTCTTTGTTATGTTTACGAAGAATTCCTGCAACACTTGGATGCTGATGAGGCCCCTCCCAGAGTTCCACAAGTCCATCATGATTGTTTTGGCTGTCTTGTGTTTATTTCCGGCAGAAACATCATAAGCATAGATAAGAATGTTTGTATCGAGAAATATCTTATTTTCTGGCATGAAGCTCTTCCCGAGAAACGGTAATACGACCTTTTGTCCCAAGATCAAATCCGGTATTAAGAAACTTGAACTGCCTCTCCTTCGCCTTTTTATAGTCAATATCCTCCCTGACTTTTTCTTCCAAAGCCTCAATCAAAAACTGGCTCAAGGATTTTTCCTTTTTGACGGCCGCAACTTTTGCCCTTTTTAACAAGGACTTAGGTAATGATAGAGTCACATTCTGCCTATCCATCCAGATCCTCCCTTTCTAATTTTTAGTATCACGTAAATACGTGTATCATATTTTCATAGATTTGTCAAAATGTGACAAGGGATCTTTGGAGGAGACTCAGCCTTAACCTCCACCTTCTGTTGTTAGATTCTTGTGATCACAGCCCAGGGGACGATGACTTCGAAAGGTGAGGCCTCTCCGTGGTTGTAACGGGATGCCCGATACTTATCCGATTTTTCGAAAAGGGGATTTTCGACAAAACCGTGGTCTGAGAAAAGAATGATTTGAGTCCCCACCGGAAGCTCCTTGAGTCGTGGTGCCAGATCGAGCTGCAGGAATTGAAGGATATTCCGGAAGAGATACTCAAGGTTTCCTTTTTCCGTGTGAACCCTCTCATCGATGCCGGCGATCTTCCAGATCTTTTCTTCTCCGGTGAAAAACTCCATCTGTCTGAACGTCGTGGATGGAAGATGAGCCCAGAGGGCCCCTTCCTGGACGATCTGGATCTGATTCGCCAACGAGGCGAATAAATTCTCCTTCAAATACTCCCACAAGTCCCAACGCATCCCATCCATGAGAACAAAGATTTTCTGTGTCCCCTGCGAAATCTTTGCCTTCTCAAAATCCTCGATCATCTTCGGCCTTTTCACTTCTCCCGCTTCCCATAAAGGGAGGACATTTCGGTAGAATTCGGAAAATTTCTCTGAGAAGTGATGGCTCAGGTCTTCGGCCTGCTCCAATCGATCCCTTGCGGGGAGGGGAAAGCTGATTTCCATCCGCTCGACCCGGGATGGGAATGTGGCAAGAAGGAAAGAGAGAGGGCTTAAATGCTGGAGATAGAGAGATTCCCATTTCTGGAAATCCAGAGGCGGATTGGTCTGCCTTCTCTTAATGGTGAAAAGCTTTTGCCGGAAGGTAACGTAATCCTTCAGGGTGTTGACCATTTCCGTCTGTTTCTTAATGAATCCCAACGTCCTGGAAGAGAGCTTCGGATCCTCCGAAGGGGTTGCCATTCTTAGTTCCTTCTCCTCCTCCGGAGCGCCGAGAAGCCTTTCGAACACTTCCCGGAGGATGGAGGGGAAGACGGTTTCCCGACAGAAGATATCGACAGCCTTTTCTCCCTCAAGAAGCCTAGATACTTCAGGGAAGATTCCCCCTGCTTCCTCAACCTCCTGAACGATCCTGTCGAAAAGATCGGGCTCCTTCTGACGGATTAGCCTTGCGGCGCCGGAAAGCTCTTGAACCAAAAGCTCCCCCCTCCCTTCCTTTCCCTTCTGGAGAAATGGAAAGAGTGGAAAAAGTTGATGGGGCGAGATCCCGTGTCCTTGGATCCAGAGAGAAAAAAGGAGTGCCTTCTTAAAAATCGCCTGGCCCTCCTCCTGGAGAAGAGGAAGGAGATGAGGGGATTCAGCCTGGATGAAGGGGAAAAACCTCTCCTGCTCTTGGACCTCTCCCCCTGTCTCTCCCCTGCCGATGAAGTGGACAAAGGTCCCTTCAGAGATTTCATCGTCCTTTAGCCATTCGCGGAAAATCTTTCGCACCTGAGGAAGACCATATTTTCGCCGGATAAGCGCTCCGTAGAGCTGGTCGAGATCCCGTCTGACCACAACGACCCTCCCCTTGAAAGCCTCATTGATCCCCTGGACGGCCAAGGGAGTCAATGCCTCGTCAAGCCTTGAAAGAAAGCCCTCGCCCACATCGGAAGAAAGGCTGAGGACCCTTCTGACGGCCGAGGCCTTTTCGTTCTCGCCCACTTCCTCCAGCCCTTTCAGGTAAGGAAGAAGCTTTTCCTGGTAGGCAGGGGAGTTCAGGGCTTCGATGGTTTCCCGAATGCCGAGGTCGATCGCCTCCTCGATCTCCCGAAGAGGTGGAAACGTGGGCTGCATGGTTAGAAGAAATCCGCAGGAGCAGACGGGATTGCTCTGAAGAAGTTCGGCGGAAGGGGCATTGCACTCGGAAAAAAGGACCGCTGTCAGAGCACGATCCACAAGACTGCGGTTGTGACGGACGGAGACCATTTCGAGTTGGTCGAGCCTCGCGAGAAGGAGATAGCGCCGGGAACGGCGAATCTTCTCGTAAGGGACAAATTGTTCACCTGAACGGGCGCGGCGATGGGCTTCGGCATAGACCTGGATGTATTTACCCCGGAAATCCTGAAAACGGTCAAGAACCTTCTGGATTGCCTCGTGATCGATCGAGATATTTCCAGCCTCAAAAAAACCGAGGATTTCAGCCTTCTCATTCCTGAGGAATCGGTAAGCTGGGAGGTCTGGAAGGGAAAGACGGGGGTCGCTCAGATATTGATAGACAAAGACAAGCCTTTCGGCATGATCGAAGAAGGTCCTCACCTCCTCCAAGCGGCGAAGCTTGTCCGGAAGGAAAGGTTCTTTTGCCGCGGCCGACAAGAACCGTTCCAGCCCCTCCCTTGGAGGAAAACTAACTTTCACCTCTTCCCACTGGCCAAGCACATCTTCTACCTCCCGGCGGAAAGAGTCCCAGGGAAGATGTTTAAAGGCTTGAAATGAGGAGGCCCACTGGATTCTCCGGAGAAGGCTCTGGAGAGACTCAACCTCCTTTTCCTTCCCCGATTTTATCTGCAGCCAGAGGGCTTCCTGCGAAGACAAGGTGAAAGGGCCTTTTCGGAATTTTTCCGGGACGAGAGGATGGCGGGGGATGGTTTGCCGGATTTCATCACCGAGAATCTCTCCCTTGCTGATGGCTGTCACTCCCTGGAGGCCGCTGCGTGAAATATCTTCCAGCCCTTTCTTTCTCTGCCCCTGGTGGAGAAGGATATCGCCTGAAAAGGAAAGGGCGAATATGAGCACCTCGAACTGATGCCTCAGCAGCCCATAGTCGCCCTTTCGGAAAGACCAGTAGAGCATGTCTGGAGGAAGAGGCCCTTTTTCAAGGAGAGAGAGAAAGTATCCTGCCAGTTCATTGCTTCTGGGATCGACGTGAAGGACGTACTGGTTTCCCTTTTTCTTGATCAAGCCCATGGGCTTGAGGAGCCCTTCCAGGATGGTGCGAATGCCGAATTTGGTCCGGTCATCCACCTCGAGCGCTCCGGTAGCAAAGAAATCCCTTAAGAGATTGGGGACCGTGGTCGGAGCCAAAGCCTCGAGGTAAGGATGGACCTTCTGGTGTTTCGGAAATCTCCGAGAAAGAAGCGGAGGAACAAACTCCTTGAGAAACTTCTCCTGTGAGAGATATCCATAGGCAGAAAGTTCCATCTGCCTGTCGTCCCAGAGCAAGAGGCCATTGAAATAGGCCTTTGTCAGGATCTCTCCCAGTCTCTTCCTTCCGTTTTGAAGAAAGGTCTGTAGGAATTCCTGCGCCGGGATCCCGGATTCTCCCGCCTCCTGGCGGGCACGATCAGAGAGAAGAAGGGCCGAAAGAAATTCTTTCATCCACGATTCCTCTTCTTCTCTAATCTCAGCAGGGATCCAGAAGAGAAAGAGCCCGGGATACTTCTCCCTGAGAAGGGGAAGAAGATCACGAAGGTGTCGAAACTGCCTATCCACCTGATGGGTGGTCCCGACGACAATGAAGAAATCTTCCTCTGTCTGCTTCCATTCTTCAGCGCGGGCCTTTGCTTCATCGAGCAAAAACTCGTCGATCTGACGCAGCAGAATGATTCCGCCCCTGCGGGTATATTCCCAGGAGGTCGAGACCCTCTGCTCTCTCTGTTCGGCCCATCCGACAAAAGGAAGATGAATGGATTCAGCAAAAGGAAGGAGGCGATCAAAGAGGCGGCGATCACCCGGAAAGATCTCCATCACTCCCTGTTGAATCTTTCGCCGCAGGATGCCGGCAATATCAGCCCGGAAGGTGATGGAGAACTGGTCGTCAAGAGGATCCTTACCGGGTGTCAAGGAAAGATGAGAAGTTTCTTTCACCAGACGCTCAAGGATGTCACGAAAGTATTGATAATTGATCTCCGCTTCCAGGTCCGTCACTCTGAAGAGGATCATCTCTGCCATATGGCGTGCCGTGTACCTGAACTTCACCGGGGAAATGGTGAAAAGGATGAGGAGTTTCACCGCTTCGAGAGCCACCTTCCGCTGGTCTGGATCTTCAAAAATCTGAGGAATCTCATCCCGGTAGTAATCAAAACCCTTTTCCACAAAAGGTTGCGTTTCTGCCATCTCCCGGATGCGGTGGAGGAAATGATCAAAGATGGCTGACGGACCGAGAAGTTCATGGGCGGGCCCGTCAAGGAAAGTGGGAATTCCCCGTTCTGCGTCCCCTTTCAGCCTGTAATGAATGAAATCGACGACGCCTCGGTGCTCGGAGAAAAGCGGCCTCAGCCGATCGAGAAGGGTGACCGTTGCGGGGTGAACAGGATAGAGTTTCAGAAACCTCGCCTCGTCCACAGGAAAGGAAGGAAAATAGCGTCTGAGGGACTGGTAAATGTTGCGGATCTCCTGCTCCGCCGCTGGCCGGTGACGGATCAAGCGCTCGGAGACCAGCTCTTCAATGTGGGTACGTCCCAGGGTGATTCGAATGTGATACCGGTCTTTGATCTTGTTGAAGGTGTCTTGATGGATCTCTCCTGTCTCTTCAATCCATTCCTGAAGAGACGCGACGATCCAGAGGGGAAAGGAGGCGGCTTCTTCTCCGAGATACTGAATAAATCGAATATCCTCTTGATAGGCATGGGCATCCGTTTTGGATCGGAGAAACTCCGAAAGCTCATCGATCAGTAAAACCAGTCCTGAATAGCCAAGATCTCTCAACACCTTTCTGATCTCCCGAAAAGTTTCATGTCTTGATTCCGCCCCTTCAAAAGGCTTTCCGATTTGAAGGGAAAGCTTCCGGAAGATCTCTTTGAGGAAGATATCCTCCAGGAATTCCGTTCCCCGATGCTGGATCAGGGAGATCTCGACGACGAGAAATCTGCGGGGCTGAAGTTCCCTTTGAAAGGAACGTAGGGACGGTTCTTGGGAAAGCAGGGCATGCCAGGAATCAGGAGCGCGAAGAAGCAAACTCAGGATACTGAGGAAGTGCGACTTCCCTGACCCAAAATGGCCTTTCAGAAAGGCCCCTTTTCCTTCTGGTTTGGCGAGAGAGGCAAGCATCATCTCCAGGTTTTTCATGACCTCCGTTGTGACGACGAAGGAGTCGAGGATCATCTGCCTGAGGCTTGATTCCTCGATATCTTTCAACTGGATCACCGTCTTAATTTCAGGGATTTCAATCAGGTCTCCAACCTTGATCACTGCTCAATCTCCTCTGTTACTTCCCCTTTTCCATCTTGAAATCAGGTCAAGAAAAGCGCTCCCATATTTTCTGAAAGTGATCTCTCCAACACCGATGATCGCCATCATCTTTTCCGGGCTATTGGGAAGTCTAACTGCCATTTCTCGCAGGGTGCGGTCTTGAAAGATGCAGTAGGCAGGCAAGCCTTCGGCCCGAGCGATCTCCAATCTTAGTTTTCTCAGGTCCTCGAAGAGGCCTTTGTCAGGTTCGCCTTCCGTCCTCTTTTCCTTGGACTCCTTTCTGGAAGGTGTGGAGAGCGGAATCTTTCCCCTTTTTTTCATGACTTCCCACCCGTATGGAGTGAGAAGGAGAACCCTGTAATTCTTTTCTCCCAATGTAGCGGATTCCTGCTTCAAATAGCCCTGTCCCAAGAGTTCCTGGATCCAATTTTCAACCTGTTCCTGGGTGAATTCCGCCAGGAGCCCGTAGGTTGAAAGCCGGTCCAGGTTGAATTTAACAATCGCCTTCTCTTGAGATCCGGTCAGCATCTTTACAGCCACGCCCAAACCAAAACGTCCTTTCAAGCGGGCCACGCCACTTAAGATCTTTAAGGACAGAAGAGGATCGGGCATATTCTCTTCGGTCGTTGGCCTAACCTTCAGGTTCTGGCAATGATCGCACCCCCCGCAGCTCTGAGATGGATAGTAATCCCCGAAGTACTGAAGAAGATAGGCTCTCCGGCATCGGCTCGAAGTGCCATAATCCATGATCCGGTTTAATTTCTCAAGCTGATGAGCCTTTCTGAGTTGCAAGGTCTCAAAGTTAATGGGAAGCTCTGATGGAGCCACACGCGAAAGGAGGCGAACTCCCCTTCCACGAAAAGGGGGAATGTAGGTTCCCTCGCTGTGTTCTTCCATATCGGCCATCACCCTCCGAAAGGTCTCTCTGGAGAGGTGGGCCTTTTCGATCATCTCGTCAGGAATGAAGTGTATTCCCTCAGCAAGCTCATCCTCGGTGTAATGGTCGGCCAGGAATTCGATGAGAGCCGTTTTGGATGGTGACTTCTTTGTAATTCCGTCCAGGATCTCCTTAGGCCTATGCTTCAGGTAAAGCTCAGCCAGGTTCTCATAACGATGGAGGCGGTGAGCCACTCCAGCCTCTTCAAGGATCTTGAGAGAAGAGGAGACCGCCATTTCCGGCGCAGGAGGATTGCAGAGAAGGCCGATCTCCCGGTAGGTCAGCCAGATCGGATCTTCCGGTCTCTGGAAAAGGACCTGATAAATTGAGAGGATAACCTCCCGGTCTGGATAATTCATTTCGATAAAGAATTCCTGAAGCCTTCGGTCCGAAGGAGAGAAGAGGAGGAGGCATGTGGAAGGATCCCCGTCACGGCCGGCGCGGCCGCACTCCTGATAATAGGCTTCGATTGAGCCCGGAAAGTGGTAATGCATAATAAGGCGGATGTCCGAACGGTCAATTCCCATGCCGAAGGCATTGGTGGCTGCTACGATGTTCGCCCGACCCCCTAGAAAGGCCTCCTGAATATGGCTCCTTTCTTCTTCCTCGAGCCCAGCATGATACCCCAGAGCTTGGATGCCCTCCCGGTCGAGAGCTCGGACAATCGATTCGACTCCCTTTCGGGTTCCAGCATAGACAATGGCTCCACCCCGAAGTCGTTCGAGCCGACCGGCAAGATGAGAGAACTTTTCTTTTGAACGCCTCACCGGAATAACCTCAAAGAAGAGGTTCTTTCTGTCGAAGCCGGTAATGAACAACTGCGGAGCTCGAAGTTTAAGCTGGAAAACGATATCTTCCCTCACACGATCCGTTGCCGTCGCGGTGAGAGCAATGGTCTGAGGCCGTCCGAGCCAATCGAGGGCCTGGCCAATCTTCAGATAATCCGGCCGGAAGTCATGTCCCCAGACGGAGATACAGTGGGCCTCATCAACGGCCACAAGGGAGATGGGCTTTTGTTTAAGGGCTTTCAGAAAGGAGGGGGTCCGAAGGCGCTCCGGAGAGGCGTAGATGAGCTTATAGGACCCCTCCGCAATCTTCCTCAAGGCCTCCTCCTGTTCCCCGATTCCCATGAGACTGTTCACTGAAACAGCGGGGACTTCGAAGACCCTCAAGGAATCAACCTGGTCCTTCATCAATGCAATCAGCGGAGAGATGACCAGAGTCGTCCCCGGAAGAATGAGAGCCGGGAGCTGATAGCAGAGGGATTTTCCTCCTCCGGTCGGCATGACCACAAGGGCTTCCTCTCCAGAGAAGATGGCCTCAAGGATCGCCTCCTGGCCTGGCCTAAACTCATGAAATCCGAAAACCTTCTCCATGAGTTCCTTAGCCTGCGAAAGGAGTTGATCGGTATGAAAGGGCGTGTTCTGCATTTTATGAATCCCAAATTCAAGGCTGAAGCCTTGAGTCACGATATGTTCTAAGATGATGTAACTCAACCCTTCAGGGTTGACATAAAAGAAGCTTCGCTGGGGAATCAATGCCAATAAACATACATATCGTCAATAATCTCTCCGGCTGGCCTCAAAAGTCTGGTTAGCTCTCTAAGGTGGACCGGGCGAAGCGGTCTTCAATCTGGTGCGAATCCTCCTGATCGTTCCGAGAAGGGATTTCTGATCCGGGTGGTGCAACAGAGTTTCCTCAAGAAGGGTCAGATATGTTCCTATGTCGTCCCGTGCCTCATAACTTCTCTCCAGGGTCTTTCGAACGACGTAATCTGAAGGGTCCTTTTGAAACGCCTCTTTGAGGCAATGGATAGCCTGGTCATACTCTTTCTGGCGGTAGTGGCAGAATCCCTGCTGCTTCAGGAAATAAGGATTATCGGGTTCCAGATTCGAAGCCCTCTTGTATTCAACCGCAGCCTCCTTGACCAGACCAGCTCCCTTAAGCCTCTGGGCCAAGAGCCCGTGAAGCTGGGCGTCGTCTTTCTTCGACTTCATGCCGATGACTGCCTGAAGCTCTTTAACCACCTGGCTTTCAGCTCGTCTGCAGCTTCGTAAACGAAGGATCTCTTTTTGGATGAAGGCGTCATCCGGTGAAATCTCTTTGATCCTTTCCAGTGTCTCAAGGGCCTGATCAAACCTCTTCATCCGGTTGAAAATGAAAGCCTTCTCTTTCAGGAAGGGAAGACTCTTTGGCTTCACCACAAGGACCTTTTCCAGTTCCTGAAGGGCATCGTCAAAAAGTTTCATCTCTTTGAAAGCCCGTGCGGTTTTGAGGATCAGATAGGGTTTGGGATCCCGAGCGAAGGCCTGTCGATAACAATCGAGCGCTCTCTGAGGAGAACGTTGTTTTATGAATAGGTCACCCAGCACGGACAGGGCTTCCGGATGCTGGGGATCACTCGCCAGGACTTCGTCGATTAAGATTCTCGCCTCTATTAAACGCCCTTGCCGGAGGTAAACATCCGCGAGGCTCGTTTTCAGGAAGGATTGGTCCGGATTTTTTTCGAGTTCGGACCGGATTTCCTCTTCAGCTTCGGAATATTTACGACTCTCTTTGAGAACCCGGATACGATCTGGCAATTTTTCCCGATCCATGATGCGCCTTTAGGAGGAAACTGAGGAAATTCTAATGAAATTGGAGGAATTATGCAAGCGAATCCAATCTGACGACGAGTCCCTACTATAATGAACAACCCTGAAAAGTAGTCATTGCGAGAATAAAAAGAGACGTGGCAACCCTTGAGAATTATAGATCTACTGCCATCCCTTATTACTATTTGACTTCTTTCTCGAATTTCAATAAACTCTAACCGAGATTCACGCCATCAACGGGTCTTTTCCAATCTGAGAAAGGTACAACAAGTGAGTAAAGACTCCACATTTACAGTTCGTGATCTTCCAAGACAGGAGAGGCCTCGCGAAAGGCTTCAGAAATTCGGAGTAGAGGCGCTCTCCGCTCAGGAGCTTTTAGCCTTGATTATTGGCCGCGGGATTCCGAAAAAATCTGTAATGAGCATTGCCCAGGAACTGTTGGTTAATTTCGGCAATATCAAATCGATCAGCCAGGCAACCATTGAAGAGCTTTCTCAGATCAAAGGGATCGGCTTGGCCAAGGCAGCTCAGATTAAAGCATCTTTTGAGCTCGGAAGAAGAGAAGATTTGGAACCGGAGCTGAAGAATTTTGATATCAAAGATCCCGAAGCCGTTGTCAAGGCGATTCGCGCAAGCATTAAAGACAAGGCCAAAGAGCACTTTAAACTGATCCTTCTCAACCCCCGCAACAAAATCATTGGTATATCCACTGTCTCCATCGGTTCCCTCAATGCCAGCCTGGTCCACCCAAGAGAAGTATTTAGAGATGCCATTACCCACAGCGCCGCTTCCGTGGTATTAGTTCACAATCATCCCTCCGGCGACCCCGAACCTTCGGAAGATGACTTGTCCATTACAAAAAGATTGGCGGAAGCGGGCAGGATTTTGGGAATCGAAGTATTGGACCACATCATTATCGGGAAAAACGGGTTTTTCAGTTTCAAGGGAAGAGGGTTGTTCTAACCTCCGAATCAATACTGTGCGCCCCCACAATCCGTATTGGGTTGGAAAGAATGAGTCTCAGTTTTTTCAATCATGGATCAACAATCCCTTCTTAGCATCACCCATCGGGCTTGGAAATGATTGACAAAGTAAACAATTTCAGATATATTTGTTTCCCTAAGTAAACAATATATGAAGAAAGAATATCTCCTCCAAGTCATTGCCGAATGGCTTCGTGAAATGGTTTTCCCTCCGTCGACGCATCGGGAAATGCTCCCCCTCGATCTGCGAAAGCAGCGTGCCATCTTAGCTGTAGCTGGACCTCGCAGAGCGGGAAAGACCTACTACCTTTACCAGCTCATTCAAGACCTCATGGAATCGAAGGGGATCTTGAGAGAAGAGATTCTTTTCGTGGATTTTGAGGATTATCGATTACAGGGGTTTGGTCCTCCTGATGTCGACAACCTCTTTACAGCATTTCAGCAACTTGCAGGACGGCAGCCAAGATTCTTGTTCTTTGATGAAATCCAACACGTTCCGGAATGGAACCGTATCCTCCGGACCCTTCACAACCGCCGGGGGTACACCATTGTTGTCTCAGGGAGTAACTCATCCCTCCTGAGTCAGGAGATCGCTACCGAACTCCGAGGACGTTATGAAGATATTCTGATGTTGCCATTCTCCTTCCGCGAAGTTCTTCACTTTCAGCATGTGGCGTTCGATGCCGCCATGTTTCATACGTCTCAGCGAGGCCGACTGATTCAGGCCTTTGATGACTATCTTAAGTTTGGAGGTTTTCCCGAGACCCTGTCGAAGGAAGGAGCACCGGAGAAGCGGAAACTTCTTCAAACCTATTATCGGACGGTTTTTTATAAAGACATCCTTGAGCGCTACAATATTAAAGCCCGGGCGGTCCTGGATCAGATGATGGGAAGCTTTTTGGAGAGCTATTCCACCACTTTTTCGATCTCCACATTTGAAAAACAACTGAAAGCGGCGGGATTAACCGGAAGCAAACGGACGGTCTCAAATTATCTTCACTTTTTGGAGGAGGCTTTTTTTCTGATCACCAGCGAGAAATTTGCCTATTCCCAGAGAAAGCGAATGATGAATCCCAAGAAGGTATATCTGATGGACACAGGGTTTGCTCTTCTGGGAGGCGCTTTTACAGAGAACCGTGGATACCTCCTTGAAAATGTCGTTGCCCTTGAGTTGCTTCGTCGCCAGCACCGAATGTTCTATTTCAAAGCGACACAAGAGTGCGATTTTATTTTGCAGGAGGGCAGGCGTCCTTCTGAAGCTTGGCAGGTTTGCTGGGAAGTCACGCCACGCAATGAACAGCGCGAACTGAAAGGTCTGGTCGAAGCCATGCGGCAGTTTAAGATCCCTAAGGGGGGAATCCTGACGTACGATCAGGAGGGGATTCGGACAATAAACGGCATGAATGTTCGGTTGATCCCTGTTTGGAAATGGCTTCTTCTTTAGGCTTTTCTTCCGGCACACAAAATGCTCTAAAGATTGTTATAAATTTCTATTTTTGGTATATTGAGGCAACTTCGGTATGAAATCCCTGCTGGAACAACAGGGGTGGCACAAATTCTACATTCGGATCTGCTCGGAACCGGAAAAATAGCTCTGTTAAGTCGGAAAAACCCTGAACGGAGACAGGTTTAACCTGATTCCAAAGGGTACTCTTGAAGCTAAAAATAGAGAAGAGCTGGTGAAAAAAGAATTTGTCGGTGAACGGAATGTTCTGACAACCCGAATCGAATCTCTTGAAAAAACTGTGAAAGAACAGAACGAACAGATTGCTAAACTCTCTCAACAATTGGAAAAGGCATATCAGCAAGTACAGGAGATTGCCGTTAAGACTATTGAGGGTTCCTCGACCATCAAATCTTTTGCTAACCTTCAGCAATGGATCAGCGAACAGACAAGAAAGGCACCTCAGGAGAAGTAAATCAGGGGGCATTGATCATTTTGGGCCAATACATGAAAAAGAAGAGGCACGGTCTGAGAAACGTGCCTCAATATGAAAACGGGAATTTCTTCTCTGGTATTTCTTTTCAATGGGAGAAGGAATGCTTTCCCTCATCCTTGTGGTTTGACACTGACTGAATGAGCTAAGGATTTGTTTCCTTCCTTCGTATATTCAAGGGTGACTTCCTGTCCTGAAACGACTTTTCTTGATTGATGGAAAAGGTTATAATTCAAACGATTCAGATGGGGATGGTGGAAAAACTAAATTTTGAGGATGTGGAGAATGACAGAAAACGACATCAACGAAGAAAAAAGTTTTGAGGAACTCTTGAGAGCCAGTGGAGAGACCCCGGGTCAAAAGCTTTTCCCAGGAGGAAGGGTTTCGGGGAGAGTGGTCAAGATCAGCAAGGATACGATCTTTCTTGACCTGGGAGGAAAAAGTGAGGGGATTGCGGGGGTGACAGAATTCCTGGACAAGGATGGTAAGCTCACGATCAAAGAAGGGGATCATGTCGAGATGAGGGTTGCGTCAACCCGGGATGGGATCCATCTCACCAAGGGTATGAAAGTTCAGGGGGCGGATTCACTGGATATCCTCCGGGATGCGAAGGAAAATCTTATTCCTGTGGAAGGAAGGGTCTCAAAAGTGATTAAAGGTGGTTTTGAAGTCGATATTTCAGGGATCCGTGCCTTTTGTCCTTTAGGCCAGATCGACCTTAAGTTTTGTGAAAAACCTGAGGGGCATGTCGGTGCCAGATATCCTTTTCGCATCATGGAGATCAAAGAAAGGGGAAGGAATATCATTGTCTCCAGACGCGTTCTTCTCGGGGAGGAGCAGGAGAAAAAGTCAAAAGAGACCCTGGCAAGGCTCCAGCCCGGCCTTGAGTGTGAGGGAAGGGTAACGAGAATAATGGATTTCGGTGCCTTTGTGGATATCGGGGGCGTCGAGGGGATGGTTCATATTTCTGAAGTATCCCATGGAAGGATCAGCCATCCTTCGGAGGTCCTCAAACTTGATCAACAGGTGAAGGTGAAAGTGCTGAGGATTGAAATGGACAAGGAAAGCCGTCCCAAGATTTCTCTCTCCATCAAGGCCCTCGAGCCTGATGCCTGGGAAAAAGGGCTTGGATTTGAGGAAGGGGAAATCATCCGGGGTAAGATTTCCCGTCTCACGGATTTCGGCGCTTTTGTTGAAGTGGCGCCAGGTGTGGATGGACTTGTTCATATCTCGGAGATCAGCTATGAACGCGTTTCCCATCCGAGCAAGCTTCTTCAGGTCGGGGGAGAGGTGGATGTGATGGTGATGGGTATCGACCATGAAGGACACCGTATCTCCCTTTCGATCAAGGAGGCCGTACTGAAGAAGGGGGTAGAAGGCGATCAGGTCCGTTTGGAGATTGGACAGATCCTGAAGGGAGTCGTTGAGGATGCTAAGCCTTACGGTCTTTTTGTCCGGCTTCCGCAACTTGGAATGAAGGTGAGAGGTCTTCTTCCGGTTGAGGAGCTGAGGGATTCTCAGAAGGGAGACGCAAAGAAGAGATTTCCTAAAGGTTCGGAGATTCAGGTCGAGATCGTTTCGATAGACGAAAGCGGACGAATTCGGCTCTCACAAAAGGTCATCGAGGAAAGAGAAGATCGGGAAGACTATAAGAAGTTCCTTGAGGGAGAGGATAAAGCCGGGAAGTTTGGCACCCTGGGAGACATTCTCAAGAATGTGAAGTTGAAGTGAAGATTGGCTTTTTCAGCAACCTGCTCGCTCACTAACCCCTTAATTTTCTTGAAAAGAGATAAGGTTCATGTTAGTTTTGATTTACCTATGATTCGAATGAGTCATGTTTACAAAACCTATCCAAACCAGGTTTCCGCTCTCTCCGATTTGACCTTAGAAATCTCCCCGGGAGAATTTGTCTTCGTTGCAGGACCCAACGGGTCAGGAAAAACGACGCTCCTTCGCATTCTCTTCGGTGCGGAAGAGCCAAGCAGTGGAGAAGTCATCGTCAATGGAATGAAGATTACGGAGAAGGGTTTTAACAAGATCCATTCTTTGAGAAGATCGATGGGAATCGTTTTTCAGGATTTTAAGCTATTGAGGGATCGGACAGTGAGCGAAAACATACTCTTCGCTTTGGAAGTGACTGGCTATCCCAGGAAAGAGGCAAGAAATAAGGTCTGGGAGATCCTGGACCGGGTTGGCCTTCAAGAAAAGGAGAATGATTCCATTCTCACGCTCTCGGCCGGAGAAAAACAACGGGTGGCGATTGCCCGGGCTCTGATCAACGATCCGCCGCTTCTTCTGGCGGATGAGCCTACGGGGAATTTGGATGATCAGATGGCTGTTGAAGTCATGGGAATATTCACTCATCTTCACCGCAAGGGAGCCACTGTCGTCGTGGCCACTCATGATACCGATTTAATCAAACGCTATCCCTACCGGATCGTTTCGATCGCGGATGGAAAGAGATTGGATGTTCGCTCAGATGAAGAGGCGAAGAGAGGGAAATGATATTCTTTCTCCAATATGTGGTCAGAAGGGCTTTTCAGAATATCCGGGAAAACCTGTTTGCGAATCTCACCACGATTGGCATTATTGCGACTTCGATCCTGATCTTTTCGGCCTTCACGTTGATTTCCTTCAACCTCACCTCCTTCCTGAAGATATGGGAAGATAAGATCGAGGTGATCGCTTACCTGAGAAGAGGAGTCCACTTGAACGAAGTGGAGGAGCTTTTGAGACAGACTCGCCAGATCGAGGGGGTCGAAGGAGTAAAATATGTCTCCCCTTTTGATGCGATGGTGTTTATGGAATCGAGGCTGGGAAATCAGAAGAGCCTTCTTCAAGGCATTCAGCCGACCGTTCTTCCGCCCTCTTTCGAAATTCAATTGAGGAAGGATTATCGGAACTCGTCGAAGGTCAAAGAGGTGGTGTCCCTGCTGAAACGATATCCGCAGTTTGAAGAAATTCAATACGGTCAGGAGTGGGTGGAGAGCTTTTCGGCTCTGGTCCATATCGTACGCCTTACCCAGTGGATTCTGGGGTGTCTCTTCCTCGTCGCCATCATCTTCATCACCTCAAACATCCTCCAGCTGACCATCTCTTCCCGGCGGGAAGAGATTGAAATCATGCACCTTGTGGGCTCCCGGCCAGCTTTTGTTCGGGCCCCTTTTTATGTGGAAGGGCTTGTCCAAGGTCTCCTTGGAGGGGGATTGGCCATCCTCTTTCTCTATCTGTTATACCGAGGCTTTTTCCTCTATATTCCCCCTTCCCTCCAGGCTTGGCTGGCAAGGGTCCCGGTTCTTTTCCTGCCTCCATGGACGATTTTGGGGATTATCACGGGTGGGATGTTTCTCGGTTTCTTCGGCAGTTTTGTCGCTTCGGTGAGATTCCTGAAGGAGTGAGCTTTCGTGAAACGCTGGAGCTGGATTTTGATCGGCTTTTTCTTCGCGGCGGGGATAATTCCCTTCGCCCCTCATCCTCTCTGGTCGGCTCCGACTGAAGGGATCGAGAAGGACCTGACCCAAAAAAAGAAGGATCTTAAAGATGTTAAGAAGGAACTCACCTTGACAAAGGAGAAGGAGAAGAAGATTCAGGGAAAAGAGAGTTCGATTCTTGAGAGCCTTCATGCCATGGAAACCGAGCTCTATCATAGAGAAAAAGAATTGAAAGAGGCGGAGGTCCAGTTGGACCGAATCAAGGAAAGGCTTCGGCAGACCCAGAGCCAGATCAACATCCTCAACCGGGGGACCGAACGAACCAAGGAAGAGCTTTTTTCGAGATTGAATGCCCTCTACAAAATGGAGAGGATTCCCAAGGAGACTTTTCTTCTCACCTCACAATCGTATCTCGATCTGCTCAAGACCGATAAATTTTTGAAGGTCATCATCCGTTTTGATGCCCATCTGATCCATACCTACCGTGATCAGGTGGCCTTGAAATCGAGGTATCAGCAGGAGTTGATCCAAGATCAGGCCCAATGGGAGCGACATAGTTCGGAGGTGGAGAACAAGAAGAAGGAGATTACACAGGTCAGAAAGAAGAAACAGGCTCTGTTGAAATCGATCCAGAATCAAAAGGTGGTCTATCGAAAGGTGATCGGCGAATTAGAAGAAAGGGCAAGAGACCTGCAAGCACTCATTCAAAAATTGGAGCGAGAGAAAAGTCTTCTGGCTTATGGAAAGTCGAAACAGGAGACCCTGAGGGGAAAGTTAAGCCCACCCGTTCAGGGAAAGGTGATCAGCCTGTTTAAAGAGAGAGGGCAGAATGGGATTGAAATCCAGGCGCCGATGGGAACAGAGATTCGAGCCATCCTCTCCGGGAAGGTTCTCTATGCCGATTGGTTTAAAGGATTTGGAAATATGGTGATCATCGACCACGGTGACCATACGTTCAGCATCTATGGCTATGCTTCCGAGTTATTGAAGAAGGAGGGTGATCTGGTTGCTCAGGGAGAGAGCATTGCCCTGGTTGGAAGCTCAGGATCTCTCAAAGGGCCCTGCCTCTACTTCGAAATCCGGCATCGAGGAGCAGCTCAGAACCCCATGCATTGGATCTCGCCGTTGGATAAAGTTGCCTCCCTTGGGGAGGAAAATAATAAAGGGAAGAAGTGACGATCAAGGAGGATCATATGTCTCAGTGGAAGGGGATGAAGCATTTTAGGGTCGTTTTGTTAATCACGATGGTTTTCATTCTGGGAATGACGATAGGGCTCCTGAAATCCCATATCGTTTCAGCCGTTCCCAACAGCCTGTATGAGGACCTGAAAGTATTTACCGATGTCCTCGGTCTCCTCCAGAAAGAGTATGTGGAAGAGAAGAATCCGAAGGATCTGATCTACGGTGCGATCAACGGAATGCTGGAAACCCTGGACCCCCACTCCGCATTCCTTCCACCGAATGCCTACAAAGAGATGCAGGAAGAGACCCGTGGCCGGTTTGAGGGATTGGGGATTGAGATCTCGATGAAGGACGGTATTCTCACGGTGGTTTCTCCCATCGAGGATACGCCTGCATTCAGGGCCGGGATCCTTGCAGGAGACCAGATCCTGAAGATTGACGGAGAATTGACGAAGAATCTGACCCTTATGGAAAGTGTCAAACGGCTCAGGGGGCCGAGGGGGACAAAGGTCACCATTACCATCATGAGGGAGGGTTTTAAAGAGCCCAAAGATCTCACCCTGGTTCGGGATGTCATCCCGATCCGGAGTGTTCGCCATGAGCTGTTGGAGAAACATTACGGCTATATCCGAGTCTCGCAATTTCAAGAAAAGACCGCCACCGATCTTGATAATCATTTGAAGGCCTTAGAGGAGGAAAGTAAGGGGTCCCTAAAAGGATTAATCCTCGACCTACGGAACAACCCCGGAGGGCTTCTGGATCAAGCGGTCAAGGTGTCAGATCGTTTTATCGAGTCCGGCCTCATCGTCTCCATCGAAGGAAGAAAAGAAGATCAGAAGATGAAAATGTATGCCCATCCGCAAGGCACCATTTCCGCCTATCCCCTGATCGTCCTGATCAACGGCGGCAGCGCCAGTGCTTCGGAAATCGTGGCCGGCGCCATCCAAGACCATGGCCGCGGGATTCTCCTCGGGACTCAGACATTTGGGAAGGGTTCGGTCCAAACGATATTTTCCTTGAAGGATGGTTCCGGACTGAGACTGACCACGGCAAGATATTTTACTCCCAATGGACGTTCGATCCAGGCCAAAGGGATCACGCCTGACATCACCGTCAGACCTTTACAGCCCGAGGAAGAGAAGGTTACTCCCCCGCAAAAACTGCCTTCCGAAAAGGATTTGGAGAGGCATCTGATCGATATCGAAAAAGAGCCCCCTAAAGAGAAAGAAAAAGTGAAGAAGGAAGAGGTCAAGGAGAAGCCACCCGTTGACAATCAGCGAGAACGAGCCCTGGAGCTCCTTAAAAGCTGGGAGATTTTTAAGAACGTAGCCAAGGGGGGCAATAAATAGTTCAGAGTTCGGAGAAAAGAGAACTCAATGCTCATGTAAGATCTTTACAGGGTTGAATGGCTAAACGAGCGAACAGGCGGAGGAGACTGAAGGAGTGGGCAGGCTATTTCCTCTCTTTCATCCTCGGTGTTCTTCTGACCGTTGGCGCCTATCGCTTTCTCACTCGAGAAAAACCTTTCTCGGAAAAGGATTTTTCCCAAAAAGTTTTTATCGCGGACCAGCTCATCAACAGCCATCTCTACGAGGTCGGTATTCCGAAGAAGGAGAATCTCCTTTCTCGGTCTGTCTCAAAGAGAGAGGGAGAGATTGCCTGGCAACTGACACTTTTGCAGATCCAGATCCCCCGATCCCTTCCCCTTTCTTTGATCGAAGAAAGATTTGAACGAAGCCTTTCCCGCCTTGGCCATTCTTTCTCGATGAAGTCCTCTCGATCAACGCAATCCCTCCAATTGGAGGTCAAGGTGATGGATCGAACCACCCATCGGCTTACCTTCCTTTACTCCAAACCCTCGACACTTGAAACGAGGCTTCGGCCGAGAGTGGCTATTGTGATCGACGATCTCGGAGGGAAGACTTCGGTTTCTCAAGAACTTCTGAAATGGGATCTTCCTGTGACTTTCTCCATTTTGCCCTTTATGCCTCATACGAAAACCCTTGCCTTAGAAGCTGAACGTAAGGGAAAAGAAGTCATCCTCCATCTCCCGATGGAGCCCCATGAATATCCCCGTATCAAACCGGGAGAAGGAGCGCTCCTTCAGAAGATGGGTGAGGAAGAGCTTCGGCGTCAACTCTCCAAAGGAATCGAGGCCGTCCCTCATATCAAGGGGGTCAGCAACCATATGGGTTCACGGTTGATGGAAGATCCTGAGAAGATGAGAATGATCCTCTTGGAATTGAAGAGAAGGGATCTCTTTTTCTTGGATAGTCGGACAACCCCCGAGACCTTAGGGCTTCAAACCGCCAAATCCCTTGGACTGAAAACTGCAGAAAGAAGCATTTTTCTCGACCATTCCCGGAACGAAGAGGATATCAAAGGGCAGCTGGAGAAGCTGAGCGACCTCGCCCTCGCTCAGGGCAAAGCGATTGGCATTGGCCATCCCCATGCCTCAACGATCAGATTGCTCAAAGAGATGATTCCAAAGATGCAGGGAAAAGGGATCGAGATCGTTCCCCTGTCCGAGCTGATGGAATAAGAAGGCGTTGGACCGTTTGTTCGTTTAGCGAAATTAAGAATCGAAACAGACTCAACGATCCAAACGATGTTTTTGGGGCTCTTTCATTAGGATCGTCGCCAGGAGGGCAGCGATCAGAGCCATTCCCGCGCCGAAGGAAAAGGCCCATTTTATCCCCACGGTCTCCCAAAGCAATCCCATCAGGAGACTCGCCGGTAACGTCGCCATTCCAAGAAAGAAATGGTAAGCACCGTAGGCTGTCCCCCGCTTCGCCTCCTCCACCAGATCTGCAACCCAGGCTCGTTCTGTTCCTTCAGCAAAACCGTAGAAGATGCCATAGATGAAGAAGAGAAGCCAGATGTGATAGGCATTCGATGCGAAGCCGAAACCTAAGTAGACCAGGCCATAGATGGCCCATGCGATGATCATCACCTTTCTTCTCCCAATTCGATCAGAAAGGGTCCCTCCCGGGATGGAGAAGACGGTCTTGGAAAGATGGAACATGGACCAGAGGATCGGAATGGATACGATGCCGATTCCCAAATCCTTTGCACGGAGAAGGAGAAAGGCATCGCTTGAGTTCCCCAGGGTGAAGAGCGTGATGATCAGGAGAAAGTATTTGAATCTTTTGTCCCATGATTTCAAATGGAGACTGAGAGGAGGCGCGGCCGAAACATGATTTTTTTTCACATCCGAAACGCCCCGATAAAGAACCCAAACGCAGAATGCCGCCGGAATAGCCGCGAGATAAAAAATGACCCTGAGATTCTGCGTGAAGGTCGCCATGAGGATGGACGCAATGAGAGGTCCAGTGGTGGCTCCCGCGTGATCCATGGCTCTTTGAAAGCCAAAAGCCTTTCCCCTTCCGTTCTCATCACAGGATTGGGAGAGCAATGCATCTCGAGGAGAGGTTCTTGTTCCCTTGCCGACTCGATCAAGGAATCGGAGAATGAGAACGTGATAGGCGGAGGTGGCAAGCCCCATGAAGGGCCGGGTGATCGAAGCAAGAGAATAACCGAAAAGGATGGCGCCTTTTCTCTTCTGGAATCGGTCGGAGAGCCACCCTGAAAAGAGCTTCAAGAAGCTGGAGATACTCTCTGCAATCCCTTCGATGAGACCTACCAGAACGACGCCTGCTCCCAAGACCTGAGTGAGGAAAAGAGGGAGAAGGGGATAGATCATCTCGCTTGAGACGTCATTGAGCAAACTGACCCAGCCCAGGTTTCTCACATTCTTGGAAAGACCCAAAAAGGACTTTTGGTTCATCGGACCCTTTCCACATTACCCCCCTCCCGGCCCTCTTTTTGTAACCCTCCCTCATCCCCCCTTAACTTAAGGGGGGAATAGAGGGGGGGGAATGAAGGGGAGATTAATCATAGATCTTCAGAATTTCATCCCGAGAAAATGGTTTAAGTTCTCTCCGCCTTTTTCCATCCTTCGTCAGAACCCTCGGCTTCCCTCTGTTCACCTTACCGATGAGATTTAACGGGATATCCCTTTTTCGGAATGCTTTTTGAAGAGAGGAAAGGTCCGGCGGCGAGATTGTCAAGAGCAAGGCTCCTGAAGCAATCACACCGAGAGGGTTGAGTCCATATTCCCGGCAGAGGATCCGGGATTCCCTATAAATAAAGACCTTCTCCAAATCGACCTCGATCTCTTTTTCCGAGGCCAGGGCCATTTCAACGATCCCGTTGATCAATCCTCCTTCTGTCGGGTCATGCATGGAGTGGACAGAAGCAGCCCCGCAGGCGATGCGTGCTGCCCGGAGCACATCAATCCCGGGGGTGAAGATGAACCTCTTGGCCTTCCGAATGGTTGAGGGAGAGATGCCTCTCGCTAAGAGTTCAGATTCTTTTTCCCTCGCCATGATCGAAGTCCCTTCGATGCACCCCCCCTTGATTAGTAGAAGAAGGTCTTCGGCCCTTGCACCGCTCGTTGTCACGAGTCTGTCTTTCTTGACCTCTCCGATCATATGGCCGGAAAGGATCAATCTTCTTATCCCGGGAGTGATCTCCGTATGACCTCCGACAAAGGAGATTCGAAATCGGCGACAGGCATCGTGAATCTGCTTGAAGACTTTTTCGATAAGCCCTGAATCCGAATCTTCCGGAAAGAGGAGGGTGACCAAGAACCACTTGGGAGTCGCACCCATTGTGGCAAGGTCATTCATATTGACGACGACACCGTAATACCCAATCTCCTCAGTGGTGAAGGTAATCGGATCAGAAGTGACGACCCAGTAGGAATCAGAGCCTTTTCCTGCATCAATGACGGCCGCATCTTCACCAATCTTTGGGCCAATCACCACCCGGGGATCGAGAATCGTATGCCTTTCCAAAAGACCTTTCAGAATATCGATCTCCAATTTTCCTGTCTTCATGGCCTTCGCCATTTTGAGATTAAAGCAGATTTTATGGTCGGGTGCAAGAAAAGATTTCATTCATCAGATCGTGAAGCAGCTTAGGGCTTCATGATGAGTTCGATGGAGGGAGCATTCTTGTCGATCTTCGTACCGACGGAGGAAGAGCAATAGGCGCAGAGATATTCGTATTCGTCCCCTTCAGGCAGAACCAAGAGCAACTTCTTTCTCACAGGCACGGCAGCCTTACACCGGGGGCAGTATAGGGAGGTTGCTTCGAATTGCTCAAAGCTGGGAGTTCGCATAACGTTATTATAAATGAGAAATGTTAGATGGACAATCGGAATTTAGCGGGAATGAAATGGAGACATTCTACATCCATGAACAGCGACAGAGGGTTAGAAAATTATTTCCCCGGCAAAGAGACAGACGTTCTCATCCGTTCATGATTCGTTTTCACATTTTCATGGAGCCTTGCATTTTCAATCACGATCCCGCAGTGCTCGGCGACAGCAAGAAGGAATTGGATGTCGTCCTGGGTGAATTGGCATGGGACAGGAGTATAAAGGCGCAAGACGCCAATGATCCTGCCCTTTGCCTTAATCGGGACAGAGACGATGGAGGCGATCCCCTCTTTTTTGGCTTCCTCAGGGTATTGAATCCTTGGATCTGAGGAGGGGTCTCGAATGATGACGGGTTCGCCCTTCAGGGTATCCGAGATCGACTTGTCTGCAAAGACCGGCCCCTTTCCGACATATGGATCGCTCAGCCCAAAAGAGGCCCGGACCTCCAATCTCTGGCCTGCCTCGTCCAAGAGCATCAGGGCGCATCCTTTTGAACCCGTCGTCTCGCAGGTCTTCTTGACGATGAGGTGAGGAATCTCTTCAAGATCCAAGGAAGAGCTGATGGCCCTTGTGATTTGCATAAAAGCCGAAAGGTAGGTGTGCTCTGTTTCTTTCATTTTTCCTCACCTCCCTGTACGCACGCGAGAATTCGATGTATGACCTTCGTGCCTATCCCGAACTCTGTCTCATCCCTCTTCGAATCAAGTCTTTAAACAGGATCGATGGAGCAGCCTCTTCCGAAGGGGTTGTAAGAAGAGATAGAAGGATGAGCACTGCCAGCACAATCGCCCAGATGACAAAGGCAAGGAAAAAGGTCATTCCCAGTGCAAAGAGCCCTTTCAAAAGGATCCCGTATTCTAAGATGAAGAACCAGGTTCCTATGAAGCAGATGATCGACCAGACCACCATGGAATAATCAATGATCGATGCAAACCCACTCTTCCAACATCCCTTCGCTTCCATTTTCCCCTCCTTTCGTGTCGGTCAGGGGCCTTCTTATTCCTCGCGTCTTGAAAGAGGCCCCTTCAGGGCAAAAACCTTTTCTTCAGCCTCTGTCATCAATCGTTGGGCATAGGCAAAATTGTGAGCCCCGTTGCTTTTGTCGTCTTCGACTGTTTTCAGAAGGGCTTCCACCTCTCTGGCTAAGGTTTCCATTTCTCTTTCTTCCAGGATAGGATCCGTTTTTTTCCGGGACCTTAAGGCTCCAAGGGAAAGCCTGACTTTCTTCATCCTCTCAGAAATCTCCTGTTGCCAATCGTCTGTCATCTTTTCATATCGGGCTTCATGACACTGGACACAGGCCTTCTTGACTTCCGAAAGGGAGTGCCCCCGTGAGATGGCGGTGTGGCATTCGATGCATTTCACCCCATCGGCCATCACATCAGGCTGAGCGTCCTTCTTGCCAAAGGATTCTCCCTGGATGAACTTGACCTGAGTTTCATGGCAATCCACACATCTGGATCCCGACTGATGATGGCAATTCAGGCATTCCACCCTTGTCTTAAGGATCTTTCCATGTTGGTCTCCTGTGGCGTGACAGACATTGCAGTTCAATATTCTTGTAATATGCTTCTGGTGAGGAAAGGGTAGGTTATGGATCCTGATCTTAGCGTTTTCGAATCCCTTATGGCACTTCGCGCACTCCGAATGGGAAACCTCGGTGGTCTTGGGCAGCGGCAGCGTCCCTTTGGGATGGCAGGTTGAACATGAGGTTTTTTCCCGGCGATGGCATTCAAAACAGGCTTCTTTCGGAGGCCGAAAGGTGGGCGGATCGTGAGGGTCGTGATAGATGTTGTAATGGCAGGAGGTACAGGAATTTTTCAGCTGTTCGATATGGAAGCGGTGGGGGATCGAGATCTTATAGGGATTCAAATTGGGGGAAGTCCGTTCGATGGCAAGAACACCCGAGTGGCAGCGGATACAGTTTGGGTTAATCTGATCCAGCTTCGCAGAGAATCCGGCGTGTTCGCCTCCGCTCTGGAGAGGAAAGATGTTGATACTGGGCATGAGGGCGTGGCCAGTCGCATGACACTCCGAGCAAGGGATCTTGGGATGCATGGTGGACTGTTCCCAGAAGGATGATTCCTGCTGTTGATGATGGCAGGTGATACAGAATTCCTTCTTTGTCGTGGTATAGGTCGGCAGGGTAATGGCCATATTGGCGGCCAATACGACGAGAACTCCTCCTAACGTCCAGGCCCAAAAAGGAAGACGGGGGATCTTGAATGTCAATCTATTCCTCCACTACTCGCCCTTCACCAGGCCCGAAACCGCCGCCTTCTGGGTGATGACCAGAGATGCGATCCGAATCATTTCCATGAATCTCTTTCCACATCATCCGTTATTCGCTTAAGAACAACACCTTCAGGGTACGTCCAAATTCTCCTGTCGGCGTCTAAATCCCCCGATCCTCCCTTGAGTCTGGGGGGAAAGAAGGGGGACAGGGGGATTTAGACCTTTTCAATCTTGATCACGGTATCCATCCAACCCTGTCCTTCCCCGAAAGGGTCCGGCTGAATCGGAATGATCGGATTCGGATGGACACCTGCTTCATGTTTTCCCCACCAGAGAAGGTTGGTTTCCGGATCCTGGCTTCGAAACGGTTTCCCTGGCGGGATTCGACCGTAATTCCAGCGGCCGACGCTGTCTGAAAGGGCGACCACTTTGGGATGAATACCCTGAGTCACGAAGACAGGGGTGACCAGAGAGCCAAGGGGAGAGGTAACCTTAACCCGATCGCCTTCTTTTAGGTTCATCCTCCTGGCGGTCTCATCGTTGATCCAGAGCGGGTTTCGATGAACAATCTCCATCAGCCACTTGCAATTGGCTGTCTGAGAGTAAGAATGGACATTCCATTGAAATGTCACGAGATGGAATTCATTCTCTCCCATTCGCTGGTGATGAGGGATCGGCGCATAGGTGGGTAAAGAGGGCTCGAATTCGAATCTGCCGGAAGGGGTTCTCAGCCTATTCCTTTCTTTTGACCCGTTCTCCGGTTTCAAATCATGATCCACCCAGATCCCTTTCTCCATGAGAAAATCGATGCCTCCCGCATCCATTAGCCTCGGGATCTTTCGGACCATGGCCTCGATATAGTGTTCCATCTTTCCGAATTTGAAATAAGACTCCATTCCTCCTCCCACCCGGTTGGCGAGCTCAATCAGGATTTCCGGGAAAGAGAGAGACTGCCCGAGCGGTTTTGAAATCGGTTGCCTAAGGGCGATGAAGGGCACTCGCTCCATCGGAGGAGGGGAGAGAAGGTCCCATCGTTCGAGATAGGTCGCTTCCGGAAGCAAGAGATCTGCATAGAGATTACTTTCATTGAGGAAAGGATCGATCGAAACATGGAAAGGGATTTTGCTTTCGTCCTGGAGAGTATGAGAGATCAGCTTGGAGTGGGGCCCTTTATAAACGGGATTATCCATGTGGGTCATCAGGACACCGATGCGCTGGACCTCCCGGCTGATTCTGAGAAAAAGGTTCTGGGAGTCAGGATTCATCCTCTGCGAGTTTGGAGGTTTCGGATTCGGGGGATCGAGGGAGTAACCCTGAGGAAAGAAGAAACCTCCTTTGGCGTTTAGGCTTCCTACCATAGCATTGAGGAGAAGAATGCTCTTCTGGTTGGAACTGCCGTTGATATGCTTGAGCACGCCTCCTCCGCCGATGGCCAAAGCCGGTTTCGCTTGAGCAAACTCCCCGGCAATCCGTTTGATGTCCGATGCCCGGACTCCGGTCAAACTTTCTGCCTTCTTGGGTGTGTAGGCACTCAGATGCCGCAGGAGCCTGGAAGGAGAGGTATTGGTCCACTGTTCAATAAATTCCTTATCCCATAGGCCTTCATTGGCAATGACGTGAGCCATGGCCAGAGCCACCATGGCATCCGTCCCGGGAAGGATCGGGAACCACTCATCGCTTTTTCCGGCGGTTTGTGAGATTCTCACATCAAAGGTAACCAGTTTTGCTCCCAGGTTGATCCGGGCATCGATCAGCCTCTGAATGAATGGAACATATAAACCATTGGATTCATACGGATTGGCTCCGAAATTGAGGATGTATCGTGAATGTGCCACATCCCCGATACCCATGGCGTATCCCGATACTTCATGAATGGCAAAGGCCCCGTTGGGCGATTCCAGGATGGCATGTTGAAAGGTGGTCGAGCTTCCGAAGGCAGAGGCAAATCTCCATGCGAAATCATTACTCGAAAGGTCCCAGGTGTTCCGGAGGATGAAGTCATGAGGTTGCCTTTGGGTCCGGAGGACCTTCAGCCGGTAAGCAACCTCCTCATAAGCTTCATCCCAGGAGACCTGTCTCCATTTCCCTTGGCCCCTTTTTCCAGCCCTTCTCATCGGAGAGAGAATCCGGTCAGGGTTGTAAAGATGGTTAATTCCTGCAATCCCTTTGGCACAGAGCCTTCCCCGGCTGTTGGGATCGAGGGGGTTTCCCCCGATCTTGGCCACCTTCCCGTATTCGAGATATCCCAAGATCCCGCAACTGGCCGGACACATCATACAGGCGCTGGGGATCGATTTCCGCATCCTTCCGGTGGTCCGGGAGACGCTCCTCCCTTTTTCCAGGGGAGAAGAATTCGCCTCCCATGGCCGGGCAGCAGCCAGGAAGGCGATCCCGCCTGCTCCCCACTTCATAAAGTCCCTTCGGCTTATTCCGGACATCTCATCTCCATCAACTGAGCGGGATGCTCAGGCCCCCCACGACCATAATGACCCGCATGGCAAAGATTCCGATCATGACCAGGATCGAAGCAATGGCCAGGCCCGGGACCCAGCGCTTTGTGAAAGGTGAAAGAAGCAGGATCAACGGGATCACGGCTCCGAGAAGAACTTCAACCCCCAGGAAGAGCCGGGAAAACTGCCCTTTAAGGAGCATGACAGCGGCCATGTAGGCCTCCGTATGGGAGGTGAGAAGAACGGTTAGGTCAGTGCCGATGAGAATCAGATCGAGAGCGATACTGGCCACCAGGAATTTCCCGAGGTCGTACAGAAGCGTGGGGTCATGTTCCTTCCCTCTTTGAATGATATGGTTCTTGATAATCACCACGAGCATCATCATGGCAAGTCCTGAGACCATGGCGGAAACGAGGAAGATCGGGGGCATGATGGCGGTATTCCATAAAACCCGCGCCTTACCCAGTGCAAGGATGAATCCCGTATAGCCATGGACCATGAGGGCTAAAGGAATGCCGATCAAACCGAAGAACTTTGTCCTCCTTAGATCTCCCTTGAACATGAAATATCCATAAACGATGCAATTCATAGGATAGAGGCTCAGGAGAAAAGTTCCCCAGGTGATCGGAGAGGTAATCCTCAAATAGAGAATGAGATGCCAGAACCTCAAAGGCTGTTCCAGATCAATGAGCAGGATCATGGGCGCGATCATCAAGAGCAAGGTGGCCATCACCACTCCGATCTTTCCCAGGGGTTTATATTTTATCATTCCAAACCCATAGGCAAAGGTGGAGATGATGAAGGAGCCCGCGCTCAGTCCGGTCAAATAGAAGTAGGTTGCGATCGGAATACCGAGAGGCATCTCATGTTCCACATTGTAGATGATATTTATGTCCATTCCCTCCTCCCGGCGAAGGGATCCATCGCATCCGAGTCAGCCGCAATATAATAGACCTGGGGAAAAGTCCCCATTTCAGGTTTCAAGGTCTGGAAGGCGTGCTTCGCAATCAACTTCGTCACCTCGTCATCCGGGTTATTGAGGTCTCCGAAGATCCTTGCCCTCGCCGGGCAGACCTCAACACAGGCCGGCTCCAGACCCGCATAGACCCGGTGATGGCAGAAGTAACACTTCTGGACAATGGGCATCAGAGGGTTGATATATCTCGCATTGTAGGGGCACGAGGCAAGACAATACTTACAGCCGATACATCGATGCTCGTCGATGATGACGATTCCGTCCTCCTGTTTCCAGGTGGCCTGAACCGGGCAGTTGATGACACAAGGAGGATGGTCGCATTGATTACAGAGGGAGGGGAGAAAATGGCGGGTGATATTTGGATACTTTCCCTTCTCAATCACCTTCACCCAGGTGCGAAAGACACCCAGGGGAACGCGGTTTTCTGATTTACAGGCGACCGAACAGCTATGGCAACCGATGCAGCGCCTGAGATCGACCACCATCGCGTATCTCTTCTGTTTTGCTGACCGATTCTTCATCTCGTTTCACCTTAGCCAGTTTAATTTTTTAAAGAGATGTTGTCTATCGGTCACTTTACCTATGTTTTGCAGAAAATATCCCTATTTTAGAGGGGTTTTTTTACCTAAAATGTGATCGGGTTAGAAGCGGGCAAGGCCCTCTTGGACGAAAAGGCTGAATAGTCGGATGGTCTTTTAGTCGGATCGTCAAAGGACGACAGGACTCTTGAATCTTAAAGGCTATGCTCTCTGTGCCATGCGTTTCCAAGGGTTAGAGCTTGGTCAGTCCTGTTCGGATTGCATATTTGATCAGTCCCACTTTGTCACGGATATTCAATTTTTCCATGATATGAGCTTTGTGGGCTTCAACGGTCTTTTTGCTGATACAGAGGCGGGAGGCGATCTTGGGAACGGAATGTCCCTCGGCCACCAGCTGCAAAATCTCCCTCTCCCGGTCGGAGAGGAGATCTTCGACGCCGGCACTCTCGCCCATTTCGGCTTTCCTGATATATTCGTCAATCACCTTTTTCGAAATCGATGGGCTGAGATAGGAATCGCCTTGATAGGTTGCACGAATGGCCGAGGTCAGATCGGTCATTGCAGAGTCTTTGATCAGGTAGCCCGAAGCTCCTGCCTTGAGGACTTGAAAGATCCATTCTTCATTCTCATACATTGTCAGAACCAAGACCTTCAT
Organism: Thermodesulfobacteriota bacterium; assembly: GCA_041947025.1. Taxonomy (GTDB): domain Bacteria; phylum Desulfobacterota; class BSN033; order BSN033; family UBA1163; genus CAVTZZ01. The sequence goes on from JBHGBJ010000011.1 coordinate 30,731, forward strand.
ATGGGGAAAGAGTTTTTTGATTTTGCGGGTGGCCTCCAAACCGTTTAAATTCGGCATCCCGATATCCATGAGCACCACATCCGGGATCAGTTTTCTGGCCATCTCGACCGCTTCTAAACCATCAGAAGCTTCCCCGGCCACCTCCATATCCGGTTCGAACCTGAGCAGGGCGGAGAGTCCCTGCCGGACGATGGTATGGTCCTCAGCCAACAGGACTCGTATCTTTTTCATCGTGACCTCTTTCCTTTCGATTCGGAACTTCAATGCGGATCCGCGTTCCAAAACCCAGCCTCGATTCAATATCGATCTTTCCTCCCAGAAGGGAGATTCGCTCCTGCATCCCTATCATCCCAAAGCCTCTCTCAGGAGACTCCGGGTGCAAGACCTTTTCCAGATCGAACCCTTTGCCGTTATCGACGATCGATGCGTAGATCTTCGAATCACGCTGTTCGAGAGAAATCTCGACCAGATCAGCCCTCGCATGCTTCGAAACATTGTTCAAGGCTTCCTGGACGATACGATAAAATGCCGTCTCGATTTGTGGGGACAACTTCTCCTCAAACCCCATCGCGCGGAACTGGGAGTCAATGCCTACCCGCTTCGAGAAATTCTGAACGTACCACCTCAAGGTCGGAATCAAACCGAGTTCATCCAACATGGCGGGCCTCAGATCCATCGATAACTGGCGCATCGCCGCGATGGTCTGATTGGATAGGGATTTCGCGTCCCCCAGCCTTGTGCTTATAGCCGGCAGGGTCTGTGGGAGCTCTTTATCGATCATGTCCAGATTGAACTTGATGGCGGTCAGGGCCTGACCAATTTCGTCATGGAGCTCCCTTGAGATTCGTCTTCTTTCATTTTCTTGTGCATCGATGATCCGGGAGAGATATTTTCGCTCCGCCCTCATCTTATCCGTCAGCGTCCTCGCCATGAAGTTAAACGTATCGGCTAATCTCTTGATCTCGTCGTCGCCCTTGAAGGTGACGGTCCTTCCAAAATCACCCCGGCCAATCAGGGATACGGTCTCCACGAAGTGCTGAAGCTTCTTAATCACCAATTGATTCAGCGCAATGCCGATGACCAGGGTGGAAACCCCTACAGCAAAGAGCAAGAGGAAGATATTCTCTCTGACCTCGGCCCGAAGTTGACTCTCCATGTTGTTCAAGCTGAAATCAGTGACCAGGACGCCGGTGATCTTTTGCTCCGGATTGTGACAAGAGAAACATTCTTTTCGATTGTAAATCGGGTTGACGTTTCTGAAGATCTTTTCCCCTTCGAGAGAGGAATAGATGACCGTCTTATTCAACGCCTCGGTGGTTCGATGATGGCAGACCTGGCACGTGGGGTCATGAATATCGATGATTTTGCCCATCTCTTTGTCGTCGACGGACATGACGATTTGGCCAACCCGGTTGAGAATGAAGATCTTCTTGACATCCGGGTATTGGCTCGCTACCTCCAGGATATATTTCATTTCTTCCTGGTTCTTGGATGACATGGAACTCCGCAATACGTCGTTGACCATTTGGGTCAGATGGGGGCTGACATTTTCTTGAAGGTTTCTGATCATTTTTCCCCGATGGTTAAAGTATTGAACGATGAAGAGAGTGGCCATGGTCAGCGTCAGAAGGGTGACCAGCCCCGTGATGATCTTGAACCGGAGGCTCTTATAGAGCTTGATCTGTCTCATCCTATTCCCGTTTTCAGAAATTCGATTGGTTCAAACCCGCTACCGGCGCTTGATCAAGGAGAAGAGATTTTTATTCTACCCTGATATGAGAAAAAATCAATAAGGGTTTTCATTTTTCTCCTCCCTGCTTTCATTCGAAATTTGATTGAAACATGCTGCGGGAAGATGGTATAAGGTAGATGAATTAAAGGGAAAGAGTTCGGCCATGGGAAAAAAGGTTTTTTTTCTTTCTTTTTCTCTGCTTCTTGCCTTCTCTATTCTCTCTTTTTCCGCTGAGAAAGGGAAAGAAGCCCTTTTTTCAAAGGTAGGAATTCAGCCTGTCAAAGGCAACAAGAAGGCTCCTGATTTTTGTTTGGAGAGCCTTAAGGGGGAAAAATCGGAGTTAAAAGATTTTAAAGGGAAAGTTGTCTTTCTCAATTTCTGGGCCACCTGGTGCGGTCCCTGCAAGGAAGAAATGCCTTCTATGGAAAGATTGCACCAGCAATTCAAGGGAAAAGAGTTTACCTTTCTCAGCATATCGGTTGACTATGAAGGCAAGAATTCGGTGAAAAGATTTATTGAAAGAGCGCGTTATACCTTTCCCGTCCTACTCGACCCGGAATGCAGCATGCTTGATCCTTACGATATAAAAAGAATTCCAACAACGATCCTGATCGACAGAAATGGGAAGATGATCGGAAAATTCACAGGGCCGACGAATTGGAATAGCCGGGAGATGGTCTTGCTTGTGGATACTCTCCTGGAAAAATAAGAGAAAGCTCCGAAAGCCTACTCTTCGCTCCAAAATGCTTCTTGACAATTTCTATAAAGAATAATAAAATGAGGTTAATACATATTTTAGGGGAAATATGAGACTATCTACACAAAGTCGATACGGTGTAAGAGCAATTTTTGATATTGCTTATCATTCCGAAGGCCTGGAAACACAAGTCAAGGATATTTCAAGACGACAGGGAATATCGGCGCGCTATATCGAGCAGATCTTTCAGAAGCTGAAAAGGGCAGGGATTATAGGGAGTAAGAGGGGACCTTCAGGAGGATATTTTCTAAGCAGAAAGCCCGAAGAAATCAGCGTCGGAGAGATTGTAAGGGTGACCGAAGGAAGCCTCAATCCGGTGGTCTGCTTGGATCATAAGAGCTCGAAACCACTTTGTAGTAAGTTGGAAGAATGCGTTACACGGGTGATCTGGAATGAAGCAGCGAATCGACTGAAAGAGTATTTTGATTCGATCACCATTAAAGACCTGTGCAAGATGGCAAAAGAGATGGGGATAGATAAGGAGTTGGATCGAAGATTCATGTATTATATTTAATTTTTTTATTGACAAATTTTATAAAGTATATTATCATAACGACCCATGAATAATACCATAACAAATAATAAAAAGTATCAGATAGTTGCCTTTATGATAATGTGAAGGATAGGTGGAGATTTATTTGTGGCTCCACCTATTTTTTGGGCGAGTTCTTGATAATAATAATAAACAATACAAAAATAAAACATTATGTTAAAAGGTGACAATATGATATACACAGAAGGTCTCAAATGCAGAGAATGTAAGCGAGAGTATCCCATCAATCCCGTCCATGTTTGTGAATTCTGTTTTGGGCCCCTGGAGGTTGTCTATAAGTACGATGAAATCAGGAAGAATCTCACTCGGGAAAAGATAGAGGAACGGCCTAAGTCCATGTGGCGATACCGGGAACTGCTTCCTCTAAATAATGATCCCACCGTGGGTTTGAACGTGGGGTTCACGCCTCTGATTAGGTCTGAGGGATTAGCGAAAGCTCTGGGTGTGAGAGAGCTCTACCTGAAAAATGATGCAGTGAACCACCCGACCCTCTCGTTCAAAGATCGAGTGGTTTCTGTTGCCTTATCAAAGGCCAGGGAATTTGGATTTCGTGTTGTTGCTTGCGCTTCTACGGGGAATCTTGCCAACTCCGTGGCTGGTTTGGCTGCAGCCGCAGGGTTAGAGAGCTACGTCTTTGTTCCCTTTGATCTGGAGCAGGGAAAGATCCTGGGAACGTTGATCTATGGGACAAAATTAATCGGCATTAAGGGCAGTTATGATGAGGTGAACCGTCTTTGTAGTGAAATTGCGGAGAATTACGGGTGGGCCTTCGTCAACATCAATATCCGGCCCTTTTATGCAGAGGGTTCAAAGACCTTTGGCTTCGAGATTGCGGAGCAATTAGGCTGGAAAGTTCCCAGGCACCTGATCGTACCGATGGCCGGAGGGTCCCTGATCACAAAAATTTGGAAAGGGTTTAAAGAGTTAGAGTCGATTGGTCTGTTGGACGAAGTCAATACAAAAATTTACGGTGCTCAGGCTGCTGGCTGCAACCCTATTATTTCTGCTTTCAAAGAGGGCATCGACTGGATCAAACCACAGCGACCCAAGACCATTGCCAAATCCCTGGCCATCGGGAATCCTGCCGATGGATATTATGCGCTTAAGACGATACGAGGCACTGGAGGATGGGCTGAAGATGTGACCGATGAAGAGATCATTGAAGGGATGAAGCTCTTAGCCCAAACCGAAGGGATCTTCACCGAGACGGCCGGAGGAGTCACTGTCGGGGTGGCCAAAAAGCTGATTGAGAGGGGAATTATCCCAAAGGACGAGTCCATTCTCATCTCGATTACGGGCAATGGGCTCAAGACACAGGAGGCAATACAGGATGAGGTTGGCCGTCCGATTATCATTGAGGCCAAGCTGTCAGAATTTGAAAGGATTGTGGCTCCGAAATCGAAAGAAAATGATGCCAGAGTTCAGCTTACTTTTTAGGAGTTAGAAGGAGGATGGAATGGAAGTTCATGTTCGAATACCGACACCATTGAGAAAGTTGACAGGGGAAAGAGAGACCATTCAGGCTAAGGGAGGGACGGTGGGAGAAGTGCTTCAGTGGCTTACAGAGACCTACCCCGGCCTTCAGGAGAGGCTTCGCGATGAGCAGGGAGGGGTGAGGCGTTTCATCAACATCTACGTGAATAACGAGGATATCCGGTTCATTCAGAATTTAGAGACTCCTTTGAAGGATGGCGATCAACTCTCCATCATCCCCGCCATTGCGGGCGGGTCTTTTTCCAAAAGGAGAGTCACTCTCTTCTTCCCACCGGAACGGATTAAAGAGCCGGTGATCTATCATATCGGCCAGCACTATCGGCTCGTCACCAACATTCGAAGCGCGAATGTTTCAGAGCAGGCGGGCTGGGTCACTCTTGAGATCGATGGCGAAGAAGAGGAGTATGCCAAGGCCCTTCAGTATTTAAATGAGGTCGGAGTGACTGTTAAACCGGTGGAGAGAGATGTGATCGAATAGGAAAATAAACCGTTCGCTCAGGATGGGCGGAAAGGAGAGTATTCGATGGGAAGGCACGTGAGAATGATGTTAATGGTTTTTTCAATCTCTATGATCATGATGGGGTATGCCATGGCACAGGAGAAGGGTGTGGTGACGTATGAGAGTGATGTGAAGCCGATCATTGCACAGGGATGTCTTTCCTGTCATGGAAGCAATCCGTCCGCTAAGGATTTTAGAATGGATACCTATCAAAACCTCATGGTCTTTGTTAATGGAAAAGACACAGGGGCTTTGATGAGGAGGCTCGATGACGGTAAGAACACGAAGGATGGCAAGCCAGGGAATATGAATAAGTGGCTCGGAAAGACCGATGAAGAAAGGTCTAAGAACTTGGAGACCATCAAGAACTGGATTGGAGGCTGGACTTTAAAAAGGAAGGCAGAGATTACAGAAGAGGAATTGAAGGCGATAAAAGCCAAAGAGAAATAATGAAGAAGAGGAAATTTTCCTTTCGGAGGGAAAAAGGAATGATAGGCAAACTCAAAACGATAAAGGCCTTTAAAGATTGGTTCTTCATAAAAGCGAAGAGAGAAGGATCCGAGATCTCGGTTGAAGAGACCCATCGACTCCTTCAGAAGAAGGAGCCGATTGTGCTCCTCGATATCCGGGAAAAAGAGGAGATCGCCTTGGGCTACATCGAGGGAACCCTTTTTCTTCCCCAGGATCGTTTGAACGAGGAGGTTGAGGCGCTTCTGCCGGACAAAGATGTCCCGGTCGTGGTCTACTGCGCTGGCGGGATCCGCTCCCTTGCAGCCGCAAAATTGATGAAGGAAAAAGGTTATGGCCACGTCCTTTCCATGACCAAAGGGATCAATGGGTGGAAAGATGCAGGATATGAAGTGACATCGAACTCGGAGCTGACTCCGGATCAGCTCACCCGGTACAGCCGTCACCTGATCCTTAAAGAGGTTGGGATGGAGGGACAGATGAACCTGCTGAAATCCAAAGTCCTTCTGGTCGGGGCCGGGGGCCTGGGTTGCCCGGCCGGTCTCTATCTGGCTGCTGCAGGAGTTGGAACCATAGGAATCATCGATTCGGACAAGGTGGATCTGTCGAATCTCCAGCGGCAAGTCCTTCACAGCACCTACGATGTGGGAAGACCGAAGACCGAGTCGGCCAAAGACGCCATCAGCCTGATCAATCCGGACGTCAAGGTGATCACTTATCAGGAGCGACTGACTTCTCAAAATGCCCTTGAGATCTTTCCTCATTACGACATCATCCTCGATGGATCGGACAATTTCCCGACTAAGTACTTGGTCAATGATGCCGCTTTCTTTACAGGGAAGCCTTATGTCTATGGGGGGGTATTTAAGTTCGAAGGGCAGGCGAGTGTCTTTTTCCCGAAGGAAGGCGGGCCGTGCTTACGTTGTCTATTCCCTGAGCCGCCTCCACCGGGATTGGTCCCCAGCTGAGACGAGGCAGGCGTCCTGGGAGTTGTACCCGGGCAGGTTGGACTGATTCAGGCGACAGAAGCGATTAAGCTGATTCTGAAGAAAGGGAAGCCCCTCGTCGGTCAATTCTTGGTTTACAATTCTCTTGAAACAGAATTCAGAACATTTCATGTGAGAAAGAACCCTTCTTGTCCCCTTTGTAATGGAGAGCCCCAAATAAAAAGTTTATTGGATTACCATGATGTGTGCAGCGCGGAGTTGAGAACACAGGCGACAGTTTAGGCTCGGGAGATTGCAAGATGACCTGGCGAAAGAAGAAATCGAATAAGAAAGAAAAATGGATCGGGCTGACCTTCTGGACCTGGCTCTCTCTCTTTTCTATTATTTCCCTTGGCCCGACAGCCCATGCCATACCCAATGGCGGATATGCCCATCCCGAGGCTCTCGTTCAACCGGAAGAGCTCAAGGTCCTGATCGAAAAGAAGGACCCTCCGATTCGAATGATCGATATCCGTGAGAAATTGAAATATCTTGCCGGTCATCTGCCGGGGGCCGTCCATGTTTGGCGGCCGGATATTGTGGACCAACATCATCCCATTCCTGGGATGATGGCATCAAAGGAACAGATAGAGACTCTTCTGGGAAACTCAGGCATAAGCGAAAAGGATATCCTCATCATCTACTCGGACGGATCTGACAACGGACGCCTATGGTGGGTGCTGGCTTACTACGGATTTCCTCTTCGTCAGTTAAGGATTTTGGATGGAGGCTTGGATGGATGGAAGGCCAGAGGCTATCCGACAGAAATGCTTCCTCCTAAAATAGAGAAGACCCTGTTCCGATTGCCCAGAGAGGAGAAGTTTAGAAAACCTCTGCTCTGTTCCTTACCCGAAGTCAAATCCGCTTTGCAGAACCGGAATAAGGTTGTCCTGGATGTTCGGTCCCAGAAAGAATTCTCGGGAGAAGACTTAAAAGAGGGGGCTGCGAGACCTGGCCGCATTCCCGGAGTCGTATGGATTGAGTGGACAGAAGCCCTTGTGGAAAAAGGTCCTTTTAAGGGCTTCTGGAAATCGGCGGAAGAGATTAAGAGAATCTTTGCGGCTAAGGGAGTGACCCCGGATAAAGATATCTTCGTCTACTGACACTCCGGGGTTCGTTCGGCTCACAGTTTGGTGAGCCTCCATTTGGCAGGTTATCCGCTGGAGAAACTTCATAATTATGACGGCTCCTGGATTGAGTGGAGCCGGTCCCAGGAACCGATCGAGACGGGTCAGACGCCTTAATCAGGGGATTTCATGCTGAGGATTCCAAAACCTATCCTTGAACGAATGGTCGAACACGCGAAAAGAGAATCACCCTTGGAGTGCTGTGGAATCTTGGGTGGCAGGGATCACGCGGTTGAAAGGGTCTTCGAGCTTCAAAATGCTGAGAAGAGCCCGCTTCGCTACTCCATTTCAGGGCAAGAACAGATAAGGGTGTTCGAGGAGATGGAGAAAGAATCGATGGATATGATCGCCGTCTATCATTCCCACACCCATACGATCCCCTTTCCGTCAGAGACCGACGTGAAACTGGCCTTCTACCCTGAAGTGGCATCGATCATCATCTCCTTGATGGAGGAAGAGAACCCTGTAGTGAAAGCCTTCCGGATTGGGAAAGAGGCGATCTATCTCGAAGAAATTGAGATCCTTTCACAAATTTGAGACATCGTGGAAGCGTTACGAATCATAGAAACATTGGATTTGAGGAGGGAGATGAAGAAGGAGAAATCCTTTTCTTTGATCTCCTTCATCGGGAATACCCCTTTGATCCGAATTGACAGGATGGCACGACATCTCAAGGGAGCGCAGATATTCGCCAAAGCAGAGTGGCTCAATCCGGGCGGGTCTGTAAAGGATCGAGCCGGTCTCCGAATGATTGAAGATGGGGAAAGGTCAGGACAGCTGACGTCGGAGAAGGTCATACTCGACTCCACTTCAGGAAATACAGGAATCGCCTACGCCATGATCGCTGCAATCAAGGGATATCGAGTGGAGCTGGTTGTCCCTGCCAATCTGAGCGAGGAGAGGAAAAAAACTCTTCTATTCTACGGGGCCAAGTTGATCCTCACCGATCCCTTATTGGGTTCGGACGGTGCGCTCCTGGAGGCAAAAAGAATATATGGGGCCAACCCCGATCGATATTTCAAGGCAGATCAGTACAACAATCCTTCGAACTGGAAGGCTCATTATGATACAACGGCGGTTGAGATCCTTCGGCAGAGCAGGGGGAAGGTGACCCACTTCGTCGCAGGCGTGGGCACAGGCGGGACCCTGATCGGGACGGGAAGAAGGTTGAAAGAGTACAACCCGGATATAAAGATCTTCGGGGTTCAGCCGGACAGTGGTTTTCATGGGATCGAAGGCCTGAAACATATTGAGACGGCCATTCGACCCGGTATCTACGAAGAATCGATCATCGATGGGACATTCTTTGTAAAAACAGAAGATGCCTACGGGATGGCGATTCGTTTGGCAAAGGACGAAGGTCTCCTGGTCGGTCCTTCATCGGGTGCGGCCCTTTGGGCGTCATTGAAACTGGCAGAATCCGTGGGTAGTGGAACCGTCATAACCATCTTTCCTGACGGTGGAGACCGGTATTTTAGCACGGCCTACACGGGTCAACCCCGTTAGGCGGGGTTCTGAACGCTGAGGGTTTCTAACGGGCAGATCATTGGGGAAAATCGATTGCTAATGCCTTCACCCCCCTTAAGTTAAGGGGGGTGAAGGGGGGGTAAGGGAGATAGGAAATGAAAATCGTTGGGATCCTCCTCATCGCCGGAATCCTGTTTTCATATATCCCGATGGTTTCTATGGATGATTGCCGGCAGGCAGATCATTCTGGCAATATGAAACTGGACTGTGGATACGTCTTCCACTGCCCCGTTCTTTCAGTGACAAGCTTTTCAGAATCAATACCTCTTCCCTATTTTGGCCTGGCGGTTTCACTCTCGTCTTCTCTGGTGATCGAGGAAATAGCCCGCTCCATTTTCCATCCCCCTGAAAGAGGAGCCGACAAGATTTTCTATCTCAGCCTTTGGGGATGAAAGGGCTTTCGCACTGTTCTTGAGTGTACGGGGAAGGTATCTGAATGGGAGCCTCCTTAGAAGAATTCGCTATCAAAATACATGATTTTTAACTATAAAATACATGAGTTACCGTATTTGTTTTTCAGACCAAATTGATTAGTTCTATGGTAAAGGCTCCCATTCTTGATTTTAAGGATGTACTAATTTAACGATTCGATCCTTGTTGGGAAAACAGAAAAAGCTCTTGACCCGGGGCCTGACTGAGATTAGGTCCGCATCGCTAAAGCCTTCACCCCCCTTAAGGTTTAGCTATAGGTCAAGAGCTTTTTTTTGATGTCAAACAGAATCGGTCAAGACTCCAAAAAATTCTCCCGTTGGTGTAGAATAGTCAGATACCGATTTCAAAAAGGCAGGTGATTATGATGATGTTTCGATTATCTCAAATGGCTAAGGCGATGTTTTTCTCCTTTCTTGTTCTTATTCCTCTTATCTCAGAAGCCCAGCCGGAAGCAAGGCTGAATGTGAATCAGCTCATTGATGAGGCCCTCCAGAAGAACCCGGAGATCCTGGCTGCCAAACGGAAGTGGGAGGTCTTCAAGGAAAAAGTGCCCCAAGCCAGTGCCCTTCCTGATCCGATGTTAGGCTTGGGCATCGTTAACCTTCCCACCAATTTCAGTTTCAGAGATGAAGACATGACGATGAAGGAGATCTCCGTCTCGCAGATGTTTCCCTTCTACGGAAAGAGGAAACTGATGGGGGAAATGGCAGGCAAGGAGGCTGAGGCCGTTTTCAATGAGATAGAGGAAAAGACGAACCGGATTATTAAAGAAGTGAAGACAACCTATTACGATCTTTCTCATGTCTACCGGACAACCGAGGTCGTCCAGAGAAATAAGAAGATCCTGGAGAATTTTGCCAAGATCGCCGAGACCCGTTACGCCGTTGGAGAGGGGATACAGCAGGACGTATTGAAGGCCCACGTGGAGGTTTCCAAGATGGTCGACGAATTGATCATGCTGGGCCAGAGAAAAAGGGCCTTGGAAGCGAAATTGAATATCCTCCTCGATCGATCACCGGAGGCCCGGGTGGGTGAGCCTGAAGAAGTGATCTTCAGGAAACTCCAATTTACGACCGAAGAACTTCAAGAAATCGCCTCTGATGTGAACCCCACGCTAAAGGGGATGAAAAAGATGATCGAGGCAAAAGAGAAAGCCTACGCCCTTGCCAAGAAGGAATATTACCCCGATTTCAATTTCAAGTTCGCCTATGGACAAAGAGATAACAGCTCGGGACCCGAGGTGATGAAGCGGAGGGATATGCTGTCGGGGATGGTGGAGATGAACATCCCGATTTTCTACAGGTCGAAACAGGACCGGAAGGTGGCGGAGACAAAGGCGGATATCTTCAACTGGGAGGCTCAATACCGCGCCATGAAGAATGAGATCTTCTTTATGATTACGGATATGGCTGCGATGACCCAGCAGAGAGAAAGACAGTATGAACTTTACAAAACGGGGATCATTCCGCAGGCCGGGCTTCAAGTCAATTCCGCGATGAGCGCCTATCGGGTCAATAAGGCGGATTTTATGACTCTCCTGGACAGCCAGATGACCCTTTACAAATACGAGTTGGAATATCACCTGGCCTTGACGGAATATGAGAAGAGCGCGGCGAACCTGGAGGCCATTGTTGGGAAGCGGCTCTTCGAAAAGGAGGAAGCAAAATGAAAAGATGGACCTCTTCGATCTTATTACTCATCGTCCTTCCCTGGCTCATCTCCGGATGTGGAAAGGGGAATGAAGCGGCAGCCCAAAAAGAAAAGGTGAAGCCGGAGCAGAAGGAGACCGAGAAGGCACAAAAGGAGAGTGACATGGAAATGGAGATGAAGGGTTTGACCATGGAATCGATCCAGAAGGAAGGGAAGATGCAGGAAGTGGCTTCTGGAACGGTTCAGATCTCTCCGGAACGCCAGCAACTGATCGGTGTTAAATCTGGAACGGTGGAGATGCGGCCCCTCGAAAAGGTTATCCGGACCGTGGGAAGAATTGACTACGACGAAAAGAGGCTCGTGACGATTAACCCTAAAGTCGGGGGATGGATCGAAGACCTCTTTGTGGACTTCACGGGAAGGTATGTGATGAAAGGGGAGCCTCTTCTCACCATCTACAGCCCGGAACTGGTCTCCACACAGGAGGAATACCTCCTCGCGCTGCGGGCAAAGAGCGATTTAGTCAGGAGTCCTTTCGCAGAAGTGGCGGGGAGCGGGACCTCCTTGGCAGAATCTGCCAAGCGCCGCCTCAGACTCTGGGACATCACCGAGGATCAGATTCGAATCCTTGAAGAGACCGGCCAACCGAAAAAGACCCTCACGCTCTATTCACCTTTCGGCGGATTCGTCCTGGAGAAGGCGGCCTACAAGGGGATGAGCGTGATGCCGGGAGTGGCCCTGTACAAGCTGGCCGACCTTTCAGTGGTCTGGCTCTATGCCGACATCTATGAGTATGAGCTTCCCTTTGTCCGGCTGGGACAGGAGGCTTCCGTCCAATTGTCCTATACTCCGGGGGAGACCTTCACGGGAAAAGCGGTCTATATCTATCCTTCTCTCAACCCGGAGACTCGAACGGCAAAGGTGAGATTTGAGTTCCCAAATCCTTACGGCAAACTCAAACCGGAGATGTACGCGAATGTGGAGATCAAGGTCCGATTGGGGCAGAAATTGGCTGTTCCGGAAGGGGCGATCATCGACACGGGGCTTCGGCAGATGGCCATCATCGATAAAGGTTCGGGCTATTTTGAGCCGCGAGAGGTGAAGGTTGGAACCAAGGTGGAAAATTACTACGAGGTGATCCAGGGGCTCAAAGCCGGGGAAAAGGTGGTGACGAGTGCCAATTTCCTCATTGACTCCGAATCGAAGCTCAAAGAGGCAGTGGCTTCTATGGCCGGCATGGAGCATATGGGACACGGCAAGTAACTGAAAGCTCAAAGGTGAAAGCTGAAAGTTCAAAGCTATAATCCAAACCTTCCCCTTGAGCTTTGAGCCTTGAGCTTTGAACCCGGAGGATTTGAATGATCAATAAGCTGATCGAGCTTTGTGCTCACAATAAATTCATGGTCTTTCTTCTGATCGGAATGGCAACGCTATGGGGCCTTTATTCCATCAAGAACATCACCCTCGATGCGATCCCGGATCTTTCGGACACTCAGGTGATCATCTATTCGAGATGGGACCGGAGCCCGGATATCATGGAAGACCAGGTGACTTATCCCATCGTCTCCGCGCTCTTGGGCGTCCCAAAGGTCAAGGACATCCGCGGGTTTTCCGATTTCGGATTTTCCTATGTTTATATCATCTTTGAGGATGGCACGGACATCTACTGGGCCCGTTCGAGGACCCTCGAATATCTCAGTAATATTCTTCCTCGCCTTCCCCAGGGGGTCAATGTCGAGCTCGCCCGTGATGAGACCGCCATTGGATGGGTCTTCCAATATGCTCTGGTTGATAAGACCGGAAAGAACGATCTGGCCCAGCTTCGTTCCTTTCAGGACTGGTACCTGCGCTATGCATTGCAGGCGGTGCCCGGGGTTGCTGAGGTTGCACCGATCGGCGGATTCGTCAAGCAGTATCAGGTGAATGTCGACCCGAATAAGCTGGCGGCCTATAACATCCCCATTGACCGGGTGATCGCAGCAGTCCGTGCGGGAAATAACGACGTCGGCGGAAGGCTGGTGGAGTTTACGGGCCTCGAATACATGGTTCGGGGCCGTGGCTATATCAAGAAGGTTTCGGATGTTGAAAACATCGTGGTTGGAACCGGCAGAAGTGGCGGCACCCCGATCCTCGTAAAGGACCTGGGTGCAGTGACATTGGGGCCGGATATCAGACGAGGCATTGCTGAACTCAACGGCGAAGGGGAGGTGGTGGGCGGTATTGTCATCATGCGCTATGGCGAGAATGCCCTGAAGGTGATTGAACGGGTTCGCGTGAAGCTCGACGAGATGAAGCCTTCACTTCCGCCTGGTGTCGAGATCGTCACAACCTATGACCGTGCCGACTTGATCGAGCACGCCATCGAGACACTCAAGGGGACGCTGATCGAGGAATTGATCATCGTGAGTATCGTGATCATGATCTTTCTCTGGCATATTCCATCTGCCCTCGTTCCGATCATCACCATCCCGATTACGATTATTCTTTCCTTCATTCCCATGTATCTCATGGGCCTAACCGCGAACATCATGAGCTTGGGCGGGATTGCCATTGCCATCGGTGCCATGGTGGATGCGGCCATTGTCGTTGTCGAACAGACCCACAAGAAGCTGGAACACTGGGACGCCGGAGGCAGGCCGGGCAGCTACAAAGATGTGGTGATCAACGCAGTCAAAGAAGTCGGCGGACCAAGCTTTTTCGCACTTCTTGTCATTGCCGTCTCCTTTATGCCTGTTTTCACGTTGGAAGGGGTGGAAGGCCGTCTCTTCAAGCCGCTTGCATTTACGAAGAACTTCTCCATGGCGATTGCAGCGGTTCTGGCCATCACACTCGATCCGGCCATCCGTCTGCTCTTTACTCACATGGATCCCTATCAATTCAAACCCAAGTTCTTACGCCGCGTCGTGAATGCTATCCTGGTGGGCAAGATCCACAGCGAAGAGACCCACCCGATCAGCCGGCCCTTGATGAAGGTCTATCATCCGTTATGTGAGTTCGTGCTGAAGTTCAGATGGGCAACGGTCGCTGTTGCGGTTCTCATTGTCATCGCAACGATTCCGGTCTTCGAGAAGCTCGGCTCGGAGTTCATGCCCCCTCTCTTTGAAGGGAATCTCCTTTACATGCCCACGACGTTACCGGGGATCTCTGTCACAGAGGCACAGAAATTACTCCAGGTCCAGGACAAGGTGTTGAAGACCTTCCCTGAAGTCGATCATGTCTTTGGCAAGGCGGGCCGTGCGGAGACCGCTACCGATCCGGCACCCTTCTCCATGATGGAGACGGTCGTCCTTCTCAAACCCGAATCGGAGTGGCCTAAAGCCCCGAGATGGTATTCTTCATGGGCGCCGGATTGGCTGCAGAACATGCTTCGGAGAGTCTGGCCAGACCATAAGAGTCCGGATGAGTTGATTTATGGCCCTGGGGGCCTCGATGAAAAGATGCGGTTTCCCGGTGTTTCCAATGCGTGGACCATGCCGATCAAGGCCAGGGTCGATATGCTTTCGACAGGCGTGAGGACACCCATTGGAATCAAGATCATGGGCGCCGATTTGGAAGTCGTTCAACAGCTCGGCGAGCATATCGAAATGGTCCTGAAGGACGTGCCGGGTACAAAAAGCGTCTTTGCAGAGCGTACGGCAGGCGGTTATTTTCTTGACTTCACCCTCAAGCGAGAGGAACTGGCCCGCTACGGATTGACCATAGACCAGGCCAATAACATCGTGATGTCGGCCATCGGCGGCGAGAACGTGACCACGACCATTGAAGGGCGGGAGAGATATCCGGTCAATGTCAGGTATTTCAGGGAGCTCCGGGATGATCTGGACAAGCTTAGAAGAGTCTTTGTGCCCATCCAGGCAGGCGGCTCAACTCCGACAACCGGAATGGGAATGGGAGGAACAAGCAGCATATCGGGAAGCCCAGGAGCTGGCCGCATCCCTCTGGGACAGTTAGCGGAGATTTCTTTGAAGACAGGCCCTGCCATGATCCGTGACGAAAACGGAAGGCTCTCAGGCTACGTCTATGTGGATTTTGATACGTCCAAACGCGACATCGGCGGCTATGTCGCCGATGCCAAGAAGGCCATCCGTGAAAAACTGAACCTCCCGATGGGCTATCAGCTGATCTGGAGCGGTCAGTTCGAGTACATGGAGCGGGTCAAGGAGCGCCTCTATATCGTTGTTCCCATCACCCTCTTCCTTGTCTTTCTGCTTCTGTATTTCAATACCCTGTCGGTCACGAAGACCATGATCATCTTCCTTGCCGTTCCTTTTTCAGCAGTGGGTGCGATCTGGTTCCTTTACCTGCTCGGCTACAACACAAGCATTGCGGTCTGGGTGGGTTTGATCGCCTTGATGGGAGTGGACGCAGAGACAGGTATGTTCATGCTCCTCTACCTCGACCTGGCCTATCATGAGGCTCAGGCGAAAGGGACAATGAGGAACTGGGACGACCTCCGGGAAGCGATTGTTGAAGGCGCTGTCAAGCGGCTCCGGCCCAAGGTGATGACCGTGGGCGTCATGTTCATGGCCTTGGTTCCGATCATGTGGTCAACCGGCGCCGGCGCCGATGTGATGAAGCGCATCGCGGCTCCCATGATCGGCGGCATCTTCACCTCCTTCATCATGGAATTGGGTGTTTATCCCGCGATCTATGCCATCTGGAAATGGAACTTTGGTTTGAAAAAACAGTTACGTCAAACCGGCAGGTCCGTATGAGGAGAAGGTTGCTTCCGTTTCTATTCAGATGTCAATCCGTCGGAGGGAATGAGATGAAGCGCGTCTTTGTAACCATTTTCATCACCACCCTTTTGCTTTGGAATGGGCCGTATGCATTGGCCCAATTCTCAGAGGCAGGAGTGGAAAAATTCAGGGTGGCCGTGGAGGCTCCCGACTTCACGTTAAAAGAATTGGGTGGAGGAAAAGTTTCTCTCAAAGACTTGAGAGGGAAGGTCGTCCTCCTAAACTTTTTCGCACCCTACTGACCCGATTGCCGGAAGGAGTCTCCTTCCTTCGTGAAACTCCACGAAGAGGTGAAAGGCACGGGTTTGGTCATGCTCAAGGTGGCCATCAAAGAGAAAGAGGAGGATTTGAGAAAATATAAAGACGAATTCAAAATCTCCTCCCCTATCCTCCTTGACGAAAGAGCGGAGGTGGCCAATGCTTATGGGATTCAAAGCCACCCGCAGACCTTCTTCGTTGATCGCGAAGGGAAGGTCGTGGGAAGAGCTCTCAAAGGAATGGATTGGACATCCCGGAGCATGAGGAGCCTGATCCGGCATTTGTTAGAGGTGAAGAAATGAGGCGAGAACATATGGGGTTTCCCCGTCTCCCTTGGAAGAAAAGGAACCTTCTTTCTGTATTCCTCATCCTGATCTTAAGCCTTTTTGGAACCCGATGCGCGGTTACAAAGGAAGAGACCCATGCCCACGGGGAAATGACCCCTGCGAAGACTTATTCCAAAGATTACGTTCATCCATTGACGGAGATTAATTTTGGAAGAGTGGCGAATGAGAACCGAGGCTTGAAGGTCCTGGAAGAGAATGCCACGACGGTCCACGATTACTATCGAGGAGGGGTGCAAGAGAAGGAAGAAGGGGAGAGACTTCTGAAAGAGAGGAAATGGGAAGACGCCCGGATCCATTTCGAGAAGTCGAATAAGTTCCTGAGGGTTGTCCTGAGGCATCTCTCTGACGACGAGGCTTATTGGAATATCTATGGGGATCATGTGGTGATCTTCTTGCCCAATCTCTTAATGGCCGATAATTATCTGAAGCTGATCGGGGTCTATAGGAAGATGGGAAGGGATGACAAGGCCACTGAGGCCGAAGGTCAGGGGAAGGGGTCTCTTGAGCGATCTCTAAAGGATGTGAAGACCGAATGGGCTTTTCAAGTTAAGAAAGGATTGGACGGGGCTTTGCCTAAGAAATGACAAGAAGAAGCTGGATTTTAACCTTTCTCATTCTCACTTTTCCGCAGGTTGCTCCATCGAAGGAGCCTGTTCGATTCTACCTTTTCTACTCCGAAGAGACGGGGGGTTTGAAAATCGAAAAGGAGATGATCGGCCCCCTCTCCAAAAAGTATCCCATTGAGGTTCAATCTTTTTCGGTAAATCAGTTAAAGAATTATGGCCTTCTAACCAAATTTGAAAAGGAATTGAAGGACGTAGATAATGAACTTCCAGTCGTCATTATTGGGAATAAGATCTTAGGGGGAGAGGCTGAGATCAAGAGGGATTTGGAGGGATTGATAAGATTCCATGCCGAAAAAGGGGGAACCCCTTGGCCCTCCCTTGAGCCCATTGGGCCTGAGGAAGGCTGGATCCCCCGTGCTCCTACCGAAGAAGAGAAGAAGTCTAAAAAGATCATCTATGCAGCATTCCTGTACATGCCGGGGTGCCTCCATTGTGAGGAGATGAAGGCCGCGTTGAAGGAGTGGGCTGCCAACGTTCCGGATTTGAGGATTAGAATCTTCAGCCTCACCAAAGAAGAAAATAAGAAACTGGATGAAGCCCTTTCTCAGGTCTATCAGGTTCCGGAGTCAAAAAGACTTGTCGATCATAAACTTTACATGGGGGAAGACTATCTCTGGGCAGAAGAACTTCATCGCGAAACCTTTGAAAAGCTGATTGCAAAGTACCAGGGCAAGGGCGCTCTTCCTCCCTGGGAGAAAGTGACCCGGGAGGCCCTTGAAAAGGGAGAGAAGAGCATCATTGAACGATTCAGAAAATGGAGCCTCTCAGCCGTCTTGATCGCAGGCTTGATCGATGGTATCAACCCCTGTGCCTTTGCTACAATTATCTTTCTTGTCTCGTACCTGACCTTTGCAGGGAAGAAGGCAAAAGAGATTCTCCTCTATGGTGCCGTTTTCACGTCGGGTGTTTTTGTTGCCTACCTCTTGGTCGGAATGGGTCTGATGACCTTTCTTCATTCTTTAGGCAGCTTTCCGTTAATCAGCAAGGGGGTCTATCTCTTCATTGCCTTTTTTGCTTTGGCCCTCGGACTGATAAGCCTCTATGATTATGTCCTCTTTCGACGAGGACAGGTGGCCAAATGGAAGCTTCAGCTGCCCATGGGTCTAAAGAAGAGGATCCACGAGATCATTCGAGAACAATCTCGATTAAAAGGCGGCCTTCTTGCTACGTTCGGCGCTGGATTCATCATCGCTGTCTGCACCGTCATCTGCACCGGTCAGGTTTACCTCCCGACAATCGGTTTCGTGATGAGCATTCCCGAACTGAAGAAAAATGCGATTCTTAATCTTCTACTCTATAATATCATGTATATCGTCCCGCTGGTGGGAGTTTTTGTACTGACCTTTTTCGGAGTGACTTCGGAGAAGATCGCATGGATCACAAAAGAGCATACAGGGGGCGTTAAGCTCTTGACGGCAATCCTGTTCTTTGCTCTTGCGATGCTTCTTTTTCTTCTCCATTAGCAGGGAGGCTATGAGCAGGTTCTTGAATAATGGACATAAGTGGATATATTAAGATAAGGGAAAATGGTTTTCACAGAAAGGGAGTGATTTAAGTGCATAAATCCCTTATCTTCATATTTTTATTGGCTTTTGCCGTTTCTGCCAATGCTGCCCCGATATACAAATGGGTTGACGAAGGTGGGGTGGTCAATTTTACTGACGACTACGATAAGGTTCCTGCTCCTTATCGGGACCGGGTTGAGGTAAGAGATTATCTAACCGAGGGAGTGGCCCCTTCTTATTCCTTGAGCCCTTCTTCCCAGAAGGAAACGGAGGCTAAAACGGATCTCTTTGGCCGAGATGAGACCTGGTGGAGGGAAAAAGTGAGTCCGTGGAAGGAACAGTTAAAGGAAGCCAGCAAGAATTATGAGAACGTTCAGAAAGAATATATGGCCCAGGCGCAAGGATTGAGCCCTTACAACTTCGGGAAGATGAGCTTAACCCAATACCAGATGCTCTCTGCGAGGCTGCAAGTTCTGAATTCGGAAATGGAAGAGCATCAAACCAAAATCGCCGAGGCCAAAGCGATGTTAGGCAAACTCGCCGAAGAGGCAAGAGAGTCAAAGGCTGATCCTGCCTGGCTTAAATAGGAAAGCGAAGCGCTTAGCAGATCTTAAAGAAGGAGGTAACGCGTATGCAGAAAGTGTTGTCGCTATTTCTGGTGGTGGTTACGGGTTTGTTTGCTCTTTCGTCAGTCTCTCTGGCCCAGCATTCCCATGGAGGAATGTCCATGGGGACACCGATGAAGATGGACACCAGGGAGGTTCTTGTTGAAGGAGTAAAGGTCACTTTTCAGATGATGGCCAACGATGAGCACAAGAAGATGTTGAAAGATATGAAGATGAAAGAGGATGTTGAACCCGGGACGACGCACAATATCACGGTCACCTTGAAGGACGATAAATCTCAAAAAGAGATCACCGATGCCCAGATCACAATGAAGGTGGTCGATCCAAAAGGCAAAGATCAGATCAAGACCCTGAAGTATGATGGTGAGATGAAGAGTTATGATGCTTACTTCAATCTTCCCGAAAAGGGAAAGTATCAGGTCATGGTCCTCTTCAAGGTTGGGGATAAAAAACCCGTTCCCGCCGGGGTCTATTATGAAGTAAAATAGAACTGTCTATCGGTTAGTCATTCCTGCGAAGGCAGGAATCCAGACCTTTTCCTCGAAGTTCTTGGATTCCCGTTTTCACGGGAATGACGAGACGGTGGTGATATCAATGGAACTTAAAAACCCAGAGCAGCTGGAGCGTATCGATCTTCCCATCACCGGGATGTCGTGTGCCAGTTGTGCGGCCAGGATTGAGAAAGGATTGGCTCAGGTCGAAGGTGTTTCCCAAGCGACCGTCAATTTCGCAGCGGAGAAGGCCACGGTCCTGTTCCATCCCGACAAGACGGATGTTTCCGATTTGATCGACAAGGTGAAAGATCTGGGTTACGGAGCGAAAGTGGAGAAGGTTCTTCTTCCCATTCAGGGAATGACCTGTGCCTCCTGTGTCAACAAAGTTGAAAAGGCGTTGCGCTCTCTAAAGGGCGTCACGGATGTGAGTGTCAACTTTGCGACGGAAAGGGCTTCGGTCGAGTACATCCCCGAAGAGGTGTCGATCAGGGATTTTAAGAAGGCTGTTCAGGAGGCCGGTTATGAGGTGATTGAAGTTAAGGCCGGAGAGTCGATTCTGCGAGAGGAGGATATTGTTGAGAGGGAGAGATTGGCAAGAGAAGCGGAGCTTCGGCGGCTGAAGTGGAAATTCATCCTGGGAGCCATTCTCCTTGGCCCTATTCTCATTCTGATGTACGGTGCCTCCCTTCTTGAAGCATGGCCCGGTCTTTCGAAGGAGACGAATTTCCTTCTTCAATTCTTACTCGCCACTCCTGTTCAATTCTGGGCGGGATGGCAGTTCTATGTCGGGTTCTGGAAAGCGACAAAGCATAAGACCAGCGATATGAACACGCTGATCGCCGTAGGAACGTCAGCCGCCTATTTCTACAGCCTCATGGCCACCTTCTTTCCTCACCTCTTCATGGTCAAAGGCCTGATGCTCGACGTCTATTATGATACCTCTGCAGCCATCATCGTCCTCATTCTTCTCGGAAGATTCTTGGAAGCGAGGGCAAAAGGAAGGACTTCGGAAGCGATCAAGAAGTTAATCGGACTTCAGCCCAAGACGGCAAGGGTAATCCGGAACGGGAGCGAGGCGGATATTCCGGTTGAAGAAGTCTCTTTAGGGGATAGGATCGTTGTCCGTCCAGGAGAGAAGATCCCTGTCGATGGAATCCTTAAGGAGGGGTACTCCTCCGTCGACGAATCCATGGTTACAGGAGAATCTTTACCTGTTGAAAAGAAGGCGGGAGATCAAGTCATTGGTGCGACGATCAATAAAACCGGGACATTCAAGTTTGAGGCGACCAAGGTTGGGAAAGACACCGTCCTTGCCCAGATCGTTCGGTTGGTTCAGGAGGCCCAGGGCTCGAAGCCACCCATCGCCCGGATGGTCGATGTGATTGCCAGTGTTTTTGTCCCCGTCGTCATCTTGATCGCCATTACTACTTTCTTTGTCTGGTATTTTTTCGGTCCCCATCCGGCCCTGACCTATGCGTTTCTCAATTTCGTGGCCGTGCTGATCATCGCGTGCCCCTGTGCCTTGGGACTGGCCACTCCGACCTCCATCATGGTTGGAACGGGGAAGGGTGCCGAGAATGGGATATTGATTCGGGGTGCAGAGGCCCTGGAAACCGCCCACCAGTTGAATGCCATTGTTCTGGATAAGACCGGGACATTGACCCGAGGTGAGCCTTCGGTGACGGATGTCATTGAATCAGAGAGTTATGACAGGAAGGAGATCCTGGCCCTGGCGGCCTCGGCCGAAAAAGGGTCGGAACACCCCCTGGGCGAAGCGATCGTTGAAAAAGCGAAGGCTGAGGGTTTGAGTCTTTTCGCTTCGAGAGACTTTCAGGCCATTCCAGGCCACGGGATCGAGACAACGGTCGATTCGAAAAGAATTCTCCTCGGAAATTTAAGACTGATGGAAGAGAAAAACGTAATGTTCAACGGGTTATCCGACAGGGCTCAACACCTTTCGGACGAAGGGAAGACCCCCATGTTCTTAGCGATTGACGGGAAGGCCGCCGGCATCATTGCCGTGGCAGATACCCTGAAGGAGAATTCAAAGGAGGCAGTGGAGACCCTTCGCCAGATGGGATTGGAAGTGGTCATGCTCACAGGTGATAATCAGCGTACTGCCAAAGCCATTGCGAGTCAAATCGGGGTTGACCGGGTCCTTGCAGAGGTCCTTCCCGAGAAAAAGGCGGAGGAGATCAAGAGGCTTCAGACGGAAGGGAAGAAGGTTGGTATGGTGGGAGATGGAATCAACGATGCTCCGGCCCTGGCGCAGGCCGATGTGGGCATTGCGATTGGAACCGGGACGGATGTGGCCATGGAGTCCTCGGATATTACCTTGATCGGTGGAGATCTCAGAGGAGTGGTTACGGCCATTGCCCTAAGCAGGGCGACCATACGCAACATCAAGGAGAACCTCTTCTGGGCCTTCGCCTACAATACAATTCTGATTCCGGTGGCCGCAGGGGCGCTTTTCCCATTTTTTGGCATCCTTCTCAATCCCATCTTTGCTGCCGGCGCCATGGCCTTTTCATCGGTTACCGTGGTGTCGAATGCGTTAAGGCTCCGGAGATTCAAACCGCCGATGGTCTAATTGCACACCTGAGATTGCTTCGCTCCGCTCGCAATGACACTAACTCAAGAGTCATTGCGAGGAGGGTCCTTAGGACCGACGAAGCAATCTTGGTTCTAAAACAGAAAGGAGAAAAAATGGTCCGATTTTTTGACGACAATTCCTTCTCTATTGGAAACACCCCGATGGTCAAGATCAGCAGAATGGCCCAAGGGCTCAAAGCCACCGTCCTTGGGAAGATCGAAGGCCGCAACCCTTCCTACTCGGTCAAGTGCCGGATTGGAGCCAGTATGATCTGGGCTGCGGAGAAGCAGGGCCTACTCAAGCCCGGGATGGAGATCATTGAGCCGACAAGCGGAAACACGGGCATTGCCCTGGCCTTTGTCGCTGCTGCAAGAGGACATAAACTCCATGTGGCCATGCCCGAGACCATGTCGATGGAACGGAGAAAAGTGCTTGCTATTTTCGGAACTCACATTATCCTGACACCCGGAGCCAAGGGAATGAAAGGAGCGGTCGAGGAGGCTGAGCGTATTGCTGCATCGGACCCCAAGTATTTCATGCCCCAGCAGTTTAAGAATCCGGCAAACCCGGAGATCCATTTCAAAACGACAGGCCCTGAAATCTGGGAGCAGACAGGAGGTAAGATTGACGTTCTCGTTTCAGGCGTGGGAACCGGCGGGACGATCACCGGTGTGTCGCGCTATATCAAGGGAGAAAAAAAGAAGAAGATCATCAGTGTCGCTGTTGAACCGGCGGAGAGCCCTGTGATCACCCAGCGCCTTTCGGGACAGGATCTTAAGCCCGGGCCTCATAAGATCCAGGGCATCGGTGCCGGTTTCATTCCGGATACCCTGGACTTGGCGATGGTCGATCGGGTGGAGCGGGTGACCAGTGAAGAGGCCATAGAATATGCAAGGCGGTTATCCCGTGAGGAAGGGATCCTTTCGGGCGTGAGTTGCGGTGCGGCCATTGCGGTTTCACTGAGGCTTGCAAAGAGTGGAGAATTCGACGGGAAGACGATCGTTGCCATCCTCCCCGATTCGGGAGAGCGTTATCTGAGCGGACCACTTTTTGAAGGGGTCTTCGATGAAGCAGGTTTGCCCAGAATTTGACTAATGGGATTGTTAGAGATGTAACCCAGCCCTTTAGGTTGATAATTCTCGGGGCTAAAGCCCTCTGATGTACAGGGGAGGAGGAGTATGTATAGCTCAATGCTTTGGGGTTGATATGTCTCGAGGCCAAAGCCCTGAGTCACAACAAGGGGGAGTAAGAAAATGATTCTGAAAAACGTATCGAGAAAAGGTTTTATCGGGACGCTCATCCTTCTTCTCTGCCTTTTGAGCACCCAGGCTTTCTCCATCACGGAGGATGAAAAGAATAATATCTCTGTCTATGAAAAGGTTGCCGACGGAGTGGTCAATGTCACCAGCACCACCGTACAAATGGATTTCTTCTTTAACGCTTTTCCAACGGAGGGATCGGGTTCGGGTTCCATCATCGATACGAGAGGACATATCTTGACCAACAACCATGTGGTGGCGGATGCCCAAAAATTGGAGGTGACCTTGGGAGACGGCTCCAAGTGGCCTGCGAAGCTGGTCGGAGCCGATCCGGACAACGATCTGGCCGTGATCAAGATCGGTGCTCCCAGAGAGAAGTTGAAGGTGATCCCCATGGGGGATTCGAGAAATTTGAAGATCGGACAGAAAGTCCTTGCCATTGGAAACCCTTTTGGCCTGGAGAGAACGTTGACGACGGGAATTATCAGCTCTCTCGGAAGGACCATCCGTTCCAACGTAGGGACGCTGATGGAGGATATCATTCAGACGGATGCGGCGATTAATCCGGGGAATTCAGGGGGGCCTCTTCTCAATTCTGGAGGAGAGATCATCGGAATCAACAGCGCGATTATCAGCCCCTCCGGTGGAAGTGTGGGCATTGGTTTTGCGATTCCGGTCCATACGGCCAAACGGGTAGTTCCAGAGTTGATTGCCAAAGGGTATGTTTCCTACCCCTGGATCGGGGCAACCATTCAGTCTCTCATTCCGGAGATTGCAAAATTTCTGAAACTCAAAATGGAGCGGGGAGCGATGATTGCGGAGGTCGTGAAAGGAGGCCCTGCGGATAAGGCGGGGATGAGAGGAGGAGACCAGAGGGTCCAAGTAGGAAATATGATCGTGATTACAGGCGGAGATATTGTGGTGAAGGCCGACCAGCAGGATATCAAAAGCAACGACGAGCTGATCCGATATATTCGCGAAAAGAAACCCGGAGATACGATCCTCCTTAACGTCTTTCGAAAAGGTAGATTTCAAGATATAAAGGTCACCCTCGGAGAGAGACCGAGGAAGAGGTAAGAACAAGGAGATGCTTAAGGGTTTAACAGGAGTGGGGGTTGGAGAGGGAAAGTGGGCTAAGCTTTCAGATGATCCATACACCGGGCTGAAGATTCTCAACGACTTCGCCCATCTTGACCGCGGCTTCCATGCCTGCTTTTTTCAATTCGGTTAAGAGTTGATCTGCTTTAATGGAAGGGACAGAAAGCAAGAGTCCTCCGGATGTTTGGGGGTCGAACAATAATTCCTCTTCCTCTCTGGATAGTTCTATCATTTTTTTATATGCCCCCTCGGCTAATTCTCTATTGGCCTTATTGCTTCCGGTTGTCTCACCCTTCCGATACATAACGAGTGCATTCGGATAGAATGGAAGCCTGTCGTAGAAAAGGTTGATCTGTACCCCGCTTCCTTTAGTCATCTCCAAGGCATGACCAACGATCCCGAACCCTGTTATATCCGTGCAGGCATGAAGATCAAAATCCAAGGCAATTTCCATAGCCTCCTTATTGAGAGCGGCCACTTGGTGAAGGATAGGTTCCAAATCCTTCCACGGAAGTTTTTTCGAACGGCAGGCATTAAATAAGACCCCAGTGCCGAGAGGTTTCGTGAGGATCAAAACATCCCCTTCTTTGGCTCCACAATTGGTGAGGATGCGATCAGGACGAACCACTCCTGTCACTGCCAGGCCATATTTGGGTTCGTTGTCATCTACGGAGTGGCCGCCTGCTATGGAAGCACCTGCTTCCGAAACTTTATCGCATCCGCCGCGAAGTATTTCTCTTAATATAGTTGCACTGAGTTTCTTGGCCGGAAACATGACAAGATTCAACGCGGTGAGAGGTTTCCCTCCCATGGCGTATATATCCGATAAGGCATTGGCAGCCGCGATCTGTCCGAACCAGTACGGATCATCCACAGGGGGTGTAATAAAGTCCACCGTGCTGATAACGGCAAGATCGTCAGAAAGACGGTATACGGCTGCGTCGTCGCAGGTCTCAAAACCTACCAATAGGTTGGGATCGTGCGAGGGATGCAAAGCCTTAAGCGCTTCCGACAGATCCGTCGGACCGATCTTGGCCGCTCAGCCGCAGGTGCGGGAAAGCCCGGTTAAAGTCTTCTTTCCGAAAAGAGCCATTTCCGCCTCCTCAAATCCAGAGTACCCAAGAATCTTGTATATTCTTCATCAGCCAGTCGCCGCCGGCCAATTCAACCCAGTCATACTTGTCGTTACCGGTAGCCCCAAAATAATCGGCGCAAGGCGGACAGACTCCGAACCACCCACCTTTATCTTTTATTTTTTTCATAATCTCAAAGGCATTTCCAAATTTCTTATAAATTGGAGAATCTATTCTTCCAGTCTTTTTCTTGTTGACAAGATCGGCACCATCGAGTGTCATCCACACATGGACCTTTCCCCATCCTTTTTCTGCGACCGTTTGAGCCATCAGAAGGCCGAATATGGCTCTGTTTGGGTCATTTCCACCATGTGTGATGACAATAACATACTTCCCTTTCTTGTCTTGTGCGAGAGCTTGCGCTCCCATCAAAGAGCCGAGGCCCGCAATTCCGAGGCCTGCTCCAACGACTTTGAGAAAATCCCGCTTGTTCGTTCCTTCGTTTTCTTCTCCGCTTCTCTTTTCCTCTTTCTCTTTCACTTTTTGTTTCCTCCTTCGACGTAACGGGGTTTACTTAAAATTAAATAAGATAATTCCTTGTGTGTCAAATCGGAATTTTCAATATCAATTTCTTGATGTATCAGATTTTTTTATGATGAGGGTGAGGCGGGTTTTCTACAGGAGGCTGCAGCACATCTCGACGGATTTGGCTTCGAGACCGATCTCCTTTGCATAATCGATGGTCCCCTGAAGGGGATAGGCGATGGTGTTGACACCGGAGTCTATGAATCCCTTCTCCATTTCTGCTTTCCAGGGGTGGGCTGGACGGATGCATCCCATCCGGATGGGGATTTTCGGATTGAGAATACGGGCAATGGCCGAAACTTTTGAGACCTCTTCCGGCTTCGGGATTTTGATCTTACCCGGCGCAACGGACAGAAGGGGTTTGATAACCACCAGGACAAGGTTTTCAACGCCAACCCGGGTAACCATTTCCAGAGCCCTCCATTCTCCTTTGATCTCTCCAAAGTGATGCCCAATGATGATGTGGGGGGCAAGGTGATGGCCCATCTGCTTTAGCATGATCAATGTCTTTTCATAATCCTCGACCCGTTTGTTCAGATGGTAGACTTCTCGAATCGTATCGTCGTCACCGATCGCATCGATGAGAATCTGATCGACCCACGCTTTTTTCAGTTCCTTGGCCAGGTCTTCCTGGATGAGACCGGTATGGGTGATGATCTTGAATTGAGGGTCTTTTTCCTTGAGGGATTTGATGGCTGGGATGAAACTCCTTAACGGAACCTCGCCATTCTCATCCGCTCCTCCGCTCACCAGGATACCATGAGCTCCGTTGGCTCGCAGGTGTTCCACAACCCGAAGGAAGGTTTCAGGGTCTTTTGCCGGGATCATCGATTCGAGGAGTTTCCCTTTGCAGTGCTCACATCGGAGCGTACAGTCATTTCCTGTTATACTGACGGCAGCAAATTTCTCCTTTTGTGACGGCAGAGTATTGTCATGGTAAGAAATGGTTCCCGGGATTGAGAAGGTCAGTTCGTTGCCAAAATGGGCCTTTCGAATCCTGAATGCCTCGGTCTGAAGCTCGTTTAGAGGGAGTGAAATTAAATCATGGATCATGGTTGTTTGAAACCCTTTCAGGGTTGATCGTAATTGAGGCTAAAACCTTGAGTTACAGTATTTCTGTTTTAGATTTAGGTTCCTCAGGGTTTCTTGTGGTTACCTTCTCTACCCCTTTCCTATTCCCCCCTTAGGTTAAGGGGGGATGAAGGGTGACATTTGAACTCTGTCATCTGAACTCTAATTGGGTTTTGATTTCCTCGATATCCTCCAATTCGGGTTTAAACGGGAAATTTCGGATGGGTCCTGAGGGCCTTTCATTTCCGTAAGGCCGGTTACAGGCAACCTTTCCATCCCTTCCAGGGCATCCGGAGGTCATAAAGGGTTCTCCATCCTCCATGAGAGGACCCACCTCCATTCCAAAATCGATGAGCCTCCCTGTCTCGTCAAACTTCATTTGATTCAAAGACCCTAAGGCTTCATTGATGATCCAGCGGGCCAGCTGGATCCTTCGATACTGACCGAGGGGAGGGGGGGAATGATTTTCCATGGGACTTCCCTTCTCAGGGAAGAAAGAGAAAAGATGGGTATAGGCACCCATGTCTTGACCCTTCTGAATAGCCCCCACCATCTCCTTCTCCGTTTCACCCAGACCGACAATGAGATGGATTCCAACATAAAACCTTCCAAAAACCCGAGCGGCCATCTGGACCACATCCCAGTAGTGCTCCCAACGATGGGGGCCCTCTACTCCCTTTCCCCTCAACCGATCGAAGATCTCACAGGTAGCGGCATCGATAGCAATTCCCAACCGATCGGCTCCGGCTTTCTTCATCGCATCGAGGGAACGATCGTCATGAATCAGGGTCGGACTGATAAGAACGCTGATCGGAAGATCGGTCTCTTCTTTGAACTTCTGAATTACATGAAGGGTGTCCTTCAAGGCCCTTGGGTGGGTAATCATGGAAATACAGACGCGATGGATCTGGTCTTTCGTTTTTGATCTTTCGATGATCTCTTTTAAGGGATAGATGGGCCAGTCCACCCTGATGAAAGTTTTTCCTCGAGGGTCTTCTTTCCTTGATCTCGACAGCCCGCAAAAATGGCATCTTCCCGAGCACCCTTCTTCGTAGTGGAGAAGAAGGTTTAATCCTTTCAGCCTTGCGTTCCGGTGGAACGATCCTTCTCTGAGGCCCAATGTCAGGGAAGCAGCAAGACTGGTCTGGATATATTCGGGACTTATCATTTCCCCCATCATTCATCCTCTCTTTCTATCCTCATAATATTCCTTAAAACCGACCCAGGTTTTTCGAATTAAGGCCGCAAAATCGCCTTCTGGTTTGTTCCAGTTCTCTTCGAGATACCCTCTCTTGAGAGCACCGTAGGAAAGGGTCTTTCCAAAGGCTTCACGCCACTCACTTTCATAATTCTCCAAATATCGAGGGTCTCCTTTGGCGATTGCTTCTGCAGCAACCCTTCCTGCGATTTCGCCTCCCATGACAGCATGAAGAATTCCTGCACCGGTGACAGGATGGGCATGGCCAGCCGCATCCCCCACGAGCAAGGTATTCCCCAAAACGGTCTGTTGAGGCAACCCGCAGGGAACCGAGCCCCCAGTCTTTCCAATGATGCTCCTATTCTTAAACTTTTTCATATCAGCCAGGTGATTCAAAAATTGATTCATCAGATCTGAAAGGAGCGGGGCTTTTTGAGGAATGGTCCCCAGGCCCACATTGGCGGTCTTTCCTTTCGGAAAAAACCAGGCATATCCTCCTTCGTAATCCCTGTGGAAGAAGATGTCCACATGATTCTGAGATTCAGTCAAAGCCACTTCATATTGGAGGGCTACAATCGTCTTTATCGGAGCAAGTCCGATGAACCGAGCAACTGACGAATGGACCCCGTCGGCACCGATAATTACTTTTGATTGAAGCGTTTCTTGTTCCAGGCCCCGTTCAATAACAAGTCCGCCGGAAGAAAGGGCGACGGCCTTTGTTTCGGTTAAGATCCGGGCTCCTGATGAAATCGCTCGGGCTGCTAACTCTTTATCAAAGAGAGAACGATCCAACATATATCCCGGACCTTTCATCTCATAAGAGGACCCGTCGGGAAGATGGGCGATCATCCCTTCAACGGACTGGATGATGCACTTCGGAGAGAAGTCCGCATGGCGGGAAATCCACTGGGGCACTAACTCAGCACATTGGACAGGGACGCCAAGGCGCTGTTTCCGGTCGATGAGAAGGACTTTGACTCCTCTTCGGGCTGCCGCTTGAGCCGCACTCGATCCAGCAGGACCTGCTCCGATGATGACGATGTCATAGGTCTCCAATACTGGGGTTTCAGGCATGGGAGTACTCAAGGACCCTCTTGAGAAGGGGGAGGTTGAGATGGGTCTGATTTTCAAACTGGCCTTTCATCGCCTCTTTCTCTTGCCCCAAATCGTAACAGGTGCTTCTCTCCACATCGATGAGAATCCCGGGCAATCCAATCCGCTCAAAGTCCGGCCGATGCTTTCCATAAAAGGGCTCGCAGCAGGATCCGATGAACCCCCGGACACCCGAACGTTTGAGCCGGAAGAGGGTGGACTCGAGGTCTTCGTAATTCTGGATGGTGAGAAAGTCCATTCCGAAGGATTTTGCCGCCTGGATTGCATCGCCCACCGAGCACTGTCCGCATTCCTCACAACCCTCCATGTTTCGATACAAGCAGTTCAGTTCTTTTGCACAATAGGGAAGAAGAAGAACTTCAGGTCTTCTGATCTCCTTAAATGGTTTCGAGACAGAGAAGAGGTGATGCGTCTCTTCTTCATCGAAACCATGGGGAAGAAGATCCATTTTTCCCACGGCCTCTTCGATGGCACGGATGAAATGACTTTCATGGATGCCTGGAATTTCAGGTTTCTTGTCGGCGAAGAACGACCGGATGGTTTCTCGAATGTGTGAAGGAGTTGCTTTCGAGTTTTTGAAGAGGCTCTCCAGATCGAAAATAGCTCTCTTGGGAGAGACAAAGAAATCCCCTGTCATCAGAATCTGGTTGATCACTCTCGTCTTTGCATCGATCGCCATGGAAATCCGGATCAATCCTCCCGGGGCTTTCAGGATGGAAGAGAGGGTCTTCCTTCTTGGCAGGGGTTCTCTCACTTTGAAAATATATTCCGGCGAAGAAAAGTAAGGCAACTTCGTCCTTAGCCCAGCTTCTTCTTCCGAAGAGAGTGGTTTGTCATCAAAAGTTGCCCTGAAGACTTCTCCAAAGCCCTTGATCAAAGAGGTTTTGATTTGCGGCAGAGAAAGGGACCGGCCCAGTTCCCATCTCAAACAGGTGACCCTTTCCTTGACCGATTCGATCTCCTTATCCTGAAGCTTTTCAGTCGGGATTCTAAGAGCCCTGAGCATCTCATCGACGTCGAAGTCGACTAAGAGTGTCCCTTGAAAGAGGATGGCACCCGAGAGCTCCGTTCCTCCTGTTCCCGAGATCTTACGACCTTGGATCTCGATATCGTTTCTGGGCCGGAAATGGGCCCGGAGGCCGAGATGCCTGAGGCCCAGGGCGGCGGCTTCTGCCATCTTCCTGTAAAGGTCCTCAACCTTCGAAGGAATCCTCGGATCGGTCTTGGAGATATAGACCTCCCACCCCAATTCCTTTCTTCCCCAGAATAATGCTCCTCCTCCGGTGAGCCTCCGGTTGATTTCGATCCCCTTGGTTCGACAGTAGTCAAGACGGACTTCTTCTTCCACGGATTGATGGTGGCCCACCAAAACGGACGGCTTTGAGAATTGAAGAAATCGGAGGGTATTGGGGGTTCGATCTTCGGCCCTTGATTCGAGGAGCACCTCATCAAGGGCCATATTCTCGGCTGCCAAGCGCGCCCCCGTATCTAATAATCTCCATCTGTCCATTGAGTCATTTTGTAGCCTATTTTCTTCCAGCATTCAATGGATGATCAAGATTGGCCGGCGAAGAGATTCACTCTACCATCCTTGAGGGAGATGGTTCGGGTTGAAAAGGAGGTGTTCTCCGGATTGTGGGTGACCATGACAATGGTCTGCCCTTCTTCATGAAGGGATTTGAAAAGCTCCATGATTTCTTTCCCGGTCTTGGAGTCGAGATTTCCTGTGGGCTCGTCAGCAAGCAGAATGGGCGGTGAATTGACCAATGCCCTCGCGATCGCCACCCTCTCCTGCTCCCCTCCTGAAAGCTGATCCGGAAGCCTCCTCTCCTTGCCTCTTAATCCGATCCGATCGAGGATGGCCTCGGCCATCTTGACCTGTTCCCGGTTTGGCTTCCCCGTAATCGAAAGAGGGAGCATCACATTCTCAATGACCGTAAGGTAGGGGATCAACTGAAAGGATTGAAAGATGAAGCCCAGATACTCCCTCCTGAAATCGGCCAACCTCTCCAGAGGAAGTTTGTAGATGGGAATCTCATCCACCACCACATCCCCTTGCGTGGGATGGTTAAGACCGCCCAAAATGGTGAGGAGGGTTGACTTCCCTGAGCCGGAAGGCCCCATGACGGAGATAAACTCTCCTTTGTCAATGGCCAAATCGATATTGACCAATGCCATGACAGATTCATCGCCACTCTCATAGGTCTTGTTCAGTTTCTTAATTTCGATCAGACTCATCTTTCTCTCCGTACCTTTATCAAGTATCCCTCTTTTCTGAAGGGGAAAAGAGGGGGATTAACTTTCAACTTTGAGCTTTGAACTTTCAGCCATTCTTTAAAGTGCCCTCAGCGCTGTTGTCGGATCCATCTTCGAGGCGTGGATGGCCGGATAGGCGCTCGATAGAATTCCAATCAGAGAAGAGAGAACAATAGACCCAATAGCCAGCAGAGGGTCAATAAAGAATGTCCCGCCCTTAATGCCCGTGATGATCGGACCGATGACATGGGAAACCGTCAACCCGAGCAGGTATCCAACGATTCCCGAAATCAACCCGACGATCAGAGCTTCCAGGAAGATGATCCGGACGATGTGGGACTTTCGAAAGCCAATCGCACGGAAGATACCGATCTCTCTCTTTCGCTCGTTGACTGAAGCCATCATATTGGTAAAGACAATCAGGCTTCCGATGAGAAGAACAATGATCGATATTCCCACGGAGAACTTCTTGAAATGGTCAAGGGCCTCCATCTTGGTCTGGAGGGTCTGCTTAATGGCAGTCACTTTGGCATGGGGCAACTTCGCCGAGACCTGCCTGACGATTTCTTCGATCGGGCAGGTGTTGCAGAAGGCTGACACCTCGATCAGACTTAAGGTGCCGGATTTCTTCATCGCCTCCTGAACAGAGGTCAGATGACCAAAGATGAGAAAATCATCCTGTGAACCGGTCTCATCGAGCACCCCTGAAATCTTCACCGTCCTCCCGTTCAAGGGTAAGGTATCGCCGGCACTCTTGAATAGCCGAACTGCCGCTTCGTTTCCCAAGAGCACCTCCTCGGGGCTCTTGGGGGCCGTTCCATGGATCTTCCACCATTTCTTAAGCCTTAACTCTTCTTCAAAATGGACACCCATCACAGGGACTTTTTTCTTCTCGATCTCGACCACTCCGAGCAGTTTAGGTGAGACGGTGCTGATGTTCTCGCGAACCTCGATCTCGCGAATTTTTGGAACATCCGAGTCCTTAAGGCTTTGCGAATCGATAGCAACCCCTCCAATACTCATTCCTCCATAGGAGATGGAAAGGTCGTCCGACCGGGGGAGGATGAGAATGTTGGCCCCGAATTCATCCAATTTCTTGGAGATATCTTCGTTCATCATCCGTGTAACAGAGATGAGCGTGACCACAGTCGTGATACCAATCGTGAGCCCCAGGATCAGGAAGAAGACCTTGCCTTTTCGCCTCCGGAGGTTGTTAATAGAGATGTCTTTGAGTTTCATTATTCACCTCGATTAGAACAAAAAAGCAGTATGCAGTAGTTAATAATAAGTATTTACTGCCTGCTGCCTCCCGCCTACTCCCTACTGCTTTAGACTCTCGG
Source organism: Thermodesulfobacteriota bacterium (assembly GCA_041947025.1). Lineage (GTDB taxonomy): Bacteria > Desulfobacterota > BSN033 > BSN033 > UBA1163 > CAVTZZ01. Next base: position 64,137 of record JBHGBJ010000011.1, read on the forward strand.
TTTCCATTGAAGAATGGTTTTTTCCTCGATGCGGATTTGTCCATTCTCGATGGTGCTGGGTATGACATCGGGGGGATAAGCGAGACACCCTCCTTTAATCCCTTCAAGGTTTTCCAGATTCCACTCCGTGTAACAAGCATTGCACACAAGGGTCTTATTTTGAATATGAAAACGCGTCGACCGGCATGGCTCACACATCGATACTGCAGTGATCACTTTGCCGGAGGGGGTGATATAGGAGAGGAGGGGAATCTTGTTCCCATTGTTTTCGTATTCAAAACGAACCATCCTTTTCTCCATGACCACCTCAAGAGGAACGGATATCTTCCCTTTCTCCACTTTGGTTACAATATCGGTCATGGGAACCGACTGGCCAGCATAGTCAAATTTTCCGCTCACCTTCGGTTGAGAAGAGAGTTTCGGATTAGCCCCTGAATTTCCTTCAATGAGCCAGTAGCCTATTCCCGCCAGGGCGATGGCGAGGATGGCCAAGGAAACGGGAATCCAGTACGGCCTTTTCTTCTCACCGATGACCTTCTCCTTCTTGCTCTGAAACGTGGAGTCCGAAAGTTTAGAGCCACACTTCTTGCAGAAATGACTCGATTCCTGATTCTTTGTCTGGCATTTTGGGCATAAGATCATTTTAGGGTCCTCCTTTAGAGATCCGAATGACGCGAATTACAACGTATGAAACGAATGGGTTTCATTCGTGAAGTTCGTCATCATTCGAGTAGATTGTCTAATTACTAAATTTCCTGAACCTCCCCACCGTTGTAGGTCAGAGAGACAACAACTTTACCGTCTTCGATAATGTCGACCTGGATATGGCATCCGAAGTCTGTGACCTTGGCGCTGGCTCCCTTCTTCTGCGTCTTCTTCTCGTAGTATTCTAATCCCTTCGCCTTTGCCTCCTTCTCAATCTTCGGATCAAGAGGCTGAGCGCTTCCACCTCCGCATCCGCTTCTGCAGCAGGAGGGCTTTGCAGTTAGAACAGGTTCCAGTTTCTCATAGGTCTCGATCCTGGCTTTTGCCCTTGCTTGTGAAAGCCATTGTGTGAAGAGCTGCTTTGCGTTCGTCCGATCGCCTTTGAGAACGGCTTTTTCTATGAACTGCGAAAGGGTCCATTCCTTTCGAAGCTCCGACTTTAGATTTTCGATCTCTCCGCCATGCATCTTTTTCAGTTCTTCATCGGAGAGGCCATATTCTTTTTTGATGGCCTCGATCTGTCTTGCAATCTCTTCCTCGGGAGCAGATGTATAACCGGCATTTCTTGCTTCCTGGAGGAGGATCTTCTCTGTGATGATCTCATCAAGAAGCTCGGTTTTGAGGCGATTCAGATTCTCACTACCCTGTTGTCCTTCGAAAAGGCCCTGCCCATATCGAGATTCGTAGAATCTTCTTGCAAGATCCACCCTCTTGGAAAACTCTTTTCGAGCAATGCCTTCACCGTTGACCCTTCCCACCCATTTGGATCCGAAGCCGCTCCTCCAGAAAAAGACGGTTGCTCCGATTAGAATCAGACTTGCTGCTCCAAAGAAGATGTATCGTTTCTTGAAGCGATTCTCTTTTCTGATTGAGAGCCGATTTCCGCAGTGGACACAAAATCGAGCTCCCCTTTCATTCCCTCCACCGCAGAAAGGGCATGCTGTCCTATCAATAGGTTCAGAATCAATTGCCATCGACCTACCCTCCTTCAAACTTAAGCTTGGCAGTTCCAGGGTACTTCCCAAAAAAATCGTCATGTGGAAAGCATGGGAAAGATCCCTTTAAGAAATGGTGATGTGAAAAGAATGAGAAGTGTTCCTCTTAAGAAAGGGTTGTGGGTGGGTGAAATATCGCCTTCACATATCCTTGGTCGGAGAGCGAGTTGAAGTCAATTGTCGTTAAGGAAGGGGTGAATAGAGGCAGATAGCTCTCTCCGCCATGGTAAAAATAGAGATTGATAGAACTCGGGGAAGGGCAAAGAGGACATTTCGGCATCTTGGGATTACACTGATCCGTATGGCAAAGGCTTTCAAAAGCGGGAACACTACTCCCGACACTTTTTGGGAATTCCGCCATCCCTGATAAGAGAGGCAACATCAACAGAGTCGAGATGAGGATATTAAGGGACTTTTTTAGCATTGTTTTCAAGATAACATACCTCTAATCATGATGTCAACAAAAAAAGTAAAGATTTCCAAATATATACTTGACTTAAACTATTTACTATGTAAAAGCTTATTTATTACTTGACGTTATGAAAACATGACATATACCACCTCAAGCACCATTGTATTTAAAACCCTCCCCATTCTTGCCGTCTGGAAGGCTGAATTACAAAAGCAGGGAAGGGATGGGAAACCTGATTTGGCGCGGAATGTGTTGGCGGGATCCACTAAAACAGTTTGGCACTGTTTCAATAATAAGGTTATATTTAGTCTTGGAAAGGGTTGTCAGGCAAGGAAGAAGAAGATGAAGAAGATCGGCAAGCTCCATGTGCTGACCGATACAGACCTCCAGAAATGTTTCTCCCATGTCCAACTTGCGGGACTGGCCATCTCCGGAGGAGCGGATACAATCCAGTTCCGTCAGAAGACCGGTGAGACGCTGGAGATGATCCGGGCCGCCGAAGAAATTCAAGCCTTGTGCAAGAGAGCAGGTGTGGCATTTATTATCAATGATCGCGTGGACGTGGCGATTGCGGCCCGTGCAGATGGTGTTCATCTGGGGCAGAATGATTTTCCCATCCCTCTTGCCAGAAAGCTTCTGGGCGAAGGGGCCATCATCGGCGGGTCCGCAGGAAATATGGAAGAGGCCCGGAAGTGTTTGTCGGAGGGGGCGGATTATATCGGTTTCGGCCCTGTCTTTCCCACATCCTCAAAAGAGGATGCTGGCCCGGCCTCCGGGCTGGACCTCCTGAAGGAGGTCGTGGAGAAGATCTCTCTACCCATCATCGCCATCGGGGGGATTAACAGAGACAATGCTTCGCTCGTAAGAGAAACAGGAGTCCACGGCATCGCAGTCATCTCTGCAGTCTGCTGTGAGAAGGATCCTGCGGAGGCGGCAAGATGTCTGCGTCGTCTATTAGGCTGCTGAAAAACGCTCATCTGCGGCGTTGCCCTCGTTCCTCGTTGTTGCGGCGTACGGTTAAGTACGCCTCACTCCTCGGGATTTCGGGCGCCTTGCATCTGAGCATTTTTGAGCAGCCTGGCGAGAATGACTATATAGCTATTAAAGGACAAATCACATGGATGAAAAAGTGAGTGACGTCGGTGAATTTGGGCTCATTCGGAGAATCAGCGATCTTCTGAACAGGGAAGGGGTTCGATCTGAGCGGGTCACCCTGGGGATCGGCGATGATACGGCTGCCTTTCTTCCCCGACCAGGATATGAGATCCTGGTGACCTGTGACTCCATGGTAGAGGGCCGTCACTATCTGCCCGAACATATCAGCCCTTTGGATTTGGGCCGGCGCGCAATGGCACTCAACATCAGTGACATCGGAGCCATGGGAGGGAGTCCTCTATACGCCCTGATCTCACTCGGGTTGAAGGCCGATGCCTCTGTCCGGGATATCGAAGAGATGTATCGGGGTTTTCTCCTGGAGCTGAATCCCTTCGGAGGTTCGATCATCGGAGGCAACATCACAAAATCAGGGAGTGGCATGTTCATCGACATTACGCTGATCGGTGAGGCGGAGCAGGGAAAGGTGGTACGTCGTTCCGGAGCAAGCCCCGGAGATGTCGTTCTGGTGACAGGGTATCCGGGCCAAGCGGCTGCGGGGCTGCAGGTCTTGCTTCATGAACCGGACGAGCCGGAAATGAGAAAACATCCATTGGTTAGAATTTATAATAATCCTTCTCACAGGGCCCAGCTGGGACAAGCGATTGCCCGAAGCGGTTGTGCCACTGCCATGATTGACACAAGCGACGGATTCCTGGGAGATCTCGGCCATATCTGTGAAGAAAGCAGGGTGGGGGCAGAGTTGTTCAAAGAGAAACTCCCGATCAGCGAGCCTCTCCGCGAGGCGGCTTCCGGGCTTCACCGGGACCCCTATGACTTCTTTTTGGGGGAGAGTGATGATTACGAACTTTTGATCACGTGTCGGCCTGAGAACACGGACCGCCTCCGTTTAGCCGTTTCCAAATCCTCACCGGTCTTGCTGACCGAAGTCGGAAGGATCACGGATGCGGCGGGGGAGATCCTTCTTCACCTTCCCGACGGTGCAAAGCATCCGGTCAAGCCTTCAGGCTGGGATCATTTCGGGAAATCAGAGGAGAATCAGTGAGATGTTCAGCCAAGACATGGCCCGGAAAGCGGCAGAAAACCTTAGACGGGTCCGGGAAAAAAGACCCCTCATTCATAACATTACCAACTACGTCGTCATGAACTATACCGCCAATGCTCTGCTTGCCTGCGGTGGATCTCCGGTCATGGCCCATGCGGCGGAAGAAGTGGAGGAGATGGTCTCCTTGGCAGGGGCATTGGTTCTCAACATCGGTACCCTCAGCCCTCCGTGGATTGAGGCGATGCTAAAGGCGGGCAGAAAAGCCAACGAGCTTCATGTCCCGGTCATTCTCGATCCCGTGGGTGCCGGAGCAACCAGGCTGAGGACTGATTCTGCCCGGCAGCTTATCGAAAGCCTCACCATCAGCGCGATCCGCGGAAACGCCTCGGAGATCCTCTCTCTTTCCAAGACGACAGCGGCAGGGACAAAGGGAGTGGATTCCGTCCATACGGTAGACCAGGTTGCGGAGGCGGCAAGGGACCTCGCCCGGGGAGTGAGGACAACACTGGCAATCACCGGACCGGTCGATCTGATCACCGACGGCGAACGGATCTTGCGTGTGATGAACGGACATGTGATGATGGGCTCGGTTACCGGGACAGGGTGTACGGCAACAGCGATCATAGGAGCCTTCCTCGCAGTCTGCCCCGATTCCCTGGAAGCAGCTGCCACAGGCCTTTCATACTTTGGCCTGGCAGGTGAAAAGGCTGCTGCCTCCGCGTCGGCTCCCGGCAGCTTCCAGACAGCACTCCTGGACAGCCTCTATCTGATGACGGAGGAAGAATTGAGGAAAGGGGCGAAGATCGAGGATAAAGGGAAGTAAGAGATGGACGATCCGTTCCACATTCAATGGCACATCACGAATCTCTGCAATCTTCGTTGCAGACACTGCTACCAAGACAATTTCTCGAAGGAGAATGATCTGGATTGGCCAGGGCTTGAGAGGGTCTCTGACAATATCCTTGCCACCCTCCGGGAATGGAACAAAAAAGTCTGTATCCATCTGACCGGTGGGGAGCCGCTGCTTAAGCCCGAACTCTTTTCGCTTCTCACTTATCTCGATCGGAACCCACTCGTTGAAGAACTTGGTTTGATTACCAACGGGATCCTCTTTGACCCCGGGTTGGTTGAAAGATTATCGTCCTATTCCAAATTGAAAAAGATCAAGATCTCTTTGGACGGGGCGGATGCAGAAACCAATGATTCGATTCGCCAGGAGAAGACGTTTGAGAAGGTGATCCGAAATCTCTCGCTGGTTAAAGGAAAAGATCGCTTTGAGGTCATCCTCATGCTTACGGTCATGAGAAGGAACCTGAGAGGTCTTCCCTCATTCTTCAACCTTTCTAAAGACCTGGGCGTCAATGGGTTCATCATCGAGCGGTTCATTCCCTGGGGAAGGGGCAGGGAGAGGATGGAGGAGGTATTGAATCGGAAAGATTGGGAGGAGTTGATCAAAACCATTTCAGACCTATTTACCATCGAAGGGAAAGATAGTCTGCTTACGTATCAAGCCTTTCAGGTCAATTTCAACGGAAATCAGCCGGAGTTGTTAGGCGCCCCTTGCGTCGTCGGAATGGACGGTCTTTGTGTGATGCCGGAGGGTACTGTCTTTCCCTGTCGAAGATTCCCCGTTTCAATTGGGAACTTGTTAAGGGATTCTTTGAGAGCGATCTGGGAAGGATCAGAGATCTTGGAGAGATTGCGGCGAAAAGAAAACCTCAAAGGGAAATGTGGAAAATGTGAAATTAAAGATTGCAGGGGTTGCCGGAGCTTGGCCCTTGCCTTGACGGGAGATGATCTGGAAGAGGACCCCCACTGCTGGCATTGAACGGATCAGCGTAAGAAGAGGCTCGCCCTGTGCCAGCCCGCCGTCAGGCCCAGGGCGGAGAGCTTGACTCGTTCCCATTCTTTCCTTACTTGGACTTCACATGGCACTGGGTGCATCCTGTTGGGCCGGTTGGTTTCCCGGCTTTCTTTGCTTCTTCATGACACCCTCTGCAGTCCTTATGAAAGGCATCTTTTGCTGAAGGGACATTTCCTTCTTTCTCAGCCTTATGGCATTCCTTACACGTTTTGCCTGAGGATTCACCCTGTTTCCAAGTATGATGACATTTGATGCAGTCGATCTTGAGTGTTTCATTATGTTGCTTATGGCTCAACGTCACTTTACCATTTGAAGCATTAAAGACGATCTCGTCTTTTGCTGCCCAAACGCCCGACACCATGATAACAGAAATGATGAAACTCAAAAGAATTCCTCCAAGAATCAATCTTTTCTCCATTTTCTCCTGTCTCTCCTTCTAATTGAATTGAACCCCGGACTCTTTCCCGGAGATCTCCTTCAGCAAGTCTTTGATTTGGCCGATGATGAAAGGTTTTTCTACGTAGGCCCAGGCCCCCCTCTCTTTGGCTATCTTTTCGGTATCTTTTTCACCATAGGCTGTGACGACAATCACTCGAGTGGCAGGCTCAAACCGGCGGATGAGATCTAAGACTTCCCACCCATCCAATTCCGGCATGGTCAGGTCGACGACGATATAGTCAAAGTGCTGTATTCGGATGGCTTCCATGGCCTTCTTTCCGTCCTCAACGGAAACGACCTCGTACCCTTCCTGGGAGAGGGCCTGGCAGAGGGACCAGCGGATCAAGAATTCGTCGTCAGCCACTAAGATTCTCTCCGTCCGAGAGGACAATCCTTTTTTCCGTGTGTTCACGCAGGAGCTCATCAATTGGACTGGGGCTGTTGGGGTAAGATTGCGAGGTCTTCACTCTTCTCAGGGAGATCATTCCTTGCAAGCCCGCAGGCCTTCAAAATCAAGCCAATAAATTGGTCCGGCTCAGCAATGTTTCCCGATTGGGTGTGAACCACCTGGTGGGCCCCATCACCGATTCGCATCGTAAGGGAGTATGGTGTTCTGACTTCTCCCAGGGCTTTGTGGATCGTGAAATCTTCGTCGGGGAAGAGGGGAAAGGGGATCCGGTATGTTTCTTTAAACACCCCGACTTCATAGGACGTGTTGCCTGCACCGATCCCGATCAGCTTGATCTTACCCTTAAGATCCGGATCGCTTTCTATTCTATGGTAGAGATCAGCCGTCTCAGCGGCTGTGCTCTGGCAAATCGGACAATAAAGGCTAAAAATCCTAAGGATCACTGCCTTCGCCTTAATCTGAAAGATTTTGAAATGGCCGTTCCCGCTAAGGCCCAGGTATCTCTTTTCACCAGCGACCTTAGGAATCGGAAGGGTAATCGGAGGCAGCGCCGTGCCTTGTGAGGGGTGAGCAGGGTCGCCGGCTGAGATAGGCCACGCAGAGAGCATGATCAGGAGCTGAATGGCGACGAAAAGACTCAAGACCTTGCTTGCGGCTTTCACTCCGCCTCCTTTTCCCGGACGAAGATAGAATGGACGTCCCGGACGACGTTGCCGAGGAGCCTCCTTGCCCACTCCAGCCCATTCTGCCTCAGAAGATCGTTTCTTCTCTCAATCAGCAAAGCGATCTTCTCCGTTCTCCCTTCCCTATAATTCCTGTAATAGACCTCGTATATCCGCATGGTGTGGATTTTATATAGCAAGATCTGTACCTTGAGACTTCTTGGAAAGAAGCCTGTCGAAAAAATCAGGAAAAGGCTTGAATCTTTAATATTATGAGTTCAATTTGGCGGAACCTTCAGAAACTGCGCGGAAGAGCAGAGCCCCTCAAGTTACGTCATTTTCCACAGGCCATTGGGGAATTTTACACATTTCTCAAGAGAGGGTGTTGCTTTTTTGGATAATTTGTATAAAATAAGTCTGGGGGGAAAAGAGGGGTGTCGAGTTTTTGGGAAGAAAAAGAGCCCTGCTGGGTTATTATCGAATGCCCAGAGTATAACCACGAAAGATGTCCTGCCTACCGTTTTCCCGAGAGGCCTTGCTGGGAGAATGCCTATACGCAAAGTGAGATTTTGACAGGTATCAAAAGGGAATGTCAGTGCTGCAAGGTCTTCCATCTTTACTATCAGGTTTCCCTTAGTGTGGACTGAACAGGTTTTGCCACCACCATCACAGTTAATTTGAGCCCAATTCCAGTGGGTCGAACGGTGACGGGTTGACCGGCAAGTGCCCCGCAAGCCCCGCCTTGTAGGCGGGTCAAGGGGCACAATAAAAATGAGATTTCCTTTCCGGGAAGCCCCGCCCTGTGGGCG
>JBHGBJ010000110.1:0-9110 GCA_041947025.1 Thermodesulfobacteriota bacterium
ACCCCCGAGGAGGTTCGCGCTGCCATCGCTGGCAATCTCTGCCGCTGCACCGGATATCGAAGGATAGAAGAGTCGATCTTAGCTGTAACGTATCGGAAGACGAAGTAAGGCACTATTTCGACAAGGTAGGGCATCCCATGCCGGTTCGATTCCGGCCTCCGACACGAAAGCCTCGTGGGGCTGCTATCATTCCCGTCTGTAGGAGTTTCTGGGGTCACATCTTCACAGGCTGTTGCCCAAATAACTATTGCAAGCATTATACATAAAGGATCAGTGCTGTCCAAATTAGGGAGAAATGTTAAGTTCTCCCATGTTAAGAACTTTTGAAAAGTGCACATCTTTGAGTTCGGAAGTTTTGACTTTGTGGACATCGGTCAGCCTACCCTCGCACCAGCATCGGATTTAGGAGATTTCGTGATCGAGGGGATGAATACGCAAGTTGACCTGATTGCCAGGATCAGCGTGGACTCTGAATTGGAGATGGTTAATCGCAATTTTTCTGTAAGAATCGACCGTTCTATTCATTCGGAGGCAGAAGATATTTGATTGGAAGGGATGCCTGATTGTAAATTCTCTAAAGAGAGACTGCCTCTGTTTCAAGGCTCTTTGGAAGCGGTAATAGGGAATCTCCTGGGTGGTGGAGTGAACCTGGCGGTAGTTATAGCGATGGAGTTCCTGACTAAGGACTCTTTGGGCGTGTTCAATATCGGTTACATCCTCGCGGACGCAGGTTCGGATCAGCCGGTCTTGGAGCCAACCGTAGGGGCGTTCAATTTTGCCTCTGGCTTGAGGGGAAAGGGAATGAGTGACGTTCACATTGCAGTCCTGTAGAACCTGTTTCCACTGAGGAGTGGTTTCATCGGTCAGAAGATGGTGTTTATACCAGAGGGAATCTCTTCCCCGGACCGGACATATCGGAAGATCGAGTGAGAATCGACATAGTAGTTGTAAGGAAGCCATATCGAAGGATGACGGTCTGTAAGGCCAGGATATGGGTCCAACTGGTCTCTTTCCTAACCAAAACGGCATAAAAAAGGAGGAACCGACTGAAATCATCCAGGGAAGTGATGAGATAACATTTTTCTTTTGCTGCTGGTGCCCAAAGATGATGGGAGGCGTCATGTTGAATCAGTTTTCCAATATAACGGGTTAAGACCTCTCGGTCATGGGTACTCCTTTTGGTTTTTTTGAGGTAGGAGCCATGGCTTTTGGCTCGACGAATAATGGTGGTTAGGGAAACTTTTTGACGATACTTTTTCCGCAAGCGGTCTTTGATATAGCTGTAATTATAGGAGCTTAAAGGAATCTTTTTGTTTTGGATAATTCTCTTTTCAATCGTCAATTCCTTCAGGATATGGTGTTCGATCTCTAAAGAAATTCTTGACGGGGTGCTCCTTTGGTATTGAATGGAAAAACCTTGAGAATGTTCTTTATACTGCTTGATGAGCGTAAGGAACCTTCTTTTTTGATTCCCAGGATTTCTTGAATATAGTTTCGCTCGATTTCCTGCTTTAAATAGCGTTCCAGAAGCCCTTTGAACTCTTCTGAAGTGAATCGTTTATACAATTGGGACATAGCCTAAAACCTCCTACCCGCTCCACATAACAGGGCTGGGCTAAAATCTCCTCTACCCCTCTATGGATAACTCAAAGGGTCTAAATTAGGTGTGCACTTTTAATTCTTAAATGACATTAAATGACAAAACAGTTGTAAGGGTTGACTGAATATGCTACAAAATCTACTCATCGTTGGGCCCTCCTTTTGTGATGGATTTCTGGCGAAATCACTCTATCACAAAATCTCTTGAGGGCCTATTTTTTTTAAAAACCTAATTTGGACAAGACTGAAATGCCAAATGACAAAGTTCAAATTTCAAATCAAATCCAAAGTGAAGCTCCCCGACCACAGGCCGGGGCTTCCCGGAAAGGTATCATCGTTCATATTGTGCCCCTTTACCCCGGCTACAAGGCGGGGCTTGCGGGGCACGTTCCGGTTAAATGTGAAAAATTCCGGAGTCTGAAATTTGACATTCCGCTGGCATTCGAACTTAGAATCTTACCTCCTGATAGGCTTCTCTTGCAGCCTGGGCATTCTCATTCTTCTTTCCGGAAACCTCCTCCCGTATGGCCAGGGTGACGGAATCAATGCTGATCAGTCCTGTTCCTTTCGAGAAGGCTCCGAGAATGGCTGTATTGACTATCGGGCTCGTTCGGGAACCGAGGCCATTTCGAATCGCGATGGAGGTGGCATCGACAGTCGCGATTCGAAAATTCTTCAGATGGCTAAAGGCCTCGGGAAGCTGGTGTGAATTGATCAGGATCCATCCATTCGGCTTGAGTCCTGAAGTCACATCCACTGCCCCGATTAGTGTGGGATCAAGGACGACGATATGGTCGGGCTGATAGATATTCACCCTTAGCTGGATGGGTTGCTTACCGATCCTCAAGAAGGCCATGACCGGTGCGCCTCGCCTCTCCACACCAAAGGCAGGAAAAGACTGGACATGGAAACCTTCATGGAAGAATGCGACGGCTAAAACTTTGGAAGCCATCACAGCTCCCTGACCACCTCTTCCATGAAATCGGATCTCGATCACCCACGGCCTCAGAAAATGTTATCGGTTCAAAGGTTAAAGGTAATCAGAGTCTTCCTTCTCATTCCGGTGGAACTTATCCCGTACTTTGATAGGAAGCTCGAATCCAGGTTACCCGCCGTCTGGATGCCCCCGTATCAAGTACGGGGCGGGCTCCTCAAGTCCGGCATGACGGAAATAGCTGTAACTATTTTCTTTATAACATAGGAGAGATTTTTTCGGAAGATGGCTTCCCCTTCTCAAGGTAATCTGTTAAAGTTTTTCTTAACGATGCTGGAGTGGGATAACCGATGAAAACAGTGATTATGGGTGCCGGAGCTATGGGAAGCCTCTTCGGCGGGCTCCTTGCTCTTTCGGGAGAAGATATCTGGCTGGTCGACCGAAGCCAGGAGCATGTGGATAAGATCCGTTCAGAAGGTCTCTCAATCGAAGAGAGGGGAAAGCCCCGGGTCATTCGTGTAAATGCCACAACCGATGTGGCTTCTCTTGGGAAAGCGGACCTGGTTCTCCTCTTCGTTAAGACCTACCAGACAGAAAAGGCCGTCTCAGATTCCTTGGTGCTCCAAAGGGTAAACACTGTTTTTCTCTCCCTTCAGAACGGCCTTGGCAATGAAGAAGCGATCTGTGCGAAGGTGGATCGAAGCAAGGTGATATTAGGGGTGACCGGCCAAGGCGCAACATACCTGGGACCTGGCCATATTCGCCATGCAGGGTGGGGGGATACCCAGATAGGCGAACTGGAAGGAGGAATAAGCGAACGGGTGAGCCGAATTGCCCAGATGTTTCAGAAGGCGGGGATCTCAACCCGTGTCGCCCCAAAGATCCAGGATCTGATCTGGGAAAAGCTCTTTGCCAATGTGGGCATCAATGCCCTGACAGCCCTGACAGGAATGAAAAACGGAGAGCTTTTGGACTTTCCCGAGACATTAAGGTTGATGGAGGCACTGGTCTCTGAGGCGGTTGAGGTGGCCAAACGTAAAGGGATCCGAATCGAAGGAAACCCGGGTGAGAAGGTTAAGAATTTAGCAAACATAACGAGGGAAAACCGTTCCTCCATGGGCCAGGATTTTGACCATCGGCGGAGGACGGAGATCGATGCGATCAACGGAGCCGTGGTGAGAGAGGCAGGACGTTTGGGAATCTCCGTCCCCTACAATCAAGCGATGACGGATCTGGTGAAAGTGATCGAAAAAAGCTTCGCTCACACCAACCGCTCCGATGAAGAATAATGCCCTTGTCGTATGCCTCACGCTTACGGGGGGCCTTTCTGAGATCCGGCAGGAATGCCTTCTAAAATCTTATCAAGCGGGCGATTTAAGATTTTCTTTCGGGTAAGGGTAACCCACCTGAAATATATCAACTCCTGGTTTCTTCAGTTCATCTTTCTTGGTTTGAGGGGCAATCTAAGGTTGCCGCTATAAGATTTTCTCAGACATCCCTGCCGGATTACTAAACTCCCCCGCTCGAGTGACGCTTCCCCCCTTCTCGCATTTTAACCTTGAAATTAGGTGAAGTTTGAGATATTTTATCTTCTGAAGGAGGTGGTTTTATGCCGATTTCCGCTTATGTCTTTATCGAATGTACGGCAGGGGCTGCAAGGGATGTGGCAAAAGAGGCGTCCAAGATACAGGGGGTGAAACGATCCAACGCGACGACCGGACCTTATGACGTCATCGTTCTGGTGGAGGCGCCCGACATCAATGTCCTTGGCGATTTTATCGTGACGAAGATTCAAGGGCTATCCGGTGTCCTGAGGACCCAGACCAATGTGATTGTGGATTGACGCCCTTCCCCACCCTCTCCGCTGGCGGGAGGGGGCGAGGGTGAGGGGGAAGCAACGGCGAAAGATAGAAAAGGAGGGAATCATGGGAAGCGTGGTCAAGAAGCGGCGAAAGAAGATGAGGAAACACAAACACAAAAAGCAATTGGACCGGGATCGTCATAAGAAGAAGAAATAAAGAGTCTTGATGCGCCGAAACATCATTCATATCGTTCTTTTCATCCTGACAGTGGCCTCCACAATGACCGTTGGAGGCCCTGCTTATTCTATTACGATTATCCTCATCCTTCTGGGACACGAAATGGCCCACTATTTCACGTCCAGAAGATACGGAATCAAGGCAACCCTGCCCTTTTTTCTGCCTTTCCCTTTTTCACCTTTTGGAACATTGGGCGCCGTCATTCGCATGGAGAGCTCCACCTCTTCCCGGAAAGCCCTTTTCGACACAGGTGCAGCAGGCCCCTTGACCAGCCTTCTCCTCAGCATTCCTGCCATTGTGATCGGTCTGACCCTCTCTGAGAAAATTCCCACATCCCATCTCATAGAAGGAACGCTCCGCCTCGGAGACCCTCTCCTCTTTTCTCTTATTCAGCGTTTAGTCCTGGGTGAGGTTCCTGAAAATATTGACGTTCTTCTTCATCCCATCGGATATGCGGGATGGGTAGGGCTCTTCGTCACCGCCCTCAACCTTCTTCCTATCGGGCAGCTTGACGGAGGGCATATTGCCTATGCCCTCTTCGGGAGAAGGAGTCGAGCTATCTTTCTCGTGGCCATCGCTGCCATGGCCTTTGTTACTGTCTTCTATAATCCGGGATGGCTTCTCCTGCTCATTCTCATCATCCTCTTCGGCTTCCGACACCCGGCTCCCTTGGACGATCAAACGCCCGTGGACGGAAAAAGGAGGTTCATTGGAGGATTAATCTTTCTTGCCTTTATACTCTCTTTCACCCCTGCCCCCTTCCCCCAATTCGTAGAAGAATTTAAGCAAGTCTTTCCTTGGTTCTAATTCGCACAGGGCATGAACGCAAAGCCACAGGCTAAAAGCTGAAGGCTCAACGTTCAAAGGTTCTTCCTTTCAGCTTTCAGCTTTCAGCTTTGAGCCTTGAGCTTTCACCTTTGAACTCCATGTTTCTGTTTATCTTGTTCGGTGGCACCACTTCAGGATTTCCTTAAGGGACATTGTATTGAGGACATCTTTCGATTCAAGCCAGCCCCGTCTTGCCACAGCGACCCCCAAGCTGATCATCCACATTTGGTCCAGATGGTGGGAATCGGTACCAATCGCCAAAGGGATTCCCATTTCCTTCGCCTTCCGGCAACGGATGTCATCCAAATCGAGGCGCTCATAGTAGGCATTGATCTCCAAAGCCTTTCCATAACGTTTCGCAGCCTCCATCACCTCGTCGATCTCGACCTCATAGGGGTCCCTTGCTCCCAATAAACGGCCTGAAGGATGACCGAGAATATGGACCCGTGGGTTTTCCAGGGCTCGAATGATTCTTTTTGTCATCTTTTCCTTCTCTTGCTTGAATCCACTGTGGATGGCCGCTATGACGAAATCGAGTTTCTCTAACATCTTGTCAGAAAGATCCAGAGTCCCATCGGAAAGAATATCCAGCTCTACGCCTTTCAGAACTTGGAAGTTCTTCGTCTTCTCATTGATCCGATCGATCTCTTCAATCTTTTTCATCAGCCTCGATTCATCAAGACCATGGGCAATCCTGAGCGACTTCGTATGATCGCAGACCGCCACATATTGATAACCCCTCTTCTCGGCCGCTCTGGCAATTTCTTCGATCGAGGCGGTCCCATCGCTCCAGTTAGAATGGACATGGAAGTCCCCCTTGATTTCAGCCTCCGAAACCAATTTGGGAAGGTTCCCCGCTTGAGCAGCCTCAATCTCTCCACGGTCTTCGCGAAGCTCAGGCTCAATCCAGTCCATTTTGAGAACGCGATAAACATCCTCCTCTTCCTTTCCTCCAATCTTCTTTTCGCCCTTGAACACCCCATATTCATTGATCTTGATCCCCTTGGCCTTGGCAATCCCTCTCAGATGGATGTTATGAGCCTTCGACCCCGTGAAATATTGGAGGGCAGCCCCGTAGGAATCTTCCTCAACGACACGAAGGTCGATCTGTATGCCTCCTTCCACAATGACAGAGGCCTTGGTCTCTCCCGAGGCCAGGATTTCTTTGACTTCGGGGAGATCGGTGAAGGTATGGACGATCTTCTCCTTATTGGAACCGGTGGCCAGGATGTCGATATCTCCAATGTTCTCTCTCATCCTTCTGAGGGAGCCTGCCCACTGAATCTCCCGCGCCCCTGCCTTTTCCCTCAGGGTTTCCACAATCCGTTTGGCTACGGGGAAGGCAATACCCAAACTCATCCTGCCCTTGTTCTGCTTAAGGAGCTGAATTCCCCGCTTGATATTTTCGACCTTCTTCTCGCCGATTCCGGGAAGGCCAATCAGGGAACCATCTTCCACTGCTTTTTGGAGCTGGGAGAGGCTGCCGATTCCTTTCTTCTTATGGATCATTGAGAGGGTCTTGGGCCCCATTCCAGGGATCTCCATAATGGCGATCAGCTCATCCGATATCCCCTTTCTCACTTCTTCGAACTTGGAGACCTTTCCCGTCTCTAAATACTCGACAATTTTCTCGGCCATCCCTTCGCCGATACCCGGGATGTCTTTCAACTTCCCACTCTCCGCGATCTCTTTAATATCTTCGGTCAGATCGCCAATAATCCGTGAGGCCCTTCGGTAGGCACTGATCTTGAAAGGGTTTTCGCCCCTATATTCCAGGATATCTGCCATCCGATTGAAGAGATCGGCCAATTCTTTATTCTTCATGGCTCTCTTGCTCCGTGACGGAGATGATCTTTGAGGCAGATCAGAAGATTTTCCATGATATCCTTCTTGCTGTTGGCAATGTAGATGCGGTGTCGGACATGGAAGAGCTCGTCGATCAGCCTCTCGACCGGGTAGAGGCTTTTGGACTCCCCGCCGTGCCTCCTCTCGAGTTCCTCCTCAAACATCACCACCAGTTTATCCTTCATCCTCAACTGGGTATCGTTAAAGAGGATGGCCACGTCGGGCAGGACATCCTCGATTCGGGAGAAGAAGGTGGATATCTCATTCGATTCAACACCTTTCGGAGGAGAAGATTTCACCTCCATATAGACCAGCCTTTGGTTCCATGAGGAAATGACATCGTAATCACCACCGGAGGAGGTCTTTTTCACCTTGACCCCATAGACCGCAGGAGAGGCAAACTCCCTCTTGAACATCTCAGCAATAAACCACTCAAGGGTCGGCCCGAAACTGTAAAGATGGGAAATTCCGGTTCGATACCATCCCCTTCCCTCACTGAGGATCACCCCCATCTCACGGAGAAGGTCGCAGTATCCCTTTGCGACCTTCGAAGAACAGTAACGGGTCAGATTCTGAATGCGAAATCGATCCTGATATTTGATCATATCTCTCAGAACCAGGCGAAAAGAATACTTTTTCATCATCTCGTAGAATTGGGTCTTGTAAGGGGGGAGAAGTTCGGGAGAAAAGAAGAGTCGATCCGTAGGATTCTTCCGAAGGATCTCGATCCCTCTCATCTTGAGCATCTTCTCCACGGGAGAGGGGTCTTCTAATGAAATGGCTTTGATCGACTCAATCTCCCTGGAGAGGTTTATGACCTCCCGTTTGAGGGTTTGAATCTCTCGAAGGATCTCCTCTAATTTCAATCAAAAACCCCGATGAAGATGGAAGCGTTTGGCCATTTGGGTCGCTTCCAGAAACTCCTTATGGGTAATCCGGCGGTTGATCCCGGAATGTTCATGAGCAAGGTATTCCGGCCTGTATTGATCCATGATGTTGACGTAGGATTGGGGGGAGATCTCTTCAGCAATAAACTTGAAGACCGCTTCGGAAGAAGCCACTCCTTCAGGCATCACCAGGTGTCTGATCAGGAGACCCTGCTCAGCAACCCCTTTGGAATTGGTCTTAAGATCCCCTACTTGACGGTGCATCTCTTTGAGGACCTTTCTTACAACCTCCGGGTAGTCTGGAGCACTGGAAAACTGCCCTGAAAACTTCTCATCCATATATTTTATATCGGGCATATAGATATCGATTACCCCCTCCAGGAGCCGAATCACCTCGATCGATTCATATCCGGAGCAGTTATAGACAATGGGAAGGGAAAGGCCCATCTCAACTGCTTCTGGAAGAGAGGCGACGATCTGAGGAGCATAATGGGTAGGGGTGACGAAGTTGATGTTGTGGCACCCCATCTCCTGGAGTTTGACCATGGCCCTTGCCATTTCGGAGGAGGTGATCCGCTCACCCCTGCCGAGATGGCTAATGTCATAATTCTGGCAGAAAACGCACCGAAGGTTGCAGTGAGTAAGGAAGATCGTTCCTGATCCGTGATGACCGACCAGAGGAGATTCCTCTCCAAAATGGGGAAAGGCACTGGAGATCATCAGTTCGGATGGAGCCTTGCAGTATCCTACCTCTCCATTCAGGCGATTGACGCGACACTCCCTCGGGCAGAGCCGGCACTCCTCGAGAATCTCTCCCAGCGCTCTGATTCTCTCCCCCAGCTTTCCTTTTTCGTGAAGAGCGACATAAGAAGGGGTGAAAGTCATCTCAATATTGTCTCCTCCCTCCGGCGAGACTGTGGTCGTAATATGAAAAAACCTGTCTTCTAAAAAAGGGGAGAGGCGGTCGGGTGGAAAAAT
>JBHGBJ010000111.1:0-9067 GCA_041947025.1 Thermodesulfobacteriota bacterium
TTTGAACTTTGAACTTTGAGCTTAAGATTTATACTTCCGTTCTCTGCTTAATACAACTGAGCATCTGTTCAAGGCGCGTCCGGTCGAATCCCACCATGACCTCATTGCACGCGGTGATCACCGGGACGCTCCGTGCACCGGAGATCTTTACCATCTCATCCAGTGCCGCCCGATCTTTCGTCACATCATATTCAGTGAATTTGTAGCCCTTCTGCGAAAGAAACTCTTTCGCCATCCTGCAATAAGGTCACGTAGGGGTCGAATAGACTTTGATCTCCTCTGCTGCCATGATCGTTCCTCCTCGTTTCTTTGTTATTTAAGAACCTCTTTTCATTTTTACACAGATTCCCTTCCGATTGTCAATCATCTTTTTCTTTCCACCTGCGTTTTCCTTTAGACAAATTTGAGATATAATGTTCTGCACCGATCTCGAGAAGGATGTCATTACCTCTTTGCGATATGCTGAAATCCAGGGACCTTCAAAAAGCTGCACAGGACTTCCGCTACCTCCTCAACCATGGTTATTCCAGAAAGGCTTCCCTGGAACTCGTGGGAAACCGTTACCAATTGAATTCGGATCAGCGCCACCTTCTCCATCGGGGCGTCTATTCGGATGCCGACTCAGCGTCGAGACACAAGAGAAGACTCTCCGTCCGAAAGGTCCGGGGCAAAGAGCTCGCCATCGACGGCTATAACGTCATCATTACGATCGAGGCGGGCCTCGCACGAAGGCTTCTTATCCTCGGGGACGATGGCTTTATCAGAGACATCTCCGGCCTCTCTGGAAGCTACCGAAGAACCGAAAGGACAGAGGCCGCGCTTCGATTAATTCTGGACGCCCTCAAAAAATTGAAACCCAGCCAAACACTCTTCCTCTTCGATGCCCCGATCAGCATGAGCGGGGCAATGGCCCGGGAGGTCAGAGCCCTTTTGAAAAAGGAGAATCTCCCGGGCGACGCTAAAGCGGTGAAGGTTCCGGAAAAGATTCTGACTGGGTATCCAGGAGTGGTTGCCACGAGCGATACGGCGGTGATCGATCAATCGAAGAATGTCCTGGACCTCGCCGGCCACATCCTCATGCAGAGAAACAAACTTGCGTCCTTCATCCAATGGAACGTGCGGAGGGGCCGAAGTTCCCGGGATTTTCTCCAAGACACTTGACAAGTCCATACCCTTGGCATATAAGGAATGAGGTTGGATACAGTATACAGACTGACGGTCACGGGCAAGGAGGAAGCGGTGGAGAGGGTATTCGGAAATATGCGCATTGCCAGAAGGAAATCTCTCCTGGAAGAGGTTTACGATTCTTTAAGAAAATCGATTCTCCATGGAAAACTAAAAGGAGGAGAACGTCTGATCGAAGAGCAGCTGGCCCATCAGATCGGGATCAGCCGCACCCCCATCAGGGAGGCATTTCATAAGCTGGAAAGGGATGAGCTGGTCACCAGACTCCCGAAGGGAGGGTTTGCGGTCAGGGAGTTTACAAAAGAAGATGTTGAGGAAATCTTCGGCATCCGGAGCGCCCTCGAAAGCTACGCCGTGTTGCTGGCGACCTCACATATTTCTCCAGAAAGGATCTCGATCCTGGAGAAAAAGATTGAAGAAACAGAAAAAGCCATGAAGAACCGAGACCGCGATAAGGTCATCCATCTCCACACCGAATTTCACGACCTTCTCTATAAATCCTGTAAGAGCAATAAACTGATCGAGATGATCAATAACTTCCGCGATTATTTTTACCGCTACCGGCCTGCCCTGCTTCGCAACGAGAAGACCGTGCGGGATTCCATCGAAGACCATCGGCAGATGTTGGGAGCCATGAAGAAGAAGAATCCGAGGTTGGTGGAAAAGCTCGTTCGTAACCACTTGAGGAAGGGAAAGGAGATCATCCTCAAGGAGATTGACCGGGGAGAAACCGTTCCTTAAGGGAGAGGAAAGGTGGAAAAAAAGATACGTATCTTGGTCGCAAAACCGGGCCTCGACGGCCATGACCGGGGAGCAAAGGTCGTCGCTCAGGCCCTTCGGGATGCAGGAATGGAAGTGATCTACACGGGTCTGCATCAGACGATCGATCAGATCGTCCACGCGGCAATCCAGGAGGACGTGGATGTGATCGGCCTCTCCATCATGTCAGGGGCCCATCTGCCTATCTGTGAAAGACTGGTGAAGAAAATGAAGGAAGAGAAGATCGAGGATATCCGGGTGGTCGTAGGCGGGGTCATCCCCAAAAGGGATATTCCTCCATTGCAAAAGATGGGCATTGAAGGGATCTTTCCCGGAGGGACCCCTTTCGAAGAGTCGATCCGTTGGATTAGAGAACATATAAGACCTCGATAGAGGAGCGGGAACTTCGTTCCCTAGAGGATGGGGAACGAAGGCCTTCAGGCAAAGCGCCCTTTCAACAGATTGAGGTGCGTATGGGTGTTGCGAAATATATCAAAAACGACAAAGATGAGATCCAGGATGTGACCCTCCAATCGGGCATCCACATCAAACCCCTGTACACTCCGAAGGATTTAGAAGAGATCGACTTTAACCCTGAGAAGGATTTATCCCTTCCCGGAGAATATCCATTTACTCGTGGAATCCACCCTTTAGGGTACCGGAGCCGGGAATGGACAACCCGGCAGTACACCGGGTTCGGAACGCCAAAGGAGACCAATGAACGTTTCAAGCTGATGATCTCCCATGGCCAAACTGGTCTCAATGTTGCCTTCGATCTCCCTACGCAGATGGGGCTCGATTCGGACGACCCCTTAGCCGAGGGGGAGGTGGGACGGGTCGGCATGGCCGTTGATTCCCTCCGAGACTTCGAAGTGGCCTTTCAGGGAATTCCTCTCGACCGGATCGGTGCAGGGCTAACCATCAATGCCGTGGCCAGCATCATGTTGGCCATGTTCCAGGCGACTGCTGAAAAATTCGGGTTTTCGAAAGACCGCGTCAGTGCGACCCCCCAGAATGACATTCTCAAAGAGATGATCGGGCGAGGAGCATGGATCTTTCCGGTGAAGCCGGCGGTGCGCCTCATTGGCGATACCATCGAATACGCAATGAAGGAACTTCCGCGAACCAATCCGGTCAGTGTCTGCGGTTATCACATTCGTGAATCGGGTTGTTCCCCCGTCCAGGAAATCGCTTACGCTTTTCAAATTGCCAATACATATATCGAGGAGGTTCTTCGCCGGGGGCACTCGATTGATGATTTTGTCAGGGGCTTCACCTTTAATCTGAACGTCTTTGGAAACCTCTGGGAGCAGGTGGCCAAATTCCGGGCGGCGAGGAAACTCTGGGCAAAGAATTTAAAGGAGCGTTACGGAGCCAAGGACAAGCGATCCCTTCTTCTTCGGGGAATCTTCGGTGGCGGAGGATATGGCCTGACAAAAACCCAACCTGAAAATAATATCATCCGGGGTGCCTATTATGCCCTTGCCGCTGCACTGGGCGGCGCCCAGACCACTGCCCTCTGCTCCTTTGACGAAGCCTATACGATTCCCACACCCCGAGCTGCTCTGCTCTCTCTTCGAACCTTCCAGATCCTGATGGAGGAGATCGGGTTGAGGGATACGGTGGATCCGCTGGCAGGATCCTATTTCATCGAGACACTGACGAAACAGATGGAAGAGAAGATCCTTGAGGAGATGAAACGAGTTGACGAGATGGGCGGAATGGTCCGGGCAGTTGAGACAGGTTATGTCCAGAGAGAAGTGGCCAGGCAGGCCTACGAGTTTGAAAAGGGCGTCCAAAAGGGGGAATTGATCAAGGTGGGGGTGAATAAATATACGGAAGGGGAGGAGATGGAGGTCGAACTCCACGAGTACCGCTGGGAATCGGCAAAGGTGCAGATTCAACAGCTTCAGGAAGTCAAGAGAGAGAGAGACAACCGAAAGGTCGTCCAATTATTGAAGGATCTTGAAAAGGCGGCAAGGGATGAAAAGAATGTGATGCCCTATCTCCTTGATTGCTGTAAGGCTTATGCGACGCTGGGTGAGATGACGAAGGTTTTCAAGGAGGTCTACGGGGAATTTAAGGAACCCTCGATCTTTTAGAAGCAATTTCGTAGGGGCAATTCATGCCTGCTGGCAGGTGCCCCTACCCGCGAGACTGGCATGGCTGAGAAGTTTTACCGGTTGGGCTGTGATATCGGCGGCACCTTTACCGATTTCGTCCTGCTCAACGATCAAACAGGAGAGATAAAAACCTACAAGTGTCTCACCACTCCAAGAGATCCCTCCGACGCGGTGGAACACGGGATCAGGGAAATGGAGAAAGATCGTCCCGGCTTTGTGGCAAGAATGGACGAAGTGATCCACGGGACGACCCTGGTCATCAACGCGATCATTGAGAGAAAGGGAGCCAGAACAGGCCTGATCACCACGAAAGGCTTTCGGGATGTCCTTGAGATCGGAAGAGGGATTCGCTACGCCCCTTACGATATGTTCGCTGAATTTCCAAAGCCTTTAATTCCGAGACATCTTCGGTTCGAAGTTGACGAAAGGATTCGGAGTGACGGAAGTGTCCTCAAGCCCCTCGATCGCGAGGAAGCAACAGGCGTAATCCGCGCCCTCCTTCAAACGGGCATTGAATCCGTTGCGGTCTGTTTGATCAACTCCTTCGAGAACCCGGCCCATGAACTGATGCTTAAAGGAATCATGGAAACGGAAGCCCCGGAAGTCTCTGTCTCCGTCTCGTACCGGGTATTGCCCCAGATCAAGGAGTTTGAGCGAACCAGCACCACTGTCACGAATGCTTACGTGAAGCCCCTGACGGGTCGATACCTCTCCAGGCTTGCCGGAAGACTCGAATCCATCGGCTTCCAAGGAAAACTTTTCATCATGCTTTCGAGCGGCGGGGTGACCTCCGTCGAGACGGCAGCCGAGTTTCCGGTGAGGATCATTGAGTCTGGACCGACCGCAGCCGTCATCGCCGGCCAATACTATGGGAGGCTCTTCAAGATTCCCGAGATGTTCTGCTTTGACATGGGAGGAACGACGGCAAAGTCCTGCCTGATTCAAAAAGGGGGCGCCGGCGTCGTGCCGACCTTTGAGGTCGGCCGCGTTCAAAGGTTCATGAAAGGAAGCGGGCTCACCATTCAAGTGCCTGTGGTGGATCTGATGGAGATTGGAGCAGGAGGCGGGAGCATTGCAAAGGTGAGCAGAATGGGGACGCTCCAGGTCGGACCGGAAAGCTCCGGAGCGGATCCGGGACCGATCTGCTATGGAAGGGGAGGGAAGGCCCCTTGCGTCACGGATGCGGACCTTTTGCTGGGCTATCTGGATGAGAACTACTTCCTGGGGGGCGAAATGAAGCTCGACAAGGAGGCCGCACGGCGTGGCATCGAGGAAAAGGTCGCCAAGCCTCTCGGGGTCTCATTTCTTCAGGCCTTGTGGGGAATCCACGATCTCATCAATGAGACCATGGCCGCAGCAGCCAAGACCCATATTGCTGAAAGAGGGGGGAATCCCAAGATCGTGACGATGGTTGCCTTTGGAGGAGCAGGACCCGTTCATGCGTATGGTCTGGCGAAGAAACTGGGGGCCCCTCGTCTGCTTGTCCCTCCGAACGCCGGAGTGGGGTCAGCCATGGGCTTCTTCACTGCACCCCGGGCCTTTGACCTCCTTCGAAGCCACAAGGTCTCTCTGGGCTCCGCCGATTTCAATGAGATTGAAAAGATCTTCCGAGAGCTGGAGGCTGAAGCGACAACCATATTGAAAAAAGAGGCCTCGGAAAAGAGCCTCACCTTCGAGAGGTCCCTCGATATGCGTTTTGTGGGCCAGGGTTCAGAGACCAGCGTTTCGATCTCCGAAAGAGATTTCGGAAAGATGAAGAAGGATGAGGTTCGCCGACGCTTCGATGAAGTCTATGAGAGACTATACGGAAGGACTTATCCGGATTCCGAAGTGGAGTTCATCAATTTCAAGATCAAGGCGAGTCTTCCAGAACGGCTTCTTCAATTGCCGAAAATGGAAAATAAGAGACAGAATCTGGCTGAAGCCGTCAAGGGAAGACGCCCAGCCTACTCTTCCGTGGCCAGGGATTTTATCCCCTATACCGTTTACGATCGATATAAACTCTCCCCCCACGCAAGTTTTGGGGGGCCTGCCATCGTTGAAGAAAAGGAGTCGACGGTCGTTGTGGGGGAGGATGCCTCGATTTCAGTCGATGATTTCGGATTTTTGTGGATCGAGCTGAGAGTGGACGAGGTTGAAGGAGCGTCCCGCAAGGCGTGACTTGAGGTTGGAGGTAAATGATCTTGCCTCAAGTGGAACGCTCCTCAAGCGAAGCGGTCGTTTAGCCTTGAGCTATTTTTCAGGATCCTCACAGGAGGCAGCAAAATGGGGCGTCCTTTTGATCCCATCACTCTTGAGATTCTCTGGCGAAGATTGATCTCCATTGTGGATGAAGCAGACAGCACCGTTTCACGAACGGCATTCTCAAGCCTTCTGAGGGATGCCCATGATTATACCTGTATGTTTACGGATCGCCAAGGACGGGAATTAGCCCAGGGAAGCTTTGCAACCCCCGGCCAATCAGGCGCGATGGCACTGGGAATCAAGAATCTGGTTGCGAAGATTCCGGTTGAGACCTATAGACCCGGCGATGTCTTCATCACCAACGATCCCTGGGCTCTGGCAGGGCATCTGAACGATGTGTGTGTGATGAGCCCCATTTTCTATCAAGATCGGCTGACGGCATTTACCGCCTGCGTTTTCCATCATTCCGACATCGGAGGCCGTGTCTCCTCGGACAACCATGATGTCTTTGAAGAAGGGCTCTTCATTCCCCTGGTAAAGCTTTATGACAGAGGAATACTCAATCAGTCTGTTCTGGATATGATTCGGTGGAACGTTCGAACGCCCGACGAGGTCGTCGGAGATATCCGATCTCAGATTGCAGCCAATTATGTCTGCTCCGAGAAGATCTGCCAGATGCTCGCCGAAAATGATCTCGACAGCCTCGATGACCTGTCCGATCAGATTATCACCCGTACAGAGAAGAGTATGAGGGAAGAGATTGATAAGATTCCGGACGGCCTTTACCGTGCCGAAGGAATCGTGGAGCAGGTGAAGGGAAGAGATGACATCGTCATCAAAGTGGCGGTTCAGGTCAAAGGAAGCGATCTCCTCGTTGATCTGAACGGATCTTCCCCGCAAGTGGATTGGGGGGGCAATGTCGTCTACAATTTCACCTATGCTTACGTCTTTATGGCGATGAAAAGCATGTTTGGCCCCGACATCCCGAACAACGACGGTTGCGCAAGGCCTCTGAAGATGATCGCCCCTGTAGGAAGCATTGTGAACTGCAGGTTCCCCGCAGCCGTTGCCGCCCGGCTCGTCATCGGGCATTTTCTGACCGAAATCATCTACAGAGCCTTAGCCGGAGTCTTGCCCGAAAAGGTGATTGCCGCAAGCGGCGGGACGCCGGCGCAGATGAACGTGTTCTATGGGAAGAGGAACGACAGGAGGCCATGGCTTTCGGTGATCATCAGGGGAGGTGGGATGGGGGCCAGCTCCATCAATGACGGTCATTATGTCTACATCTTCCCTGCCAATGGTGCAAATACGCCGATCGAGATATTCGAGAACGATACCCCCCTCATTGTTGAAACCAGACAGCTTCTCCCCGATTCCGGCGGCGCCGGCAGGATGAAAGGAGGCCTCGGCCAAAGGGAAGTCTTCAGAGTCCCCCCTTCCAATGATCAGAATGCCCCTATCCCGCCCGTTCATCTTGGGATACAGGCAGGTAGATTCGTTCACCCCCCGGAAGGACTCTTCGGTGGCAGACCCGGGGCCAAAGCCCGGTTCCTGGTCAATGGTGCAACCGGAAATCCCTATGGGTTAACGCAGCTCAAGCCGGGCGATCTGGTGACCATCGATGCAGCCGGCGGAGGTGGCTTTGGAGATCCCTTGGAACGGGATCCAGAAATGGTGGAAAGCGATGTGATCGAAGGGTATGTCAGTCTTGAAAAGGCCAGAGAAGATTATGGAGTGGCGATCGATCCAAGAACGTTAAAGATCGATATCGAGGCAACAAAGAAAGCCAGGGGGCAATAGGATAGAGGATGGCTGCTGTGAGCACATCTTCTAATAAAACCGGACCGCCCTCTTCCTTCGCCATCTGGACGGCGATGATCAGTGTCTATGTCGTCTGGGGCTCCACCTATCTGGCGATCCGCTTCGCTATCGAAACCATCCCTCCCTTTCTCATGGCCGGAATCCGCTTTCTGATTGCCGGCTCCATACTGATCCTCTGGAGACGCCTCCGGGGAGACTCCGCCCCCTCCCTGCAACAATGGCGGTCCGCAGCGATTATCGGCATATTTTTGTTGGTCGGAGGAAATGGCGGAGTGGTCTGGTCTGAGCAATATGTCCCTTCAGGTGTCACCGCACTGTTAGTTGGATCGGCCCCTCTGTGGATGGTCCTGCTTGACGCTCTGAGGCCTGGTGGCCGGCCGACAGGCTGGGTATCTATCGCAGGCCTGATTCTCGGATTTATAGGAATCGCGATTCTGGTCGGACCAACCTCCCCCACCCATAGCAGCGAAAAGATTGATCTCATCGGAGCGAGTGTCCTCATTCTCGCCTCCCTCTTTTGGTCCATTGGCTCCCTTTACAGCCGACAAGCCGTCCTTCCTCCGTCGCCGTTGCTGGGAACGGGGATGGAAATGTTAACCGGAGGAGGTGGGTTATTTTTATTGGGAGTTTTAACAGGAGAATTAAAAGAGCTGACGATTACAGGCATTTCTGCTCAATCTCTCACGGGATTTTTCTACTTGATCATTTTTGGCTCATGGATCGGGTTCTCTGCCTATACCTGGCTCTTGCGGGCCGCCCCGACTCCATGGGTTTCCACTTATGCTTATATCAATCCGGTGGTGGCAGTCATCCTCGGACATCTGCTGGCTGCCGAACCATTGACGCCCCGGATATTGATCGCTGCCGCGATCGTCGTTGGATCCGTGGCCCTGACGACCGTGAGTCAACAGGGATTTTTCAGATCGAAGTGACAACGTACTCCCTCAGTTACGGGGGACGATCTGGCAAAAATCCTTCCAAAAGTTTATCAAGCG
>JBHGBJ010000112.1:0-8950 GCA_041947025.1 Thermodesulfobacteriota bacterium
CCTGCCACCCCGGAATACCTGGGAATGCTTCGCTCCGAGACAGAGAGGGCGGGGGCTCTCCTGATTTTCGATGAGGTGATTTCAGGCTTTCGGGTCGCCTTGGGTGGATTTCAGGGAAGGTCTCATTTCGTACCAGACCTGACCACATTGGGAAAGATCGTGGGCGGAGGATTTCCTGCGGGCGCCCTCGTAGGGAAAAAGGAGATTCTTGAGAAGACTTCGCCTGACGTAAAAAGAAACAAATGGGAGAGAACCCTGATCGGAGGGGGAACCTTTTCCTCCCATCCCTTCACTGCAGCAGCAGGATTGGCCATGCTCCGATATTTAAAGGATTATGCAGAGGAAGTCTATCCTCTGTTAGAGACCAAAGGGGCGAGATTGAGGGAAGGTGTTCAGGAATCCTTCCGTCGAGAAGGATTGAATGCCGCCGTCACCGGGATCGCTTCCCTCTTTCAGACCCATTTTCCTTTCCAAGAGGGTTTCACCCCGGACTCCCCTCATTCGATCAACACACATACCGATATCGAGAAAAGGGAAGTCGAGTTTCGTCTGAGAATGCTGACAAAAGGCGTTCATGTCATGCACGGAGGGGGGGCGCTATCCATCGCTCATTCCGATGAGGATATTGAAAAGATCATCAAAGCGGCCGGAGCTGTTGCCCGGGAAATGGCCGAATGTTGATTGCGGAATGCGCCTGCCTGCCCTGCACAAGCAGGGTTCAGGGCCTGCCGGCAGGCACCCATTAGAAGGGATTGCGAAATAGAAAGCGTAGGACTTCAATCTTTCAACTTTGAGATTTGAACTTTATAATTTATAAAAGAGGGGCTGTTTGGAACATTGGGCGCTGAAGGTCTTAGCAGGAACCTTATTGCTCATACTTTTTTTTGGAGGCACGGTTATGCCAAAGGAGGCCGGGAAGACGGCGGTCGTTGTGGTCGATGTCCAAGGGGACTTCACGACATTCAAGAATGGTTCTTTGGCGGTGGAGGGTACGAATGAGGCATATATCAAGTCTGTTAAGGAAGCCACAAAGAAATTGAACGAGGAGGGGTTTTTAATCTTTGCAACCCAGGATTGGCATCCTTCCAACCATATCTCCTTCTATACCAGCCATAAGGGAAAGAAGGTTTTCGATGTGATCAAGCTCCGGCTGAAGGACCAGGTCCTCTGGCCTCCCCATTGCGTGCAAAAAAGCCCCGGGGCGGAAATTCTAATAGACAGAAAGCTTTTCAAGGGTATCGTTAAGAAAGGAACCGATCCTCGGTACGACAGTTATTCCGGCTTCAAGGATGACGGCGGCAAAAAGACTGAAATGGACACTCTTCTCAAGAAGAACAAGATCGAGAAACTGATCCTCTATGGTCTCGCAACCGACTATTGCGTGAGGGCCACAGCTCTTGACGCGGCCGCCTTGAAGTACAAAGTCGTCCTGATCAAGAATCTCTGCAGGGGGGTGGCTCCGGACACCTCTCAAAGGGCGATTGAAGAAATGAAGTCCAAAGGGATCGAGGTACTTGAAAAGATTGATTTAAGAAAAATCAAAGCCAGCTAAGACAGCGATCCAGAAATCTCTTCCCTCGTGTGAGATCCTCCGTGGGTTCAGCCGCTCGAGTCTAATAATACCTCTTCTCCTCAACGCGGTCTTCGGCAAGGCTGATCCCCCATTCACCGAGGATCTTCGAGATAGCCCTCTCACCACTTTCAATGCAATTCGGCACGCCCACCCCCCTGTAGCTTCCACCAGCAATGGCAAGCCCCGGAATCTCGGCAGACCGATTCTCAATCAAAGCGATCCGATCCATGTGTCCGAGCGTATACTGGGGCATGCCGAGGTGCCACCGGAAAACCCTGTACAGTAGCGGCTTTGCAAAGGGGTTGAGGCCCAGGATCTCGCGAAACTCATCGATCACGATCCGCACAAGCTCCTCATCCGAGCGTTTCAGAATCTCCTGGTTGTGGGGGCCTCCAACGAAACCGCGCAGCAGTACCTTCCCCGCCGGCGCCCGGCCTGGCCACTTGGTGGAAGAGTACGTAGCCGCCATGAGAGCACGGCCCTCTATGAGGGGGCAAAGAACTCCAAAGGCATTCAGGTCAAAACCAACCTCTTTCCCATCGAAGGCGATCGAAATCGTTGCCGAAGAAGAGGCAGGGATACTGGCCAATGCCTCTGCAATGGCCTTATCGTGGGGTTGGATAAGCCGCTCGGCAGCCCATGATTCGGTGGCGATGACGACTGCTTCCCCGCCAAGGATGGAACCATCGGAGAGCCGGGCATTCCACCCGCTGCCTTTTGTACGACCAAGTGAGATGACGGATTGGCCCGTGCGCATGGATTCACGACCTGCCACATCAGCCATCCGGTCCGTAAGTTGCTGCATCCCCTTCTTAAAGGAGGTGAAAAAGGTCCGAGGTTTCTCGCCGGGCTTGATCGGGTACTTGCGTCGCATCTCCTCGACCTTACGACGAGCTGCAAGAAAGCCCTTTATGAGAGACCCATACTGCTGTTCCATCTCGAGGAGCCTCGGGAAGGTTGCGGCGAGAGACATCTGCCTCGGATCCGAGGCATGGACGCCTCCCACAAGGGGCTCAGCCAGACGATCGAGGCACTCCCGGCCCATCCGACGGACGACGAAGCTTTCGAGCGTCTCATCATTCAACTCGCCTGGCACAACCTTCTTGGGACGGATGAAGAGATCCGCAGCCATCCGAATCTTTCCCGGCCACGAGAACAGGCCGGTTGTGGCAAAGGGCAAAAATTTTGTGGGTGCGAACATGAAGATCCCATCGGGCATCTCGTGAAGCTTACCCCGTGAGAGGATCCATGTACGCTTGCGTGACTCGTCGGTGGGCAATTCGTCATCGAAGATTCCCGTAAACTTTGCAATGCGGTGGCAGGCCGGCTTCTCGGTCAGGAAACAGTCCGGACCTCCGTCCACGACGAACCTGCCCTCCTCAGAGGGATCCGGCACGATCTCGGTCCGGATCTTGCCGCCGAGGCGCCGATCCTTCTCAAGGAGAATGAATTCGACGCCTTGGCCCTCCGAGGCTGCCCTTTTGACTTTGTAGGCGGCTGCAAGCCCTGCAACGCCGCCCCCGATGATGATGATACGCTTCATAACGTGGTTTCTTACTTTGTTAGTCTGATAGTCCTATACTCCCTGATCTACCGTTTGAATAATGTGTTGCTTCGCTAATGGCCCCGAACGAATTCATCTTGGTTTCAAGATCTCGCAGTTTCGCAGTCCCTGACCATCCGACGAATAGACTATCCGACCATAAGACCAGGGGCCTTCGACCTTTTCAGGTGTTCCTCCACAATGGCAGCAAGGGCCTCGATAAAACGCTCAGAGTCATTCAAGGAAGGGGTCCGCTTTAACGTCATCTCTAACAATTTTGCCCTTTCCTGGTAAAGGATGTCAATGTCATAGAGAATTTCGATATGGTCTGATACGAACCCAATGGGAACGATGAGAACTTCACGAACTCTCTCTTTCGAAAGGGCTTCCAAGACCGATTCCACATCCGGGCCCGCCCACTCCTCCGGCCCCCCGCCTTTGCTCTGATAAGCCATGTGCCAGGGCACAGGTTCAAGCCCATCGAGAACGCCTTTGATGCTTTCCTCTATCTCTCTGGCATAGGGGTCTCTTTCAATGATCGACTTCGGCAGGCTGTGGGCGGTGAAGATGAGATGTACCCTTCTTCTCTCTTCCGGATTGAATCCCCTTATTCCTTCTCGAATCTTCTCCCGGACTGCCTCGAGATAAAGGCGATGCATGTGCCATCCCACTGCAAAGGATATCTCCAATTCCTCTCCGATATTTTTCTGGACCCGCTTCCCCTCTTCAATATAGGCTCCTGTGCTCTCCCGGGATTGGAAAGGCGCCATAGGGATGGCAATCATCTCTCGAATCCCGTGCTGAAGGATTTCTTTAAGGGTCTCTTCAATCAATGGGTGTCCATACCGCATCCCCACATAGGATTTGAACGGAAACCCCTTCGCCTTCAACTTTTCCTCCAGGGCCTTCGCCTGTCTCCATGTAATTTCGGGAAGAGGGGAAGATCCTCCGATCAGCCGGTAACGCTCTTTGACTCTTTCCAGGAGCTCCCGAGACGGCTTTCGGCCTCTGAAGAGACGGGTCAAAAAGATTTCGACCTCATCCAAAGAACGGGGCCCTCCAAAGGCCAAAAGAAGAAGTGCTTTCACATGACTCTCCAATGTGAATGAACGCTGACACTTATTGGACGTGAAGGTCCCAATGGCGTCCAAAATTCCAGTTCCCAAATCCCAATAACCAAAGAATAACCAATGTCCAAATTCCAATCACCGAAAATCGTTGGTTATTGAGTCATTAGAATTTATTTGGGGGTTGCCTGCCTGCCGCAGGCAGGCAATTTGGTCATTGGGATTCCATTATCTCGAACTATATTCATGCACCATGTCCACTAAGGCAGCCACATGTTCGACGGGGGTGTTGGGGAGAATTCCATGGCCGAGATTGAAAATATGGCCGGGCCGGTTCCCTGCCTCATTGAGAATCCTTCTGACCTCCTTCTCAATGAGATCTGCAGAACTGAGAAGGACCACAGGGTCGAGGTTTCCCTGAATGGCCACGTCATATCCAAGCCGTGCCCAAGTCTCACCGAGGTTCACCCGCCAATCCACGCCGATCACATCCCCTCCGGCCTGTTTCATCTTTTCCAGGAGGGTTGAGGAAGACGTAGCAAAATGAATCAGGGGGACGGTCTTGTCCACCCCTTCAATAATTTTCTTCGAATAAGGAAGAACATACTCCTCATAATCATTCGGACTCAGGCAACCGACCCAGGAATCAAAGAGCTGGAGCGCTTGAACGCCCGCGCGAATCTGGGCATTGAGGTAACGAATCAACGTCTCGGAGAGTTTTTCCATCAACGTATTCCAGGCATGGCGGTTCTGGTACATCAACCCTTTGGTGAGGATGTAGTTCTTGGAATGGCCTCCTTCAATCAGATAACTCGCAAGCGTGAATGGAGCACCAGAGAACCCGATCAGGGGGATCTTCCCTTCCAGTTCCTTCCGTACGATTTCGATCGCTCGCATCAGGAAAGAGACTTCTTCTTCCGGCTCGACCACCTTCAGCCTTTCGATCATCCCCATTTCCCGGACAGGATGATGGAAGACAGGGCCTTCGCCTTTTGCAAACTCGAACTCCACCCCCATGGGCTCCAAGGGGATCAAAATGTCTGAAAAGATGATGGCAGCATCCATCTTAAATTTGTCGACGGGGAGGAGCGTCACTTGCGCTGCCAGTTCTGGGTTCTTGCACATTTCCAGAAAAGAATATTTCTTTCGAAGGGCCCGGTACTCCTTCATATACCGTCCTGCCTGACGCATCAGCCAGATCGGGGTATACTCCGTCGGTTGTCGGTGGCAGGCTTTAAGGAAAGGGTACTTATCCGTCTCATTCATCTCATGACTCTCACTTAGACCCCAACAAGCTTATCAGGATACCAGCGCATCAGGACGTGGTTATCAGGAAATCAGAGTATCAGACTTAAATTCTTCTTATCCTGATATTCTGTTATTCTGATATCCTGCATGCTGGTTTCCTGATACACGGATCCCCTAAGAATACTTCCAGTCTCTTAGCATTTGAAGCACCAACCTGATTCCAATCCCGGTGCCTCCCCGCGGAATATAAGGTCTTTCTTTTTCGATAAAAGCAGGCCCAGCAATATCCAGATGAACCCATGGAGTCTTTTCCACAAACTTGCTCAAAAAGATCCCGCCGATAATGGCTCCCGCGGATCGGGTTCCCACGTTTCTGAAATCGGCCACATCACTTCTTAAATATTCGAAATACTCATCCCACAAAGGAAATCTCCAAACCTTCTCCCCCGACTTCCCGGAAGCTTCTTCGACTTGCCTCAAAAGGCTTTCATCGTTGCCGAAGAGGCCAATGACGTAATCTCCCAAAGCGATCACACAGGCCCCGGTCAGGGTGGCCAGGTCGATGATTGCCTTGGGCCGGTACCTTAAGCTGTAAGCTAGGGCGTCTGAAAGGATAAGCCTTCCTTCCGCATCCGTGCTGATCACCTCGACAGTCTGACCGGATAAAGTCTTCAAGACGTCTCCTGGCTTATAAGCTTTCCCGCTCGGAAGGTTTTCGGTTGCGGGCGTGATCCCCACCAGATGGAGGGGAATCCGCAGTTTTGAGGCTGCTTCCATGATGGCAAAGACCGCGGCAGCGCCCGACATATCATCTTTCATTCGCTCCATATTCTCCGCAGGCTTGATCGACAGCCCTCCGCTGTCAAAGGTGATCCCCTTCCCCACCAAAGCGATCGTATCCAATCCTCTGTCTTTGTTATATTCCAGAACGATAAATTTTCCGGGCTCTTGGCTTCCCTTCGCAACGGCAAAAAATGCCCCCATTCCCATGGCTTCAGCCTGGTTGACCTCTAATACCTGAATCTCCATGGCATGGTCCGCCGCAATCCTCCGGGCTTTCTCTTCCAGGGTCGTCGGGGTAATCCGGTTGCTCGGCCCATTGACAAGATCCCTTGCCATGCAGACCGATTCCGAAATGATCTTCCCCGTTCGGATACCTTCCTCGATCGACCTCATCTCTTTGACTGTTTCTCCAAGAATGATCCCTTCTTCAATCTCCTTGATCTTATCCTTTTCGGATGTCTTAAACTCATTGAACTGGTAAGTCCCGAGGAGGAGCCCGGTCACAAAGGATTCGGTCAGCTCCTCCTCTGAAAAATGGTCGAACCTCTTTATCGGAATGACAAATTGCTTTATTCCCGCATCACGGATGAATTGTCCGGCCTTGGAAGAAGCCCCCCGCCATTTATCCAGATCGAACTCCTCTCTTTTCCCGAGACCGGCCAGAAGCACTCGATGAGCGGGAAGGGCACCTTGCGGATAGAAGAGTCGACACTGGAATAATTCTCCCTTAAAATCTCCCTGTTTCATGAGGCTGGATATGAACCCCTTCCATTCCAGATCCACATCCCGAGGAGGACCTTCCAATGGTTCAGGGAGTTCAAAAGAAAAGAGGAGAAGAAGTTCGCAGGGATATTTTTCGGCCCTGCCCTGCACCACACGAATATCCATAAAGCTCTCCCTTGCGAAGCTCAAAGTTCCTGCCCCTGCTCGAAGGCAGCCGCAGGCAGGCAAGGCTTAACGTTAAAACCCAGAACCTTTGAGCTTTCAGCTTTCAACTTTAAGCTTATTCTATCCTCTTTCCTTCAACTTCGATACGCTGATCGATCGAGTTTCCTCCAGAGTTGAAAACCCCTTTATCTTATTCACCAAAGAAGGGGGCCACCCCCCTCGACCGATCACTCTGGCCAACATCCATGGGTTCAAATCGGATACTTCCATCCACTTCCCTGTTTTTTTAATCAGCTCATCGAGCGTTTTTCGACGGGGGTCTCCTTTTAAAGGGTATTTTTCCTTCGTCTCGATCTTGATCTTTGCCACATGATCTCTTCCAAAAACAGCTTCGACCTCCTCCCTCTGAGCATACGCGTAAAGGGCCTCCTCGATATTGGCTAATTCGCGATCCACCTCTTCGTCCAAGAGCCTCTTCTTTTCTTTGAGATCCACATATTGGTTGACCAAAGCCACCCCTTCTTCATTCAGATACTCGTTAAGAGGGAGGCTGCCTACGGAAATCCGGTGCTTTCTCTTGGGGCAGAATCCTTGGTAATCGCACCAATCGCAAAGGGGCCCCTCTTTCGGAAGGAACTGTCTGTCCGTTTCAATCCTCCGGATGAGTTCTAACGTCGCCTCCCGCAATTGACGGAGTTGTTCAGGCGTTCTTGAAGAATGGATCTCCGTATCGAAGGTGAGGTAGTGCCAGATCAGCCTCACCTCTTGAATATTCTGCCACTTCCCCCCGACACCCATCTGATAGAAAGCCAATTGTCGGTCTGATTCAACGTCTCCCTGAGATGGAAGTCTGCTGGAGGTTTTGTAGTCGTGGATTTCGAGGACGGAAGAATCCACGAGGGTCAACCGGTCAATGAACCCCCGGATCCAATAGTTTCCCTCTTCTTCCAGAGGAAAATAGATATTTTCTTCAAGGCCCAGTGTCTTCCCCCGATCAAAAGGGTGGTAGCGTTTATAGTAGTCGGCGATACATTTTTCTCCCAGACGTCGATAATCCTCGGCAGTGTACTCTTTCCGGATAATCTGAACTCTATCATTCCAATTCTTTTCCCAGTTCTGATGGTAGAATTCGATCAGTTCCTCCACCGTGTTCAGTTTAGTCACCTTCAGATCCCGATAGAGTCTTTCCAAGGCATCGTGGACCCTCGACCCCATGAAAGCTTCAATGCCTTCTGTTTCGACCTCAATCTTATCAATATAGGCGAGTTTGTACTGGTGGGGACAGGTTTCATAG
This sequence comes from Thermodesulfobacteriota bacterium, assembly GCA_041947025.1. GTDB lineage: Bacteria > Desulfobacterota > BSN033 > BSN033 > UBA1163 > CAVTZZ01. The sequence goes on from JBHGBJ010000112.1 coordinate 8,397, forward strand.
GTGGAAAGCTGGGAATGGGAATAGGTAGGCACTCTTCACTCCTCTGGATCCGATTTCCGTTTTCTCCTAACAAATCGCCTGTCGGGCGACAGGCATTCACTCTTTATTTCTAACAAGAAAAAGGGATTCTGTCAAAAAAAGAGGGCTGCCCAAGCAGCCCTCTCAAAAATCGGGACACATACCATTTTCTTCCTTCTCTTACATCCTACCCATCCCCATGATGTGCCACACCCCATAAGTCCCAAGGTTTACCTCTCCCTTTTTCCTTATTGAATTGAATCCATTAGACCACTGGCGAAGTTATAAAGGGATAGGGTGAAAGGCTGGGTTTGTCTTTGAAAACATCTGCAATTTTGAGACAAGGAAAACCGCCTGCTGAAAAGTAGCCCTTTCAGCGACGGAGCCGCTGATTTTTTGTCTGCTCCAGATGCTATGCGTTAATAATCGAGACAGAGCAGAAAAATGGTATGTGTCCCTATTTTAAATAATAACATGTAGCATCCGGAGCTCGATCAGAGTTATGCCAACCGTGCATGGCCAAGGAGACGGATTTG
>JBHGBJ010000113.1:0-8943 GCA_041947025.1 Thermodesulfobacteriota bacterium
GGTTAAAGGTTACCGCTCTAAAATTTTTTCACCCGACCGCCCCTCCCCTTTTTGAGAAACCAGGTTTTTTTCATATTACGACACAGCCGTCAAGGGAGAGGGGCCATCTGGAAATGAATGTGGTTTGAAAAGGCACACTCTCTTGCAAGAAAACAAACTTCGCACTGCGGATTCTTCGCTCTGCAGATCTCTCTCCCGAACCGGATCAGGTTTAGGTGTAACGAACGTGCCTTCCCTTTGGGGACCAGCGGGGCCATCCATTGATGGGCCTTTTCTGCATTCATCCGTTCTGGAATGAGCCCCGTGCGCTTCCCGACCCTGAGGATATGAGTGTCCACCGGGAAAGCCTCTCTTCCCAACCCAAAAAGAAGTAGGCAGTGAACGGTCTTTGGGCCGATCCCTTTCAGGCCGCCGATCGTCTTCTTGATTTCATCGGAATCCATCTTTCTCAAGAAGGAAAGGCTGATCTTCCCCTCTCTTTTATTGACCCACCGAAGGATTTCTCGGATTCGCCTTGCTTTCTGCCCTGCCAATCCTCCCGGTCGGATGGCCCGAATAATAGCTCTTTCTCGGGCTCCGAGGATGTCTTCCCAGCTTGGAAATCCCGCTTTTAATCTCTCATAGGCTCGATCTCGATTTCGGTCGTTGGTGTTTTGTGAGAGAATCGTCTCGATAAGGGTCTCCATCGGATCGCCTCTCTTCTTTCCTAGGGGAACACCAAATCTTCCTTCCAGGAAGCGGGCGATCTTCCTCACCTTCTCTCTTAATTCGTCCAGAGACAGACCGGAAACCAAAGAAATTTTAGAAGGCTGCAATCGCCTTTTTGATCTTATCACTCAATCGTCCCTTAAGGAAATTTTTCACCCTCTGTTTCACCTTGTCCACAAATCCTTTGTAGGTCTCCCTCCCTTCCAGTACCTGTAAATAGAGATTTCCCAGTTCAGGATAATGGCGTAGAGTCTGGTAAGACAGTTTGTTAAACCGGTTGACGAATCGGGCAAAAAAGAGAGCCCATTTCAAATTTTCGAAGATGTCGACACGCACAGCTTCCTGGTATCGATCACCGGGAAGAGGGCCTTTCTCCTTCGATTGAAGGATGGATCCTGCGGCCAGGGCTCCGCTCCGGATCGCGTAGTAGATGCCTTCGCCGGTCAGGGGGTCGATCAGATAGCCGGCATCTCCCACCAGAAGAACCCTTCCCCTTGAAACCCTTTGGCTCTCCTCATAAAAGGCGGGAAGGAAATGTCCCAGGGCCCTCGTTTCTTCTCCTTTTTTGATATAGCTTAGCCCCTTTACGAAATCGGCAAAGCATCGGCGAAGATTATTCTTCTCCTCATCAAAAAACATTCCACCCATACCTACAGAGATCCCTTCCCTTTTTGGAAAAACCCATCCAAAGCCACTCGGGAATCGGCCGAAGTCTAAATGGATGCGAGGGATATCCTCTCTGGGAAAATTGACGGTTGATCCAAAGGGGATCTCGCTTTCGACTCCGATCCCTGTTCGATTGACTTTCTTAGGCAAAAGCGATAATGATTTGGCAACGATGCTCTCTGCCCCATCGGCGCCGATCAGGTATTCACATCGAAGCCCTTTCCCTCTTGATAATTCAACCTCTACCCAACTGTCCTTCTCTTTCACCCTTGCCACTCTTTCACCTTCTAATACCTCCGCCCCGGTTCTTAGGGCCTTCTCCACCAGAAACTGATCGAATCGATCCCTCATCACCAGAAAAGCCATCGGCTCCGTAGATTGGATCGAAAATGAATCTTCAAAACAATAAGAGAATTTCACTCCATAAACGGTGTTTTCCAGCACAGGGCTGAGATCAAAACCGAGCAAGCGAACCGTTTTAAGGGATAGGCAGCCCCCGCAGGGTTTATACCGCGGTATTCGTTCCTTCTCAATCAGAAGGGTCTTCAGCCCGGCCTCGGCACAGAGTCGGGCTGACGTTGCCCCTCCCGGTCCTGCCCCCACCACAATCACATCATAATCGTGACCCATAGTTATGATCCCCAATTCGAAACGAAAAAATGACCACGAAACCGAAGTTTGTCAATGAAAATAGTCGAATCGTCTTATCGTCGCGTAGTCACGCAGTCAACAGATTGAAATACTGTGAGACTATAGGATTGGGTATCTATGGCTGAAAGAAGTTATCTTCAAGATGTCCATTAATAACGTAATTTTTAATATCCGTGGTCTCAATCAATCTGTCCTCCAAATTGTACCTCTCAATGCGAAGAGGAAGCCAGATCTTCTTGGAAACAGAAATGCGATATTTTTCAGAATGTTTGTGATCAATATAGTCCGTGGCCCAGAACAAAAATTTCACCTGCTCTTCGTCCTCGCGATATTCGTCTTTCTTTTGTTCGATGGTCTTGAGATTCTTCGACAGGAACTGGATAAAATACCCCATATCGGTTTGATCGACCCGCTGGCCAGCTATCGTCTTAATCTTGGGACTGTTGATCGAAAAACGAAATCTCAGTGCCGGTAAGAAGCGGAGGGGCATGACGGTCGCGTCCTTATCCCCTTCGTGATAGAAGATGGTGAGTGAAGAATAAGGGTGAGCAAAATCGACCCGTATCTTTTTTCCTCTTTTAAAATAGAATTTGAAACGGTAGCGCTGATCCTCGACGCCGTCTTTGTAAAATACCTGCTCCACCTCGCAAGAGTAATCTTTCACCGTTTGATAAGAAGATTCCATTTTCTGGACGATCGCAGAAACCCTGCTTTCGCCCGGGTAGTCCAATGATTGAGCACGACTTTCAACCGGAATCAGCAGGAACAAAGAGATCAGCAATGTGGGAATAAATCTGGCCATTCTATTTAAAGATAAAATTCTCATCAAAAAGATAGGGATCATCAAAATGAATGCGTTCGATCAGATCGATCGCATGGTGGCCCCTCTGGCGCATGCTTCCGATTGAAGGAATCCCCATTGAGAATAGTATGAATCGCTCCGCTCTTTTTGAATCTTTGGCAATTCCTCTTCTATCGAAGATGCTCTCTCCCTGGCCATCCTCATGGGGAAGAGTTTCCAAAACGTTGTAGGGCACCAATTCATAAGAAATCGCCCCAGAAGGTTCTTCCCCAGGGATCAGGCGTTCGACCTGATGCCAGCCGGAGTTAATCCGGATCCCGAGACGTCCCCCTGGAAAAAAAGGGGGAAGCCACTGGGGAACAAAAGGATCGAACCCGAAGGGTTGGGAGATGACCCGGTCCACCCGCTCTTTGTCAGGGCTGAAGATATGGTAGCAGCCGCAGTCGTTTACCACATCGACCATGAAAGGTCTCCCCTCGGCGTCGAGAGAGACCCGAGCAGTCAATCCATCCAGATGGCCATGTTCCATCCACGGAGCCCTTTGCCCTGCCCGCTCCGAATACCAGATGACATAATTGATTTGAAGGATCGGGTTTCCTTTGAGGAAGGCATGGGAAAAATAATAATAGACGGTGGGTCTTTCCGGAAGGATTTCGACGCCATGATCCTTCCACACGACCCGTCCCAACCGGTCATAGGGAGCAGCAACGTTCTGGGTAAAGATGGGAGCAAAGGATTGAGCCAATCTTTTCTCCTCTTCCCGATTCAGCAAGGGAACATTTAGGGGGTTTCTCATCGACTCCTCGATGACCCCCCTCATCTCTTTTTCTTCCAGAGAGATTTTCCTCTCCGGGACGAAGGTCTTGAGCTCTCCTTCTACCGGAAGGTCCTTCAGGTCGATCTCATACCATGATCGGATCTTCTTTCGGGACTTGGCCGTGGCCACGGCAATCGCCGGTACCATGAGTGGATAAAGACCGGCTGCTCTTCTGAAGAAAGAATACTCATCTGGCACGGTTATTTGTGAATAAAGGATCTGATAGAAATCGGACCGATTCCGGTCATGCTTCAGAAGCTCTGAAGAACAGGCTTCTAAACGTCCTAACAATTCTTCCCGATTCGGCTGATCAAGATTCGGCAGGTTATTGATCTCCTTTTTCCTACCCTCAAGGTCGAGCTTCTGCATCCATCGAACCCACTCTTCCTTGGCTCTCTCATCTTTCAGGTCTTTCTTCAGGGCTGTGAGAAAACGATTGGTACGGAGATAGGGAAAACCGGGGACGGGCACATTTGCAGCATCCCTGACATCCGCTTCTTCGACCCTCGCGTCCAATTGATTCAAAAACTCTTCACAAGGTCTCGGTCGCTCAAGAGATTGGGAGATATGTTTAGAGATGAGCGGAGCGCAGCCTGCAAGAATAAAGAGGATTGATAAGAAAAGGAATAGTCCCCATCGCTTCACTGGTTTCATACTTCCTTTTTATACCGTACTCGGGGCAAAAGCAACAAAACAGTTCTGTTACATAACAAGACTGTTATCTATGGCTTGAAAGGCGGCGGATTCAAAAATCTAATTCTTACGGGTGAACTGTATCGTTCCGGTCTCTATCCCTTTCAGAAGGTATTCCGGTGTGGTCATCACCTTCAGCTTTCCTTCCCACGGGACCCCTTGTTTCAGATTGTGTTTACACGAGAGGCAGTCTGTAAGCAGGATATCCGCCTTCACCTCTTCTGCCTCATTCATCCTCCTCCGGGCGATGTCTCTTGAGAATTTTGGATAAAATCCCTTTACTCCTCCCCCAGCTCCACAACAGAGGGATTCGCGGTGGTGATGCTCCATCTCGGCCAATTTAACTCCGAGGTTTTTTAGGAGGCCCCTTGCGCCATCGAATGAATCAAGCCCCCTTCCCAGATGGCAGGGATCGTGATAAGTCACTTTGGCTGAATCTATTTCTGAAGAAGCAAACAGAAAATGATTGGAAAGAAATGATATGAGAGTCTTAAACGTAAGACCCGTTGGACGTTCTTGATCATATTCCAAGAAAGTCTTAAGACAGGTGGGACAGAGAAAAAGGACTTCCCGGCCTCCAACCTCTCTTATTTTTTCGATGTTTTTCTGAATCCGCTCTGGATTTGGTTTCGACCCGGTTTCCTCTTTCACCGCTTCACAACAGACTTCATCGATCAAAGTAAAATCGATCCCTAACCGTTGAAGGAGTTCAATGGTGCGGGTCACGGTCTCAGTTTCCACGCTCATCCCGACACACCCAATGTAGAGAACCAAAGGGGAATGTTTTTTTAAAGGAGTAAACTTCCCCCGGGCCATCTCTCCATAGGGTGTCCCATATCGATCAATCGTCTCTTGGAGCTGTGTCACTTCATTGAGCTGGGCATGGATCGCAGGATCTTGCAGGCTCGATCTTCTCAGATCCTTCACTCTTTTTCCAGCGTCAATGCCCATTGGGCAGATCTCTCCACAAAGGCCACAGGTGGTGCAGAGAAAGAGACCGTCCTCAATCCCTTCTCGAATTCCTTTCTGAAGAGAGGCAAGGGCTACTCCTCTTCCACCCAACATTCCATCGGTCCCAAACGAGGGGCCAATCGTGTTATAAGCCGGACAGTCAAGAAGACAATTGCCACAACCGATACAGTAAAGGAGATCCGAAAAATCCTTTCTTTCGTCTAAAATTTCTCTCCTTCCATTATCCAAAAGAATGATCACGAGCTCATTCGGCTCATGCATCCCATAGAAACTGATCTTCTCCACATCTGACGATCTCGATCTCCCTGCGACAATATCGATGAAGGATGGGAAAATAGAGCCTGTGGCGAGATAGGTCTCCAATCTTGCCATCAGGAGGGCGTCCTGGATATTCGGATAAACCTTATCGATAGAGGCCGTGATCAAGTGTTTTGACCTGGTTCGAACCCGTGTGACATTCCCTTCGTTGTGGACGATCAGGACAGCTCCTTCTCTTGCCGCAATCGCATTCGCGCCGGTAATTCCGACTTTCGCTTTCCGGAGATAAGACTCGATGTCTTCTCTTACGGCCTGCATCTCCTCCTCGGGGACAGGGGGGATTTTTCTCTTCAGATGTTCGGAAAGAACCTCTGCAACCTCATAGCGTGTGAGGTGGACAATCGGCCCTGTATAATGGGATGAGCGTCCGCCCATAAGCTGATTGATCCGGTCGCCGATATCGGTCTCAATAATCTCAATGCCGTGCCGGTTAAGAAAGGAGCTGAGGCCGATCTCTTTCGAAATGTTCGATTTCGATTTAACGACGAGCTTCTCTTCTCCGATCTCCTTGAGTACGATCTCACAAGCCTCCCTCGAATCCTTCGCCTCGATCACTTTAAACCGGTTCCCCTCCATTTGAGAGATCGCCTTCCGGAGGAGATCCCAGTTTCCGACGGACTCAGACCGGATTCGCTTCATCTCTTCCTTGATCTTCTCAAGATCCTCGATGGAAGCAAGGTTCTGTTTTTGGCGACCGAGGGTCTCTTTAAACGCCCGCCTCTGGTTCTCCAGCTCAGACTTCTTGATTTTCTTCCTCAAATCCTCATACTGCTTTTGGATCAATCCCATCGCTCTATTCCCTGACTCGTGAAACTGAATTAAACTAATTTTGCACTTTTTAGATCGATAAAACAACTTTTTTGTAATCCCTTACGATCCATAAGGATTTGGCAGGGGTGGTGAAAAAGCTTTATAGCGGAAACCTTTAAAAGCAAACTACCTGGGACTGACCTTCCGAAATAGCCCTATTTTGGGACATGACGATCCTTGTGTACAAAATCTCAACGACCCGCTTGATAAAGGTTTGGAAGCACCCCTGCCAAACCCTTATGAACGCCTTCTTGGGTCTTTGATTGGAAAATAAGTCCCGGCCAGGTATAATTCAGTGTATGAACGAAACCATCTGTCTTGTCAGTCTGGGATGTCATAAGAACCTGGTTGATTCCGAAGTGATGCTCGGCCTTCTTTCCAGGGAAGGGTATCGCCTCACCACAGACCCTTCGGAGGCGCGAATTCTTATCGTCAATACTTGTGCCTTTATCGAGGATGCGACAAAGGAAGCGATCGAGACCATCCTCGGCCTCACCCGCTATAAGAAGGAGGGTCGGTGCCGTCTCCTCATTGTCTCAGGGTGTCTTGCCCAGCGCTATGGGAAAATTCTGGAAAAGGAATTGCCCGAGGTGGACCTTTTCATTGGGACCGGAACCTTTCAGCATCTTCCCGAGATTCTCCCCAAGATTCTGTCCAAGAATCCGAGAGAGAAGCAGAAGAAAAAAACATTCCTGTCCAGATCGACATTTCTTTACGATGAAAAGACACCCCGAATTCTATCCACCCCGCCTTTCACAGCCTATCTTAAGATTGCAGAAGGTTGTTCCAATCGCTGCACCTTCTGCACTGTCCCAAAGATCAGGGGCCCTTACCGGAGCCGGGAGCTTCGATCCGTGATCAATGAGGCAGAAAGACTTGCAGACCAAGGGGTCCAGGAGCTTATCCTGATCGCTCAAGATACGACTTCCTATGGAAAAGATCTTCAAGGCCGTGCCAATCTCGAAAAACTCCTGAAGGGTTTGGTCAAGATAGAAAGCCTCCGCTGGATCCGAATCCTCTATTCCTATCCAAAGGCATCTTATTTCACCGATGGGCTTCTTGAATTGATGGCCCGGGAAAAGAAAATCTGCCCTTACCTTGATCTTCCCATCCAGCATATCGATGATCGAATCCTCAAACGAATGGGGCGAAGATCGAAGGGCCAGGAAATTCGAAACCTCCTTAAGAGGATCAGAATGTTTGTCCCGAATATCAGCCTCCGGACCTCGCTGATCGTAGGCTTTCCCGGGGAGACTGAAGGCTATTTCAACGCTCTCTTAGATTTTGTTCGGGAGACAGAGTTCGATCACCTCGGAGCCTTCAAATATTCCCGAGAGGAAGGCACGCCTGCCTCCCGGCTGCCGAATCCGGTCCCGGGGAAAGTGAAGGAAGAGCGCCTGAGAACCTTGATGAAGGTTCAGAAAAAGATCTCCCTGAAGAAATATCGCCTATTCGTTGGAAGAAGGTTGGAGGTCTTGGTTGAAGGGCCAAAGGGTCAAGGAGGCCAGCTTCGAGGGAGGCTTCAGACTCAAGCTCCCGAGATCGATGGCTGCGTCTTCCTGAAGGGGAAGGCCAGCCCCGGCGACTGGGTCGAAGCCCGAATCACCCAGGCCCTTCCGTATGATTTGGTGGGTCAGATTGAAAAAATCCTCCCTTGACCCATCCTAATTTAGACAATCGAAATTTGTAAAAAAGTCTCCCCTCACCTTTCACCTCAGAACGTATCCTACCGGCCATTGACATTCAATGTAGGACATCGTATTATAATGTATAACAAATGGGAGGGAGGTTCTTATGGCAGGTATACAAAAAAGCTTGCGTCTTCCAGCCGAGACCACGAAGGAGATTGAGCAAATCGCTAAAGAGACAGGACAGGATTTCTCGAACGTCACCAAGGATCTTTTGGATGAGGCCATTAGGATGAGGCGCTGTCCAGGCATCATATTTGCCGAAGGGACCCACGGCAGAAGGGCCCGCGTAGCCGGAACGGGCATTGAAGTTTGGGAGGTGATTGCAGCTTACAGAAGCGTCAAGGAAGACTTCAAGAGGCTCAAAAAGGCATATCATTGGCTATCCGAGGAGCAGCTCAAGGCGGCCCTTGGATATTACACGATCTATCCGAAGGAGATGGACCGGCTGATTGAGCAGAATGAACAATGGAATGATGAGAAACTTCGAGAACGGTATCCCTTTATGAGGTCGTCCGCATGAGATGTTACCTGGATGAAGACCTCAGCCCGAAGATCGCCCAACTACTTAGAAAAGCTGGGATTGACGCGCTCAGTGCTCATGAGGCCGGGATGTGTGAGACATCGGATCAAAGGCAACTTGAGTATGCAGCCACGGAGAAGAGGTGTCTGGTGACCAGAAACAGGGATGACTTCATCAGGCTCACGGTTCGATTCTTCAATGACCAGCGCCCTCATTGTGGAATACTTATTGTCCCGTATACTCTTCCTGGGGATCAATTCTCTCGAATAGCCGGGTTGATCAAGAAATTCTCCTC
>JBHGBJ010000114.1:0-8507 GCA_041947025.1 Thermodesulfobacteriota bacterium
TCCCTCCCCGTCGCTCCCAGTTCCCGGCTCGCCAAACGGCAGAATACCGACCGGGCCGTTACACGCACGTACTGAACAAGCCTGGACTCTCAGTAAAAAGCCCCATCGATACCTGAAGACGGCGAAGAACAATGGCATAATACAGGCTCTCCGGGCATACAGCCTTTGTGTTCCTGAAATAGCAGATTATCAAAAATGGATAGAGGCGTCAAGATATTCGAATATTATAATAATATCGGGGTCCTGTCGTGGAGTATATTTCTTACTTCTGGTATTTTTAACCGTTTTTTATGTATAATCGTCGCTCGTTCCATATCATTATTCCTACGTTTTATCATTACAAATTCTTTGCAGCTTGGTGGTGTGGAAGGATCAAGACAACCTATTCTTATAATCTCGATAATTAAATTTTCTAATTAATCTGAATCCTGTTTCTCCGTTCCATATTCCGATGGAGGGATGGTTCACGCCGTTAAACATGGTGGTTTTTACGGTGGTGTAGTGGATCATGTCATCAAATATGATCTTATCTCCCGGTTTTAGTTCTTTATCGAATGACCAATTTCCCATGAAGTCGCCTGCCAGACAACTGATCCCTCCCATTCGGTAAGTCGGTTTTCCAGCGATTTCATCGGTCGCGCCCAAAATCACGGGTTTATACGGCATCTCAAGACAATCAGGCATATGGCAGGTAAATGAGACATCGAGGACAGCGGTTTTTATATCGCTGTTTTCGACGATATCTAAGACCGTGGAAACCAGGTAACCCGTTTGAAAAGTAAAGGCGCTTCCGGGCTCGAGAATAATTTCTAAGCCATAATGGTCCTTAAAACCTTTTGAGATCTCAACCAGGTGGTTCGCATCATAATTCGTCTTTGTCATGAGATGTCCGCCGCCCATGTTTACCCATTTTAGTTTGGGTAAAAACCTCTCAAATTTCTTAATGAAAACATTTAACAGTCTTTCGAGAGCAAAGGAGTCCGCCTCAAAGAGTGTATGGAAATGGAGGCCTTCGACTCCCTCTGGCAACGAATTGCCAAGCTGTCCAGCCGTTATGCCGAATCGAGAGCCCGGTTTACAGGGGTTATAGATGTCATAGGAAGTATCTGAAAACTCGGGGTTAACACGCAAACCAATCGAAACTCCTTTCTGACTTGCAATCTTAGAATACCTCTCCAACTGGTTTATGGAATTAAAAGAGATATGGCTGCTGTATTTCAAAATATCTTTAATGGTCTTTTCTTCGTAGGCGGGCGAATAGGTATGTGCTTTCGCACCGAGTTCTTCAAAAGCCAGTCGGGCTTCATTGAGTGAGCTTGCCGAAGCCCCAAAACCGTACTCTTTAAAGATCGGAAATACGCCCCAATTCGAGAAGGCTTTAAACGAAACGAGAATATTGGCCCCCGAAGTCTCTTTGACCTTTCTTATGAATGAGAGGTTATTGCGCAATAACCTCTCATCAATCACATAGCAGGGGGATGGGATTTTTTTAAAATTGATTGGCATAGATGCTGTCACCAAAGGACAGTCATTCCGGACTTGTTCCTAAAGAACAACCCCTTAGGGGTGATCCGGAATCCAGTATGTTCAATCTGGATTCCTGCTTTCGCAGGAATGACAACTCGAAGCCCCTCACACTTCCAGATCCACATCATGCAGCTCATGCCAGGGGAGTCCGTGGATCTTCAGTTGCTCCATAAATGGATCCGGGTCGAATTCTTCAACATTAAAGACGCCGGCTTTCTTCCATTTGCCCGTCACAAACATCATTGCACCGATCATTGCAGGCACTCCCGTGGTGTAACTCACTGCCTGGGTACCCGTCTCCTTATAGGCGTCCTGGTGCTTACAATTATTATAAATGTAGTAAGTTTTTTCCTTTTGGTTCTTAATCCCTCGGATCCGGCAGCCGATGGAGGTTTCGCCCGAATAATGTTCACCCAGCTCGCCGGGATTGGGCAATACCGCTTTGAGGAACTGAAGAGGTACAATCTCTTTCCCCTCATAGAGGATGGGCTTGATGCTTGCCATTCCAATATTTTGAATCACCCGTAAATGGGTCAAGTACTCCTGCCCGAAGGTCATCCAGAAACGAGCCCGTTTAAGAGTAGGAAGGTGCTTAACCAGCGATTCCAATTCCTCGTGGTAAATCAGATAAGATTCCCGGGGTCCGATATTTGGATAACTGAGCGGTTTATGAATCTCGTGGGGCTCGGTTTCGACCCATCTGCCATTTTCCCAGTATTTCCCTTTTTGCGTCACTTCGCGGATATTGATTTCCGGATTGAAATTGGTTGCAAAGGGTTTTCCATGGTCGCCTGCATTGCAATCCACAATGTCGAGGGCGTGAATTTCATCAAAATGATGCTTGGAGGCATAAGCCGTGAAGACTCCTGTCACTCCCGGATCGAAACCACAGCCCAAAATGGCTGTCAGTCCCGCTTTCTTGAATCTATTATGATACGCCCACTGCCATTTATATTCGAATTTGGCCACATTGGGCGGCTCGTAATTCGCAGTATCCAAATAATTCACCCCTGTTTCAAGGCAGGCATCCATGATGGCTAAATCCTGATAGGGCAATGCCACGTTGATGACGATCTCCGGCTTGAAGCCTTTAAACAATTTAACCAGTTGTTTGACGTCATCCGCATCCACCTGCGCCGTCTTTATCTTTTTCCCGCCCACCGCTTTCGCAATGGCGTCGCATTTTGATTTTGTCCGGCTGGCCAGAATGATGTCCGAAAACACCTCTGGAACTTTTGCAACCTTGTGGGCGACAACGGTCCCCACGCCTCCTGCCCCGATGATCAATACCTTGGCCATCGTTCGCTCCCGTAAGAACAGTATAAGAAGAAATTAGTTTAATAAATTAAACTTAGAAACATTATAACCAGACGGATTCATTTGTCAAGTATTTTTTGTGAGATTTCTGAGAAAGCACAGGAATCTCTGATTACACACCTGCCTGCAGGCAGGCAGGGATTCAGTATCTTCTTAAGTGCTCTGGGCTCCCGCTTGCACGGGAGTGACAGAGAGTGGCTTTTCAAGCCTCTAACAGTGTACGGAGAACCAGGGTAGCTTTACACCCCATGGATAATCTGTTAATTTTTACTTGAGGAAGAGATGGAAAAGATCATCATCCGGGGAGCGCGGGTCCATAATCTGAAAAACATTGATGTTGAGATCCCAAGGGATCGGCTGGTGGTGATCACCGGTCTGAGCGGCTCCGGGAAATCCACCCTCGCCTTCGACACACTCTATGCCGAGGGGCAGCGGCGATACGTCGAATCCCTTTCCGCCTATGCCCGCCAGTTCTTGGAACAGATGGAGAGGGCCAATGTCGAATCGATGGAGGGTCTCTCTCCCGCCATTGCCATCGATCAGCGAAGCATCTCCCGCAATCCCCGTTCGACCGTGGGGACGGTCACCGAAATCTATGACTATCTTCGCCTTCTTTTCGCCAGGATCGGAGAGCCTTTCTGCCCTCATTGCGGCTCTCCCATCTCTTCACAAACCCTTCAGCAGATCGCAGCCAACCTCCTTCAATTAAGGGAGGGGGCTGCGCTCACCATTCTCTCTCCGATCGTGAGAGGAAAGAAAGGAGAATATCGGAAGGAGTTGGAAGAGCTCCGGAGGGATGGTTTTGTGAGGGTGAGGATCGACGGCCAGGTCAGGGATCTCAGCGAAGAGCTCCGAATGGACAAGAATAAGCGGCACGAGATCGATGTGATCGTGGACCGCCTGGTGGTCAAAAAAGGGGCGGAGAAGAGGATCACCGACTCCCTTGAGATCGCCTCCCACCTCTCGGAAGGAATTGTGAAAGTGGAGAGAGAAGGATCGACCCCCCAGGTCTTCAGCCAGAAGTTTTCCTGTATCGATTGCGGGTTCAGTTTTCCGGAGATCACGCCCCGGATGTTCTCCTTCAATAACCCTCAGGGGGCCTGCCCCACTTGTTCGGGATTGGGGACGAGGCGCTATTTCGACCCTGACCTCGTCATCCCGGACCCTTCTCTTTCGGTAAGGGGAGGAGCCATCCTCCCATGGAAACAGAGAGGCGAATTCTTTTCCCAGCCGATTCTCGAAGGACTGGCCAAACATTACCATTTTGATCTCGACACCCCCTTTTCCCGTTTGCCGAAGTCGATTCAGCGGCTTCTTCTCTATGGATCCGAAGAAGAGGAAATCTCTTTCAAGGTGAAAGGAAAGACGGGTTCTCATCTCTTTCGGCAGAAGTTTGAAGGGGTGATTCGAGAGATGGAGAAAAGATGGGGGGATGATGGGGAAGGGGTGGAGGAGTTGGAAGAGTTTATGAAGGAGGCGCCCTGCACGGATTGCGGAGGAGCACGATTAAAGAAGGAGGTCTTGTCGATCAAGGTGGGTGGAAAATCTATCGCCGAGGTCACCCGCCTGTACGTCAATGAGGCATTGGAGTTCCTGACACATCTGGAGTTGACACCCAGATCTCAAAAGATCGCCCAGGGCATTTTGAAAGAGATCAAGGAACGGTTGAGTTTCATGCTTGAAGTCGGTCTCGATTACCTCAGTCTGGATCGGGCTTCGGCCACGCTCGCCGGTGGAGAATCTCAACGCATTCGCCTCGCGACCCAGATCGGATCGAGCCTGGTGGGAGTCCTCTACGTCTTAGACGAGCCGAGCATCGGACTTCATCAAAGGGACCAACTTCGACTCCTTGGAATTCTAAAACGGTTGAGAGACCTGGGAAATACGGTCGTCGTTGTGGAGCATGATGAGGAGACGATCCGGTCCGCAGACTACATTATCGATATGGGACCCGGACCCGGCGAGAAAGGCGGGGAGGTCGTCTTCAGCGGTCTTCCAGAGGATTTGTTGAAAGCAGAACGATCCTTAACGGGACAGTATCTCTCCGGAAAACGTTTTATCCCCCTTCCGAAGCAGAGGCGGCCCGTCGGAAATCATTCTTTAGTGATCCGGGGCGCCTCGGCAAATAACTTGAAGAACATCGATGTTCGGATTCCCCTGGGAGTCTTTATCTGCATCACAGGTGTCTCGGGTTCCGGGAAATCGACATTGGTGATCGACACCCTTTATCGTCTGTTGGCTCAACGATTGTATCACTCCCCTCCGCATTCCGTCTCCGTTCGGGGAATCGAGGGCCTGGAATACATCGACAAGGTCATCCACGTGGATCAGATGCCGATCGGCAGAACGCCCCGTTCCAATCCCGCCACCTATACCGGTGTGTTTCAGCCGATCCGGGAACTCTTTTCGCAGCTTCCCGAATCGAGGATGAGAGGATTTCCACCCGGACGATTCAGCTTTAATGTGACAGGGGGAAGATGCGAATCGTGCCATGGGGACGGGATCTTACGGGTGGAGATGCATTTTTTGCCTGATGTCTACGTCACCTGTGAGGAGTGTCATGGAAGACGATACAACCGGGAAACCCTCGATATCCGGTACAAAGGAAAGAGCATTGCAGATGTCTTGGGGATGACGGTCGAGGACGCCGATGATTTCTTCATGAATATTCCGGCCATCCATCAGAAGCTCCGGACCCTGACTGACGTCGGTTTGGGTTACCTCCAGCTCGGGCAACCTGCCACGACGCTTTCCGGAGGGGAGGCTCAACGGATCAAACTGGCCAGGGAGTTGAGCAAGAGGGAAACAGGAAGGACGGTCTATGTCCTGGATGAACCGACGACGGGTCTCCATTTTGCCGATATTCAGAGACTGCTCGATGTGCTTAACAAGCTCACCGACAAAGGAAACACCGTTATCGTGATCGAGCATAATATGGAGGTGATCAAATCGGCCGATTATATCATCGACTTAGGTCCGGAGGGCGGGGAGAAAGGAGGAGAGGTGGTTGGATTCGGAACGCCAGAGGAGTTGAGCCAGAATTCTCTTTCTTATACCGGTCGGTTCTTGAAAAAGAAGCTCAATCATTTTATGCAATGATAGGCCATTCCCTGTGAGGGGAACCCAGAAGAAAGCACGGGTTGTATCACTTTTCAGAATCTTGGCAATTCAAGGAGCGCCTTATGGAAGAAAAAAGACAGTCGAGCACGGGATTGGATGAGAACGTAGCGGCCTTCTTCTGTTATCTTTTGGGGTTCATCACCGGTATCGTCTTTTTGGTCGTTGAAAAGAAGAGCCCTTTTGTGAAATTTCATGCCATGCAGTCCACCATGACCTTTCTGAGCCTCTTCGTGATCTCCCTGATCTTAAGTTTTATCCCGATCATCGCTCTGCTCGTCGTTCCGATCTGGATCTTGAGCCTCATCCTATGGCTCCTCCTCATGATTAAAGCCCTTCGGGGAGAACGGTATTTGTTGCCCATTGTCGGGAAGATGGCTGAGGACATCAGAATTTGATCGCCGGGCTTTCCAATGAAGAAAAAACGTAAGAAAAAAAGTCATAGAAAAAATCGAGCCGGGAAGGTTATCTTCTTGCTGTTCCTGATTGGGATCGGGGTATCCATCTTCTATCTTTTCCGGCAGGAGATCTCTGACTCCACGAAACCCTGGTTTGAGAAGAGGGGTATCTTAAGAGAGAAGAAAGGGATCGTCCTCTATTTCTCCGATGGCGAAGGTGAATATCTGATAGGAGAAAAAAGAGAGATCTGGAAGAAAGAAGACGTTGAGGAGGAAGCAGAAGAGGCGGTCAACGAGCTGATCAAGGGACCGAAGGGGAAATTGATCCGAACCCTTCCTTCTCAAACAAGACTGCTGAACCTTGAGCTGGGTGGAGAGGGTGTGGCAAAGGTCAATTTTAATAAAGCCCTCTCCAAAGACCATCCTGGCGGAAGCTCGGCAGAAATGATGACCCTTTACTCCATTGTCAATTCCCTCACCTTCAATTTTCCTCAAATCAAACAGGTCCAGATCCTCATCGATGGAAAACCAGTGGAAACCATTGCCGGTCACCTCTCTTTAAAAAGACCCATCTCCCCGAATTCCAAACTGATCAAAAAACGGTAATTGATTTTGCAGGAAATTGATGGTAATATTTACAGAATTTTGATTGTTCGGGGGATTTCCGGAGAAAAGGTTTTTTATGCTGGAAGCTAAATATATTCGGGAACATATCAGCGAGGTTCGAGAGAGGCTGGCCCTGAGAGATCAAACGATCAATCTCGACCAGTTTCTTTCCATCGATGAGGAGCGAAGAAAATCGATTCAGGAATGGGAAAGGTTAAGAGGCCTTCAGAAAAAAGTCTCTGATGAGGTCAGTAAAAAGAAGAGAGAAAAGATCGATGCTTCAGAACTCATTGCTGAAATGAAGAAGGTCTCTCAGGAATTGAAAAGGCTTGACGAAGTGGTTGAGGAGAAGGAGAAAGCCTTGCAGGATCTTCTCCTCGTGATTCCGAATCTTCCCCATCAATCCGTCCCTAAAGGTAAGGATTCTTCTGACAATGTCGAGGTCAGACGATGGGGTGAGATTCCGAAATTCGATTTCGAGCCTAAACCCCATTGGGACCTGGGTGAGGAGCTTGGGATCCTCGATTTCAAGTCCGGAGCAAAGATTGCAGGAGCCCGCTTTACCCTCTATTGGGACCTCGGGGCGAAGCTGGAGAGGGCATTGATCAATTTTATGTTGGACCTTCATACCCGGGAGCATGGATATTGTGAAGTTCTCCCGCCTTTCATGGTCAACCGGACAACCATGACCGGCACCGGACAGCTTCCGAAATTTGAGGAGGAGCTTTTTAAGATCGAGGGAACCGATTACTTTCTCATTCCCACGGCAGAAGTGCCGGTCACCAACATCCATCAGGATGAAGTGCTCGAGGAAGAAGTCCTTCCTCTTTACTATACGGCCTACACTCCTTGTTTTAGAAAAGAGGCAGGCTCATACGGGAAGGATACCCGGGGCTTGATTCGACAGCACCAGTTCAATAAGGTGGAGCTGGTCAAGTTTACGAAGCCCGAGCATTCTTATGATGAGTTGGAGAAACTTCTCTCCAATGCCGAAGAGGTCTTGAAAAGGCTTGGGATTTCTTATCGTGTGGTCAACCTCTGTACGGGCGATTTGGGATTTTCGGCGTCCAAGACCTATGATATTGAGGTTTGGCTTCCCGGACAGAGTACGTTTAAAGAGATCTCTTCTTGCAGCAACTTCGAGGACTTCCAGGCGAGAAGGGCGAAGATCCGATACCGCATCTCCGGCAAGTCGAAGACGGACTATGTCCACACTCTCAATGGTTCCGGGCTGGCTGTCGGAAGGACCCTGGTGGCCATACTGGAGAATTACCAACAGGCCGACGGAAGCATCATCATCCCGGAGGCCTTGCGACCTTACATGAATGGGGTTGAGAGGATCACAAAGAGATAAGATTCCCATAACCAAATTCCGATCTCCAAATAAATTCCAATTATCCAATAATCAATCATAGTTTAGGAATTGGAATTTGGATATTGAGTATTATTTGATTATTGGTGTTTGGTTATTGGGTATTTAAATGGAGGGATGGCCGAGTGGCTTAAGGCGGCGGTCTTGCCCGCCCGAGGCGGGTCCGCCTT
>JBHGBJ010000115.1:0-10769 GCA_041947025.1 Thermodesulfobacteriota bacterium
GCACAGAACAAAGGCTGATGTAAACCTCATGAATAAGAACCGAACATCATAAATCCGAAAGCTTTCTAGCGGGGTAAACGATTGTTCTTATGAAAAAACTTCTTCTCCCTCTTCTGATCATTCTTTTTTCCGCTGCGGTGAGTTATCCTGTGCTTTCCATATGGAGGGCAAGTTCTCTCTCCGCAGGAAACCCATCAAAAGAATATCTTCTCAAGGCCACCCGCCTCCATTCTTTCAATTCAGATCCCTACTACAAATTAGGCCTTCTCTATCAGTGGGAAATCGGGCATATCGATCTGCAGGAGTCTCTCAGGTGTTTCAAGGAGGCGATTGCACGCAACCCTCTTGAGCAAGAGTTCTACCTTAATCTGGCAAAGGTCCTTCAACGAAGGGGAGAGGCGGAGGCCGCTGAGAACGCCCTGGAAAAGGCAATTCTGGTCTTTCCCAACGGCTACCAGGGAAGATGGGTCACCGGAACTCTTTTGCTCCAGGAGGGTTCGCTTGAAAAGGCATTACCCCATTTTACTTACATTCTTGAGAATTACCCCAATCAGAGCGACATGGTCTACGACGTTCTTTTGAAGGCGATCCGTGATACAGGCTTTATTTTGGAAAAGGTTGTTCCGAGAGACGCTTCCTCCATGAATCAGTATGTCAATTACCTTTACGAGATCGAAGATTTGGATTCGGCAAAGAAGGTCTGGAGGAGAAAGGCGTCATGGAAGATCAAGAATACCCGTCCCGAAACACTTCGTCATATCGATTTTCTGATTGGTCACGGCGACCTTATTGAAGCTTATCAGGTCTGGAAGATCCAACTCCGTGAGGAGGGGCTGTCCGCCTCTTCAGATGGAAATCTGGTCGTAAACGGCAGCTTTGAAAAGAAGGAGACCTTAGGAAGTGGATTCGATTGGAAATGGCTGGAGGTCGCCGGAGCTGAAACCTCTATCGATGATTCGCTGGCCTTAGACGGGATCCATTCGCTCAAGATCGCATTTGATGGAAAGGAGAATGTCGATTTTTACCATGCCTACCAATTCGTGCCTTTGGATCCCAATCGGGAATATGCCCTCAACGCTTATATGAAGACAAGAGGGATAACGACCCGAAGCGGTCTCGGTATCGAAGTCATCGGCGTGGGTGCACCTCTCCAGGTAGCCTCCGAGTTCCTGACCGGAGACAATGGCTGGAAGAAGATGATCATCCCCTTTCGAACGCCTCCCGGTTCTCAGGGTGTTTTGGTCAGGATCAGGAGGGCGAAGACCGATAAATTGAACCGTCTTATTTCGGGAACGGCCTGGCTCGATGAGGTTTCTATCACAGCGAAAAAACTCTCATCAGGTTATTAAGTAATTAAGTCATTCAATGACCTAATTACTCAATGACTGAGTAACCAATTCGATGGAAAACTATTACAAAATTCTGGGCGTTAAAGAGAAGGCTTCAGAAGATGATATCCGGGCGCGCTGGATCAAATTAATGCGAAAATATCATCCGGACCTTCAGAAGAAGGCGGGACGTGCAGAAGGTAAAATAAAAAAAATTAACGAAGCCTATCAGGTGCTCAAATATCCTTCTACAAGGATAGAATATGATCTCAAAAGAATCTATGGTCAAAAAAAGAAAAGAATCCGTCCCCAAAGGTCTCTCAATCAAATTATCATTCTGATTTCCATCTTCGTGCTGGGTGCCATTTTTTCCATGGCCGCTCTTAACCAAGAATCTCGAAGGCAGAAAGGAGGGGCTGTGCCCCAGAAGGAGAATCTGGCTTCTTTGTCTGAACATGTGATCCATGCAGGCATCCGAGAACCTGACAGCCCGATGGACTTCGTTTTGAGAAGATCCGGGGGAGAGAAGAAGCAATGGGCAACGGGCCTTACAGACCCCAAAGACACAAGCCCCCTGTCATGGAACGATCTTACAAATTCCATCGAGTCAAGAGCTCAGCAATCTGTCGTTGCGCCGCATGCCGGTGACGAAGGATTCCAGAGCAACCCAACAGGTGATCGAGGAATAGAAGGGTACCGATCTCAGACGAACGAGGTTTATGTATTGTCGCAGACGGTTGAAGGCCCTATGGAGCCCGAGGCAACAAAGAACCCCAGAGAACCAGCTCCAAAGATGAAGGGGGAAGTCACTCCGAGGCTTCAAGCCGTGGGCGGTGTACGGATGAGTCCCGTTCCCTCCAAGACCTCGACGGAGAAAACGAAACCAGCGGTTCAACGGGGCCCCGAACCGCCCATGAAGGCCCTTACAACCCAGGAAGAGGTGATGGGGTTCCTTGCAAACTATGCGGAGCGATACGTCCTCAAGGACCTGGAGGGTTTTATGGCCTTATTTGCTCAGAGGGCCCTTCAGAATCATCAACACGGATTGACGGGCATACGGAAGACCTACTTCGATTTCTTCGACGAGAGCAAGACGATCCGCTACGCCGTGGAGGATCCCGAGATCGAGATCCGGCCGGATGTCGTGGAGGTGAAGGCCCGCTATGAGCTCGTTCAGGAAATGAAGAAAACTGGTCCAAAAAAGGTGCGGCGGGGAACCATCCATTGGGTCTTGACCAAAGAGGGCGAGGCTTTGAAGATCCTTTACCTTGATTATCAACAGCAGAATACTCCCCGCCAAGAAAAGAGGGATCGATGATGATTGATATCCACACCCACCTTCTTCCGGGATTGGATGACGGGGCAAAAACTCTTGAAGAGTCGATCCAGATGTGCCGGTTAAGCCATCGAGACGGCGTCAAAACGATCGTGGCCTCCCCTCACACGCTGAACGGCCTCTACCTCAACGACCGCGAAACGAACAAGTTTCTCTTAATCGAATTTCCCTCTCACGGTGTTCCTCATGGAGCCGAGGCGGCCCTTTTTCAGTTGATCAAAAGAGGGGTGACTCCAATCATCACTCACCCGGAAAGAAACTTTGAGATCGGCCAAAGACCGCAGCGATTCTACGAAATGATCCGGACGGGATGCCTCGGCCAGGTAACGGCGATGAGCCTCACCGGTGAGTTCGGTCCGAAGGTTAGACAGATCGCTGAAAAGTTGACTGCCCACTGTCTTATCCATTTCATTGCCTCAGATGCTCATTCCACCAACGGGAGGCCCCCTATCCTTTCAAAGGCTGTCAGGACAGCCCAAAAAATCGTTGGTGAAAGGGAGGCAATCAAAATGGTAACGGAATTCCCTCAAGCCATCTTGGAGGGCCAAAGGCCAAGTGTTTCCGAGCCCATTCCTTTTTAGGAGGAGGTTAAGAAAATCCATGTTCGACCATCTCATCAGAGTATTGCTGATGTCCCTGCTCATTTTTACTCCGATCGCTTTCGGGGCTGTCGAAGTATGGGCTTCTTCCTTGATGGAGCTCGGCATCTTATTGGTCCTCGCTCTCTGGGCTTTCAAGTCCATATTCAAGACTTCAGAGGCCCCTGCTCATTCGGCAAGTCCTGAACCGTCCTCTTCCGGGGAAGGCAGGCGAGGCCGACCTTCAATCCTCGGGATTCGGAGCCTTAGATCGGCGATTCCAATCATCCTGCTTTCTTGCTTTCTTCTCCTCGTCCTTGCTCAATTTCTCCGCCTTCCCGTCGGATGGGTCAGAATGATCTCCCCGAAAACCTACGCCTTACGGAACTCTTTGAGCCTTTATCCTCTTACATCGGAAATTTCCCTCTCCCTGGTGCCTTCTTTCACCCAGATCGAATTCCTCAAGTGGCTGACATTGAGCGGCCTTTTCCTCTTTCTTCTGAACTGGGAAGGCTTGGGCAGGAGACGAATGCGGTATTTCATCCTGGTGATCATGTCAGTCGGTATTCTTGAATCACTCTACGGGATGTTTGAATTCTTCAGCGGCCACCGCCATATTCTCAATCTCGAAGGAGAAAGCCTGGTTTCCTCCGTGACCGGCACCTTTACCAACCGAAATTATTTTGCCGGCTATCTTCTCATGGTCATCCCCCTCAGTTTGGCCTACCTGTTCTCCCGTGAACAGATTCAAGACGTTCGCTCGGAGGGCTGGCGTTCTTTACTTTCTTTCTTCGACGGGGGAACTCTTCTCATTTCCTTTGGAATCATTGTCATGATGCTTGGCCTCCTTTTCTCGGCCTCAAGGATGGGGATGATGAGCCTCCTTCTATCCTTCAGCTTGATCCATTTCCTTTTCTTCAGAGGTTCGAGAAGACCCAGACGGATTTCAAAAGGGTTAGGCCTCTTCTTTTCATTAGCGGTCCTATGGGCGGCAGCGATCGGGCTCGATGCAGTGATCAGCCGCTTCTTCACTTCCTCCGAGGACTTTGAAATCCGGTGGAAGATCTGGGCAAACACCTTCCAGATCCTCAAAGACTTTCCCCTTTTGGGCACCGGTCTCGGAACCTTTGTCCATATCTTTCCCATGTATCTTTCTTTTCCTCTCTGGGGGCTCGTCTCCCATACGGAGAATGATTTTCTCCAGCTTGCTTCAGAAGTGGGTATCTTAGGAATCGGAATTCTACTGACATTGTTCATCATTCTCTTTTCAAAAGCCATCTCGGGAATTCGTTCCCGTCGTTCAAGAGACCCCCAACGATCCATTGGAATCGCATGTCTGGTGGGAATTATCGCTTTGATGATCCATAGCCTTCTGGAGAGGAACCTTCAGATTCCTGCCAATGCCTTTCTCTTTACGTTTATCTGGAGTCTGGTTCTCCGGATCTCAAGAGGCAATGCCCTTGTAAGAAGTCGAGTCGAAGGTTGAGAAAAGGTGGCTTGAAAAACTGGGAAATTGTCTGCGATCTGCGAAAGTGATGCAGGGGTGAATCGGTTCGAATCGAAGGAAATCGAAGCGGCGGAAGCTTATTCTGTCAGGATTCTATCGAAGGAAGAAACGCTTCTTGGATACAAGTAGAAAAAAGATTGAACTTACTGGAAAGGTTCTGGCGCGAAATACGCTATTCAATCTGGTCGGCCAGGCAACACCTCTTCTTGCCGGGATTATCACCATTCCCCTGATTGTTCATGGCCTTGGCAAGGAACGATTCGGGCTCCTATCCCTCGCCTGGGTCGTACTGGGCTATTTTATGCTTTTCGACATCGGGCTCGGCCGGGCGACCACCAAGTTTGTGGCGGAGGCCTTGGGCAAAGGGGAAGAGAGAAAGATACCTAACCTCGTCTGGACGGCGGTTATGGTACAGGGACTCTTCGGCCTGTTGGGCGCTTCTCTCCTATCTGTTCTCACCCCTCTATTGGCAAAGAACATCCTAAACATTTCACCAGACTTTTTGGGGGAGGCAAAGGCCACTTTTTATCTCCTCGCCCTGTCCATCCCCATGGTACTGATTTCCAACTCTTTCTCCGGAGTCCTGGAAGCGGCTCAGCGATTCGATTTGGTGAACATGATCAGAATCCCATCCGGCCTCCTAACCTTTCTTCTTCCCCTCCTGGGTCTCCTGCTTGGTTTTCATCTACCGGGCATCCTCGTGCTTATCCTCATTTCGAGATTTCTTACTCTCATGACTCTGGCAGTTCTCGATCTCACGCTTTTTCCGACTCTGAGGGAATTTTCACCCTGTCTTGATCTTTTTCCAAAGCTCTTCAGCTTCGGAGGCTGGGTGATGATATCGAGTATCATCGGCCCGGTCATGGTCTATTTGGATCGCTTTCTGATCGGTTCGCTTCTCGCCATCGGGACTGTCACCTATTATACAGCCCCTTATGATGTGGTGACCCGGCTCTGGATCATTCCGATCAGCCTGACGATGAGTCTCTTTCCTGCTTTCAGCACCTTTCATGGAACGAGAGATCGAGAGAAAATCGGTCTGTTCTTCACCCGTTCTCTGAAGTTTACGCTACTGACCCTCGGCCCTATTGTTTTGATTCTGATCCTCTTTGCGAAGAGACTTTTGCAAATGTGGCTGGGGGAAGATTTTGCATTTCAAAGTGCAGCCGTCCTTCAGATCTTGGGGATCGGCGTATTCATCAACTCAATGGGTCAAGTTCCCTATACACTTCTTTATGGAATGGGCAGGCCCGATCTTCCTGCAAAGTTTCATCTCTTGGAGCTTCCCCTCTATATTCTGATGGCATTCCTGCTCATCGCCCAGCACGGCATCGTCGGGGCGGCCATCGCATGGGCTCTCAGGGTCCTCCTGGATACCGTCTTATTATTCTTCGCCATATCCAGAGTCTTAAGATTGCCGGTCTGCTCATTCTCGGCAGCAGGGAGGTAGAGGCACATTGTTACAGACTGAAACGACGATGGTCAAAAAAAGAACCCCGCCCTCGGGAAATCTAAACGAAGGGATTGATACGGAGCCATCTCACTCCTGCTTCATTTGCAACAGTAAGGGAAAGTCTCGCTACCGAAATCTCAGGGATCGGTTGTTTAACGCACCGGGGATATGGGAGGTCATGGAATGCCCGGATTGCCACTTGATGTGGCTCAATCCCAGTCCGATTCCACGGGACATACCCAGACTCTATGAAAACTATTTCACCCATGAAGAAAGCCCTCCAGTTGAGTCTCGCATCGCAAGATTCCGCATGCTTCTTGAAGATGCTGTCCTCTCTGACCGGTTTGGCTACGAAACCTGCGCCTCGCATTTCTGGCAAAGAAAGCTGGGGAGGCTCCTTGCTCTGGTCAGACCTGTCAGAGATGGAGCTCGGTTGAGGGTCATGACTTTAGAAAGGTCGGAGAAGTCAAACCTTCTGGATGTCGGATGCGGAAACGGCCATTTCTTAGCCAAGATGCGCAACCTGGGATGGGAGGTAACCGGTGTGGAGCCCGACCGGCATGCGGCAGCAGTGGCGCGAGACCAATTTGGAATCCCTGTCCGTGAAGGTCTGCTGGAAGATCAGAAATTCCCAAATGATGCGTTCTATGCGATTACAATGAACCACGTGATCGAGCACCTCCTTGACCCCATTCGAACACTACAGGAATGTCGGCGCATTTTAAAGCCGGGAGGCAAACTCATCATTGTCACACCCAACAATGAAAGCCTGGGATCACGGTTGTTCAAAGACGCCTGGTTCCCTCTTGACCCGCCAAGGCATCTCTTTCTCTTCACTGCAGCCACTCTATCCACTTGCGCGGAAAGGGCGAAACTGCGGCCGGTCACCATCAAGACGACAACCCGCCTGGCACGCTGGATATGGGCCACCAGCAGATTGATCCGTCGGGATGGCTTCATCCCGGGAGGAATTCCGCCATCCCAGGGAACCTGGGGGCGTGTACAGAATCTACTCTTCCAAACCGTGGAGGGTGGCATCTCTTTCACCAGACCTGTGGGAGAAGAACTGGTGTTGATCGCGACAAAACAGATTTCGGGAAAAGCATGATTAACAAGCTGAGATACCTTTCGAGAATATTAATCTGTCCCAGTTGCCACGGATATCTTGCTGAGGCAGAAGGCAAACGGATCTGCGCGACGTGCGATCGGCGCTTTGGCACGAATCAGCACGGTTTCGTCGAGTTCGTGCTTAACCCGGCTCTTTATGAAATCGATACGACAACCGAGGACTATGCCAAGGATCAGGAGTCCAACGGTTTCAGATTTTACACGGAGTATTTAAGACCTTTTCTTCTTCGAGAGCCATTCAAACGAATTTTAGATGTGGGCTGCGGCATTGGCAAAGGGATCTCGTCGTTGCTCAGCGAAGGCTACGATGCCTATGGGGTTGATCTCCCCAGTCTATCCAGATTTTGGGCTCAAGCCGGCAATGATCCAAATCATTTCTTTTGCTGCGATGCCTCGCACCTCCCCTTCCCGGATGATTACTTTGACGTGGTATACTCTTTGGGCGTCATTGAGCATATTGGAACTAAAATTGGGCATTATACACTTTCCCCGAATTACCGGGAGGTCAGGCAACAATACGCCAATGAATTAATCCGCATCACCAAGCCGGATGGACGAATTCTAATCTCATGCCCCAACAAGTCCTTTCCGATTGACATTCAGCATAGCCCGAACGATGGTCTAAGCCCTGAAAACAGGATGCGGGCATACTTGTTTGGAAAAACAGGGATGAATATCCACCGCACTTGGGGGGAATATTACCTCTTATCTTATTCTGAGACGCGCTCTATGTTTTGTGATAATGGAGGAGCTCGGCTTTTGAGACCGTTGCCCCTAAGAGGCTATTTTGGTTTCGGCAGATTCGGACGGGGCTTCTTGAAGCCCTTCGGGGGATTGGCAGAATTTTATATCAACAATCTGCCAGGAACACTGCGTTCTTGTTTTTTGAATCCGTATATGCTGGCAGAGATAACAAAATAAGTCTCGAGGGCCGGGAAGCCAGTGGATCTGATCGAATTACGGGGCAATCGCCTTGAGGGCGATCCTCTCTCATAGTCACCTCGGCAGTCAGTGAGAATCGGACGATGTTTCTTTTAAACGCTTATTTTTTTCTCTATTCGGGTTTTGCTTCTTTCTGGTCCTATGTCCTGGGATATGGCAGCAGATTATCCGACAACTCGGCCAACATCACGATTGGGCTCAGCGTCATCTACCTTGGGGTTCTCTGGTTTCAACGAAAGGTAAGAGTCAATTCGCTCACCTATTTTATCCTGGGCTATATCCTCTTGAGGGGGCTGATCCTGTTGGGTTTCGCCGCCTCCAATGGCTATGATGTACTGGCCTATGTTCTGCCTCTAAAGAACTGGTTCGCCCTCCTCTTCTTCTTTGTCATCGGGCAATCCATAGATTTCTCCTTTGAAAAGATGAACCGCCTCCTTTTCACCTGGTTCGCCCTGTTTGTCGTAAGCTCGGTTGCCTATGAAGTTCTTTGTATCTTCATCATCACCGATCCGGGACTCTCTCCATCCAGGCTCCCGATTTTGAAATACAGGGTCCAGATCGACTTATTTCTGACGACCTATGTCTACATGATTTCGACCATGCAGTTTCTGTCCAAACACATCCCGGTCAAACGGTACTTTTCCATTCTCCTGCTGATTGCTGCGGCCCTTCTCGTTTCTCAGATACAACAGGCATTGGTGGGAATCATTCTGGTCTCCCTTTTCATCTCCTTTTTTTATTTCAGGAAGGAAGCGTTCTTGGGGAATCGACCGCTTTTTCACGTTGCCTCCATTCTCTTGATCGTTGCCTTTGCCGCTCTCAGCGTCTATACCTTTTTTACTTACTCGTACCAGGACATTTACTTCTCTGCCGTGAGGCGGAATCTGTTGATCGAATATGTGAAAGAGAAGGCCCTCCATTATCCTCTCTTAGGATACCCCATTCCATCTCCGGCATTTAGCAGCAATATCCCCTTCGACATCTGGAGAAATTTCTTCGATTTCAACTTTGACATCAGCATTTTCCCCGCGGATATTCCTTCGCTCTTCTTATTTTCCGAAGAGGGAATTCTGGGGGCCCTCTATGTGGTTCTTCTCCTCTGGCTTTGCTACAGGAGAAACCCTGATACAAAATATCTGATCTTCCTGATGCTCGCTACCATTACGAACTTCAGGCTCTATTACCTGATCACACTGGTGTCCTCTTTCACCTATTTCTTATTAGGATATTTTACATCCGATGCGAGGAGGGGTTGAACATGGCCAAGATTCTCGTCGTCTCCAACATCCCCTGGCACGCTTTGAAGCAGAGGCCTCAATTCCTTGCGGAGCTTCTTTCCAAGAGATACGAGGTGGTCTTCTTCGAATCGCCGGGGAGTTTTCCCCGCAGGTTGATCATGAGAAAGGCGATCCGTCCGCTGAACGATCGGATCCTCTTGATTCAAAATAACAAACTGATGCCCTTTCGCCCCATCTTCAAAGGACTCCATTTTGTTGAGGTCAACCGGGCCCTCAATGAAAGATTTCTGACCTCCTTTTTGGGTCCGGGAGAAGAAGTGGTGGTCATCGCCGAAAACTATCTGTATTTGAATTACTTGAAACTGCGAGATCGTTTCAACATCAGAAAGATCATCTACGACTGCGTTGACCTCATTGAATATTTTGATCCGGCCAACCGAACCTTCAGGCTCTCCTACGAGGAGCAACTCGCAGAGGCGGCAGACCACATCGTCGTCGTCTCCCGCGAGCTTGAAAGAAAATTCAACGGCTACGGGAAGAAGGTGGTCCGAATATCGAATGGGGTCGATTTTGATCAGTTTCAAAAGGCGATGGATCTGGATCTCGTAGAAATCTGCGAAAGGGTTCGAAAAGGCTTTCCGAACGTCCTGGGATACATCGGATCGATTGACGAAAGGTTTGATTTCGAGGTCATCGAAAGGGTTCTGGGTAGGAACGTAGATTCGAGGGCGGTGTTAATTGGTCTGCTGGGGAAAGAGGCGTCTAAAAGGTACCATCATTTGCATCAGAAGTTCGGTGATCGAATTGAAACCCTCGGCGTTGTGGACCATGATCGGTTAGCTCCCTACATAAAATATTTTGATTTCGGAATCATGCCTTATAATCTTCAGTATCCTGCCGTCAAGGGAATTAATCCGGTCAAGTTAAATCAGTACTTCGCAATGGGAAAATCTGTGATTGCCAATGTTTGGGAAGAGCTATCCGGGCTCCACGACAACAGAAAACTGATCGATTTCAATACGTACATCGAAAACAGGACCGTGGTGGAGAAAAATCTCAACGGCAAGGGATATGAAGAAAAGATCGCTATTGCCAGGGCCAACGATTGGGAGAACAAGGTCCAAGGCTTTATCAATCTGATAGAAAACTGATACAACTGCACTCAGTAGAGTGACATCACCCCCTCTCCCTCCCCCCTCGGAGGCTGTGTCGCAATATCAAAAAGCCGTTTTGAACTGAAGGAGGGAGAGGCGGTCGGG
>JBHGBJ010000116.1:0-8138 GCA_041947025.1 Thermodesulfobacteriota bacterium
CTCACCAGTTGGCAGAATATCAGAGTATTAGAATATCAGGAAAGAACGTGAGAAATTCAAGCAAGAATGAGCACGAGAATCACCGAAAAAGCATTGCCGGATTTGAGAAATTATGGGTTTGGCAAAAGGCTCATCAATTGATGGTTGAAGTGCATGATATCCTCAAGAAGCTACCGTATCATGAACGTTTTAAGATAAAGGACCAATTGGACCGCTCGTCGACTTCGGTCCCCGATAATATTGCTGAAGGTCATACGAGTTATTATTATCAGGACAAGATAAAGGCCTTCAATGTTGCAAGAAAAGAATCTGGGGAGTCACAGAATCATATAAGGACACTTCAGGCAAGAGAATATATTACAGAAGATCAAGCGGATGATATTGTTATGAGGTATGAAGAAGTGATCAGGGGCATAAATGGTTATATCAATTGGGTCAGGGAGAAAAAAGGTGCAAGAAAGTGAGCTCTTATCTGATTGCTGATATCCTGATACCTGCTCGCAGGTCCCACTGATCTTCTGATACCCTGATATGCTTTTCACCCCCAATGATTAAAAATCGCATATCAGATGATCAACTCACCAGTTGGCAGAATATCAGAGTATTAGAATATCAGGGATAAGTATGGTTTTGCCTGATTGCTGATATCCTGATATGCTTCCCACTGATCTTCTGATACCCTGATATGCTTTTTAGACAGACCAGATGAACCAGATAGACCAGAGAAACCAGACAGACCAGATGAACCAGCACTCCATTTCCCCTGACGGGGAGAGCTTTCCCCTCCCGAAGCCCGAAGATTTCACTGCCGAATTGAGGCGCCTGCAAGAGCTTGTGGCCGGCCAGCGCCTCATGGGCCGTGAGATCGTTGTGGTTTTAGGCCTCGGGTTTGTCGGCGCCGTGATGGCAGGGGTGATTGCCGACTCCGTTGACAGGAAAACCGGGAAGCCTTTGAAATTCGTTCTCGGGATGCAGCGGCCCTCCTCCCGGTCCTACTGGAAGATCCCTTACATCAACAGGGGGATTGCTCCGGTCGAAGCCGAAGACCCCGAAGTCGCTCCGCTGATCAGGCGCTGCGTCCTTGAGAAGAAGACCCTGAGCGCCACCTTTACTTACGAGGCTCTTACCCTTGCGGACGTGGTCGTTGTCGACGTTCAGTGCGACTACCACAAGGAGACCCTCGGAGACGTGAAGCGGGGCCGGGCAGACATCGCCGCCCTTGAGGAAAGCTTCAGAATCATCGGTGAAAAGATCAGACCCGATTGCCTGGTCTTGATCGAAACCACGGTCCCTCCCGGAACGACCGAAAATATCGCCTTTCCGATCATCAAAAAGGCTTTCGAGCGCCGTGGTTTATCTGCAATCAACAATCAACAATCATCAATCGTGAATCCTTCTGCTTCTCGTCCAATCAACAATCATCAATCGTCAATCGTCAATCGCCAATCATCAATCTTCAATGCGGCGGAGCCGCTTTTGGCTCATTCCTTTGAGCGCGTCATGCCGGGTCGCAACTACGTTTCCTCCATCCGCGACTTCTGGCGGGTCTGCAGTGGTATTAATGCGGAAGCAAGAGAGCGCGTCACCAAATTTCTTTCCGATGTCCTGAATGTCCAAAAATATCCCCTGACGGTCCTTGACCGGCCCATCGAAAGCGAGACCTGCAAGATCGTCGAGAATTCTTACCGGGCGACAATCCTGGCCTTTCTCCATGAATGGAGTACCTTTGCGGAGCGAAATGGCGTTGACCTGATCAAGGTGATCGAGGCCATCAAAGTAAGGCCGACCCATTCAAACATCCTCTTTCCGGGTCCCGGGATCGGCGGGTACTGCCTCCCCAAGGACGGAGGGCTCGGATTCTGGGCATACCAGACCCTGATGGGCTTCGAAGACGATATCTTTCATCTCACGCCCTTGGCGATCAATATCAATGATACCCGGGCCCTTCACGCAGCCCAACTGGTCAGGGACGGTCTCCGGAACATGGGGAAGACCGTTGCGGCGTCAAAGATCTCGGTCCTTGGTGCGTCATACAGGGAAGATGTGGGAGATACCCGCTACAGCGGCTCTGAAATCCTCGTTCGAAAGCTGACCGAGATGGGCGCCGAGGTGGTTGTCCACGATCCTTACGTCAAGCACTGGTGGGAGCTTGAGAAGCAGGATTCCTATCCTGCCGATGGCCAGCACAGGGCCAGGTACTTCCGCAACCAGGAAAAACTGAAGGGTCTTCAGGTCCTTCAGGACTTAAGCCGGGCGATGAAGGGATCGGACGCCGTCGTCCTCGCCGTCCGTCACCAGCCCTATCTCGAACTCGATCCGGACCAGGTCTTTCAGATGGTGGGGAAACCCTTTGCCGTGATCGACTGCTTCGGGATCCTCGATGACTCGAGGATCAGTCGCTATTTTGAATTGAAATGCGAGGTGAAGGGGCTTGGCAGGGGCCACATCCAGAGGATCAAGGAGCAAGTCCGCGGCCATTAACGCTTTTGTCCTAGTCTATTTCGTTTCTTTAGTTTCTCTGGTCCTTCTGGTTAGAACCTCTTTGAACGAAATAGACGAAACAGACGAGATAAACCAGAGAAACCAGATACACCAGATACACCAAGCCGGTCTATGGGACAAAGCTGATGAGCTGTGTGATATCCTTAATTGAAAATTGAGGTAAGAGGTATGGCAGAAATCACTAAGAAGGATTTATTCGATACATTAACTGAATTCTATGGCAGGATGATCGAACCGGAATTTAAAGCGATCCGGGGCAAGCTCTCTGAACACGATCAAAAGTTTGGGGATTTAGTGGAGCATTTCGATAAAATCTATACAAGACTGGATCGGCTTGAGACAAGAAGACAACATTTTGACAATGATCGGAAGATATAAAACCGAGTTACCGTGTCCTGACCCCACGAGCTGTAATTCAAAGGTAACAGACCAGGTAAACGAGAAAGACCAGGGAGACCAGACAGGCGACAAGTTGCTTCAGAACCTACGCCCCCTCGGGTCTCCCCCTATGTATAAAGTTTTGTGGAGGTGTAGAGGAATGGGAAAAGAATACAAAAGCCGAATCATTATTGATCCCCAAGTCCATTTCGGGAAACCCTGTGTTGCGGGGACTCGGATTCCGGTCGAGAATGTGCTCGAATTGGTCCAGGAGGGAGTGCCATTTGAAGAGATTATGAGGAAGTATTATCCCGATCTGAGCAACGAAGACATTAAGGCATGCGTTCAATATGCTGTTGACGTCGTTCGTTCGGAAGAGATACATGTGGAAGTGGTTTAATGCGTTTCCTTGCTGACCAGGACGTTTACAGGATTACCATTGATGCCTTGAAAGAGTGGGGGCATGACGTAGTCTCTGTTAAGGATATTGGAATGACAAGAGCCCGGGACGAGGGTTTGCTGGCCGCAGCTTGGAACGCAGATCGCATATTGATAACAAGGGATAAGGATTTTGGGAGCTTATTGTTTTTGAAAGAGGAGGTGGGAAGAGGAGTTATCTTCTTACGGGGGGCCCCTAAGACATTCGGAGAGGTGCACCGTGAGCTTAAGAGATTGTTAAAGGAACATAACGAGGATGAACTTAAACGCTCTTTCTGTGTCGTTGAAACCGGACGGCACCGAATCCGCCATCTTTAAGAAGACAGGGCAATTTTGCCCCCATTCACACTTCGGTCCACTTATGCCTTGCCGCTTCAATGCATTCATTGTTTTCAATTAGTTATTGGCCCAATGACTCAGTGACCAATAACTTAATAACCCAATTACTGAGATGTGCTTTGAGCTTCTTTTTCATTTCCCCTTTCCCTTTTCGCAGGGGTGATAGGCCAGAAAGACTACACATTGTTCGCGTATACGCATTAGCGATCTGACGATCTTTATGTTGGACAGCCGGTTTCCCTTTATGGTATTAATATCTTGGGAGGAATGAGGCTTTATGGGATGGAAAGAGCGTATAACAATTGATCCTCAGGTCTTGGTAGGAAAGCCCGTCATAAAAGGCACTCGATTGGCAGTGGAGTTTATTATTGACTTATTAGCCCAAGGGTGGTCTGAAGCGGAGATTATAAGAAACTATCCAGGTTTGACCCGGGAAGACATCTTAGCTTGTTTAAGCTATGCCAGTGCAACGTTGCATGAAGAGCGTGTCTATCCAAAGGCTGTCTGATTCGTGCGCATCCTTGCTAACGAAAACTTTCCAGGGGGGGTTATAGCTGCCTTACGCAACCGAGGTCATGATGTTGTTTGGATTCGAACGGATGCTCCCGGCAGCCAGGATCAGGCGGTCTTGAAGAGGGCAGTTGCGGAGAATCGGATTATTGTCACTTTTGACAAGGATTTTGGGGAACTCGCGTTTCATAGTAAGGTGCCTGCATTAAGCGGTGGGGTTCTTTTCCGAATTACAACTCCTTCTCCGGTAATTGCTATCCGCAGAATCGTCGAGGTTATGGAGAGTCGTTCCGATTGGGAGGGAAATTTTACTGTCATTGATGACTGGCAGATTCGAATGAGGCCGCTTCCTATTAAATGAGCTGGCACCTGATCCTCCGATAAGCTGATATCCCTTTACTCACTTTTGACACGTAGCTAAACAAGAAATACCAGACCAGATTCCACCCCCGTAGGGGTCCCCTCGATTCACGAAGTGAAGAATGTGTGTAGATAAACGAGAGAAACTAAGTAAACGAGAGTAACGAAAAAGACGAAATAAACCAGAAAAATCAGACAAAGGAAATAGACGAAATAGACCAAAGAAACTCCAGTACGGTAGAAGAAAGTCACGATTTTCATCAACGTCCCATCGGGCCCTATATGAGCCGAGTTCCGATCAATGGATTGATTTTGAAAGGAGACGGGGATGAAATGTGTGATTTGTAAGAGCCCGCAGATTGAGATGAAGACAGTGGAAGAAGAGATCAGATGGGGGAACAATGTTCTGCTTGTCTCCATGGAGGTCTTGGTTTGCTTAAACTGTGGCGAAAGGTATTACGATAAGAAGGCCATGAAAAAAATCGAGGAGACAAGGTCCAGATTGCAGAGGAGCGACTTAAAAATGGAGGAGGTTGGAAAGGTTTTTAGGGAGCACGTGGCCTAAATAGACGAGACGAACGAAAGTGTATAGTGTAGCTTTGACCCCAGGCCTGCCAGGCCTGTTTGAACCAACGTCCCCATCTGCCTTCAATTAATCAAAGAAGTTACCGCCTTGAGGAAAACTTATTTTAGATATCTCACTCACGAAGATCGAGTCAGGTGCCAAATTGAATTGGAGAAAGGGCAAGTTAGGAAATTTGTTATCCAGTATGAGATCATCGTTCAAGGAGATTGGGCTGCGGTAACAAGGTTCGATACTTTTCACGACGCCGTTCATCGGGATTTGATTGCCCCAAACGGTGCAGTTACCAAGAGATGGTTTTTGAATCTCAATTTTGACGAGGGCTTAACTTTCGCATATAATGATATTGAGGCCAATTGGGAGAAATATCGGGAATGGTATTTATCAAGGATAGGGAGGTAAAATGAGGAAAGAAGATCTTTTTAAGAAAAACCATGTCTTGGGTATAGAATTTGACCGGTATCTTTTAGAGCACCCAGAGGTTTTAGAACAAATCCCGGAAAACGCCGAGGTATACTTTCTTCCCGAAGAGGATCCGGAGGTTTCCCAGGAGAATCTCAAGATTGCTGAGGCCCAAAAGACCGCCGGAAGAACAATTGTGTTGGTAAGGATCGGCAGATTATCTGCTCCTCGTTCTCGACTTCAGAATGTCCGTTTAGAATCATTATCTGCTTAGTGAAGCTCCAAATATTCTTAACATTTCCCCTTTCACAGGGATGACAGACCAGAAAAACCAGCCAGACGAGATAGACCAGATAAACGAGAAAGACTATAGAGACAAGAAAGCTGATTCCAGGGAGTCGAGATGTTAAGATAAAGATGAATTGTGAAGAGTATAGGAGGCTAATATGGGCGTGGCTTTAGACTATAGGAAAGAGATAATGAATATGTCCAAAGAATTGCCTGAAGAGAAACTGAAGGAATTAGTTGATTTTGCTCAGTTTCTTAAGGCAAAAAAGGAGAGATTTAGCTACATGGCGGTAAGAGATAGTGCCGAATATGTGAGAAAGCTGAGAGAAGAAGAAGGAAGGAAATTCAAGTCCGGAAGGGATTTTATTGAAGACCTTATCAGATGGCAAAAATCAGACTCCTGAATTTGATAAAGAAAAAAACGAATCGAGGTTTTTTATTAAATGAGTAAGACCGCCGAAGAAATAAGAAAGATTTTAGAGAGCCACAAGGATGAACTCAATCACAAGTACCACGTAAAGGGCGTTGGTATCTTTGGTTCCTATCTAAGGGGAGACCAAGAAGAAACAAGCGACGTGGATATCCTGGTGGAATTTGAAAGACCTATTGGATTAATCGAGTTCGTAGGATTGAAGAATTACCTGTCCGACCTACTGGGGGTTGAGGTGGACCTTGTTATGAAAAAAGCGCTTAAGCCCAGGATTGGCCAGCGGATTCTGAATGAAGTCCAGTATGTTTGAGAAAAGAGCGATTCTCGATTTCCTTGAAGATGCCATCCATTCCATGGAGAAAGCCGAACATTTTGTTTTGGGAATGACATACGAAGAGTTTATCAAAGACGAGAAAACTATTTTCGCGGTCGTCAGAGCAATTGAAGTGGCAGGAGAGGCAATCAAGCATATCCCCCCTGAATTCCGTGAGAAGTTCCCAGATGTCGCATGGCGAGATATCGCTGGTATGAGGGACGTATTGATCCATGACTATTTCGAGGTTGATATTGAAACCGTGTGGGTGACTGTCAAGACTGATATTCCCAAAACAAAGGCCTCGTTAAATCGAGTCTTAGAAACTGCGGGGAGAGTAGATTCTTGAACCATATAATCGAGCCGAAGGCTACTAGAGAAACTAAATAAACGAGAAAGACTAAACAAACCAGAAAGACGCATTTACGCTTTAACGCATCTGCGCCTTAACGCTTATACGCATTAACGATCTAACGATCCTACGAAATAAACCAGACAAACTAAACAAACGAGAAAAACTAAACAGACGAGAAAGACCAGACAAACCAGATAAACGAGATAGACCAGATAGACGAAACAGACTAAAAAGACCATTTCTGAAGCAATATTTAAGAGAGGGGAAGAAGAGATGGAAGCTTCATCCATTGAAGAAATAGTGGCCTATTTGAGAAAAAACAAAAGGTTTTTCTACGACAGGTTCGGTGTAACCCAGATGGGAATTTTTGGGAGTTTTGCACGAGGTGAACAGACTCGTTCAAGCGATATAGATATGATTGTCGAGATAGAAAGAGGTAAAAAGAATATTCATAGCTTTTTACAACTCAAGAGGTTTCTGGAGAAAGAATTGGCAAAGAAAATAGACATGGGATTTGAGGATTCTTTAAAGCCCACCGTAAGGGAGAAAGTTAAGCAAAAAATTATTTATGTCTGAAAGGGACCCTCGTCTTTATCTTTCCGATATATTGGATTCAGGCCGCGCCATACAAGAATTTGTTAAGGGTTTGTCTTTTGAACAGTTTTGTAGCGACAGGAAGACCTATTCGGCTGTGATCAGAGAATTTGAGGTTATCGGTGAAGCGGTAGGGAAGCTTTCGGAAGAATTAAAGACGAAGCCCAATTAACCGAGTTACCGTGTCCTGACCCCACGAGCTGTAAAAAATACAGGCAGGAATTCCTGAAAGGAGTGAACAATGGGTGATTACACAAGCTTCGTGGCTATGATTTCGACGGAGTTTCAGAGATACTTAATGGAAAACGAAGAATTAGCAAACAAAATAGCCGTCAATGCGCTGGTTATCTTTCAGATAGAAGGAGAAGACGAGTTCAATAAATGGCATAAAGAGACCTTACTCAGAAACCGGGAAGCAGAGCAGCCAGTAATTTATGTTTTTGTGAAGAAATGGAGAGAGCATTCCTCAATTGAGGAAGTAAAGCTATCGGAGGCGGCAGCATAGCCCAAATTCAACGAAACCAGAAGAACTAAAAAGACTAATCACTCCCATCCGCAGGATCACTACTCTAGTGAAGACAGACAAGCCAGATAAACCAGAGAAACCAGACAGACCCGGCAAACGAAAGTGTATAGTGTAGCTTTG
>JBHGBJ010000117.1:0-7996 GCA_041947025.1 Thermodesulfobacteriota bacterium
TTGCTAAGCCTGTCAAAGGTTTCGCTACAAAACTTTCTCAGCCGGGCTGTCTTCCTCATGCCTGCCCACCGCAGGCAGGGAGTTAAGCGCCGTGACAGGAAAAGAGATGCTTCCCTCTCCGCCCTTGCGTTTGATTTCAACCCGAAGGTGTATTAGAAATGATTGATGATGAAGACAGCAAAGCCGCTCTTCTCTTTGATTTCCCTCCTCATCCTTTTAACGGGATGCAGCAAGCCTTTTTATCTCTCCAAACTGGCATGGCATCAATCCTTTATCACGTATCATAGCGTCCCCGTTGAAGAAATTTTAGAGGATCGGAACACAAGCATCGAGCGGAAAGAGAAGATTGGGTTGATCCAGGAGGTGAAGAGCTACGGCGAAGAGAGGATTGGTTTAAAGAGGACCAAGAGTTATTCAAAGTTTTTTGAAGACAAAGGCCCCATTCTCTACGTGGTGACCGCTTGTGAAAAAGATCGACTCCGACTCCATACATGGAAGTTTCCCATCGTCGGCAGAGTGACTTACAAGAGCTTCTTCACGAAGGAGGGGGTTCTCAAAGAGAAGCGATTCCTCGAGAAAGAGGGGTTGGATACATTTATCCAACAGGCCGGGGCCTACAGCACCCTCGGAAAGCTCAGGGACCCGATCTTTTCCTCAATGTTGCAATGGGATGACGTCACCTTGGTCAATCTTATCCTCCATGAGACGACCCATGCGACAGTCTATCTTAAGGGGGAAACCGATTTCAACGAGCAGTTGGCCACCTTTATTGGAAATCGGGGGGCCATCGATTTTTTGATTCAGAAGTACGGGATGGGATCAGGGGAGGTTGCCCACGCCATTCGGATCCAGGAGGATGATCTTCTCTTTTCCGGATGGATCAATCGGGCCTGTCAGCGATTATCCGACTATTATGCAAAAGAGATTTCACAAGAAGAAAAATTGATAGGGAGAGAGGAGATATTCCGATCCATCCAGGAAGAGTTCAAAGAGATCAGGGTCCAATTCAAGACAGACTGTTATAAGGATTTCGAAAAAAGAGAACTGAATAATGCAGTGCTTTTGGCCTGCCGCCGATACATCCGTCGTCTCGAAAAGTTCGATGCCCTCTATGAAAGGATGGGCAAGGATCTGAGAAAGGTTGTGGAGTATTTCAAGAAGATTAAAGCCTCGGGCAAGGAGAAATCTGAATTGGAATCTTTTCTGGAATAAATCCGTCAGAGGTTCTTATTCTTGATCTCCGAACTCCCAACCCCGAACTCCAAACTTTCGTCACTTTTCCCTTTTTCCTGCGATGAACTCTTCTACCATTGCTTTGGCCTGGCTATCGGGAAATTGAACCAGAGGATGTTTCATGGCATAGGCTGAGATGGAGACGAGAGGGCCGGAGGTCTTACGTTCCCGAGCAATCTGGCAACACCGGATCGCATCGATGGTCATCCCGCCGCTATTGGGTGAATCCTCCACGGAGAGTCTTAATTCAAGGTTCAATGGAACCTCGCCAAACCCCCTTCCTTCCATGCGGAGGAAACAGACCTTATTGTCATTCTGCCAGGGTACATAATCGGAGGGACCGATGTGAATATTCTCCGGCTCCAGAGGGACACCCAATTGGGATTGAATCGCTTCTGTTTTGGAAATTCGCTTGCTCCTCAGGCGATCCCGGTTGAGCATATTGAGAAAGTCGGTGTTTCCCCCCGTGTTGATCTGGTAGGTCCGGTCCAATCGAACGCCCCGGTCCTCGAAGAGCTTCGCCAAGGCTCGATGGATGATGGTGGCACCCATCTGGGACTTGACATCGTCTCCCACAGCAGGGATTCCCTTTTCTTCAAACCGCCTGGCCCATCGAGGGTCGGAGACAATGAAGCTGGGCATACAATTGATCAGGCTCACCCCGGTAGCGAGACAGGCTTCAGCATAGAAAGCCGTTGCCTGATCCGAACCGACCGGGACGTAATTGAGGAGGATGTCGATGCCAGAATCTCTGAGGGTTTTTTCCACGTTGCAGGGTTTTTGATCGGCCAAGACAAAGGTACGATCCTCAGGGTAATCCTTCATGTGTTCAGAGACTCCATCCAAGACTTCCCCCATGGAAACAAGCACTTCGGAATCATTAAGGCCTGGATAGAGAACTTTCGTGCAATTCGGTTTCGCAAAGCAAGCCTCTTTCAGGGTTTTCCCCACTTTTCTCCGGTCGATATCGAAAGCCGCTCCCACCTCGATGTCCCATGGTTTATAGCCTCCGATATCAAGATGCATCAGCCCTAAGGGTTCGAAACGGGGGTTCTTGGAGCTGTTTTCCCTGTAGAATTCAATTCCTTGAAGGAGAGAACTGGCACAATTTCCGACACCCACAATTGCAATTCGAATCGAGTTCTTTTTCATAAGCATTCAGCCTTTTCAATCGATCTCCCACTCATTTCTCTTTGGAAGTAATTATCGTATTTCATTCCAATTGTCAAGAAATTTGGACCATTCAAAGCACTTTTCGGGACGGAATAGAGGTTGCAAAACGGGAGGGTTATGGTTATATTACTTTGTAAACATATTGAAATAAATAGGAGTTTGATGCTCATGAAAGATTCTGATTCAAAAGTACCAGACCAGAAAGAATTAGAGAAAGAGCTCAACGAGTATTTGGGCAAAAAATACGGGGATCGGATCCGGCTGGTCGTGCCCATGCTTTTCCCCAAGCCCCAAACGGAAGAGGTCTTGAAGGAAGAGGAGGCGCCGGGTGAGCAAAAGAAGGGGAAGATCAATTTCGATCTAAAGCCAGAGGAATTGGAGGCTTTTCTTAATGATTACATCATCCGGCAGGAACAGGCAAAAGAGGTCCTGGCCACCAAGATCTGCACTCACTTTAATCGGATCAAGTTTGTTGAGCTGACTCAGGGGAGGAATCGCTACGAAGGAGTGGGCCATATCAAAAACAACATATTGATGATCGGTCCTACCGGGGTGGGAAAGACCTACCTGATCAAATTGATTGCAAAAAAGATTGGTGTTCCTTTTGTCAAGGGAGACGCGACGAAATTCAGTGAAACCGGTTATGTCGGGGGGGATGTCGAGGATCTCGTTCGGGACCTGGTCTATGAGGCCAGCGGGGATATTGACCGGGCTCAGTACGGCATCATTTACGTGGATGAAATCGATAAGATTGCTTCATCGAACAACCTGATCGGCCCGGATGTTTCTCGGACAGGGGTTCAACGTGCTCTTCTCAAACCGATGGAAGAGACCGAGGTGGATCTGAAGGTTCCCCATGACCCCATCTCCCAATTGGAGGCCATCGAGCATTATCGGAAGACCGGGAAGAAGGAGAAGCGAACGATCAATACGAAGCACATCCTCTTCATCATGAGCGGCGCATTCAACGGTTTGGAGGAGATCATCAAGAAACGCATGAACCGGGAGGGAATCGGGTTCGGGGCGGAGATCCGATCCAAGGATGAAAGGGCCGAGTATCTCAAACAGGTGAAAGCGGAAGATCTGATCAACTTCGGATTTGAGTCCGAGTTCATCGGAAGGCTTCCGGTAACCACCGTTTTTGAGAAACTCGAGATCGATGATCTTTA
Source organism: Thermodesulfobacteriota bacterium (assembly GCA_041947025.1). Taxonomy (GTDB): domain Bacteria; phylum Desulfobacterota; class BSN033; order BSN033; family UBA1163; genus CAVTZZ01. The sequence goes on from JBHGBJ010000117.1 coordinate 3,576, forward strand.
TGCCATCCTTAGAAATCCCAACAACCCGATCATTCTTGGAAAGAAGAAAGATTTTAAATCCTACGGGATCGATATTCAGTTCGAAGAAGAAGCCCTTTATGAGCTGGCTGTCATGGCCTATGAGGAGAAGACCGGGGCAAGGGGGCTGGTCAGTGCTGTGGAGAAGGTTCTCATCAAATTTGAAAAAAGGCTGCCCTCGACCGATATTCGGAAATTTGTGGTCACCCGGGAAGTCGTGGAGAATCCGGAAAGAGAGCTCCAGCAATTGCTTCAAAGCCCTTCCACCCCGGAGATGCTTGCCAGGTTTGAGAGGCTCCTCTCGCAGGAGAAAAAAGTCTTGAAGGAATCCATCCTCAATCGAGAGGGAGAATTTAGAAAGCGCTACGGAATGGTTCTCCCGGAAGGGAGGATCGATATCGTCATTAATCGGATGATCGAAAAAGGGTATGACGTGAACACCGTTTACGAAGAGGTGATGGAGATCCAACGGCAGGTTGGGGAGTTTGAGAGAGATTTTCAGCGAAGGACCGGGATCGATCTACAATTTGTTCCTGAGGCGATCGATCGGGTCACAGAGATCATCCTTAAAGAGGACGGGAAAGGAGCAATGGTCCTCTCTCGGCTTTCAAAGGATTATGAGTATGGATTAGAGTTGATCCGTGAGAAGACGGGCCAGAGGGAGTTTATCATTACGAAAGAGGCGGTCGATGACCCGGAGGGATATCTCGACCGGACGATCCGTGAAATCTACCGAAGGCAGTCAGGTCAAAAACATGAGGGCGAGAGATAATGGCCAACAGAGACTATTATCATATTTTGGGTGTGAGCAAAAATGCCAGTGACGAAGAGATCAAGCGAGCTTATCGAAAATTGGCCATGAAATATCATCCGGACAGAAATCCCAACCGGAAAGAGGCCGAGGAACGGTTTAAGGAAATTAACGAAGCGTACGCTGTGCTGAGTGATAAAGAGAAAAGAAAGCAATACGATATGTTTGGGGCTGAAGGTTTCCGTCAACGATATACCCAGGAGGATATCTTCAGGGGTTTCGATATGGACGAGATTCTTTCAAGCCTTTTCGGAGGCAGGGGAAAGCGGGAGTTCAGATTTGGAGGCCGAGGAGGTTTTGATTTCGGGGATCTTTTCGGACAGAGTCCTTACCGTGATATGGGGCGGACCCCTCAAAAAGGAGAGGATATTTTATACGAGCTGTCCATCTCTCTGGAAGAATCCGCCACGGGAGGGGAGAAGAGGGTCTCCTACCGGAAGAATGGAAAAACGGAAGAGGTCTCGGTGAGAATCCCACCGGGCATTTCATCCGGGAAGAAATTGAGACTGGCCGGGAAGGGAATGGTAGGTAAGAATGGGGGGCCTGCGGGCGATCTCTATTTCCAAATTAACATCCGAGAGCATCCCTTCTTCACCCGAGAAGGAGATGACCTCATTGTGGATCAGGAGATTAGTTTTTCAGAAGCCGTTACGGGAACGACCATTGAAGTTCCCACCCTTGAAGGGAAGAAGATGTTGAAGATTCCTCCGGGGACTCAGAGCCACACAAAGATGCGGTTAAAGGGTCTTGGAGTTCCCCATTTCCAAGGAGAGGGGAAGGGCGATCAATTCGTGAGGGTGATCGTCAAGGTCCCGAAGAGGTTGACGGAGAAAGGCAGAAAACTGATCGAGGAACTTGCAAAAGAAGGTCTTTAAGAGTTTTAAAGTTCAACGTTCACCGCTCAAAATTCAAGATCATAAAGTTCAAAATCTTCTTTCGTCGTTATCCACGCGTATTGACTTTTCCTTTGTACTGATAGAAAATAATGCTTCAGAGTTCATTTCAAGTAAAGAGGGGGAGAGAATGGCAGATAAGACTTTTGAAGAAGTTCCGTTGGAACAGTTGCGGTGGAGGTGCGATCCAAACAGCTTGGCTTTTGAAACCACTGAGGCCATACAGCCCTGTCAGGAGATTATCGGCCAGGAGAGGGGCCTGGAGGCCATCCGCGTGGGAGTCGATATCAGCAGCATCGGATACAACATCTTCGTGACCGGCCTTGCAGGGACCGGACGTTTCACCACCATCAAATGTGTTCTTGAAGATATCGACATCAAGGGGAAGGTCCTCAGTGATCTCTGCTATATCAATAATTTTAAGAATCCGGATATGCCACACATCCTCACTCTTCCGGCAGGGCAAGGGAATGCCTTCAAGAAAGAGATGGAGAATCTGGTCGAAAGCTTGAAGAAGAAAATCCCCCTGATCTTCGAGAATGAGACCTACCTGAATAAGAAGAAAGAGGTGGTCGAAAGATACCGGAATAAACAGGCCGAGATGTTCCGGGAATTTGAGAAGAAGGTGAACAAGGAAAATTTTGCGCTGGTTCAGATTCAGATGGGGCCTTATTCCCGACCCGGCATCTTTCCAGTCATTGAGGGAAATCCTGTCAACGTCGAGCAGGTGGAAGGGATGGTGGAGGAAGGGAAGTTCAACAAAGAGGACCTGGAAAAGATCAAGGGCAAACAAGCCGAATTGATCAACGAGTTAGAGATCATCTTTAAGGAAACACGGAAGTCGGAGAAGGACGTCAAGGAGGAGTTAACCGCCCTGGACCAGCAAGTGATCTCTCCAGTGGTCAAAGACTCGATCTCGGACATCAAGGAGAAGTTTGACTACGAGAAGGTCCAACGCTATCTGGACGAGGTCCAGGAGGATATCTTGGCCAATCTCAATCGGTTCAGAGAAAAGGAGGAGGCTCCGCCGGCGCCCTTGCCGGGATTGGTCCTGCCCCAGCCGGTTGACTCCTTTACCGAATATCAAGTCAATGTGTTGGTGGATAATTCGGAAACGAAACGGGCGCCGATCATCGTGGAGACCACACCCAATTACCGCAACCTATTTGGGACGATCGAACGGGTGGTCGATCGCTCGGGCATCTGGAAGACCGACTTCACCCATATCAAGGCAGGGTCTTTTCTGAGGGCCAACGGAGGGTATTTGATCTTCAACGCCCTGGAGGCCCTTGTGGAACCGGGGGTCTGGCCGGCGCTGAAGCGGACCTTGAAGAACCAGGTGATGGAGGTTCAGACATACGATCCTTTTTATCTCTTTGCCACCTCTGCCCTCAAACCGGAGCCCATCGAGTGCAATACCAAAGTGATCATGATCGGAGACAGTTATCTCTATCACCTGCTTTATAATTTAGATGACGATTTCAAGAAGATTTTCAAGATCAAAGCGGACATCGATTCGGTCATGAATAAGGATTCGGAAAAGATCGAGCAGTATGCGTCCTTTATTCGAAAGATCTGTGACGAGGAGAAATTAAGGCCCTTCGATAAAACTGGAATTGCAGCCGTCGTGGAATACGGGGTGAGAATCACAGGAAGGCAGAAAAAGCTTTCAACACGTTTTCACCTCATCGCCGATCTATTGAAAGAGGCGAATTATTGGGCCACCAAGGACGGATCGGATGTGATTCAGGAAAAACATGTGGATATGGCCATCGAGAAAAAGGTCTATCGGCTGAACCTCATTGAGGAAAAGATTCAGGAGATGATCGAAGACGGCACGATTCTGATCGACTCGGATGGAATGGTTGTAGGCCAGGTGAACGGTCTCTCGGTTTACAATTTGGGAGATTACATGTTCGGCAAGCCCTCCCGGATCACGGTGAAGACTTCCATGGGAAAGGCCGGGATTATCAATATTGAGAGAGAGGCTGAGATGAGCGGTCCCACGCATAACAAGGGGGTCTACATTCTCGCGGGATACCTGAGAGGAAAATACGCCCAGGATAAGCCGATTACGATGACTGCCAGCATCTGTTTTGAGCAATCCTACAGCGGAGTGGATGGAGACAGCGCCTCCTCGACAGAAATCTATGCGCTTCTTTCTAGCCTCTCAGGGCTTCCGCTGCGACAAGATCTGGCTGTGACCGGCTCCGTCAACCAGAAGGGAGAGGTCCAACCCATCGGCGGTGTCAACGAGAAGATCGAAGGATTCTTCGACGTTTGTAAGGCCAGAGGATTGACGGGCAAACAGGGAGTGATGATCCCTCAACTCAATGTCGGTGATCTGATGTTGAGAAAGGATATTGTCAAGGCGGTGGAGGAGAAAAGGTTTCATATTTATCCCGTTCAGACAATCGACCAGGGGATAGAGATTCTAACGGGTGTCGAGGCCGGAGAGAGAGTGGATGGCGGCGGCTATAAAGAGGGAACCGTCAATGACCTGGTGGACAAGAAACTTCGTGAGCTTGGGACGAAGATCAAAGAGTTCGAAGGAGGAGGAGAGGAGGGGCCGAAGGAGGAAAAAAAGCCGAAGAAAGGAAAATCCTCTCGTCGAGCCAAGTCTCCGGCCTACGATGAATAGAATCGTTCTTGAGAGAAAGATCGTTAAAGGAAAAAAAGTGTTGATTCAAGGGCCTCCT
>JBHGBJ010000118.1:0-7954 GCA_041947025.1 Thermodesulfobacteriota bacterium
GGGGATGGGACGACCACGGCTACCGTACTGGCACAGGCCATTTACCGGGAGGGAGCCCGTGTTGTAGCAGCTGGCGCCAATCCCATGGACCTCAAGAGAGGAATCGATGCGGCAGTGGAAGAGGTGGTCAAAGACCTTAAGAAACTTTCCAAGACCGTTAAGGACCAGAAAGAGATTGCCCAGGTAGGGACCATCTCGGCCAATAACGATTCAACCATCGGGAAGATTATTGCCGAGGCAATGGAGAAGGTCGGAAAAGAAGGTGTAATCACTGTCGAGGAAGCCAAGGCGATGGAAACGAGCCTTGAAATCGTTGAGGGCATGCAGTTCGACCGGGGTTATATCTCGCCTTATTTCGTAACAGATGCTGAGAAGATGGAAACAGAACTCGAGGATCCCTACATCCTCATCTATGAAAAGAAGATCTCCAACATGAAGGACTTCCTTCCTGTCTTGGAGAATGTAGCGAAAACAGGGAAACCTCTTCTGGTCATTGCAGAGGAAGTGGAAGGGGAAGCCCTGGCCACCCTGGTTGTCAACAAGCTCCGGGGGACACTGAAGTGCGCTGCGGTCAAGGCGCCTGGTTTCGGGGACAGAAGGAAGGCCATGCTGGAGGATATCGCTATCTTGACCGATGGCAGGGCGATCTCAGAGGACGTAGGAATCAAACTGGAAAACCTGAAGATAGACGACCTGGGAAAGGCAAAGAAGGTTGTGATCGACAAAGATAACACGACGATTGTTGAAGGCGCAGGGAAACGTTCTGCGATTGAAGGCCGGATCAAACAGATCCGCGTCCAGATCGAAGAGACCACCTCTGACTACGATAAAGAAAAACTACAGGAGCGCTTGGCAAAATTGGCAGGAGGAGTAGCCGTCATTAAGGTCGGCGCGGCCACTGAGACGGAGATGAAGGAGAAGAAGGCCCGCGTGGAAGATGCGCTCCATGCCACGCGAGCTGCGGTGGAAGAAGGTATTGTTCCGGGTGGTGGTGTGGCTTACCTGAGATGCTTGCCCTCGCTAGCAAAGATGAAATTGGAAGGTGATCGTAAGACAGGATTGGAAATTATTCAGAGGGCTTTGGAAGAACCCATCCGTCAGATTGCTCAAAATGCCGGTAGGGAAGGCTCCGTGGTCGTGGAGAAGGTTAAGCAAGAGAAAGGGGCCTTCGGATTCGATGCTGATAAGGAAGAGTATGGAGATATGATGGAGGCCGGGATTATTGATCCAACCAAGGTGGTGAGGTTGGCTTTGCAGAATGCAGCCAGTGTGGCTTCTCTCATGATCACCACGGAGGCAGTTGTTGCTGAAAAACCTAAGAAGGAGCCGCCTGTTCCGCCAATGCCCCCTCCAGAATATTAGTTCGCAAACAAAACAGGGGCGGGACTTCGACCCGTCCCTGTGCTGGAGGACCCATGTCTGATTAACAATGCCAGAATTTACCAGGCGCAAAGGTCCCGAAGCAGTCCTTATGGGAGCTCGGACTAGAGATGGCAGAGAATACGGTTTGCCAGCTAAAGGTGGAGGCCCCTCGGATTGCCCGAAAAGCAAAGCCTGGCCAATTCGTGGTATTGAGAGCTAACGAAACAGGAGAGAGGATTCCATTGACCATGGGAGGGACAGACCCGGAGGCTGGAACAATTACCTTGATCTTCCATGTACGCGCCACCTATTCATGAGATAAAAAAAGGGGTAAAATAGGGTGACACTTTTGGTTGATTTGGATCTTGATAAAACCCTTGGTTTTGAGCCAGGATTCGACCGCAATCCGCCAGGCCGATTCTCTGGTGGGCTGTCCGGATTGATTCATTGCCGATAGAATCCTTTCTGCCTTCTCCATTATGATATCATAAATCTCCCTCCTTTCGCGCTTACTAAATTTAGGTTTATTCGTAGATCCAAAAAACAGTTGACATGAGGTCTTTCCGTTTAGACAAGGCCGATGGCGATGGTTCAGATCATTGACCGCAGCTTCCGCGTACGCAGCCAGATGCTCAGAACGGTCCGGTAAACCCAACGCAAGCTTATCCCGCAAACACCTCTTTACCTCCCGCTGCGACTCCTCAATGGCTCCATTATACGGTGCATAATACTCAGGGCTGTTCAAAGGCAGCACAAAGGATTCAGATAAGAGATCGTTGATGACACTATGGTTCATGTTCCCTTCATTATCCCGCTTCAACACCAGAGGGGCACCATAGCGATCAAACTTCTCGCTCAGGTACCCGGCAACCTCTTCTCCTACCGGATACTCTCCAGCCATCGGTAAGAACTTGTACCGCGAGCCCAGATCTTGCGTATTGCACAGATAAATCTTGCCACCGAGGCCCACGTCGTATTCCGTGCCGTCCATCGCCCAGGCAACCCCCGGCATCACCCACTCGATCCGCCGAAGATGCCGTCGATGATCCGCCACAAGATCCTGCCTCACCCGCTCTACCATCCGTCCCAGCTCACGCCGTGAGATACTGAAGCGGTGCCGTTGGTACAACTCAATTGTCCCTGTGCTACGCTTTCTTGCATGATCTAATAATCGAATCTCCGCGTTAAGAACCGAAGGATCAAAAGGCTCCACCTTCTTGGGGCCCGGACGATTCATTAAAACCTTGTCTCTCCGAATCCGATCTCGCCATCGATTAAAACTCCCCAACGGCAGATGAAGAGTCCCACAAATCACCTCATAAGGCATCCTCGTTTGCTCCTTCATCTTTTCAACAATCTCCACAACCCTTCTGATCGCCTCCTGCCGCTCTAACGGTTTTTTTTACTCTCCTTGTCCCGAAACTCCCCATAAGCCGCCAAGATCTCTTTGACCTCGATGGTTTTCTCGGCCAGGTAGAGCTTCTTCTCCAACTCCTGAACCCGTTCCCGAAGCGTCTCCTTCTCTTCGTCCACAGGTGTAGGCGGCCTCCCCGTAGGGCGATTCTCCAGCGCCAGGGCCATGGCTTTGAGTGACTTCTCCTCCCACTCGTAATAGGTCTTTCGCGATATCCCCAGCAGCTTCGCTCCCTCCCTTGCCGTTAAGGCTCCACTGCGCACCTGGAGGACCACCAACGCCCTCTGACGCGCAACCTCCTGCTCCTGATCCTTCTCCCCCTTGTGCCATCGTCCCCTTTTCTTCATCCTCAATCTCCATTAAGATCGTCAGGCCTTCTTCGATACTCCAATCTCCTGCAACTCCACTGGCGTTACCGGGCTCTTCTCGTAGGATCGGGTCTTCGACTGGAGTCGGGCTAAACGCCGCTCCAACCCTTTCATCGCTCCTACTTTGCTCCTCCGCTCTAACAATACCGCAAGTCGGGGATTCAACGCTACTCCTTTCTCCACCAGGACCCGAGGCTGCAGTGCCAACAGCATCCCCTCCATCGCCCGCTCCTGCCACTGGCTCAATACCGTCCACGTCACCCCCAGTTCCCGGCAGACTTCTCCCGGCTTGCGTCTCTCCGTCCACACCGATAACACTGCCCGGCATTTCTCCTCCGCCGTATGCCCCGAACCCTTCCGGTCTTTCTTCTCCTCCATCTTCGACCTCTCCACCTTCGACTTCTCTATCTTTTCCATCTGTCTTATCCCTTCCGATCAGTTCAATAGAACGATCTTGCGCTTCTTCTCCAATGGTCACGTCATAGACCATCTCCTGCTTCCCACCGCCTTCCTCATCATCCACCATTAAACGCAGCTTTCCTTTCTCGGCCCGTAACACGACCGACTGTCCCTCCATCCTGCCCACCATGTAAAAGGGCTCTTTCGGCTTTCCTCTTAATGCCATCTCCAGGACATTGTCCGCGATCCCTTGCTCCATCGTCTTTCGCAATTCTCCCGCAATCTCAAAGTACCGATCCGCTGGACACAGACCTCCAATCCCCTGGTGCGGTCGCTTGTGGTTGTAGTATTGCACCCATTGCCGGATCCTCTCCTGGGCTTCCTCAAAACTCCCAAATTGCGCCCGGACCAGGAACTCCTCATAGATCGTCTTCCAGAACCGCTCAATCTTGCCCAACGTCATCGGGTGATGGGCCTGCGATTTGATGTGTCTGACTCGGTCCTTCCCTAACTCCCGCTCAAACCGAGTCGATCCCCGCCAGTTCGTATATTGCCGCCCACGGTCCGTCAACACCTCCTTGGTTACCCCATATTCCCCAACCGCCCGACGGTACACCTCCAAGACCTGATCCGCCGTCTGGCTCCGATACAGCTCCAATCCCACCACATACCGCGAGTAATCATCGATAAACCCAATCAAGTAGGCATACCGGCCCCCCAAACGAAACGTAAAGATGTCCGATTGCCACAGTTGATTCGGTGTGGACCGCTCAAAAAACCGGGGACGGGTTACATTCCGATGGGAACTCTTTGAGGAGGGAACGAGCAACGACTCTTCCTTGAGTGTCCGCCGCACGGTCTCCGGCGAGGCACTCAGGAAGAATGCCCGCTTCAATAATTGGGATATCCGTTTGACACCAAAACGAGGCTCACGCTTCTTGATCTCTACAATCTTCTTACGTACCGGAGCGGGAAGCTTCCGTCGACTCCCCACAGCAACACTCGGATTCCGTAATCCCGCTTCCCCCTGCTCCTGATACGCTATCGCCCAACGTCGAATGACATCTTTACTGGCTCCCACTTCCTTCGACAACAAAGAAACGGGAATCCCTTCTTCCAATCTCAATTTCACACAGCGAAGTTTAAACTCAATTCCATACCGCTTCCCATACCGACTTTCTTTCCCCTTGCTTTTCTTCTTGACTTCCTCTACATTCTCCATTGGGACACTCCTTTCTCTCTCTGGAGTGTCACCCATTTCCCTTATTTTTTTATCTCACGATCTGGTAGCTAACACATGGAATTCAGGTCCGTGGCGATCTTTGCTCTCCAAGTGACTTCTCAGAACAAAACCCGAAGCTTGATCCACAATCAATAGACAAAGTGGAAAAAAGGGGCGATGTTCCTCCTGGATTGGCCTCGGGAGGAGAGGAAAATCAATCTCCCAGATGCCTGCCTTTCTGATCCCTCTTTTCTTGATACGCTGCAAACGAAGCTCGTCAGGCACCGCCACCTCTTCTTTTGGTTTCTCCGGGAGAGCAGGAAATAACCATTCATCCCTCCAGTTAAGGTCCGAGCCACTCTGCTCAGAGATTCGGACGAGGTACCGACCTTCTTTCGGACTTGACAAAAGATCCGCGTTCTGCTTGATTCGGAGGGTAACATCCACGGCCTGCGTCAACGCATGCGTGAGGAAACGGGCCTGAGGCCGGTTGACATACCAAGGATAGTACCCCGGCTCGTAACTTCGAAACAAAGGCCACGATTTCTGCCCCCTAAACCTTAGCCCCAGATTCTTGATCACTTCGAGATCCGGTTTTTGCAGTGACTTGCGATCCTCGAAAGAGAACGTCAAGCATTTTCCCACACTGAGCAAATCTCCATCGGGAGATTCACTCGCTTGGATTTTCATGTATGATTCCAAACCTTCTGTACCCAAATAGAACACTAAGCCTATAAATTCTCCAAGGGCTCCAACGACACAGCAATAGCCGATTTCGCCATCCTCCGGGTTTTTCACGCCGAAGAGATCGGTATCGTTTACCCATTGCCAGGGTTGAATCTTCCAATAGTCTACAGCCGCACCGTAGAGGTTTTGCCAGTCTTGAAATGAGGGCTGAAGGTCTTGCATGACGTCTCCCTCTCTGACTCTATGTTTCCCATAAACCGTAAGAAAAATCAACCTTACCAGTAAATTATAGAAAATTCGGGATAGGAAGCTCCCGGGCCTCAGGCCGAGGCCGTTCGACAGAGCATACGGCCCTGAGCACGTCGAAAGGGCTTCCCGGTAAGGTAATTTCATTTTCCTTGACGATGCTAAAAAAGGGATTATGTTTTTAGTAGGATGTGTACGTGCAAATCGTGAAGGGAGGAATACTACAATGGTAAAAGAACATACCAATATGGATCCGGTTGTTCACTTCGAGATGCCGGCGGAAGATAGAAAACGCATGGCAGACTTCTATACGAAAGTCTTTGGTTGGAAAACAGAGATGTTGGGCCCCGAGATGGGCGATTATGTTCTCGCGAGGACGACAGACTCTGACGAAACGGGCCGTCCAAAGAACCCCGGCGTCATCAATGGCGGGTTCTTCCCAAAGTCGGACGATAAACCCGCGCAACATCCTTCAGTGGTCATTGCAGTGGAAGATATTCAGGGACACATGAAGAGTGTGGAAGAAGCAGGCGGCAAAGTGCTTGGAGAGCCGATGGATATACCAGGCGTTGGATCGTATGTCGCGTTTATTGATACGGAAGGCAACAGGGTGAGCATGCTCCAGCCAAGATCTTAAGCCGTAGCTATTTGATCGCTCGCGGCTGGGGCTTGTCTCTGGGCTTGAATTCATTTTCCCATTGATCGATGGGGAGTTCATTGAGGTATATTATGAATGATTCTGAACATGCAACCGATAAAGGAGTAAAGTTCATTGTCGGCGTCACGCTGCTGCTCTGGCTGGTCATGGTCTTTATTCTTGGTGCTAAGGATGCGTTTGTAGGACCGCCGGAAGGATTGCCTCTTCCCGTCTTGGCAGGCTTCCTCACGCCTATTCTTCTTTTTCTCGTCGCATTTTGGACGGTGGGCCCCTTTCATGACTTTGCGATGTCCATTGATCTTTCGGTGATGGCGGGAATACAGGCATGGAGGTTGGGAGGACTGGGGTTCATTGCCCTCTATGCCTACGGTGTGTTGCCGGGTCTATTTGCGTGGCCTGCGGGACTTGGTGACATGGCAATCGGGCTTACTGCCCCCTTGGTCATACTCGCCATCAGACGGCATCCAGTCTTTGCTGCCGGCAGACTCTTCCGGGTCTGGAACCTGCTGGGGATATTGGACCTCGTGGTAGCTGTAGGTCTCGGAGCGCTCAGCTCAGTACTGGGCATCGGGATTTCTGGTGAGATTGCGGCTTTTCCGATGGGGAGAATGCCGTTGGTTATTGTTCCGACGTTCCTGGTGCCGCTCTTTGTCATGCTCCATCTTGCTTCGCTTCTCCAGGCAAGACAACTGGTCGTCGCCGGGAGGGTATGCAGCTGGACGGAGCCGACAATCCGGTGTGAGCCCGTAGCGGCTGTGCAAAAGGCATAGGGCGGGCCCATAAAAGCAGTCCGCCTTTGAATGCGATCCCCTCTTTTCCCCAAAGCTGCAAAGAGATCTGAATTTGGGAAAAAGTGAAATACTTTATTATGATTGTCTGACCCTCGATTTCTTCACGGCTGAATAACCCGTTTGACATTGTCTCGCTAAATCGTATGATTAATCATCGGTTTCTATATAAAATACTGTGATGAGTAAAGAGCTATGAAGATTCATATCATAAGGAATCGTGCTACTCCAGAACAAATCCGGGAAATGCTGAAGGAACTTGAAACTTACGTTAAACTGGCTGTTGACGTGGAACGGAACATCGTCGCAGGAGGCGGGGAATACCACGCCGATTGTGAGGAGGTCCTTTTGGAAGATGGGAGCCGGCAGGAGGACATCTGGGGGGCAGACTGGTATCCAGAGTCCAAGACAGTAGAATTTGGAGCACTGATCAACATCCGTCCTCAGCAAGATAACCGCGGGATGGAGATTGAAGACCCGAAGCTGCGAAAGAGGATCGAAACCATCGTGCGCCAATTGTTGGAGCTGGGATCCAAATGAGAGATCTAAAAAGAATGCGCGATCGTTTTCTTCGAGACCAGAGGTCCGTGCGCTTGGGGAATCTGGCCTCTGATCTACTGCGGCTCAGCAAATGGATCCGGATGGGACAAAAGGATGAGACAATCGTTGATCTGGTGCGAGAAATAGCCTGGCTTATGGAATGGTGTGGTGATTTAGCTTCTGCCGAGCTTGCCGATATGCAGCGGGAAATCTGCCGGTGGCGACGCGCCTGGCCTGTTGAACAGGCACGTCACATCCTTGCACTTCGCG
>JBHGBJ010000119.1:0-7883 GCA_041947025.1 Thermodesulfobacteriota bacterium
AGGTCGAAACCAATCCCGCCTGCTGCTTCGAGGTTTACCTCGATGGCAAAACTGGTCTCAGGTTTCATTGAGAGCGCGATTCGAATCCAATCCTGTGCATCCGTCTTCGTATAAGGATGGGGGAAGCGGTCCCTGAGGTTAAGCCAAACCTTCCGGTTGTTCGCATGCTTAACGATAGATTCCACGTCGCCGGGATGCCAGGATCGGACTTTACAGTTTTCACAATTCAGTTCCATCGGGTCGTTCTTATCTCAGAGATTTCTTTTGAGAGAAAAAAGAGAGGGGCCATGGACGAACTTACCAAAGCCCCCTCATGTCAGGCGCCTGAGTCTTACTTCGAAATCGCGTTGATTGTTGCGATCAAGACATTACGTGTGAAGCTCGGGTGATGGACACCCTTGCTTCCGTCATACTCAAAGAGCAGGTAATTCCAGAGGGCGCGGACCACCGGATCGGAGGTTGCGAAAACGGGTTTTCCCTGGTCGCCGCAAGCATCTTTGATATTTCCCATCTGGCTATAGACTGCCTTTCCATCCTGCATGATGAACTTCAAAGAGATCTGTCCGTGGATACCTGCTGGAATCTCAACGGCCTTGATCTGCTTGCCGTCAATGGCCGTGTTGGGTGTATCTTTGTCGGTTTTGGGATCCCATGAAGTGACGCAGGCGATCTTTTCTTTGACTGCCAGGACCTTCTTTTCGATGGCCGCGGCCAGCTGTTTCTGCAGTTCGACCACACCGCTTTGAACGAAGGCTTCCTTCACCTTCGCACCGTGACAAGGGCTGCAGTCGGCAGGCTTGAAGGTATGGCCCCCCTTGGCCAGCGTCTTGTGGCAGGACACACAGGAATTGCCCGTAAAGGTGGCATGAGGTGACGCGGTCTCGCCGGTATCATTGTAAAAGAAGACGTTCTTGCCAAGGATGACATCCGCTTGGGCAGCCTCGTGGGGCTGAGTGAAGCGTTTAGGATCGGGGCTATCCCAGGCAATGCGGCCATTGCGCGTGTTGTGACAGGCCATGCAGAGAGCGCCCTTACCCACTGCTGTTACGGGGACCCCGTTCGGGAGCAAGGGGATGTTGTTTTGGATGCGGAGGGCAGCGCCAGAGCTATGACAGGCCTCACACGTGATCGGTTTAACCTTATCCTTCGTCAACCCCAAGCTCTTGATATAGGCTTCATCAGCTTTGGAGCCATCGGGTTTCTTGAATAGGCCGGGATCACCCTTCAAGAGCTGTGGTACCCACGCCTTGAACCCCTGCTCGCTGTGGCAGCGACCACAGTGGGCGGCATTTTCCTCACGGCCTTCCCATGTCGCATCCGTGACAGCCAATTCCTTGTTCGCATGCTTGCTCTTCTGCCATTGAGCGGATGGGTTTTGGGCTGAGGCAAAACCGGCTGCAACGAGGCAGAATACAGATACCAAGATTCCCACATACTTCGCTTTCTTCATGGTTACCTCCTTTCTGTGTGGAAATTGTTTCAGTTGGGTTACATAAAAAAAATTATATAAACCTATGGCTGGGATGTCAAATAGAAGGTCTTAGGGCTATGGGTGAAGGACCTGGCAAAAAGATTCGATAGAGGCGAGAGTCCTGATCGAGAAAACGAACCTTCACCAAGAGGACAGGGGGTGCGTTCCGATCAGAGACCCAAGAGTCTCCTCGCATTATCACCTAATATGGCATTCTTGCTTCCTTCGTCAATCTCGAGCTTTTTGATGTTCTTGATGAAGGTTTTTATGGAGAGGGGATCCCCGCTGAATTCTTGAGGATAGTCTGTCGCAAATACCAGACGAGTCGGCTGGATCGTTGTCAGGGCGCATTTCACCGAGTTCATCCCCCCATGATGACCGGCAAGGTCGAAGTAGATTCTATTAAGGTATTCGTCAAAAGATTTTCGATTCCGGGTGCCCGGGTGTATCCCGGGGGGATCAAACCAATAGAGAATCCGTTCTTTTAATGCGGCAATCCCTCCCCCCTTGTGGCTGATCACCAATTTCAGGTTTGGAAAATCATCCAGGACTCCACTCAGGATGATCCGGGTCGTGGCGACGATCAAGTCAAGCTCCCTGCCGATATTCCGATATAATTCATAAGGCGCCCTTAGAATGTCCATGCCTGATTGAGAGCTACTTGGGTGGATAAACAAAATGGTATTCAGCGAAGAAACCAGTTCATAAAAAGGATACAACTCCTTCGCATCCATCGAAAGGCCCTTGGCCTGAGAACGGATGATTACCCCCTTGAATCCAAGAGATTCTACCGCTCTCTTCAGTTCGTCAAAAGCCTTTTCTCCTCCGAGAGGAGGGATCGGTGCAAGGCCAACGAATCGTTTGGGATACTTCTTGACCAGATTGGCCACATCGTCATTCCAGATCTTGCACTCATCGAGGAAGGTCGGGCTGTCATCGTTGCTTGCAGCCATGGAAAGCACGGCCATGTCAATTCCAACCTCGTCCATCACCTTAAGCTTCCCCTCCACGTCATAGAGTTCAGGGTGCATGGTGCATGGTGCCCCGTTGTTTTCCCTCTTCCCGGAAGATGGCCCTTTCGCCTTTTTTCCCACCCTTCTTCAACCACAGTTCCTCGGGCAGATAATGGTGTTCCCAATCGATAATCATAAGCCTTGCTCCTTTCGGGCCTTTCTTTAAACGGTTCGGTATTGCTGCCCCAAAATATGCATTCCCCCCGGGAAATTGTCAAGAAGTTCTGGGTGCAAAGGAGTTTCTATGGATTGTTTCTTTATTTGGCACAGTTTATGCTCATTTAGGAGACGTTATGAGGCCTGTCCGTATTTCCTTAATGGTAGCTCTGATTATTTGCTCTCCCGCTGTCTCATTTGCGGTATCCCTGGGCCCTTATTCAGGCACGGTGATCGACAGCCAGACAGGGGAGCCTATCGAAGGAGCTTCTGTCCTGTTCTATTGGGAAAAAAGAGTCCCCACGCCGCCCTCCGGAGGAAGCGCCGAACCGGCTGAGACGAGACTTGTCCATACGGATAAGAAAGGATTGTATGATATTCCACGTATCTTGGCTAATCTTGGTCTATTAGCATTTCTCGAATCGACAAATGTCATTATTTACCAGCCAGGATACCAGGTCTATATTGCAAGGATATGGCACGACACTCCGGATGCAAAGCGCGATTCCTCCTTTAAGCCAAGAGGCAACTTGGTAAAGCTTGATAGGATTCCACCTAATTTTAACTACAAAGAACACTACAGGATGATAGAAGACGCTTTAAATTCTATTCGTGAATATGGTTGGGAGGATAGGGTATGGGAAAGAAAGTTGACTTGGGAAGAACATCTTAAACTTAATCTCAAGAGTGGCATTCTGGAAAAAGAGGAACTTCTCCGGCGTGCCGAATGGGAAGAGTATGCCGGTTTTTCATCAGGTGATCCTGAAAACCTCTCGGAATGGATGGGGCTGTTAAGAACCGGAAATGAAAAAGAGAGAAAATTGGCTCTCATTCAACTCCCGGGTTCCCTGAACTATCCTGCCATTCAGGAGAAAAGCATTTTTGATCCCATTCTGCAAGCCCTCAAAGACAAGATCCCTTCGATAAGAGCCGCTGCTGCGGCTTCTCTAAAACTATTTGGAAGGTCTCATCCGGGCGATCTGGAAGAAAAGAAGAGGATCGCGCTGCAAAGAGAATTGGTGAAGAAAGGGGATCCCCATTTTAAAAAAACGTTCCCTGAGTCACTCAGTTATCATGAGGCCCGAAATCTCATCGTGCCCCACTTGTTAAGGGCATTGGGAGATAAGGAGCCGAAAGTGAGGCAAGAAGCTGCAAAGGCGCTTGCTTTTTATAAGAATGAAGAGACCGTTGACGAACTGATTCGGAGATTACACGACAAAGACCCATGGGTAAGGCTTCATGCCGTCTCTGCGCTTGGTGAATTAAGGGCATTGAAGGCAATTGATCCTTTGCTCAATCTCTTAGAGGACGATTCCGATTGGCGGAATAAATTTGTTCAGCAGGAATGTGTGAGGGTTCTAAGAAAGATCGGATCCCCTACGGCAATCGGGTTAGGAGGTCAGGTTATCCGGATAACACCGGAAATTCGCACTCCAGACGGAAGGACAATCGCGCAGGGGACGACCCGCACACAGGCTCCCCGTCCCCCGGCCAGGATCGGAGGCTTTGATGACGAAACTACTTCAAAAGTCATGTCGGTCTTTATCCGAAAATCGGATGATCCATACTTGCGGGCCTTGACCATCGGGGCTTTTGGCCAGTTTAAGGCGCTGGAAGCAAGAGAGGTACTGCTGAAGGCAAAAGACGATCCGGACGAAAGGATAAGAAAATTAGCTCTTGACGCACTGCTACAGATCTCTGCCCTTCAGCCAAGAGAGGATTCTCGTATCCGGACCGAACCCGGGAAGAAATACACGGAGGATATGCTCGATATCCTGAGAAAGTCAATCAAAGACCCATCCCTAAAGGTCAGGGCAGACGCTGTGGCAGCACTCGGGAAATCTGGAGACGAAAGAGCTGTTGATCTATTGATAGAGGCCCTGCGGGACAGTGATCGCACAGTGAAAAGAAATGCGATTGAAGGTTTAGGGCAGTTTAGAGACGAAAAGATACTGGATCGCATGCTGCCTTTTTTCGGAAGCCAGGAATCTGGAGAATTGGCCGCAAAAACCTTCATGTCAGTGGTCGAAAAGACGACCAGGGAAGGGGCATTCGTTCACAGGAGAGACGGCATCCGGCACGTAAGCAAGAATACATTTGACATTCCGAGAGACGCGAAGATCAGCCGCCGGATGGTCCATCCGACTGCTGTGGGAAAATTGATTGAGACCATCGGTCGCTCCGATGAGAAGGGAAAACTCTCAGCCCTTGGGTTGCTTCCACGGTTTGAGGACAAAAGGATTGAAAAGGTTCTTCTCAGTCTACTCGAGGACTCTTCTCCCCAACTGAAGGCCAGGGTCGTTTCTCTGGTTCCTTACTTCTTTGATGATACTCTTGTCCCTGCGCTCATCGCAGCTTCTAAAGATCAGGATGCCGGCGTGAGAGTGGCAGCTGTCAGGGCCTTGGGAGAATTCGATGAAAGAAGGCGATTGGAACCCCTGATCGAAAGGCTGGGTGATAATCATTGGGAGGTAAGGAATGCTGCGCTTCATTCCTTGAAGGGGCATGATGACCCAAGGCTATCCGACATCGTCATCAGACTATTAACTGATGAGTCGGCGTCTGTAAGGAGGGCGGCGGTATCCAATATTAAGGAAAGAAAAGACGGAAGGGCAGTCGAGGCTCTCATGGACAGATTGAACGACGAAGATTTTCTTGTCCCCTCTTGGTCCGCAGATGCTCTCGGTGTCATCGGAGACAGAAAGGCTGTACCTTTTTTGATGAAAGCAGCGAAAGGGGAACTTGACAAGGGCCGGACTCTTGGAGGAGATGCGGACCTGAGAAGAAGCGCCGTCAAGTCGTTAGGGCTGATTGGGGATAAGGAAGCTGTCTCGGTGTTAATAAGTGTGTTTGAAGTAAAAGAGCTGAGGAATGAAGCGATTGTTGCATTGGGCTCGATCAAAGATCCGGGAGCAGTTTCAGCCCTCCTAAAGTGTCTTTCTGATGACGATCCCAATGTACGGCGCCTTGCTGCATCGGCCCTCAGAAAGATAGGAGACCCTGTAGGGCTGGAGGCCGTTAAGGACATTCCAGAAGACAAACCGCCTCCACCGGTCAGCAGCTCCACTCCCACTCCTCCAAAAGCTCTGAAACCGCTTCCTCCGGCGATCAGGAAAGATTTCATCCCGGTCCCCGGTTCAGGGCTTTCGGTCACGATGTTTGGGAGAGAAGAGAAGAAGGAAGAGAGACCACCCGGAGCAAAAGAAGAGAAACCTGCGGAAATTCCAGTTTCGCCTCCAACACGCATGGTTAGCAAATACGATCCAAAACCCCGGCCACTGGCTGACATGAAACCTCTCTTGCGAAAATTGAAGGCGAATGATCCAAAGATCAAACGGGAAGCGACGGACAGTCTGGGAGATACTGACAACCCGGAGGCAACCGATCTCCTCCTCCCTCTTTTGAAAGACAAGGACGAATATGTCAGGCAGGCAGCAGCAAGGGCTCTGGGAAAGCTGAAGGATAAGAAGGCTGTTGAACCGCTTATCGTAAGCTTGAAAGACCCGGATCCTCATGTGAGGACATTTTCGGTATGGGCCTTGGGCGAAATTCAGGATATACGCGCGATTGAGCCCCTCTGCACCTCACTTTTCGATAAAGAAACGAAGGTCAAAGATCAGAGCTTTGAAGCTCTGAGAAGATTTCGTGAACCCGTCTCAAGAACCGCGATGGTCAATACGCTCGTCAAGAATGCGAAAGTTCAGCCTTCAGCGGAACCGATGTTGTCAAAGCTGATAAGCTTCGAAGGAAGAGAAGTTGTCCTCAAAGCATTGGAAGATCTTTCGGGAGATCATGCAAGAACTGTGAGAAACTATATACACCTCATGGAGGCAAACATTTATTACAATATCAGCGATATTGCTACCCAGGCATTAGAGGACTATCCCGACAGAGGAACCGTGATATCAGAGCTGTCAGATTATATCGGCACCCAACCAGGTGTGCCCAGCCGATCCATCTCTCTTTTAAGCCGCTTTAAAGACCCGCGGGTCCTTCCAATTTACCTTGATCTATTGAAAAATAGGAACGACCCTTACTACAGGTTGAATGTTGTGAACGCCATGGGTGAGCTCGGGGATAAAGACGCAAAAGAGACTTTCTTCCAGGTTCTTATCGACCACAAGGAGTATCCGGGACCGAGAAATGCTGCGGCAATGGCCCTTGGTAAAATCGGCGCTCAAGAGGCTGTAGACCCATTGATCACGGTCTTGAGGAACAGGAACGATGAAAAACATGTGAGGGTGGGAGCAGCAGTCGGGTTGGGGATGCTCAAGAACAGAATGGCGGTTGAGCCTTTGATCGATATATTGAATGACACGGAGGAAGACACTCAACTGAGGGTTTCGGCGGCATCCTCTCTGGGCGACATCGGCGACGAAAGAGCCATCATACACCTTGAGGCAGCTCTGAAAGATCCTCCGGACTTTCTAAGACACGCCGTTGAGATCGCTTTACGCAAATTAAAGGCCGGGAAGTGAAGAAAGCATCCGAGCCTCTTGATTTAGGAACTTACGCCGATCTCTTTCAGCTTCGCGACGATCGTATTCTTGTCCAGAAGGCCCACGTGGCGGAAGACCTCCTTGCCCTTTGAGTCAAAAAAGACCAGGGTGGGAAGGAGCTGAATCTTATACTCTTTGGCGAGATTCGGATATTTATAGACATCGATTACCAGGATCCCGGCTTTTCCGGCATACTCCTTGCCAATCTCCTTCAGGATCGGCCTCAACTGCCGGCAGGGAATGCAGGAATTTGCGCCGAAATCGACGAGAGCGGGCTTTCCAACCGCAAGGGCTTTCTTAAAATCATCTTCTGTATTCGACTCAGGCGGTTTGACTGAAATTTTTCTTAAACGTATCTGATCAATCTCAACCTTGGCCTGACCGCGGAGTTCCTGAACGAACTGATTCTTTTCTTCCTGCTCTTTCCCTTCCCGGAGGATCTGTTCAATGACCGGGGTGACCTGCTCGATGGTCTTACCCTGCATCTGGTCTTTAAACAGGGAATAGAACGTTTTGATCTCTTCTTTGGTCACCGTTGGAGGCACAGGGAACTTCTTTTTTAACAGCTCAGCGAGAAGGGCCTCTTCGGGTGACAGGGAATCCTTGGCCGTATCCTTAAATGTCTTCATTGGCGCAGAAAGTCCCTGTTTTCTGGCCTCCTGCAGGAGAAGCTTCTTGACGATCATTCCTTCAAGGAATTGAGTGGGTTCTTCCTGGAACATCTGCCGCAAAGGGTCTTCCATT
>JBHGBJ010000012.1:0-83964 GCA_041947025.1 Thermodesulfobacteriota bacterium
TTCCCATAACCTAAAAGATCCGCATTCTAAAATTTTGGAACCTGACTGCCTCTCCCTCTCTGTTCGCCATTACGACACCGTCTCCGATACCCCGCCTACAAGGCGGGGCTTGCGGGGCACGTTCCGGTCAGTATCTCCGGCCCCTTTCTTGAGAGATAGATCGTATTTCCGAACATAAAAGGCCCTATCTCTCTTTTCCGAACGCCGAGCCGCAAAGAAAAACACATCCCCGGGGTTAATGCACTTCGATCCTTCTGCTCAATCACCGGAAACTCCTTCGGGCTAAGACCAATGCCCTGTCCCAGTCCATAATCCAGGATGGCGTCCTCGTTCGCTTTCTTTATCTTGATCAGGCTCTCCTTATAGAACCGGGATACCTTCTTTCCTGGGATCATTCCTCCCATGATGGCTTCATACAGAGTCTTGATTCCCTCGGGCTGCATCTCCACAAAGGATGAGCCTTCAAGGGTAAATGTCCGAACCGCCTCAGCCCAGTATCTCTCAAATTCCAAAGCCAAATAAATGAGGATCCTGTCGCCCGATCGCAGAGGGCTTTCTTCCGGCGGTCTGAATGCCCACTTCTCGCGAAGAGGCTTGGCGATCATCATCCTGAAATCCTCGGCTCCTTCGAGCCGCGCCTCCCGCCGCGCTCCGGCCTCAACCACTTCCTCACGAAGCTCCTCGAAGGAAGTGCTGGTGATGAAATCGAATGCGTGCAGGACAATGCGGGAAGCCCGCCGGATCTGAAGAATCTCCATCGGCGACTTGACCATTCTCAAGTCGTTGACAAGAGGCTCTGCATCGACGATTTTGCATTTCGGGAGTGAATCCAAGAGGAACTGTAGCTGACCGTAGGGCATCTGGCCTTTAAGGCCCGCGAATCCTATGACGGAGGAAACGAGATTCTTCTCCTGCAGATACTTCACACATTCTTTCGATACGTCTCCGGCCGCCCGGATATCATCGATCCATGTCGCCTTCTTGATGGAGGGGACGCCCCGCGAGGCGCCTTCAAATATCACGCTCGGCTCTCCGTTCTTAGGAACCGCCACGAGGGCCCCCTGCGGGAGCCGTATCACATAGTTGCATACATAGCAGTAGTTCCCATATTCATTGAAGGCATTCCCGTAAAGGAGGAGGACATCGATCCCTCTTTCTTTCATTCCCTGTCTGATCTTCTTGACCCTTGAGCGGAATTCTTCCACGGGCATATTGATTCGATCCCACGTATTTCGGCCGCTCTTCAAGGTAGGCTGCATAGTCTCCATGGTTATCCCTCTTTCACATATAATTTCATCTCCGTCTTTGTCAGTCGCTCTACCCCCGTATCCGTCACCAAGACTGTTTCCCCGCACGCCAAATATCCCGTCTCCGGAATATATTGGTTCGGGTGAACCGCGACGGCTTGGTTCTTTTCCAGATTCACCTGCATCTTGTCTGTGATTTCCGCTCCCGGCGCAATGGATCCCACTCCAAATCCGTGGCCCCGTGATCGCATATAAGGCGGGTTGCAGTACTTGGCATAACCTGCCTCACTGAAAATGCGGTTCATGGCGATCGTAATGATGGAAGCAGGGACACCGGCTTTCATTTGATTCATTGACTCGTGGAGGGCCCGGACAAGGATTTGATAT
This sequence comes from Thermodesulfobacteriota bacterium, assembly GCA_041947025.1. Taxonomy (GTDB): domain Bacteria; phylum Desulfobacterota; class BSN033; order BSN033; family UBA1163; genus CAVTZZ01. The sequence continues at coordinate 1,635 of JBHGBJ010000012.1, forward strand.
TTTTCTACAAGAACCGGCGAAGGCTTTCCGAGAACCACGGTTGGGCAGAGCTGGATAAATTGCCCTTTGTAGACAGGGGTGATCTCGCCGATGACGATATCTCCCTTTCTAAGCCTGCGGTCCGTCGGCTCATGCATCTCATTATTGTGACTTCCCGAACTGAGAAGGATGAAGATATCATCCCCGCCAGCCGATCGCAACGCGTATTCCATTTCGGCCACAAGCTCATATTCCCGGATACCCACCCGGACGGAATTCACAAAGGCCTCGGTTCCCACATCGGCAATCCTTGCCGTTTTTCGCATAATCTCGATCTCTTCTTCCGTCTTTTCCCTTGCCATCTCCTCAATGATATCATCAGCTGTCTTCACCGAGACCACCTTTTGCAGGCCCGTATAGACCTCGTGCGTCATCTCTCTCGAACCGGCGACACCGACAGGTCCAGAAATTTTTAATTTTCGCAGGATGCCGATCATATCCCCGACAAAGTCCCGCGCTCCCTGAACATTCTTGATCCAGCTCTTTTCAGAGGCCCTTAAGGAATCCCAGGGAGGGTTCACCAGAAGGGCGGCCTCGCCGGACCTCGACAGGATGGCTGCGTTTCGAGGTCCCATGGGCTTGAATCCCGAAAAGTAGAGCAAATAGCTCGGACGCAAAATATTGCAGACCCCGTTCGAATAGACGATCAAACCATTCAGCCCTTTTTGGCTCATGAGCCTGAGGGCTTTCTCTAATTTCTTGTTCGTATCTCCCATTACTTTCCTCCGGGTATCCTCTAAAACATTTCGATCAACTCCCCGATATCCCTTATCTTCTCCACATTCATCACCGTATCCCATACCCGCTGGCTTTGCTCCCGGGAGTAATTGATCTGAGCACAATCCATGAATTTGGCCTTGACTTCGTCAATGCTCAGCGGATTCAAGGGGCTTCCTTTTCTCTTCTCGAATCGGCAAGGATAAGTTTTCCCATCTTTCATAAGAACTTTAATGATTGCTATCGGGTATTCCGTCCCTTTCTTCCCAGCCTCCTCGGTCACCTCTTTCCTGACCTTTCTGACGAGTTCCTGAATCTTAGGCTCATTCACCTTTGAATCGGTGAACTGCTGAAGACTCACATGTCTCTCCGTCAATGCGAGGGCAATACAGAATTCAAGGCTGAACTTTCCTTCCAGGCCCGTTCGAGGTCTGGAGTGGATGAGCATCTTCGGGTAACGATAAAAAATCCCACATTCGACAGAATCCACACCCTCGGCCTTGATGTCATATTGACGGATGAGCTCAAAGATTCCATCCAAAAAAGAATGGGTGGCTGCACAGGAGGGATAGAACTTTAAGCCAACTCCTGGAGAAAGAATGGAAAAGGGATCCCCTAAGCCCTCGATAATTGTCTGTGGGTCATAATCTTTTCCGTCCGTAAAAATATCACAGAAACCGAGGGCGCCCTCCAAGATCTCTTTGCTCGCTGTGAAGCCAAGCGATGCCAGCATGGCCGCTTCAATGCCGTTCTTTGCGGCATGGCCTGCATGAAAAGACTTCGTCATCGTGCCAAAGTTTCCTCTCAACCCACTCGACATGGAGGCGGCGATTCCAAGGGAGGTCTTCACGCGCTCCAGATCAAGCTTTAAGAGTTTTGAGCAGGCAGAGGCAGCTCCAAGCGCTCCGAGTGTGCCGGTGGAATGCCATCCCTTGTCATAATGTTCGGGATTGATCCCCCGGCCGACTTTGGAGATCACCTCCATACCTGCGAGATAGGCTTCGAGACATTGCTTTCCGGACGCCCTCAGTCTTTCACCGAGCGCCAGAACAGCAGGGAGGACCGTCACGCTCGGATGGGCCATGGAAGGAACTTCATAATCATCGAAGTCCAGGACATGAGCCATGACCCCATTACCGAAGGCCGCATATTGAGCGGAAGTCCTCATCCTCTGTGTGATGAGAGTGGATTCCTGTCCGCATCCCAGGGGTTGAATATAATTCGTGATGATCCCTGTGACATCCTCCTTTGAACCGGCAATCAGGGCGCCCAGGGTATCCAGGATGTGAAGCTTGGCCACCTCGCAAACCTGATCGGGGATCTCTTCATAACGGGTGCTGCAGATAAACTTTGAGATTCTTTCTGTCACTTTTTCCATAAGGGATTTCTCGCAACTCTGATTACACAGATCAGCCTTTAATTCCTCCCGGTTCTCGAAAGGAAGGGCCGAAGTTGGCGGACATTCTTGACCTTTTCCAAGTTCCAAATCTTATCGATCAGGCGTTCCGTTCGATCCCTTCCCAGGATCGGTTTCATCAGGTCCTGGCATTTTTCCTCAATCTCTTGCCTGGTCATGGGATTCTCAGCCGTGCCGCGCACACTGACCACGTGCTCTCTTAATGAGGCCCCATCTTTCGTGCTGATTTCGACAATAGCCTGGCGCTTATTATCAGAAACAGTCAGCACCGGGTCTTCGACAAGGCTTATTTGTTCCATGGCCTTGAGGACGGGGCGGTCTTTCATTCGCCTGTAGGAGTGGGCGGCACCGAAGGAGAGAGCCCCGTCCAACATCGCAACGGACAGAATGTATTGGAGATTAATATCAGGGATCCTGGCATGGTCCACCGTCTTCATGCCTTCTCTGGCCATCCGGACAACGATTCTTTTCACCTCCTCTGCCTTGAGACCATGCTTTTCCCTCAAATTTAGAACGGCCTGAAGAGGCGCCTGAATCGGAGAGCCAACCGGATATTTCTTGATGTTGGTCACCGTAATCTCATAGTGCTGACCCAATTTTTCCGTCAAAAGCTCAGGCTTTGGATCAGAAGAGAAGGCTTCGAAGAAATTGCGTTCTCCACTGAAGGGGTCTGAGATTCCTGCAAATCCCGATTCGACGAGAAGGGCTGCGGTCACGCCGTTTCGCGAAGGCATTCCACTAAAGACAAAGGCTTTTTCAGCTCGCTCCCCGCCGCGGACCCAGTAAGTCATCCCTGAAGCTTGCTGGGCTGCATAGGAGAAGACATATTTGACTTGATCTCCCTTGAGCCGCAACAGAACCGCTCCAGCCGCTGCAGCGCCGAAGTTGGCTCCCATGCTGTGTGTCGATCGATATCTTTCACGAAGGTTCTCCACGCCCAGGGCCTGCGTGATTCTGCACCCGATATCATAGCCGGCGACCACCCCTCTGAGGAAGCTTACTCCATCCAACCCTTTCTTTTCGGAAAGGGCCAGGGCTGCCGGTACGATCGCGCAGCCAGGGTGGGTTAACGATTTTGCATGAGAGTCATCCGTCTCGTCGGCATGAGCCATGATCCCGTTTGCAAAGGCAGCATGGATCGCCGAAGTCATCATCCCGGAACCCACAACCACTGCCTCGCCTATCCCTCCCTGATCCCTGACATATCCGATTGCAAGGATACCCGGTCCCAGCTTCGATCCGGACACGGCGGCCGCGAGGGTGTCCAGAATATGATGTTTGGCCTTTTCGACAACCTCTTCAGGAAGTCTTAACCGACCCATTCGTCCGATGTAAGAACTGATGGCTTCGATGACGCCCTTGGTCAAAGGCTTTACCTCTTTCTAGGTAAATCCAACGCTTCTTTGCATTAATTTCGAGTCCGTCATTCCCGCGTAAGCGGGAATCCAGACGTCGTCCCTGCGAAAGCAGCGATCCAGTATTTAACACACTGGATTCCGGATCAAGTCCGGAATGACAGAATAGGCAAGGTCCTTTCTGAATCAGCACACTTGGTTCGTCCGCCCATCGATGTCGATAATGACGAACCGGGCTATTTGCCCCCCTCCGATATCTTGAGGCCAAGACCCTTTATGATCTTTCCATTATTCTCCAACCGTTGAGCAAATGCCTTCTTGAGCTCTTCGCCAAAGAGAGGTTTCTTCACGTAAGAAGCGATCTCTTTCGATAGGTTAATGAAGGCCGGGCTTTCCATCGCCTTCCGGCATCCATCTCCCAGTTTCTTGACGATCTCAGGTGGCAAATCCTTGTGCCCGATCATCGCATACCAGCTTTGAAAGACCAAAGAAGGGTAGCCCAGCTCTTTCAAGGTGGGAGCGTCCGGAAATTCATCCAGCCTTTCGTCGCTCATCATGGCCAGGAGCCTGACCGTCTTGGACTGGACCTGCCGTGCAAAACCCGAAGTCGCGGATGAGGCCACCATCACATGCCCTCCCAATAAGGCCATCGTTGTGGGGCTTGCACCCATAAAGGGAATATAGTTGACGCTGATCTTCTCCATCTGACAAAGGGCCATCAAGGCAATGTGGTTCCCTGAATTGACTTCAGTGATCCCGATGGTCAACTTTTTCGGGTTCGCCCGTGCGTATTCGACCATATCTTTAAATGTCTTAAAAGGAGAATCGGGAAGGACGTAAACACCGAAGTCCAATTTTCCATATTGGCAGAAGAAGGTATAGTCCAAAGGACTGTAGTTTATTTTTTCAACATGCGGCGAAAGGACGATGCTGCTGTCGGTCACGCCTCCCAGTGAATAGCCATCCGGCCTGGCTTTTGCGATGAGCGTCAGGGTTACCCGATGCCCTCCGCTCTTGTTGATGATCACAAACTCCTGTCCGAAATACTCCTTCAGCTTCGCAGCAATCGCTCTTGCGCCGAGATCGGTTCCGCCCCCGGGTGCGGCAGCCACCGTGATTTCAACTGGTCTGGTCGGATAGCGTGTTTCAGCAGCCATTGAGATCTGAGTGCCGAAGAAGAAAACCATCATGAGCCCGATCAAAATCGATAACCTTTTCATCTCTCTCCTCCTTCCAAAAATATTGTTTTCCCCTAAGTGGAGCCTTCTTTCATATGAAGAACATCGAAGATACTGGATTGCTGCTTCCGCAGCAATGACGATCAACCAGCAAATAAAAATGTCATTCCCGTGAAAACGCCTGCCTGCCGACAGACAGGGGAATCCAGACGGTTTATCCCTAAAAATAATTCTAAGACTCAATTTACGTTTTCCTAAACCCGCATGACTACCTCAGTCATCCTTCAGCACTTCTCCCCTCTTACTCCTTGCATATCGACTGAAGCTCAAGAGAAGGAGTAGGACTGCAAAACCGAGGAAAGAAGCAGCAATGGGCCTCTCAAAGAAGATCCTCAGGCTCCCGTTCGAAAGGAGGAGAGATTGTCTCAAGGCCTGCTCCAATCTCGGGCCGAGAATAAAGGCCAAGATCAGAGGAGGAGCTTCAAAATCACATTTCCTCATGATATAACCCACGACGCCAAAGACAATCATCACCCCGATATCAAAGATCGCATTACTTAAGCTGTAAACCCCGATTAGACAGAAGAGGATGATCATGGGGAAAAGCCTGTTGAAGGGAACTTTTAACAGACGGACCCATATTCCGATCAACGGAAGGTTCAAAGCGAGGAGCATCACGTTGCCCACATACATGCTTGTGATGATTCCCCAGAACAGCTCGGGGCGATTCTGAAGCATAAGGGGACCCGGGGTAATGTTGTGGATGAGCAGCCCGGCGAACAGGATCGCACTCACCACGTTGGATGGAATGCCGAGCGTCAAGAGAGGGATAAAGGCTCCGCAAGACCCTGAGTTGTTCGCCGATTCCGGAGCGGCCACCCCTTCGATGATCCCTGTCCCAAATTTTTCAGGATGCTTTGAAACCTTCTTTTCAATCGCGTAGGAGACGAAGGATCCCAGAAGGGCTCCACCTCCCGGCAGAACGCCTAAGAAGAAACCGATGACAGTCCCGCGAAGGATGGACCAGATCGAAACAGACCAATCCTTCAAGGTAGGGAAAAGGCCTTTGATATGGGTTTTGAAAACACTCCCCTGAATGGCCTTCTCCAGATTTTCCATGATCTCGGCAACGCCAAAAAGGCCCATGACCATGGGAATAATGGGTAATCCGTTGAAGAGCTCATCGATATCGAACGTAAACCTTGGCTGGCCAGCGATCGTATCCAGGCCCACATAACTCAAGATGAGCCCGAGCACGGCCATCATGATAGACTTCAGGAGCGACCTTCTGCTGAGGAAGCTCAGGATCACCAGGCCCATCACCACCAGGCCGAAATATTCAGGAGGACCGAATTTGAGGGCCATACGAACCAGTGGATGGGCAAGAAGCATGATGCCGAGGGTGCCTATCGTTCCAGCGATAAAGGAAGAAAAAGCAGAGATTCCTAATGCAGGTCCCGCCCTTCCCTGACGGGCCATCTGGTATCCGTCCAGGCAGGTCACGATGGTGGATGCTTCGCCGGGAATGTTGAGCAGGATGGAGGTCGTGGACCCTCCGTACTGGGCTCCGTAATAGATTCCCGCGAGCATAATAATGGTTGAAAGAGGAGGGGCATTGAACGTTGCGGGAAGAAGAATGGCCATGGCTCCGCCCGGACCGATCCCCGGCAGGACCCCAACCAGGGTGCCGATCAAAACGCCAATGAAACAATAGAGGAGATTGATCGGCTGAAGACAGGTCTGAAACCCAAGCAGGATGCTTTGATAGAGGTCCATCGTTTACCACCCCACCTGGAAGATGCCGGCCGGAAGCTGCATCTGGAGCAAATTGTCGAAGATCACATAACTCAAGATCACGACGATGGCAGCAATCACGATATCTTTGCGCCACCGCTTCGGCCCTGTCATAAAAAACATAAAAAACATCAACAAAAAGGTGGTGATCAGATATCCGAAGGTCTTCAGAATCAGCGCATAACCCGTGAGCCCGACAACCAGAAGAATGGGCTTTTCCAAATCAGTCCAATGGATTGAATGCCCACCCTCCTCTTTGCCCTTTCTTACCTCCGTCACGAAGACGAGGAGAGAAAGGAAGAAGAGAACAACCGAGGCGAGGAATGGCATAAAACCGGACCCCATGAGTTCCAGATGCCCGACCCCTAATTCGAAGCTCAAATAACCGACCCAGACGGCAATTCCCATCAAGAAAATGTAACTGGCCACATTCAGCCTTCTCATGCTATCTCCATGTTCGATTTAAGCGAACCCATGAATGGCGCATTATTGCGAAGAGGCTCCCTGCTTCTTGATCTGTTCTAAAAGCTCAGGAACGAACTCCAATATATTATCGACCACGCCATAGTGGGCCACGCCAAAGATCGGAGCGGAAGGATCTTTATTGACGGCGATGATGATCCTTGATGCATCCATCCCCGCAAGGTGATTGGACTGGCCGGAAATCCCCAAAGCAAGATAAACCACAGGAGCGACGCTCTTTCCGGAGATCCCCACCTGCCGGCTCCCCGGTAACCAGCCCAAATCGACCACGGGCCGGGAACACGAGATCATTCCTCCCAGCTTCTCCGCCAGTTCTTTCATGACAGGGAGATTTTCCGGATCCCCCAATCCGCGGCCTACGGAAACCAGAACCTCGGCTTTGGTGATATCCTCTTCTCCCTCCAAGCGCTCTTCAATGATTCCCAGGACCTCTGTGTTCTCGGGGGCCCAGACCTCCTTCCAAGAGAGCGAATTGATCGTGAGGGGGACTTCACCCGCTTCCGCTCTTGTCTCCTCCTTCCATGCACCCTTCTGGATACTGATGACGGCTCCACGTTCCACGTTCACATCCACACCGATAAAGAACTTTCCTCCTTGGATGGGCCGTTTGATCGCAGCCGTCTTCTCCCCTGTCCAATTAAACTCCACACAGTTCGTGGCTACGGGAACTCCTAAACGCCAGCCCACTGCAGGGCCAAGTTCCATCCCCTGATGGGTAAACCCGAGGAAGAGGAGAGCGGGTCCCTCTCCTCGGACAACCTCCGTTAAAACCTTGGACAGGACCTCGAGGTTGTATACCTTGTCTAAAGGAACATCGATTCTTATTAATTCATCGAAAATTCCTCTGATCTCGGAATCTTTACCCTCCAGATGCTTCCCGATACTGATTCCTTTCAGGGGACCCCGAAGCTCAAGCGGAATCTTCCGAATTCCTGAAACGATCTGCCTCGTCAGGGAATCAATCCCTTCCTCAGAAGGTTCGATATAAACGAAAGTCTTCATGGTTCACCTTTCCGGTTATACGGCGTTTCCGATGATCTCAAGGATCTTCTTCGCTTTTTCCGGCCTTTCGCCCTCGATCATCTCGGCATGGCCTTCTTTCGAAGGCAGCGAGACTTCTTTATAGTCATAACCCAGCATTGCCGGAATCACCTGCTTTATGTTTTCCGGGTCCACCTTGCCCCCTGATTTGATCGGTGCATTCCTTGCTTTCTGTCTTTTCATCGCGGATAAGTATCGAAGGGGCTGGATTCCCGTCTGAACGCAAAGAACTGCAGGTAACTTCAACCGCAACTCGGCCTTACGGCCTCCTCCGATCTCTTTCTTAATTCGCACATGAGTCGGCGTCACCTCGCAGATTTCAACCACAGCAAAAGCCATTCCCATGTTGAGGGCCTGGGCCAAGTAGATTCCAACCTCCCCTCCCATCCAATCTTCCGACTGAACTCCTACCAGAATCAGCTGAGGCCCAACCTCTTTTAACGACGGGATTAAACTGCCAGCAATCAGCTCTGGCCGACTGGTCTCTCCGTCGATCCGAATCACCTGGTCAATGCCTTTGGCAACAGCGATATAGAGGACCTCCTGTGCCCTGAGCGGACCAACGGTTAAAGCAACCGTCTCAGCCTTATAGGCAGCCTTTAGAGCAACCGCTGCCTCGAGGGAATAGGCATCCACTTCATTGATATAATATTCGGTATCCTTATACCGGACATCCCCGTCGGTAATCTGGACAGATTCCAGTGCCGGATCCACCGGAACCCCTTTGCAACAGACTGCAACACGCATGATCTGATCTCCTTTACCCGTTGGAAATAATCGATCGCTCCGTTTCAAGTCGGAACGGCTGGGTCTTCTGCCGGAGTTTGCTTCACTTCCCTAAGTTCTTCACAGCCTCTGCTCCTGCGATCCGGCCCATCACCGCGCCTCTCACCAGGCCTGTCCCGCTCGGATAGTTATGATAGAAAAAGCCTCCGGTCACCTCTCCCACCGCATAAAGGCCCTTGATCTGTTGCTCCGAGGTATCAATGGTCTGGGCCCTCTCATTTGTCCTGATCCCCCCGTAGGTCATCGTCAACCCGCAGACCACGGCATAGGCCTGAAAGGGAGGCGTGTCGATCTTCTGTGCCCAGTTTGTCTTATCCGGGCTTAACCCTCTCGTCCTCCGGCCATCAAGCTTGTAGGTCAAAAAGGGCTGGTCATCGTTCACAATCGCTTCATTAAAGGTCTTCACCGTCTGCAGGAACTGCTCCTCGTCAATATCCAGCTCCTCTGCTAGTTCCCTGAGGGAGGGACTCTCCACTTTCAGGGCGTTCTGATATTCCGGCCTGAGGATCGGGATGACTTTGGCATCGAAGATCTGAAAGGCCACCCCTCCGGGCTGTTTCGAGATCTCTTTGCCAAATTTGGCATAGGTATAGACCATGAAATCCTCTCCTTCATCCAGAAACCTTTTCCCATCCCGATTCACCATGATACAGTACTGATAAGAATACCTCTCCGAACCCGCAGAGGCCGCTTCAATCATCGGAGAATCTTCGCTGACGATCGATGCATGACATCCTCCCCAGTGACCCACGAGTTGGGCTCCCACCTGAAGAGCCATCTGGATCCCGTCTCCCGTGTCGTATCGTGTTCCTCTGAGTTTCACCAGATCCCAATTCTCGCCTAAATAACGCCGCCTCCAGGCCGGGTTGGCCTGAAATCCACCGCAGGAGAGAATCGTGTTCTTGGCCTCGATCTCAAGAAATCCGTCCAACCCCTTCGCGATCACACCGCAAACCTTTCCATCGGAATTCAGAACAAAGGAGCGGGCCGCAGTCTCATAGAGGATCTCAATCTTCTTTTGCTCGATAATACCGTATTCCATCTCCACCAGCCCTTCCCCGGCCCCATTGGCAACGAGAACGGTTTGACCCGCAGGCCAGAACAAACGATCACCGATCCTCGACATGTGGGCGGGGTTCAGGTCCCATTTCACCCCCTGTTCTTTCATCCATCGAACCGTGTCCAAAGACTGATTGACAAAGATCTCTGTCAGTCTCTGATCGGAGCGCCCCTGGGATAATCGAAGCACTTTGTTATAGAAGTCATCTTTGGAATAGGGTTCAATATCGATCTGTCCCTTGGGGAGTTGTACCCCTTCCATCAGAGGAAGATAGTCTTTGTTCCCCTCTGCAGCGATCCTGAAAAGACCTCCAGACAGCCGGCTGTTTCCTCCCCTTGCTTTCTTAGGGGCTTTGTCGATCAATAACACATGAGCTCCTCGATTCTTCGCCTCCATCGCAGCCACTAATCCTGCATTGCCCCCTCCTACAACCAATACATCACAATTGATTTTCTTCTTTACGTCCATCCGTCTCTCCTTCCGCTGAGTCGTCGAATTTTGTTTTCATTGACACTCCATTTCATTGGGTCTTTTCCTTTTTTCCGATCAATGATTTGATCCGATTTCCCGTATACCGAATCAGTTTTTCCATTGCAGCCAAGGCTTTTTCAACATCTTTCTCCTTGATACACTTTAAAATAGTCTTCTTTCCCTCCAGGATCTTCTTTGAATGCTCAGGAGGGCTGCTGAATTGTGAAAGAAACTGCCTCAGGATATCCAGCAAGGCATTATGCAGCGATATGAAGACGGGGTTTTTGGACCCCCTGGCAATTAATTGATGAAAGAGGAGGTTCTGTTCTCTGGTCTGAAGGCCAGATCCCAATAACCGCTCAATCTCCTGAAGACATGTTTCCAGCTCTTGGATTTCCTCTTTGCTCCCCCTCTTCATAAAATATCTTAAATTGATTAAGGCAATCTCCAGTCTCGCCTCAGTCAGTTGATCGATGCTGAAATCACTCAACTTCAACATATCGGAGAATCTTTCGGTGAGATGCTCCAAACCGACTTTTGCCACGTAGGTGCCCGATTGAACTCCGTATCGGGTCTTCAAGATTCCCGAAGATTCCAAAATTCTTAAGCCTTCTCGAAGCGACAACCTTCCAACACCGATCACCTTCGACAGCTCACGCTCACTGGGAAGCTTATCACCGGGCTTTAGCTTTCCCTCTAAGATCAGGTTTCGGATCTGTTCTGCGACCTGGTGGGAGACACGATTCGGCTTGACCAAAAGGAATTCACTGGGTTCCATGGCTCAGAGCAATTCTACTCGGATTAATTCAGGTGGTATGACCATAGGATATAATAAAACCATTGTCAAGAAAAATATTTTTCTCTCTCCCAGGGGGCTCGCTCCGCCGTGACATAAAGTTTAAAAGGGTACATCTCTTCTCAAGAAAGAACGGAAGACCGCCCTCTTCCCTCCTTCCACCGCCCCTGATGGGACGCCGTTGCTGCAGCTCCCTATATTTCAATAAGATCAAATAATTACGTTTTGACAGAACCTTCAAATTCTTCTTGACACACAAGCTTCATTTTTATATAACCACCACTGAAAGAAGATTCCGGTCACCATTCCTCCTCATGCGGACGGGGCGTCGCAGCCAGAAGCCACAGGTGAGGATGTGATCCGCCAAAACGCCAAAATGAGAGTAAGTCTGGACGATCGATAAAACTTTCGTGAAAGGGGGAGTGTCTTATGGTAAGAATGTCGTCTAAGTTAACCTTCGGCACGGATGCGACAGATTGGCAGGAACGGATTAATGTGAGCCGCATGAGAACAGAAAGAGCGGAGAAGATTCGCAAGACGATGCGAAAACACGGTGTCGCGGCGCTGTTAGCCACTCAGTCGCACAATGTCCGGTATTTGACCGGTCTTAAGGGTGCAGAGTTTCAGCCACAGCTTTACTACGTCCTCTTTTTTGCCGAAGGCGATCCCGTCGCATTTGTTCATGCGGGCTGGCTCTACCAATTGCCCGACCAGGCCCCTTGGATAAAGAACTGGAGGATCGCCCGTGCCTGGTTCCGTGGCGGTCCTGGTCCGGAGGCCACTCATAAGGAAGCCGACCGTTTTGCTGCGGATATTCACCAGGAACTTCGAGGACGAGGATTGGCCGGAGAGAAACTTGCCATCATCGGTTTTGACGGTGCAAGCTCGGCAGCGTTGACGTCAAAAGGTATCCAGCTGATGGATGGGTGGCCCCTGATGGTGGAAGCCACCGCCACCAAGACCGAAGATGAAATAAACTGCTTTAAGATAGTGGCCGCAATTTGTGAGGCGGCCTGGTTCAAGGTTTGGAAATCCTTAAGACCAGGCATGAGGGATACGGACCTCACCCGCATCGCCGTCGATGCGGCCTATGAAGCGGGCGCGGAGGAGGTTCCGCCCCTCGGCTTCTACACGGGCCCTTTGAGCTTTGACCGTGGTTTTCCCAAAGCAGGCCGAATGATCCAGACCGGGGACCTCATCTATTCGTCTTTCTGTAACATTAAATATTTAGGGTACTTGAGCTGTTCCTATCGCACCCTGATCGCAGGCCGAAAGGCCAACCAGAAGGAAAAGGACACGTACAAGGTTCTGCTGGACCGCCTGAATGCGATCATCGACGCGATCAAACCTGGTGCGACAACCGCCGATGCCGCCAAACACTTCCCGCCGGCAACCAAATGGGGCTACAAGGACGAAGCCGATGTCCTGGCGGCTGAAATTGGTCACGGGATCGGGCTATTCATGTACGGCCCCCCGATTATTAACCGCCTATGGTCGCTGGAGCATCCTCAGGTTTTTGAGCCGGGCATGGTGCTCGCCGTCGAATCCAGAGAAGGTGAGTTTCGGGCGGGTGGGGTGAGACTGGAAAACATGCTCGTGATTACCAAAGACGGTGCTGAGATCATCGACCATATGCCACGGGATCACATTATTGAGCCGTCCGATTCGAATTGCTGGGGATAGGGGTTTCGCCATCCAAGCAAAAGGCCAAAGGGTTCGACCGTGGTGCTCCATTCTTCCAACAAATTCATTGAGGAGGTAAGCCATGAGAAAGAGTGAGATTTTTAAGGGTTTTCTGGTCGTTGGGATGGTTTTGGCGTTAATCATGATCGAGAACTCGGATAGTTTTGCTCAGAAAGGTTATCCGAACAGGGAAATTGAACTCGTGATTACATTCTCGGCAGGGGGGATGGCTGACCAGGCATTCCGGACCATCAATGAAGAACTGGTCAAGAATCTGGGGGTCCCCGTAGTCCTTGTAAATAAAGCCGGGGCGTCAGGCACGATTGGGGCCCATTATGTGACTCAGGCCAAGCCGGATGGTTATACCCTGATGGGAACCTCCGCATCCACCATCGTCATCGCTCCGCTCATTCTCGGAAAGATTCCTTACAAGCATTCCGATATCGTCCCTATCGCTCAATTCGTAAGCACCCCACAGTTGTTTGCAGTAAAGAAAGATGCACCCTGGAAAACTCTTGCAGAACTGATCGCCTACGCCAAAAAGAATCCAGGGAAATTGACCTGTGGCACGGTGGGCGTGGGATCCAGTCCGCATTTTACCCTGGAAATGCTGAAAGTAGAGGCAGGGATCGATGTTCAGCACATCCCCTTCAAGGGAGGGGCGGAAACCCATGCGGCTGTCTTAGGGGGGCATATCGATATCGCTGCGAGCACCTTAAATCCGTCACTCCCTCTCGTTCAATCCGGAGATTTGAGGGTTTTAGGCACCTCGTCCAGGATCAAGCAGTTCCCCAAGGTTCCGACCATGGAAGAGGCAGGATATCCGGGGGCTACCCTGATCAGCTGGGTCGGTTGTTTCGGACCTAAGGGGATTGAGAAATCTGCGGTGGATAAGATCGCCGCCGCCCTTGAAAAGACGGTCAATACTCCAAGCGTGGCCAAGAAGCTTGAAGAAACCGGTTCCCAGGCCGATTTTGTGGCAAAAGAAGAGTTTGGCCGGAAGATAGATGAGGATCTTAAGAGATTGTCTGAGATCGTCAAAAAAGCAAATATTAAGGTCCAATGAAGCTCTCCGCCGCAAGAGACTGTGCTTTAATGGCAAACAAAGAGGGAGAGGCAGTCAGGTTCCAAAATTTTAGAATGCGGGTCTTTTAGCGTAGGGCAGGCATAAAAGCCTGTCCTATCCTGTTTTAATGTTCTTTCGGGCCGGACGAGCATGAAGAAGCTTCAACTCCTCAGCGGATTAATCATCATGGCTTTTGCGGCCCTGGTCTGCTTTGATTCAAGCAAGCTCACCTTTGGGACCCCGGGAAGACCCGGTCCGGGTTTCTTCCCTCTTGGATTGGGATCCCTTCTTCTTCTTCTCAGCCTGATCTTTGTATTCAAGACCGCGTTCAAGTGGAATGGGATCAGCGATTCCGCTCGCACCCTATGGGCCGGTTTACGATGGAAACAAATCCCTTATACCCTCGCCGCCTTGCTTGGCTATGCCCTCGTCCTGAATCGGGTAGGATACCTGATCTGCACCTGGATTCTGATGACCTACCTCTTTTGGGGGAAGGGAACAAAGAGAAAGGGCTTTGCCATCATCGGAGCAGTGATCGTCTCGGTGATCAGTTATGTGATTTTCAGGGGTTTTTTGAAGGTCCGACTCCCTTTGGGACTTCTTAGGCTATAGGGAGGAGAATGATGGATGTGACACACAATATCCTCTACGGGTTTTCTGTCGCCATATCTCCTCAGAATTTGTTCTTCTGTTTCTTGGGATCTTTTTTGGGAACCTTGATTGGAGTCCTCCCTGGCTTGGGACCCGCTGCCTCGATTGCTTTGCTCCTTCCGATCACCTTCAAGATACCGCCGACCGCTGCCCTCATCATGTTAGCGGGAATTTACTACGGAGCCATGTACGGAGGATCGACGACATCGATCCTGGTCAATATCCCTGGAGAAGCGGCTTCGGTCGTCACCTGCTTCGACGGACATCAGATGGCCAAGCAGGGTCGCGCAGGTCGGGCCTTGGGCATCGCCGCCTTTGGATCCTTTATCGCCGGAACATTCGGCACCCTGATGATCATGCTCATCGCCCCTCTCCTCGTCTTGATCGGTCTGAAATTTGGTCCTCCGGAATTGGTCGGGCTGATGTTCCTGGGATTGGTCATGGTGGTCTTTTTCGCTGGAGAATCCCTGGTCAAAGGTTTCATGATGGCCAATGTTGGCTTAATCCTGGGGACGGTGGGACTGGACCCCATCTACGGAACCCAGAGGCTTACCTTTGGCTCGGTTACGCTCATGGGTGGCGTGGAGATCATCTCCGTGGTCATGGGTCTTTTCGGAATCTCCGAAGTCCTCGTTAATATGGAGCAGGTTCTGAAACAGGAGATCTTTAAAGGGAGGATTAAAGGTCTCCTTCCGAATAGGAAAGACTGGAAGGATTCCGCCGCACCCATTACACGGGGAACGGTCATGGGATTTTTCCTGGGTATCATTCCCGGAATGTCAACCATTATTCCCACCTTTATGTCCTATGCCATGGAAAAGAAACTCTCCAAGTATCCGGAGAGGTTTGGAACAGGGGTGATTGAAGGCGTGGCCGGTCCGGAAGCCACAAATAACGCGGCGTCAAGTGGTTGTTTTGTCCCGTTGCTGACCCTGGGACTGCCCACCAATGTGATTATGGCGATGATGTTGGGCGCTCTGATGATTCATGGTGTGCAAGCGGGGCCTCTCCTGGTGAAACAGAACCCGGATGTCTTCTGGGGAGTGATTGCCAGTATGTATCTGGGCAACGTGATGCTCTTAATCTTAAATCTCCCTCTCATTCGAATTTGGGTGATGATTTTAAAAATCCCCTATGTGGTCCTTTTTCCCTTAATCATTCTGTTCTGCATTCTTGGATCTTACAGCGTCAACCAGAATTATGTCGACATCATCATTCTGATGATCTTCGGAGGAGTCGGCTATCTGATGCGAAAGCTCAAGTATGAGGCAGGTCCTCTGGTCTTGGGGTTCATTCTGGGGCCGATGATCGAAGAAAAATTCCGGCAATCCCTTCTGATCACCAAAGGGGACTTCTCTATCTTCATATCGCGTCCCATTGCTCTGGGTTTCATCCTGTTTACCGTCCTCTTACTGATTTCCTCTCCAGTGATCACCTTGTTAAGGAAGCGTTATGGAGGGATGGCAACCAAAGGCAGATGACTGCGTGAAGCCAACCTGCTCAAGCCTTTTCACTCGTATCGCCTCCGATCTGTCTTCTCTTTCTCCGCCGCGTTATCTGAGGAAATACCGAGATCAGGACGAGGACGAAACTGACTACCAAAAGGACCAGCGAGAGGGGGCGCTTGACGAAGATGAGAGGATCTCCGTATTGCAGCGACTGGCGGAAGCTGAATTCGAAAACGGGACCCAGAACGAGAGCCATCATGAAGGGTGCTCCTTCGAAGCCGAACTTCCGCACAAGGAAGCCGAAGACCCCGAAGATAACCATGACGAGGACCTCGTAAGCGTTGTTGTTCAAACTGTAAACACCGAGAAAACAGAAAAGGAGGATCAGGGGGAAGAAAACTCCGTAGGGAATCCTCAGAATCCTTACCCAGAGGCCGATCAGAGGGATATTCAAGATGAGGAGCATCGCATTCCCGATGTACATGCTCGCAATGACACCCCAGAAAAGGTCGGGGTGCTTCGTAATCAGGAGGGGACCCGGCTGTATTCCGTGAAGGATGAAAGCACCCAGGAGGACAGCCATCCCGACATTGGGCGGTATGCCTAAGGACAGCAGTGTGACCATGGACCCCCCGGCCGCGGCATTGTTTGCGGTCTCCGGACCGGCCACAGCCTCGATCACTCCGGTCCCGAATTTCTCGGGGTGACGGGAGAGCTTCTTTTCCACGGCATAGCTGATGAAGGTCGGGATGACGGTCCCTGCACCGGGAAGAATCCCGACGAAGAATCCGAGAAAGACGCCGCGCACGATCGGCCATTTCGACGCAAGCCAGTCCTTGGCTGTGGGCAACAACCCTTCGATCTTGGTGGAGAAGATCTCCTGCGAAAGGCTCTCCTCGATGTTCGTCAGCACCTCGGTGATGCCGAACATCCCCATCGCTACGGGGACGATCCCGACGCCGTCGAGCAGCGTGAGACTTCCCATCGTGAAGCGGCTCATCCCGCTGATCGCGTCCATGCCGATGGAAGCGACGCCAAGACCGGCGACGGCCATGATCAATCCTTTGACGATCGACCCCATGCAGAGGTAGCTGACCATAGTGAAGGCGAAGATCATAAGGGAAAAGTATTCGGCGGGCCCGAATTGGAGCGCCAGCTCTGCCAGCACGGGAGCAACGAGCATGAGTCCGATAATGCTTCCCGTCCCGCCGATAAAGGAGCCGAAGGCCGAGATCCCGAGAGCTGGTCCTGCCCGCCCCTTCTTTGCCATCTGGTACCCGTCGAGGCAGGTGACGACGGAGGCGGCTTCACCCGGAATGTTAACCAGGATCGACGTGGTCGAGCCACCGTACATGGCGCCGTAATAGATGCCTGCAAGCATGATGATCGAGGTGATGGGATCCATCTTGAAGGTGACGGGCAGAAGCAGGGAGAGCGTTGCCGTGGGCCCTATGCCAGGCAGAACTCCGATCAACGTGCCGATCAGTACCCCGAGAAAGCAGAAGAAGAGGTTGTTAGCGCTCCAAACGATGCCAAAACCGGAGAATAGGTTGTGGAAGACGTCCATCACTCGCCTCCGCGCGGATGCCCCACAGGTTGCTGTGGGGGCAAAGTGCGAGGTGACCGCACCGAAGCCTTGGCGAAGGCGGGTATCCCGCTCCGGCGAAGTTACGCTCTGTTTTGTCATCGATGCCCCCCAGCTTGCTGCGGGGAGCTTCACTTACCATCCCAGGAAACCACGGGGCAACTCCTGTTTGAGTAAAACGACGAAGACCACGTAGACGCCCGCCACCGTGAGGATAGAGAGAATCAGCCCTTTTTTCCAACGCTCAACGCCTCCTATGAGGGCCAACAAGAACATGAAGAAAAAAATCGTGACCAGGTACCCGGCCCACTCGAAGAGAAAGATGGCTGCGATCAGGACGCCGATCACATAACCGACTTTCGCAAGCTTGCCGCTGACCGCAAGACCGGCGCCCCCTCCCTCACTCCACCCGGTCTTCAGCTCCTGGGCAAAGAGCACCAGCGAGAGAAACATCAGAAGGAGGCCGAGCACGAGGGGATAGAGCCCGGGCCCGGGGTTCGCTACCCCGCCCAGTGGGTACTGGGTTGACCAACCGGCAAGTAGACCACCGATCAGAAACCAGAATCCAGGACTGATGGCGCTGGCAGGCTTCACTGATTTACCCTTCTCACGTTGATCGAAATGGACTTACGTAGGCATGCCGATTTGAGAGCTCCCGAAAACTACTCTTCGCTCTCTAATCTATACTACTAACGTTGAATTTCTCGAAATCTTGTTAGGCAAAATCCTTTCTCCAATACTTCCCCTTCCCCTTCCCCTTCGATGCCTGCCTGCCGGCAGGCAGGGGTGTAATCAGAGATTTCTGGATTCTTTCAGAAATCTCTATTTAATCAAACCCATCGCCCTGACGAGCTTTGCATAGACCTCAACATTGTGGGCCACATAGGCCTCCAGTTCCTTGCTGTTCCGGTGGACGATGGGGATGCGGAGGTCCTCTTTCATTCCCTTGATAAAAGCGGGTTCCTTCATCGCTTTGGCGAAGGCATCCTCCAGCTTCCCAATCATGGCATCGGGAGTACCTTTGGGGGCTGCGATATTAAGCAGCATCGGACAGGCGATCTCGTAACCGAGGTCTTTCAGGATCGGCACCTTCGGATACTCAGCCGAGGGCTCGTCTTTGAGCAGCAGGAGGGGCCGTATCCGGCCGGCCTCTACGAGAGAATAGTTGAAATCGCCGACGCCGAAGAGGATGTGTCCGCCGAGAAGTCCGGTCTGCATCTCGGGATTCCCTTTGAAAGAGATATGGGTGAAGGAGACTTTCTCCTGCTTTGCAATGAACTCCGTGATCAGGTACTGGACGCTGCTGGGGCCGGTTGTCCCGCATGTGGCCGCCTTTGGGTTCTGCCGGGCGTACTCAATCAGATCCTTGAAGCTCTTGAAGGGTGAATCGGCCTTCACAATTGCGCCGAAATTGAAACTGCCGAATTGCATGATCTGTTTGAAGCTCGTCGCCGTGTTGTAGGAAACCTTTTCGATCAAAGGTATCAGATAAATGGCGCTATGGGGCAAGTATCCAATCGTGTAGCCGTCGGGTTTCGATGCCGCAAGCGCTGCAGTGCCGATGCTTCCAGCCCCTCCGGTCTTGTTGGCCACCACAACCGGCTGACCAAGAAACTTCTCAGCCTCCTTCGCAATCAGGCGGATTGCCAAGTCCGTTGGGCCCCCGGGAGTGATGGGATCGATGAAGGTCACCGGTTTCGTCGGGTATTTGAGAGTATCCGGCTGTTGCCCATAGGAGGAAAGAGCACCCAAGAAGACCAATGCCATCAAAACAACTGCACACCTCGACATACGCCAATTTCTCATCTTACGACCTCCTTTCTTGAAATTACTTCGGCATTTATTTCTCCTGGGGTAGCCAGGATCACTTATGCCATGAGCATCGTCGGCGGCAGACTCATCGCCCCATCAGGGCCCCCTATGGTTACGTCCTTCTCGAAGATGTGGGTCGTGGTGATTTCGAATGGGATTGAGTATTTCGACAGTTCGCAGCGAACGGGTTGCATGTTTCTTTGGCGAAGCGCTTTTTTTTGAGAATGTCTTCGAGCGCTTGTGCCCCACCGCAGCATGGATGGGTGTCCCGGTCTTCAGGCGGGTTCTTTGCAGAGTCGAGACACCGAGACCGTCTGTTCCCGAGCACGTCTCTGTGGCATGCCGGGTCGCAGGAAGTTGTCATGGTCCGGATCACCTGGCCCATATGGGTCGGATCCGCGCGGCCCGGCGGCCCTGTCTGGCCGCCGTGGCGGATAACGCGATTCAACCGGAGAGAAACCTTTCCCCCTTACAGGATGGTTTCCTCAAGCATGAACTTATAGCCGTACTCAAGGTACCCGCAATCCATTTTGCGCAAACGGCGAATGACGGCCCGCACTCTCTTGCCTTTCAGAAGGTCATAGTATCCATACCCTGTTTTTTTCTTGAACTCCGCCAGCCTCCGGTCCTGGGATACATTAATGATTTCTCCCTCGAGGTATGCGCCATCATCTGTCTTGACCGTTGCAAACATGACGGGCTGCTGATCCTCGAAACCCTGGACCCCCGGCCGCGCAAAAAGACCATGCATGATGATTCCGGTCGGCGCAAGCTCTTTATCCTTCACATCCCGGGAACCGCAGTGGGGACAGACCAGCGGCGTCCTCGGAAAAGTCCGTTTGCCGCAGGCGTTGCACTCCGAACCCACAAGGCGGTAATTCTCAGGCTGAATTCTCCATGTTCTCGCAACGGAATGACGCCCGCCCAGTTTGAAGGCGGGTTCAGGTATATTGTTCTGGCTTGACATTATTGCTCCCTCCTCAAAATGCTCACCGCTGTCCGCTCAGGCGAGACAGAGGCCATGGCGATTCCTTTCTTGAACTTGACCTGCCTCTCCGGATCCTGCACGTCACCGCGAAGCTGGTGGACGTTCTCGATATTGTTATCCAGAAAGTTGGCTGCCATGATATAACCGCTCTTGGCGCTGCCAGAGCTGTTAAGGGGCAGTCTTCCCCCTTTCTTGGCCTCTCCACTGCTGTACCATTTCAGGGCATACCCATAAGGAATACTCGAATCGAACAAGGGGAGAAAGGCATCCAGGTGGGCAGCCGTGATGTAAGGCGTATTGGCGTGTGGCTGATAGAGCTCCACATCGGACCCCTTGATCCCGGCCTCTTTCAATGCGTGCTCGAAAGACCGCTTCACGGATGGGCAAGTCATCATCTCAAAGCGAACATGGCGATACGAGTGGGGGTAGTAATTCGATTCATTGAAAAAACCCATTCCCGCAATCTTTACCAGCGGGCGATTGTTTCTCTTGGCATACTCTTTACTGCCAAGGATCAGGGCGCTCGCTCCGTCAACAGAGGTGGAGCCCGCACCGAAGCGTATGGGCGCAGACCACCAGTAGTTCGTCGGAAGGTTACAGTACTGTTCGAAAGTGAGAAAACCCTTCTCATCATGGTAGCAGATACTCACAGGGTTACGTAACGCGTTCCAGTACTCCACTTCATACCATGCATAGATCTCCCGATCGCCTATATCGAATTCCTTGCAGTAGCCTTCAAAATCCGAGTGACCGATCATCACCCCTCTCATGATCGAATAGGTGTCATAAGAGATCGTCTCGTTGGTATTTCGGGCCAGCTGCGAATCGTGGGTCTTTGCCCCGGCAATGCAAATCACGACATCGTAGGCGCCTGAGGCCACAGCAAGCCGCGCATCGTGGAGGGCCACGCCTCCGGTCGCACACCCGTGCTCCACATTTCTCACCCCGGCCCTCGCGGACAATCCAATCGCCTCCACAACCACCTGTCCCGAAGTAATCTGCATGGAGGCAGTCGGGTTATAATGTCCAAACCACCCCTGCTCCACCCTATCCATCTCGATCTGGGCGTCATCGGCCGCCGCAAAAGCCGCCTCAGCAGCAAGGCTTCCAAGACCTCTCTCCGGCCACCACCCCCGTTTCGTCTGGCCAACTCCTAAAACATAAACGTCTCTCATGGTTCTCTCCTTTTGCCCTTTATTAAGGGCTTTTCAAATCCAAGACATCAAACCGAGAAAAGTCAACCCTGAGCGCGCCTTTGACGTTGCTCTAAAGCAAGTCCAGTCGAATGCTCGGCGCAGTCGAAGGGTCAATCATATTCCATGATCATCTTCCGCTCCATTTTCACATAGGTCTTGTAATCGATCATCATCTTATCCTCCATCAGTTTCTGGAGGGTCGGATGATTCTTCAGGCGTTTTCTTGCTGCTCCGATTCCGGCTTTTACCTTCACACTGAACACATCACAGCCTGCACCGTATCCATAGGAAGCGACGAGGATCCTGTCCCCGGACGCAGCTTTGTCAAGAACTGCGCAAAGACCGAGAAGGGAAGAAGCGGACCCCGCATATCCGATCTTATCGACGAGCATGCCGGGCTCCACCGATTGACGGTTGAAGCCGAGGGCTTCTCCCAGCGCATAGGTCCGCCGGGTCTGCAATTGAGACAGAACGGCATACCGGTAGTCGGCTGCCTTGGTCCTCGTCTTCTCAAAGTAACGTGTCACGGCCTTCTTGACGTGATTCTCGTAACCGGCAAATTCCTCCTCTTCCGCAAATCCTCTCTTCAGATATCGATCTCCGTCCACGCGGAAGAAATCGGCCGTATCCGTATTGTAGGTGGAAAAATTCTCGATGTCGCAAATGGACCGGCCGTTTCCAACAATCAATGCCACTGCTCCTGCCCCGCTTGAAAACTCCATGACATCGTTCGGACGGCAGTGCTTGCTCACCGAATCGGACCCGATCGCTATTCCATAACCGACATCTCCGCTCTTGACCTGGGCCAGTACGATATCGAGAGCTGCGGTTCCCGATTTCCCTCCAAACTGAACATCCGCGCAACGGATCTCGGGTGAGAGACCCGCAACTTCGGCGACCATGACCCCCGAACTCTTCGTCACGTAAGGATTGGTAAAACTGCCGAAGTACAGTGCCTGTACCTCCTCCCTCTTAATCCCCGCCATTTCCATAGCTGCCCCGACCGCATCCGTTGCCATCGTCACAGGATCTTCATCCTGTCGATTCACGGTCCTCTCAATCAGACCGAGCAGAGCCTTGATGCTGTCCGGCGGATACGGATATGGCCACATGTCAAAGATTTCTTCAACCGTAATACGACATTGTGGAACAAACGTGCCATACCCAACGATTCCTGCCATCTCAACTTTTCCCCCTTTTTATGTGGTGAATATCTTTTCGAGAACCCATTGAAATCTAATCTGGTATCCAAAACCATATAATGGGGTTTTAAAGAAATGTCAAGAAAAATAGCAGAATCGCTTTTCCGTGATAGGGATGGATAGATGTCCAAAAAGTGATTGACTTTTTCTTTTTCGAGTTATACTTTACCGGTAATGATCCGGCTGGACGCCGTTGATTCTGATCTCCTCCGAGGAAAGCACGATCCGGTTCAATGTGAACTGAGGTGGGAGCATGTCTGAATTGACCGTCGTAGGAAAGAGTGTTCTCAGGTTCGATTCATGGGAGAAGGTGCAGGGCAAGGGAGGTTTCTGCGGAGACATTATGCTCCCCGGAATGCTTCACATGAAGATTCTGGGAAGCCCCTATCCCCATGCAAAGATTCTCACCATCGATACCTCCAGGGCTGAAAAGTCGACAGGAGTGAGATGTGTGGTCACTGACAAAGATACTCCCCAGGAAAGATTCAGCCCTACACCCATTAAAGATTTAACCTTTCTGGCGAGAGGTGTGGTCCGATACGTTGGAGAGCCCGTGGCCGCCGTCGCCGCGACCACTCTGGAAGCGGCTGAGGAGGCTGCGGATAGGATACGTGTGGAGTATGAACCGCTTCCGGCCATCTTCGATGTGGAGGAAGCCTCGGCCACAAGTCCTAAGGTGGTGGTTCATCCCGAATTCCAGAAATATGTGAACTCCCTTCCTCCGGCCCTGCGGGCGCCGGACCGGCCCAATGTCTTTACCCACGGGAAAGTCCGAAAGGGCGACGTGGAGAAGGGTTTTGAGCAGGCGGATCTGGTGCTCGAAAATCGGTATACCGCACCCGCCATTCATGCTGCCACCCTTGAACCCCATTCAATCGTGGTCCGTCCGGATGCGGACGGGGGCTTGACTCTCTTGAGCGGCAGGCAGGGAATATGGGGACTCCGAGGGCTGATATCCGAGCTTTTCGGCATTGCGGCCTCCAAGATCCGGGTTAAACAGAGACATCTGGGCGGCGCCTTTTGCGCAAGAGGCGTGCCCTTCGAATATCTCCCTACCCTTCTCGCCTTGAAGACAGGGCGTCCGGTCAAGAGTGTTTTTACCCGGGAAGAAGTCTTTTCCTATGGCGGCGTCAGGGAAGATATGGTGATTTACACGAAGGACGGGTTCAAGAGGGACGGCACCCTGACCGCAAGCGAGATCAAAGCCTATATTAACGGAGGCGCCTATTCGAGAATGGTTTCGATCATCACAAGAAGATGCAGTATGGCGGCTGTCTCCATGTACCGGATCCCCCATTTCAAATGGGACGCCTATGGGTGTTATACCCACACCCCCCCCCGCTCCGGCGTGCGCGGATTCGGTATGAACGAAGTGAGCTTCGCCCAGGAATCCAGCCTGAACATAGCCGCTGAGAAACTGGGCCTCGATCCTGCCGAGCTGCGGCGACGAAACCTCCTCAAGGAGGGCGAGCCTCAACTGACCGGAGAGATCACCCACAGCAATGCGGTCGGGGAATGCATGGACAAGGTCGCGGGCGCGATTAGACTTCAAGAGAAAAGCCCGTCCGAAGGTCCCTGGCGCATGGGTAAGGGCATCGCTCTCGGAAATAAATACAGCACGGCCCCCATGCTGTGTGAGGCAAGGATCAGGATTTGTGAGGACGAAAAGGTCACCCTCTATCATAGTGCAGACGATGTCGGGATGGGCGTTAATGTGGCCATGGCCCAGATTGTTGCGGAGAAGTTTGGCATCACGGTGGAGGATGTAAAGGTGGTCTTCTCCGACACGGATGTGACTCCTTTCTTTGGAGATGGATCAAGCTCGAGCCGCGTCACTTACAATCTCGGCAACGCGGTTTGCCGGGCCTGCGATGATGCCAAGGCAGACCTCTTCCGAAGGGCCGGCCGGGTGCTCAAGGTTTCGCCTGAAGAGCTCGAGACCAAAGCCATGTTGGTCTATTACAGAATTAATCCGGAAAAGAGGCTTCAGGTGAAGGACCTTTTCATACCGCACGGGGGCAGGCCCTCCGCCCTCTACGGGACAGCAATTGAAGGCGGTGAGATCGTTGGCAAGGCCTCCTTTAAAGCACAAAGTGCTCCGGATGATCCTGCAACAGGACAGATGGACCCTGAATTGGCCAGAAAGGGTCTGCGGATCAATACCTTTTTTGCCTATTACGCCAAGGCCGTCGAAGTAGCAGTCAATATCGAGACAGGGGAGGTCAAAGCGGTTCGTTGTCTGAGCGGTATCGATCTCGGCAAGGCCATCAATCCCAAGATATGCGAACAACAGTCGGAAGGCGGCCTGATGATGGGCATTGGCAGCGCTTTATCCGAAGAGGTGCGAATGGAGGGGGGAAATATTCTCAATCCCAATTTTACGGACTACCAGATTCCTATAGCCATCCAGATGCCGCCCAATGAAAAGATTCAGTCATTTTTTGTCGAATCAGCTCCTCATAAGGATGGCCCTTATGGAGCCAAGGGATTTGCCGAATCGACCAATGTGGCAGTTGAACCGGCCATTGCCGCCGCAGTTTACGATGCAGTAGGAATCAGGATCAAGGATCTCCCGATTACTCCTGAGAAGGTGCTCAAAGCCCTGCGGGAGAAACGCACCGATTGATGATTGCCGCCGAAGGCGAGCCTCGCCAAGGGAGGGACGATTGTTGATTGATGATTGAAAGCTTTTTCACCCCTTAAGGGGTCGTCCCAATAGACAATCAACAATCATCCATCGCCAATTTTCTTGGGGGAGCGAAATGAGATTCAACTACCTGGAGCCTCGAACGGTCGAGGAGGCAGTTCGACTCCTTATTCAATATCAGGGCACAGCCAAGGTGATCGCCGGCGGTACGGACCTCCTCAACCAGATTCGAATGAAGATGGTCAAACCGGAGTATATTCTGGATATCAGCTATATCCCCGGCCTCGACTACATTAAGTATAATGGGGACGGTCGGCTATCTATCGGAGCTTTGACCACCATCAGGAGCCTTGAAAGGTCGGCTGAGATCCGAGAGCATCATCCTGTGATCTCCGAGGCAGCCAGTCTGATCGGGTCCATGGCCATACGAAACGTGGGGACCATCGGAGGAAATCTTTGTCACGCCTCGCCATCGGCTGAGACAGCGCCATCTCTTATCGGCCTGGGAGCCAGGGTAAAATTGACAGGGCCTCATGGTGAAAGAATGGTCGCTCTTGAAAGATTCTTTACAGGCCCTGGCCAGACCGTGCTGCAAACAGGAGAGCTCATGGCTGAAATCGAAGTCCCGGCCCTGCCCCCGAAAACCAGGGGCCTATACCTGAAGCACACGACCAGGGGGACCGTTAATCCGGCCATTGTCGGCGTGGCGTCCATCGTTACGATGGACGGAAAACGATGTAAAGAGATTAAATTGGTCTTAGGCGCCGTAGCCCCCACCCCGATCAGGGCGAAGAAGGCGGAAGAGATTTTGAGGGGAAAAGAGATCGATGATCTCTTGATTGAGAAGGCAGCCCGGGCAGCCTCGGAGGAGTCGAGTCCGATCAGCGATGTGAGGGCTTCTGCCGATTACAGGAAAGAGATGGTCAAGGTTTTTACGAGATATGCGGTAAGGGATGGAATAACTCGATAAGCCATGGGGTAATAAGATGAAACAAACCATCACATTAAACGTAAACGGTGTTCTTGAAGAGGTAACGATAGAACCCTGGTGGACTTTGTCGCGGGTCCTGCGAGAGGAGTTGGGCCTTGTCGGTACCAAAGAGGCTTGTGGAAACGGATTCTGCGGCTCCTGTACGGTTCTGATTGACGGCAAGGCGGTGAAGAGCTGTCTCTATCTCGCCATGAAGGCGAGAGGCAGAGAGATCATCACCATCGAGGGGCTGAAAGGAAAGGACGGAGGACTCCATCCTCTGCAGAAGGCATTCGTCGAACACTTTGCTGTCCAATGTGGTTACTGCACCGCAGGAATGATCATGGCTGCCAAAGCCATGCTCGATGAAAACCCGAACCCCTCGGAAGAGGAGGTCCGGGTAGGATTGAGCGGTAATGTGTGCCGCTGCACGGGATATGTAAAAATCGTTGAAGCGATCTTATCTGTTAAGTGAGCGTTGACCAAGAACAGGATCTTCGTCCTCGCAAGCTGATAAGAAATCAAAAATCTACATAGCGATAAGGATAAAAGGAGTGAGAATGGCTGAAAGGGTAACAGTAGATGTAATCAACCTGACTGTCAACGGCAAGAAATATAAGCTTACCTTCGGCGATGACATCGAACCCTGGGATGTCAATGCCTATGACGTTTATCCCTGGCACATGCTGGCCTGGACGCTCAGATATAAGCTGGGTTTAAAAGGATTAAAGCTCGGCTGTAATAGAGGTGCCTGCGGCACCTGCTCCGTCATCATGGATGGAAGGCTTATCCTATCCTGTATGACGTTGACCGCCCAGTGTGACGGCAGCAAAATTACAACCATCGAGGGACTGGGCACACCGAGAAACCTCCACCCGATTCAACAGGCATTTGTAGAAAATCATGGTTCCCAGTGCGGTTTTTGCGCTCCCGGGATGATTATGGCAACCAAGGCTCTACTTGACAAGAATCCCGAACCGACAGCAGAAGATGTCAAACGAGGGCTTGCCGGCAATATTTGCCGCTGTGGTAACTATCACTTCATCACCAAATCGGTGCTGGCAGCCGCTCAAAAATTAAAAGGCCGAAAAGGGGGATAGGATCATGATTTACAAGGACATCGTTCTTAAAGCGGTCGGCCAGAGAGTCATCAAGAAAGACCTCATCCCCGTGTGCACCGGAACGGCTGAATTTGTGGCCGATATCCAGGTTCCGGGCATGCTGGAAGGGATCATACTCAAAAGTCCCTATGCTCATGCGAGGATAAAGAGCATAGACACCGGCGAAGCCGAAAGAATGCCTGGCGTGGTGTGCACGATTGCCGATAAGGACAAAACCGTATTCCCCCATGAACTTTTCACCGATTTACGGTACGGACTGGCATCCATGGCGGGAGAAGTTTTCTTCGCCGGACAGGAAGTCGCTTTACTGGCTGCTGAGACGAGGGAAGTCGCCGAGGAAGCGATTCAGCTCATTAAGGTGGACTATGAAGTCCTGCCAGCGGTCTTTGACCCTAAGGAAGCCTTGAAGCCCGGGGCGCCAATATTGCATCCCGAATACCGACAGATACGCCCCGATCTGCCGGATAATGTAGCACCCATGTACAGTACACAGAGCGTGCATGAGCGCGTTTCCAGAAGCAGTGTAACGGACTGGAAGACATGGAAGTGCGGCGCTTCGGCCACCCGATCAGATGTGGAGCAAGGCAAGAAAGACGCCGATTTTATTGTATCGGCCAGCTATCGTACAGGGGTAGAAGCGCATGCTTCCCTTGAAACAAACGGATCGATTGCCCGATGGGACGGAGACGAAGTAACCATCTGGTCGTCCACACAATGCACCCACGAAGCGCTGGAATATGTTACAAAGCTCTTGGGCATCCCAAACAACAAGGCGACGATTATCCAAAAATATACTGCAGGCGCATTTGGCGGCAAGGGCACGCATTATGGCGAATTCATGCTCGTGATGATTTACGCCGCAGCGCTCGCAAGAAAGGCCGGCCGGCCGGTACGGGTATTACAGGATGTGGATGAAATGAATGTCTGGAACCACCACTCCATCGGGCCGGTCTACTTTGACATGAATTGCGGGATGAAAAAAGACGGTACGCCTACTTTTATTGAGTCCACAGTTACCGTAAACATTGGAGGGGTGGGACACGGCGACTATTATGCCGCCTTTCCGGCTAACGCGGCAACTGGCGTCTACCGTTACGGCAGTGTCTACACGGAAGCCTACCCGGTGTGGTGCAATTTGCCCCTGTCCGGGTCAAGGCGCAGCTTCGGGGATGCCGAAGGCATGATGAACTCGGAGCAGTTTATCGATGAGGTGATCGAAAAGACCGGCCAGGACCCGGCAGAATGGAGGAAGAAATGGAGCGAGGTGCCGGGAGGACCGACGATTGATAAGTTGACTTGGTACACACTTGCAGGGGGTAATTATCCGGCCCTGATAACCAAAGCGGCGGAAGCCTTTGGGTGGAAGGAAAAATGGAAGGGCTGGGGCGTGCCAACGGCAGTCAATGGGCCGAAGAGACGGGGCGTTGGCTGTGCTTTATCCCTCCATATCACCGGAGGCCACTGGGGTGAAGACCCGTGTGTAGTCAAAATAAGCGTCGATGGCACGGTTGAAGTGATTTCTTCCGGCGTGGACTGCGGGCAGGGCCTTCACAGCGCTATGTGCCAGTGCGTAGCGGATGTTCTCGGAGTCCCTTATGAGAATGTAAGAAAGACCGAATGTAACTCGCGGTACACCCCTTATGGAGGGGGTATCGGCGCCAGTAAAGGTACGCCCAAGATAATCGGTGGAGCCATAAAAGCGGCCTTCGACGCCCGGAGACAGCTCTTCGACATGGCGGCCAAGAGTTTGAACGTCAGGGCAGAAGACCTGAACATCGCTGACAGTAAGGTATTTGTTAAGTCCGACCCCTCCAAATTCCAGACTATTGCCAGCCTTTCTAAACCCGTGAAAGGTATATTAGGAGTCTTTGAAGGAACGGGCAACAAGATAGATCCGGTCACCAAAATAGGAACGTACGAGAAATGCCTGGCCGCATTATTCGCCGAGATCGAGGTAGATACCGAGACCGGTAAGATTGACGTGCTGAAAATAGTATCGTGCGATGACTGCGGCATAGCCATAAACCCAGACGCAGTGGAAGCTCAGATCCGTGGCGCCACGATGTTTGGGTACGGTTTTGGCCTGTATGGATCCCTCTACTTCGATCAAGCCCACCAGGGAATCGTTGTCAATGCTTCAGCCATTGACTATAGGACTCCAACCTACCTTGAGGAGGTGGATATGGTCCCGATTATCCATGAAGACCCGGCCGATGCCCCGACCACTCCGCTGGGCATGAAAGGGGTGGGCGAGGGAGCAAATGTGCCAGTAGGTCCTGCAATAGGTAACGCCTTTTACAATGCCACGGGGGTAAGAATGAGGAACCATCCATGGACGCCGGACAAGGTCCTGGAAGCACTGGGGAAAATATAAGATGAAAAGATTCAAATATAAGAACGTCAGAACCGTTAAAGAGGCAGTCTCACTTTTGAAATCGAGTAACGCTTCTGTTCTGGCCGGTGGCACTGACATCCTTAACCTGCTCAAGGCAGGGGCCATGGCCAGGCCCCCCGAGACACTGGTCAACATCAAGAACATCCATGGTCTGGACTACATCACTGAGAATTCCCGGGGCTTGAAGATAGGGGCCCTGAGCCGAATAGCCGATATCGCCTCTTCTCCATTAATCAAAGAAAAGTATCCTGCCTTGGCCCAAGCCGCCGAATCGGTATCCTCTCCCCCTCTTCGGGAAATGGGCACGATCGGCGGCAACCTCTGCCAGGGAGTGCAGTGCTGGTACTATAGAAGATCGTATATTACCGGAAACTGGTTTGACTGCCTGAAGAAGGGCGGCAAAGTTTGCTACGCTATCATGGGAGATAATCGATACCATTCCATCTTCGGCGGTGTCAAAGTGGATGACATGGCTTGCGTCAATCGTTGTCCGGCCCATACCGATATTCCAGCCTACCTGGATAAAGTCAGGAATGGCGACCTGGCCGCGGCCGCCGAAATACTGCTTGAGTTTAATCCCTTCCCGGCCATAACGGGTAGGGTCTGTCCCGATTTCTGCGAGAGCGGGTGCAATCGAGCTATTTACGATGAACCCGTTTCCATCAAGAGCGTCGAGCGCTACATCGGCGATTATATCCTTCAGAACGTAGATCCATGGGTGCAATCCCCAGAGAATGAGTCAGGAAAGAGGGTCGCCATTATCGGCTCCGGTCCGGCCGGCCTTTCTGCTGCCTTTTACCTGAGGAGGCTTGGCCACAGCGTCACCATCTTTGAAGTGATGCCTGTCGCTGGAGGCATGCTGGCGCTGACGATCCCCAACTACCGCTTGCCTGATGAAATCCTGAAGAGAGAGATTGATTTTATCACATCATCAGGCGCAGAAATAAAAACGGATTTCCCAATCGGAACAAAGATAACCCTACCCGACCTCCTGAGGCAAGGCTACGCCGCAATCTTCATCGCTACCGGGGCACAGATGGGGCGCAAGCTTCCTATCCCCGGGGCTGACCTCGATGGCACCCTGGTGGGCCTCGATTTTCTACGCGATGTCAAGCTGGGCAGGCCGGTCAAGCTCGGCCGGCGAGTGCTTGTGCTGGGCGGTGGGAGCGTCGCTTCCGACTGCTGCCGCACTGCCCTGCGAAGCGGGGCTAAGGAGGTCCATATGGCCAGTCTGGAGTCCCGGGAAGCAATGCCAGCCGACCCTTCTGAGATTGAAGAGGCCGAGGAAGAAGGAGTGATCATCCACCCATCACTTACCTTTACCAGGATCATCGGTGAGGGCAGAGTGAAAGGGGTGGAGTGTTTAAGTGTTTCATGGATGAGGTTTGATGCCGATGGCCGTCTTGAGCTGGAAACTGTTCCCAATTCCGAGCAGGCGATTCCGGCGGATACCGTCATCTTTGCCATTGGTCAAGCCACTGACCTCGGCGTAGTCAAGGGAACCGAGGGCCTCAAAATCACCAGGCGTAACACTATTGTGATTGACCCGGAGACCCTGGAAACGGGAGTAGAAGGAATCTTCGCCGGGGGCGATGCAGTCACCGTGACCGGCTCGGTCATCAAAGCCTTTGACTGGGGGAAGAGAGCCGCTATCTCCATCGACCGCTATCTCGGGGGCACCGGAATAAAACCTCGAGAGGACAGGGAGGATACCAAGTCTCTCAGGCGCTTCAATAGCTCCTATCTTAAGAAGGTAAGCCGGGTTCCTACTCCGAAAGTAGCCGTATCGGATAGAATGAAGAGCATGGATACTGAGTGCGTCAGAGGCTTGAGTTTAAACGATATCGAGACCGAGGCAAACCGGTGTTTCAACTGCGGGTGTATCTCGATTAACTCATCGGATATTGCTCCGGTGTTGATAGCTCTGAACGCTAAAATCAAGACTTCAGAGAGAGTGATACCGGCAGAGGAGTTCTTTACGGTAAGAAGGGATAAGTCGGTTGTGCTTGATGATGGCGAAATCGTCACAGAAATTCAAGTACCTAGACCAAAATCCGGAACGAAGCAGACCTTTACAAAGTTCGCTCTCAGGCCGACCATCGATTTTGCCATCGTGAGCGTTGCGACTGCCATCACGACAAGAGATGGGAAGGTAGCGGATGCCAGGGTTGTGCTTGGCGCAGTAGCTCCGGTGCCCCACCGGGCCACTAGCGCGGAGGATGCCTTAAAGGGCAAAACCATCACCGAAGCGGTGGCTGAGACGGCTGGGGTTGCTGCCGTTCGGAACGCCCTCCCCTTGCCCAATAACAAATACAAGGCCCAGATCGCGAAGACCCTCGTTAAGAGGGCGATATTAGCTTAATAAATCACCCATCCCAGGCCCAATCTCTCCAGGGTCCCGCGGGTCGGTATTCCCAGCTTCACGTCCCATCCGGACTGCCGGTAATATTCATCCCGGGCAGCCTCCCACTCGGCCCGGTCGACCTTCCAGCCGTCGCTTGGCCCACCCTTGAGCCCCTTTCGGAAGAACTTCTCCGGCAGCTCATCCTGGTTCCGATTGATGCCTTCACGGGAATTGAAGGCCCGCATCATGTTCAATCGGCGCTCTCCCACGGCCAGGAGTTCTTCGATCGTTACATCCCACCCCGTGACGGCCCGAAGCATCTTCACAATTTCCTCCGGCCCGTAGAGCTGCCAGGACGGGCCGCAGGCGAATTGGCACAGGTTGAGGCTGTCCAGCATACTGTAAAAATGCTCTGTCCTTCGGGCAAAATTCACCTTTTCCGGACCGAGGGTGCGCGGTTTTTGCGGCCGGGTCAGGCCCAGCGCCCCCAATCGGCTCCTGAAGTTCTCAAAGCCCGCTTCGTAGGATGGATCATGGTCGCTGCTCATATGGTCGGCACCGAACGGGTTCACGGCATAAATCAATGCCAGACTGCGTTTCACTTGCGGCATGTGAGCCGGCGCCTCCTGGCCTTTGCTTGTGATCAGAAATTCTGCCCCTCGCCCCAGCCGCCCGGATGCGCGGGCTGAGCCCTCCGCCAGGAGGTCGCCAAACCCCTCTCGCTTCCCGATCATCTCCGTAAGCTTCACCATCGCCTCACCGTTTCCGAATCTCAGTTCGATCCCGCCCGTCTCCTTCGAAGTTAGCTGACCTGCCTCGAAAGCCTCCATGGCCCACGCGATCGTTGCGCCGCAAGAGATCGTATCCAAGCCGTACTGATTGCAGATCTCGTTGGCCTTACAGGTCGCTGCCAGATCATTGACGCCGCAATAGGAGCCAAGGGTAGCAACCGTTTCGTACTCCGGTCCGCCGTAAAGAGGGTCCACCGTGTAAGGTCCCTCTTTGATTTCAACGACCCGTTTGCACCGGATGAGGCAGCCGAAACAGGTGTCGCGGCCCTCCTTATCCTGCTTTCCCGTCTCCCGGCCCTTGAGAACGGACTCGTAGATCGTAGGGCCGTCTATGGTCTTCCATCCGTCAAAGACTCCGCTGCTAAAATTAAAGGCGGGCAACCCTCCCATGGTTTGCTGCACCGAGACGACACCGGGAGTTCCGTACTTTCCGAGGCCAGCCACGCCCGAAGTCGGGAAGGTCTTGAAACCCCAGCGTCCCAATTCTGCTAAAGCTTCCTTGTCCGCTATTGCAGGCTTTTTATTGCCCCGCACAGCGACGGCTTTAAGGTTCTTGCTTCCCATCACTGCGCCCATCCCTGTGCGGCCATTGGCCCGGTTGCACATGTTAATCAGGCACGCAAATCGCACCCGCTTCTCACCGGCAGGACCAACCTGCATGACCTCAATCTTCGGATCGCCCAACTCCTGCCGGATTGCCTTCTCGACATCTCCTGTTATCTCACTCCAAAGATGGGAGGCATTCCGGATTTCGGCTTCTCCATTGTGGATCCACAGATAAACGGGAGAGGACGCTTTCCCTCGGATGATGATCCCGTCGAACCCGGAAAACTTCAGCTCTGCCGGCCAGAACCCGCCGCATTGCGAATCCCCGATCGCGCCCGTAAGGGGCGATTTGGCGCTTGCCGTCATCCGGCTTTGCCCGGAAATGGGCGCGCCCGTCATCACGCCTACACTCAGGCCAAGAATATTTTCAGGCCCGAGGGGATCGACACCCGGCGCCATCTCCTTCAAAAGATAGTAAAGGTTGAGCGCGCTTCCTCCCATGTACTTGCGATAAAATGCTTCGGGCGGTTCTTCGATCGTGATCGTTCGAGTTGTTAGGTTCACATGCAATATTTTTCCCTGGTACCCGTTTGGCATAGCTACCCCCTTAAAGAACGTGGAATTGGGTTTTGATAGGAAAGAACTTTAGGGTAGATCAAATATAAGAAGAAGGGGATTGTATGTCAAGGTTTCCACGACTCACCTCGGGGAGCATTCTTTATTTGATATCTACAAAGCACGGGGATGATACGGAATTGGGGGTTGATGATTATCTCAGGGATGAGCACTGATCGAATTTCTTCGCCACATTAGGTTGAATATATGGACGATCGCAACTGTTTAGAGTCGTCGGAAATAGCTGATAGATAGCAGATTCTGAGTCCGGGTAAAAGGGGTCTACGGCAAGTCCCATTCGGATATTTCTTTCACCTACGAATGTTGCTCCAAGTGTAATCCTTGAGAGCGAGGATTACGGTTTGAAACTAAGGACCATGTAATCAATTGCTGATTCATCAAAATTACCCCGTCAACCGTTTTCCCGTTTCTACTTGCAGATAGCGTTTTACCAACTCTTTAAGTCCTATCCAATCCCAAGAAGTCTTAGCAATGAAACGCTGGGCCCCACATTGGAAGGCGCGGTTCCGATATTCTGGTGTATCATAGAACGTGATAATAAATACAATAACATTCTGCCGGGTTGCTCTGATTTTCTTAGTGAGATCAAGGCCATTTTCTCCGGGTAATCGAATATCCATGAAGATAAGGTTAGGAAGGAAGACATCGACTTTCCGCAAAGCCTCATCTCCATTTGCCGCCACGTCAATGGCTATCGCAGGGGAAAAACTTTGCAGCTTTCCTTTGAGGAGTTCCCGAAAAGGCCCGTTATCGTCCACTATTAAGATTCTGAACTTATCATTGCTCATGGTCTGAGTTATGAATCGGGACAATATTTACCCCATATTTAATATTTTCGTTTAGTGATCTCTAGGAAGTAAATAAGGTGAACACCGTATTTAACGACGGGAAAGGCAGTATTTTAGATGGACTTTCCACGGCTTCATCTTAGCGATTTGGGTTTGGAGTTTTGCATTACCGAACGAAAATGCCAAAAGGAAGTTACAGGGAGGAACTTTTGGTCGGGAAAGTGGTCGGGACTCGACCCTTGAAAATGGATTTTAAACGGTCTGAAATGGCCTAAAAATGGCGGAATAAGGCTTTTTTGGCAACTTTCACGTCGATAACAGGGGTTCAAATCCCCTTGGGGACGCCAACTTTTTTCCAACATTAACGGGCGGTTGTACCGTCTGTTTTCCTGATTACAAGTTTCTCCGCCTCCAAGCAGGCTGTATTGGGGTTTCTCTCGAACAATTTTGATAATGTCGAAGCATTTTCGCCTCTTGTTTTTTCGTCCACTTGCAAGGTCTTGAGCCAATTTGCCTCAAGTTCCTGTATACCGACCCCAAAAATGTCCCGCCAGGGCCGCTCCTTCTGAAAGGAAAGGCGGTAGAACTGCTTTATCTTATTGATACCGTAAGTTAGGATTAAGTAGTTGCCGAAGGAGCCTGCTTCGGCATAGCCCTTAGACTGTTTGGCTCTATCAGAAACGTAAGGAAGACCGTCTGCGCCGATAGGATGACCCCATGACTCACCATCCGGTCCCAGCTCATTGAGAGGAATAAGCGAATTCGTCCTTAAGAAAGCCAGCACCCAGTCGTCACTGCTAAATCCGCACCCAGGGAATGTCAAAGGATTGCCAAGTTGCTCCTCCGTAGGAACACCCATGATGTTGCGAATCAATTTATCCTCATGGGGAAGAACGGCAGTTGTAAGTTTGTGTGCCATCTCTTGCGGCAATCTTTCGGAACCAAAGACCCGAACGACGCGTACACGTCGACCGTTCTCTTTGTCCCAGTAAAAGACACTAACATAATAGGGACGCCTGCGTGGCGTATCGAAAATCACACGTATCTTTCCGAATTGGCCTATTTCGGAATCGGCAGACCAGAACGTAAGGACTTTATTCAGTGTTTCCTGGGCATGATTGGCTAATTGTCTTAGCCGCTCATCTGAGAGATTACGCGTGTTGTCAATGACGATGAGGTTAGGAGTTTCGAATCTCAAGTCAGACGCCTGGGACAGGGCCGGAGTTAGTAGTCCGGCCACAAAAATTGAAAAAAGTATAGCTACTTTGACTGTTGTTCCGATAAGCAGAACGAACGTCAAAGATCTAATAATAGCCTTCATATTTTTCTCCTTCCTTTTCAGCCATGTATGGTAGCAAACGATCACTCTGCAATCCCCACTTAGTTGATACAAGAATGGCGAGAACAATAATTAATACTATTAGTTTCATTTTCATGGTAAAGACTTCGGGGTCAGGTCTTGCATTAATACATTTTAGATAAAGATACCTCATCGAAGATGTTTATTGCAAGACCTCTCCTCTTCTCCCCGATGGTCCTTGAGGCAAATACCGAGGTTTCTTGAGAGAGTCAATGTACGACGATAAGAGAACGAAGGGCCTTGTTCACGGATTCGGAGTTCGGGAAATGTTTTTTCACATCGGGGTCAAGCATGACTGCTCCATCTTCTTGAGTAAAATAATGTACCTCAACCGCCCCGTCGCGCTTTTCAATTTTGACGGCATGACCTTTTCGATAAGCTTCGGAATGCTTTCCCCGAACTCCGCCTGAAAAATCGTATTCTTTTCTCATTTCATGAACTTCGTTGGTTCTCTTACTTGCCTTCATAACCTGTCCGTTCCTTCTTTGTTGCTTTCCTGCTGCTGATCAGGCGTATCGTTTCGCCTCTTTCAATATCGGGGCGGTAAATAATCCTCTGGGATGATTAGCCCATCGCTTTTATCATTTGTTTGTATTGGTCGTGGGTGCCAATCCAGACCCAAATGAAATCTGTCTCGTCCTCTACTGCAAGAGCCCTGTCATCGCGCCCGGCTCTCGCAGACCATAGCTTGCCGACTTTCTTGAAATGCAGAGAAGGGTGTCGAGGATTTTCTTTTAAAAGAGCAAACTTCTCTTGGGCAATCTTTTGGATGGGTGGCGGGAGTTCATGGAAACAATTCCAGAAACGTCTCGTTGTTCTGTGCATCTAAAGGTCCTTCAGCTTACGTTGACGCTTCTGGTCGAAAGCCTCCCGAACGAGAAAATCGAGCTTGCCGGATTTTGAGTGTTCTTCTATCTCCTGATCCCATTTCTTCCAATCCCTCTCAGAAAACCACTGTCTCAGTTCGACATACTCGTCCTCTGAGAGTGTCTCGATGGCTTTTCGTATTGCGTTTATCTTCGACATGGAAACCCCCTCTTTTACCCTATTATAGCATAGCCGGAAGAATCTTTGCATAAGGGTTTACTGGAACTCACCGGCTGCTAATGTATCGCAGCAACATAATAACCGAAAACAATAACCAATCCTCCGTTCCTTCTTTGTTGCCTTTCTGCTGCTGATCAAACATATCGTTTCGGCCCTTTCAATACTATTCGCGGCCTGCGAGTCAGGTTTCATCGTCCTAAGGCTCCACTAGGAATCGCCGAGTGGGAGGATTTCCCGACTCGAAGTCCAAAAGGACCATGCGCGGGATGGAAATGTCGCTGCAAACCTTTCGGATATTTATCAGCTCGGTGGGCCTCTCCCAGTCGCTCTTCGACTCGCAGGTGACATTCACGCAGCTTATATTCTTCAACCAGGAGCAAACTTTCACATCGTTGCCGGCCCGATCCCGCAGCTCCGTTTGATACATGGTTTCATCGGGTTTGTCTTTTCCGTCTTCCAGATGGACGTTTTGTACGAGCGTGTAGAATGCACCGCCGACCTCCAGCAAGCCCAGCACCTTCTCCATGAATTGGGACAGGTCTTCGGTATAGGAGAAGGCGCCGAACACGTCGGTAATGATCTGGAATTTTCCAAGCTCGTCGCGCGAAAAGTGCCGAAAACGCTTGCCGCAGAGATACCGTATACGGTCACCGCCGAGGCTCGCGGCTAGCTTTCGCCACTTATCCGTTCGGCGGTCCTCGATAGACACCGCGACCGCACGCGCCTTGACGCCGGAACGCACGCACTTCTTAGCCGGCGCCATGCTGTCTTTGGGGGCGTAGTAGTCCAGTATTGCCTGGCCGGAGCCCGCGCCGATATCCAGCCATCGGTCCGAGCTACCCAGGCTGCCGAGCGCCTCGCAGAACCCGGTGGGAAGAAGATCCGCGTAGCCCGACAGGCCCCGGTCGGTCACATAGCCGCTCGGAACGTCGTCCCCCTGGCTTTGGTAGATTTCTTCCTGCTTCGCGAATTCCTCGTCGATCCGCTGATCGGAGTCCTGTGGCCAGCCAGTTCCCGGACCAAATGCCTGCAGCACCATCAGTATGACTAAGCACGTCCCCGTTGTCTTCAATCCTTTCACCAACAATTTGACTGAACGCATGAGTTATTTCCTCCTCCCATTGAAGAACATGCCCGTTTTGAAGGCGGTTTCAAAACTCCTCCAGGCATAATCGATGCCGTCGATGACCGCAAGACCGAAGGCGGAGGCAGTCAGTGCGCTCACGAACGCAAGCTGCGCTTCCTCCGAATCGTCAGGGTTCTCATCGAACGCGCGCAGCGTGTGCTTATTTGGATACTGCGCATCCTCGTGGACGGCGTCCCGTATCGAAATCTCTCCTACCGCGCGCGGAATGAACCGGTAAAATTCTTCACGGTTGCGGGTGGACCGGATGTTCTCATCCGCACCGATCACCATCACCGGGACGGTGATCCGCCGCAGCAACTGCTTCAATTGCGAGCCGATCCCGGCGGGATCGAGCAGAACGCCGCCCAGCACCGGGGCACCTTCGCCTAACGCAGTGGCGACGGCGGTTGCACCAAAGGAGTGCCCCACAAGAATGATCTTTTCCCCGTCTATGCTGTCATCGACGAACTGCGGCGTCCGATGAATGGCGTCAACGAGCCTCTTGAGGGTTCTGCCGTTGGCGATCCACGGGCCGCGCTTGGGCAAGTCGATAGCCATACCGTGCATCCCCCAGGAGGCCACGTGCATGGCTTGGAAGGCATGGTCATCCTTCGAATTCTCGTAACCGTGCAACACGATGACGAGGGGAGCCTTACGCGCCGCCGCGCACAGGTATAAGTCCGCTCCCACCCTGGAACCGGATCGCAGGCGGATTTCCAGATCTCTGCGCTCGATGACAGCAAAAGGCCCGCGCAGCCTGAACTGCGCGACGTCGGGCGTGTGGGATAATAGATATCGTTCGAGATCGGCGTGGCTGGCCACCTTGATCGGCGTGATTTCAGGCACCGGAAACTGGCGGGCGCAGCCAGCCGAATGCGCAATTACAGCGGCCAAGAGAAGAGCTAAAAAGATAAGACTTGTCCGGCGGGTCACGGAAAAGAAAAGGGGACAGGCTGCTTTTCTCAGCCATTGGCGGTTGCCTCTGCCACCGGTCGCCTTGAGTACCCGTATATGAGCCTGAAAGAAACCTCTTGCTATTCTGTCTTTTAGCATCTCAAAAAGCAGTCTATCCTCCTTTCCAGGTTAGCGCGCCCCTCCAGCTTCGAGGATGCTTACTACCTTATCGATCCGCTCGTTGCTCGCAATCCCCTGAAACATCTTCTTGCTTTCTTTGGCATGCATCAAGGCGGTTTTGCCATTCCTGTCAGCCGCATTGATATCGGCGCCTTTATCCATAAGCATCTTTACTATACTGGGATTGGCATTGAAGGCAGCGATCATGATCAATGTTTGGCCTTTGGAATCACACCGTGTATTAATATTCGCTCCCTTTTCGATCATTCTCTGAACTGTGTCTACATCGCCGTTGTTTAATGCCTCACAAAGTTCATCTGCAGCAGTTGTCGAAGCAATCATGAATAGAGATACTGTCAAAACGATAAAGAATCATCCCCTCCTCATATTACCTCCTTATCAGATTCGGATATTTCTGTGAGATTGCGTCGGGATGGATCAACTATGCAAAAAAGGGAATTGTATGTCAAGAAGAAAAAACCGCAAGGTATGGTACGCTTTCCCAGGACATTCTGGGTAACAGGAAGAGCTTTCGGAGCGGGATCAGATCACGGCCATATCAGCAAGCGGGTCATGGTGAAACTGAAAAAAGGTTTCTGATGATTCGTCTCATTCTTTGAGTTCCACCTGGTATGTAACCAATCGCTTGATCTTGCCATTTCGCATAGTGAATGCGTCACAGAACATTGCGGTTAGAAACCCGCCGGCTTTTCTCTGGCAGCGGACAGTGCCCTCCGCAATGACCACGTCGTTCTCTTCGGTCATGCGC
Source organism: Thermodesulfobacteriota bacterium (assembly GCA_041947025.1). Lineage (GTDB taxonomy): Bacteria > Desulfobacterota > BSN033 > BSN033 > UBA1163 > CAVTZZ01. Next base: position 42,017 of record JBHGBJ010000012.1, read on the forward strand.
GTAACCTCTATCGCCGGCCTACCCACAAATGCGTCATTTTCTATTTCTTTGCCGAAGGAGTCCTTGCCAATCAGGTGAAATGCGCCAGGCATTTCCCACTCAACATCATCCGTCAGACAGGACAAGATCTGGTCATGGTCACTCTTCCTGAAGCCATCCATGTACCTTTCCACCATCTTTTTGTTGTCCGTCATACGTATGCCCCTTCATACAGCTATATTTTCTTCCATCATAATGGTCCTTCTATCCTTCCTTGAAAGCCCTTTTGAGGGCTTCAATATCAAACTTCTTCATTTTGAGAAACGCTTCGGTCACCCGCGCGAGCTTCTTTTTGTCTTTGTCTTTCATCATCTCATCCATTACGGTCGGAACGATCTGCCATGAAAGGCCGTACTTATCTTTGAGCCAGCCACACTGCTCTGCCTCCGGCACCGCGGAGAGCTTTTCCCAGTAATAATCTATTTCTTCTTGAGTATCACAGTGAACCATGAACGAGATCGCTTCATTGAACTTGAAAAAAGGACCCGCGCTGATCGCCATGAAATCTTGTCCCAACAGCTCAAATGTAACAACGTCTACTGAGCCCGAAGGGGTATTATGGAGTGTTGCCGTGTTCTTGATTCTCGCCTTACCTCTGGCTGAAAATATCGAGACGTAAAACCTGGCGGCTTCTACAGCCCCTTTGTCAAACCATAAATGTGGGGTGATTTTTTGCATCGCGATCCCTCCTTTTCGGCTAAATGAACTTGTTATCATTGTCTCTGAACACCGCCGCCACCAAAAAGCTCCACCGGATAGGGCAGGTCGGCGACGAATAGATAATAGGCTATCAGGGGCGTTTGAAAAAGTATATGAGGGGGAGGCTGTATTTTCAGAAGACCGATACAGTATTTACGAACATTTATGCCATAGGGTTGTAAATGACTCGATCTTTTCCCCGCGCCCGATCGAAGGATCGGGTAGATTTGTTTGTTAAACGGGAATTCATAATTTCCCGGACATGCTCTCCTTTAAACCCAATGATCTAAGGTAATCCAGATTTTCCGGCTTGTCTCCCATACGTGCATAGTCCGCCGCATTGAATCCCTGTTGGTCTACAGCATCAAGTCTTGCACCCCGTTGCAGCAGCAACTGAAGCAGTGCCGGATCACCATGTTGGGCTGCATGCATGAGCGGCGTTCTCTTCCAGTGGGTAATCGAACAGTAGGATTGGTAGAAGGGCAATTTATCCCACTGAATCCCTTCCACGGCTTCTTTGCTCTTATACGAGTGATTGACGTCCGCTTTATGGTCAAGTAGAAGCTCCACCATGCCGACGTCATTGAATCCGATAGCATAAAACAGCGCAGTCTTGCCAAATGAATTCTCATAATTGACATCAGCACCCCGTTCGAGTAGGAACTCCACATGCTCCCGCTTGCGCAGGGCGAAGAAGAGAGCTGATTCATCGCCGGCATTGATGCGGGCTCCTCTTCGCACAAGCAACTCCAGAATGCGCTGCGGCTTTTGATAGAGCAATGCGGTTCTTAATGCCTGGTCGAGTTCCCCTTGTGACACCTTCTGTTTAAGGATCTCCTCCAAGTTGCTCATCGTGGTGTTCTGGTTTGAAATAGCTTCATCAATTGTCGTAATGCCAGGCCTGGCTTTCTGGGGAACATCACACCGGTTTTCTTCTTCTTCCGCAAAGAGCAGGGCTCTTGGGTAAGTACCTGCCGCCCGATCGAGAAAAATACTTAGAGCATTATCAGCGTATACGGTTGCCTTCTCCAAAGGTAGGCTGAAGCTGCCTTGGTAGTGTCTGATCAGGATAGGTCTAACGTGATCATATTCCTTCCAAAAACCGGTATAAAGTTCAAAATTATAAAGGCTTTGGTGTGCCCACAACTTAAAATATCTACGCGTATTTTGATAGAGATCGGGGTCGCCTCTATAGGCCATACTTAGCTTGTCCCATTTTTCTTTGTGCTGCACATACATATCAGGCGCGAGCCCGGCTTCAAGCAAGTTATAATGATAATACCTCCAATGGGCATGGATGATGCTTCCCGAGCAGGGCTGAGAGCCTTCGCTCCGAACCGTTTCCGTCAGGTCATAAAGCTTTTTCATAAAGGTTTGTGCCGACAGCCCGTCCTCGCATTCGTAGTCAACCCCATTTGGCGATCCCGTTCCACTGCCCAGATCTACGCTTTCTGCTGAAAAGACCCGATCAGGATACTTCTGCATCTCTTCACAGGTGATGGAATGGTCGTCCCAGGGCTCTCTTACCAATTCAAACTCTAACGTCTTCCCTTTAGCTTTCCAGAGACCCTTTATGTTGCCGTCTGTTTGCCTTCCGTCGAATATTTCCAAAATACTATCCCCTTCACCGTAAACATTGAGGGCAATATTACTGCCGCGGATCTTGCCGCGAAGCGGTATTTCTTTCTTGTCTTTGTCATATAAGTACGTTCCCTCTACATCACCTTTTCTCGCTACTTCTAAGTGCATCGAGATAGAATCATTGCCGATTTGGCCAAAATATTTCCTTTCCTTATCAAACGGAATACGGTAGAAATCTCCCCATGCGAGTTCCTGCCCTTTATCGGCATTTCGTCGAGCGTCGTATACCGTGATCTTTAACTCGTCTTCATCTTCCAACGTAAGAGTCGCGACATGCCCTTCACCACTCTCTTTTTGTATGCCAATGCAGTTCCATTGAGGAACAAAGAGTTCCCATGCCTTATCTTCAGAGGAGATAATCTTATACGGCGCAGGCTCACAACCTGGCCATGTAATGTCGTTTTCGGTGATTCTCAGCCTGCTTGAGGTTAGATATACGGACCCGAGCCCTATAATGCCCCAGTCGTCCCAAAACCTAGGTTCGTCTGCTCTCGTGTTCGTCTTCGGATTTGGCGAAGCAATTAGCGGAAGTGTCACCGGTCCCGTTGACTTCTGAGTTCCTTCTTTCCCTGTCACTTCTTGGTAGGTAAACACGGCAGTATCATTTTCGATGTTATAATACCAAATATTCTTGACCGACTGGTTACGAATGTAGAGCAGCGCGATATCATTTCCGTGGGGCACGATTGTCATACGTGGCACCGGTCCATTGTTACGATCGTACAGGCGACCAAAGCCGGCGAGTTTAGGAAGTACATTTCTGGTAAATAGCGCATTACCATCGCCGGAAATAAATATCAAACTTCCGCGGTCTGTCCAGGCAACATAGCGATCATTTGACGGATCATAGGACAGAGAATATATATCTATCTGATTTAAGGATCGAAAATCGATCCATTCCTCTCGCTTAGCATCAAAGCGGTATAAGAATCCCTCGCCGCCTAATGTGACGACAGTGACGATATCCCTTTTTGAGTCATATGCGACATCCATCGCCCAAGAGAACCTCGGGAAATTAGGTGGCAGGGTGGCAACTGCGTGGTTGCCTTCAGGCTGATCACAAATCTCCAGCTCATCCCTCTGCAATCTGTAGATTTCTGGACCCGACGTTGATATCGCAATCCTCCCTTCCGAGATATTTGATTCATCCTGATCTTTAAGCGGCCCTGTTAATGACCAAATCGCTTTTTTGAAGGAAGTTGTAAGGAGATCAAAGGTAAAACTCTTATCTGGCTTCTGTGGAGGCGGTCCATTCGCCGTCAGCTCAGGACTGAAAGGATCAAGCGAAGATATTCTCACATGATTGGGAATTGCATAACTGCTGCGAAAGGCATCCAGTTTCTCTATGCCAAACAGACTCTTCAAGGTTGTGAGCAGCTGCTTAAAGTTCACATTCTCTGTCTGATATGCGTATGGAAGTTTTACGAGAAATCCCTGTGTGGGGATGGAAGTCGTGACAGTCGGAGTTTCGTGTGCCCAGGTAAGAATCCCGGAAATTGTTGTGGAAGGTGAAGCGCTGACTTGCCAATTGACCTTCTCATAGCTTGTGAGAATGAGAAGAACCCTGGAGCCGGGGCGCTCGACCTCGACTTTAACTACCGTTCCCGCCGCCTTCTTGTTGGCAGGCTCATACCCTGAAATCAGAATAACCTCTGAATCGGCGGCTACCTCTCGAGGAGGCTGTTCGGTTGACAGAGGTATTGAATTCTCGGAGGCCTCCGCCTCGGCTCGCACCGGAGCACCGAACTGGATTTGCTTTTCTGCCGAAGCTGGCGGCAGTGATCCTGACTGTTTCACATTTCGATTAGGATCTCTAAAAAATACGAGGCCGAAAGACGCTGACAAACTGAGTTCCTTGATTCGGGTCTCGTATGCATGCTTTACGCATTCCGCACTCTGGCATAGATTGCGTTCATATTTCAGCCACTGTCTTTGACTTTCGATGGTTTGCTGCTTAATATCAGCTCGATTGAGAGCTCGCAGGTACACCTCGCTCAAGGACTCATCCAACTTCGACAATTCATCATTGCTGCAGATGAGCTTCTCGATTTTTGTTCTCGCCTTTCGGCAATCAAAGCTCGCAGCCTCTCCTGTACCCAGGAGAAAAAGCGAACAGGAAATTATTCCTGCGACTTTTTTGAGGCAATAACGCGTCGGATTCATTCTTCGCCCTCCTTTCCTGTCCTCTTGTGTAAGCAAAAATTGTGCCTTTTTATGCTCATACCAAGGAAAACGCGAATAGAAACCGTGGCGGAGGCGGAAGAAGACAGAATGCTGTGAAAACAAGATTGGGAAGAAAAGGTCTTCCGGGGACAGGCCTTGCACTAATACATTTTATATGAAACAACTTCACCGGAGCGGTATGAAATGCTTTCCCCGAACCCCGTCTGAAAAATCATATTCTTTTCAGACGAAGGCAACGGGGGCAGGCTTTGGATCTTGTCATCTGACCGCCCCTTCTGATACCAGATCTTCATATTCTTTATCGGAAAGCCCAAGGATCTCCTTACAGACATATTCATTATGCTCACCCAGGCGAGGTCCCGGCATGATCAGCTCGCAGGGGGTCTTGGAAAGCCGATAGGGTGGAGCTTCGTAGCGATGTTTTCCTATCTCCTTATGCTCAAGCTCCCGGAAAAAAAAGCGGTGGCCAAGTTGAGGGTCACTCTCCAATAGATCTCTATTGGTCTGTGCCACACCCGCGGCAATACCCGCTTCCTGCAACAAACGCATCGCCTCTTCCGCAGGCCGCTTCAATGTCCACCCCGAGATGAGCCGGTCGATCTCGTCCTCATTTTCTTTTCTCTTCTCAAAAGAAGCAAACCGGGGATCTGTTGCAAGCTCAGATCTCCCCATCGTCTGACAAAGCCTTCGCCATTCATCATCATTAAATATCGCGATCGCACACCACCGGTCCTCGCCACGACAGGGGTAGACCCCATGGGGAACACCATTGGGAGAGCGATTCCCGTTCCTCATCTTCACTCGATTTTTTACCGAGAACTCCAACAGAGCCGGGGAAATGAAATTGAGTGCCGCTTCAAATTGGGAAAGATCAATATGTGTGCCCTTCCCTGTGCGGCGCCGACGGATCAGGGCAGTCAGGATTGCGGCTGTTCCTAAAGACGGAATCGTCGCATCGGTATAGGGGCCATAAGGACCCGTAGGCTCTCTGTCCGGCCAGCCTGTCAGATACGAAAAGCCGGCAAGAGAGACCAGTTGGGCACCATAAGCGGCTATGGTAGCACGAGGTCCGGTCTGTCCCATCTGGGAGGTGCTGAAGAGGATGATGTCGGGCCTGATTCTTTTCAGATCCTCATAACCGAACCCCCATCTGGCCATCGTTCCCGGAGTAAAATTTTCAGCGACCACATCGGCCCAGCCAATCAGTCTATGGAGCACCTCCTTTGCCCGGGGGTGATTCATATCCAGACTGAGTCCGTATTTATTATTGTTCACGCAGGCATTATAGGCACTGCGATTCAGCCCGGGTTTCCTATCCTTGTACGGGGGGAGAAGCCTCAGCAACTCAGGACGCGTGGAGGACTCAATGTGGATCACCTGGGCCCCATGGTCAGCCAAATGCTTAATCGTCAAGGGACCTGCCACCACCCACGTAAAGTCCGCGATTTTCACCTCTGCCAGTGCGTTTGTACCCATGACTCTTAAATAATCCCCGCTTCTTCCAATCGATCCAATTCCTCTTTAGGTATTTCCAACTCATCACAATAAAGCTCTTCGTTGTCTTCTCCAATCGATGAGACCCGGCCGATCTCTGCTCTCTTCCCGGAAAAAACAAAGGGTGAACCCGGGAAATGGGTAATCTCTCCAATTTCCGGGTGACGGACATGGCTCCAGAAGCCCCGCACCTTCAGTTGAGGCTCTTCTTGAATTTCCTTTGGCCCATAGGCCGGATAAAGCATAACTCCCCGCTCAATCGCACCCTGGTATAACTCCTCCATGGTATGACTCTTGAAGAAGGAGGCGATCGAGCTTTCAACCCGGTCGAATTGCTCCTGCGAGGCCGTTGAAAGATCAAATTCCTCCCACCGAATGTGACTCAGATACTCATCCCTGATCCCTTCGCTCTCCATCCACTGCACCAGTTTCGCATTGCTTCGTGCCCCCCCCACCGTCGCATAAATCGGAAAATTGACATATCCGTCTTTGCAGGGCCAGATGAGCCTCTGGTTCGCAGCAGTGCTCAGCCCGGTACGAAAGGCCCCTGACCTCTTCAGAACGATTCCTGAAACGTCCCAGAATTGAACCACATTCATCAACGTATGAACAACCGCTTCTTGGATCGATACATCAACCCACTGCGATTCTCCAGTCAATTCTCTGTAATAAAGCGCGATGAGCGTCGCCGCAGAAGCGGCAGCAGCCCCGTGGAGATAGGACTGCGGTGCGCTCACCTGGACCGGCGCACGATCCGGATCGCCGCTCATGTAAGCCATGCCTCCGAGACACCAGAGCGTCAGGTCACTGGCTTTGAAGTCACGGTACGGGCCGCTCTGTCCAAATGGGCTGATCGAGGTCATCACCAGGCGAGGATTGATCTTCAAAAGGTCTTCATAACCAAGACCCAGACCTGCCATATACCCCGGAGGAAAAGATTCAAGAACCACATCGGTTTTCTCCACAAGCTTCTTAAGGATCCCCTTCCCTTCGGCACGCTCGATATCTAACGTAATCCTCCGCTTGTTGGCGTTGTAAGCGAGCTGGAACAGGTCCTTTCCAAGACTTGGGGCATGGCCCGGCTTCTCTATCTTGACCACATCGGCGCCCAAATCAGCAAGGACCCTTCCACAAAAGATTCCCTTCTCATCACAAAGATCCAGCACGCGATAAGGGATCATCGACACACTGTGTTTCCCTTTCATCCCTGTGCTCCGTTCCCCTTCAGCGGCGAGCAGCAGTTGCCCTGTCCGGCATGGGTGGAAGTCCGATCATCTTCCGGTATTCGTTTCCGGTCGCGATGCGGCGCCCTAACAATCCGGCAATAGCCTTTGTCTGCTCGAACAACTCGCGATTCTTTGTGGCGATCTCGGGACGATGCGGATACTTCCACCTTGTGTCCTCCGTGCCTATCCTTACGTGCAACCCGAGTAACATTGCAAGGGTCGTGAGATAGATCGAGGCGCGGCCGGCCTGGCATACCATGATGAAGCTCTCCGGATCGACCTCACGGATCCGGTTGACGATCAACAGCAACCCTTCACACATGGCGCGCTGGTTCGGCATATACTCCATGATTCGAATCGCCCGTGATGGCGCGCCAGCCAGTACGATCCACACGTAGGGCTTCCGGACCAGACCCGGTCGTATCAAGAGGCGCTCTGCCAGCTCGATATCCCCCGTGGTATGCACGATCAGCTCCGGACGGCAGTTGTTCGCCTCCATCAGCTCCGCCGCCGCCTGGGCCCAGGCCCGTGAACGAAAGGCGCCCAGGCACGACATTTCAGCGAACCCTCCCAGCACTGCTCCCATCTGCTCCTCGAAGGTATCACCAAAGACGGTGTTGCAGTCAGCGACGAAAGAGTTCCCATAGCGTTCCCGGCAGGGCGAAACGAGCTGGCGATAGGCCTCTACCCCACCGATCCGTTTGCCATCCGGGCTGGTGGCATTGAAGTGGACGCCGCTCACGCCCGCTTCGATCAGTTCCATCACCGTGCGGGCGTTTTCGTTAAATTCGAGAGGCTGCGACGGGTTATCCTGTTTCTGGAAAAAGCTACCGACCGACGCAAGCTTGACCGCCACTTGCTCCGGAATGTCCCAGAGTTTGCTCTCATAGAACTCAATCGCGTCATGGAAATTCGGCTCGTCACCTGGAATGTCCCGACTGAGCTTACATGGGATGTTACGAAAACGATCTGGCAGTTTCATAGACTCTTCTCCTCTCCAATTCAAAGTGCGAAGAGTATACGAAAACAGTGCTCCTGTGTCAAGAAAAGCTTTGCTGAGAGTCTGTTTGTTATCTGCAAAGAGCGGGAATGATGGAATATTAGAAGGTTAATGATTATCTTAAAGGTGAGCGAAAACCCCTTGACCGATCGAATTTCTCCAGTTCGTTTGACCGAATATATGGGTGATCACCACTTTTCGGAATCGCCGGAAACAGCCATGGGAATCAAGACAGGTTATGAGAGCATGCGACTACTCCTTTACGAGCCTGCTAACTGGGAAACAGCCTGGAACCGGGGCAAAAAAGTGAGAGTGCATTCCGGCCCCTCCTGCCAATACAATTTGGAAATCTTCTGGATTGAACGTAATGGGTATCAGGGTATCAGGAGTAATGGGTCCAAACTTCTTCTCAAGGATCTCCCTACCCGAACAGGCCCTTGGCCATGAAGAAAACGGAATACGGGCTTTTTCCCAAAAGGCTTTTTTGAATTGGTCCTCCGTCCAGCCTGCCTCTGCGAGAAGTCGGGCATGCTCCGGGCACAAACCTACTATGTAAGGCTGCTCCATCTGTGCCCCCCAGCAAGTCCCCCCGATACTTAACAATGGAGTAACAAGACGGGCCCACCAGTTGATATGCTCTTCAGGTGTCCTACTCCAGCGATCACCATTGTCCACGGGTGGATAAATGCCCATTGCAGTAACCACGCTGTCGGATTTCTTAAAACCCCTGGACACATGATAGGGTTCCCACCCTTTCGGCAGCATGTCTTCATTCTCCCCGAAGATCCAACAGACAAAATCCCCTGGCCCCCCGAGAGTCGACCTGTCTGCCGCCGGCGGCAATGACCCACCAACAACATCGGATATCAAGTTGATTGCATAGCCGATCGAGGCATTGGCATGATGATCAGCACCTGCGGCTCCTTCACTGTAAGCGATACCCAACTCTTTTACAATCGGGCCGTTGACGATAACCAGCACCGATGTCGTCGCTTCTGTCGTTGTAACCATCCTCCAGTTTGCCTTGGGGGCTAGCAGAGCCTCCAAAGCAGCGAGGAGGACAGGCATGTATTCCGGCCTGCATCCAGCCATCACAGCATGGGTGGCTACCAATTCGACCGTGAGGAGCCCCATTCTCGGCGGAACCAATCCCACAAAATCCTGAGGCTTACGGCTTGTGCCTTTCAACATCTGCGTAACGCGCTCGGGGGTGGGAGGAACGATGGGAAGTCCTATAGACCAGCCTCTGTCTATGAACAATCGTTGAACATCCTCAACTCTTCCCTCAAATTTAATCCTCTTTGCAGGGTTGGCCAATTTTATCGGTGGCAATTGACCCGAGGGCTTCCATTCGGTTGACAGCTTCAGGATCTCCGGAAACACCTCCTCCCCCTTTTTTCTGATTTCAGTAGCGGAGATCTTTCTTATGGAGCCTGGCAGAACGACAAAACAGAAATCGAAAGCACCTTCTCTAACGGTGGTATCTTTTGCAAGGGCCAGAAATTCGGCGTTTATAACCGTTACCGTTGGGATACCCATTTTCTCCAATTCCACCTGGTCCGTGACCAGCCACGCGGTACTGGATGGGGCATCAGCCTGTGAGGCGATAACGATGTCAGGTTTGAAACTGGCAATCTTTGCTGCAAACTCCTTACTTCTCTCCCAACTTCCAGTAATAGGATCGACAGTGTCGGGGGCGACTTCCCAAGCTTTGATAATCTTGACGTCTTTAACCTTGTCCGTAAGGAGTCCCGCCACCCCGTTTAGGAACTTGTCCCCGTTAGGTTCTCCGTTCCACCTGAGCATGACAGTCTTTCCAACCAAACTGGAGGGATGGGGGTTCACCTTGATTGGCTCAATTCCAACTGCGCCCTCAGGAATGATGAGTTCCCACGTCTGCATAGCCTCCATTGGAAGAGTAACTGCGGGCATTACGAACAGCACTAAGGCAATCGATTCCAGTAGGGTCCCTTTGAAATATCTCTTTTTCATAATCTTCTCCTTGACTGATGTCCTATGCGCATCGGCGTCAATCCCGGTTCGGGCCTATGAGGTCTCTGCCTATACAATCATCCTGGGGACATTCGCCGAAGGAAACAAGCAACCCATTTTGACCTCCAACGCCTGGCCTCACTCTCCCTTCCAGCGGGTTATCAGCTGGTCGGAGGGCGGATTCATCCCATCCGCCTCCCAGGGCTTTGATGAGGAGCACAGTGGCGGTCATGCGACGGCTGAGAATGTCGAGTGAAGTTCTTTGGCTGTTGAGCGCTAGGGTCTGCGTGACCAAAACATTTAGATAGCTTGCCGTTCCCGCCTTGTATTGGTTCAGAGCTACGGTGACGGATTGCTGCGCGGCCTTTACCGCCTCATCCTGTACCTGAGCCTCTTCCTCAAGGATGCGAAGCGCAGCCAGGTTGTCTTCCACCTCTTGAAATCCGGTGAGCACGGTCTCACGATAGAATGCGACGGTTGCATCATAGGTCGCCCGCGCCTGTGCGGTCTGGGCCCGCCTCAAGCCTCCTTGAAAGACGGTCTCCGCCATCGTGGCCCCCAGCGCCCAGAAGTGGCTTGGCCAACTCAGCCACTTGGATAAATTGATTGTTTCATATCCGCCCGATGCGCTCAGCGTGATGGCCGGGAAATAGCCTGCTACAGCCACTCCAATCTCGGCATTCGCCGCGGCCATAAGTCGTTCGGCGCTCGCGATGTCGGGTCTCCGCTCAAGGAGATCTGATGGGACGCCCACGGGTATGGCAGGCGGAGCCCCACGAAGCGGCACGACGGGAATGGGGAGGGCGGAAGGGGGTCTACCGCAGAGTAGCGCAATAGCGTGTTCCAATTGCGCCCGTTGTACTCCTACGTCGAGGGCCTGAGCCTGGGTGGTCTTGAGCTGGGCTTCGGCCTGGAGCACGTCGACCTTGGATACCACGCCCCCCGAGTAGCGGTTTCTTGTCAATTCGAGGGTCTTCTGATAGGCAGTGATCGTCTCCTCCAGAAGCTGCTTCTGTCCGTCGAGGGCACGCAGCAGAAAATAGTTTTGCGCCAGCTCGGCCTGCACGCTCAAGCGGATCGTCTCGATGTCTGCCGCGCTGGCTTGGGCACTTGCCGTGCCGGCCTCGGCGAGACGGCGAACTCTTCCCCAGACATCCAACTCCCATGACACGACGCCCGGCAACAGGTAATCCGTTGAGGTGGTCCGCTTCGTCTTCTCCCCTTGGCTGAGTGTGGTCGATCTGCTGGAGCGCACCACAGAAGTCCCCACCGTAACCGTGGGAAAGAAGGCCGAGCGGGCGGCCTGGGCCACTGCAAGGGCCTGACGAAATCGGGCCTCCGCCCCCGCCACATTCTGGTTCGAAATGTTAATCTCCACTTCGAGGGCGCTCAGCTCCGGGTCATTGAATATCTCCCACCATGCTCCGCGGATGAGATGGTCCCCGGGCTGTGCCCGCTTCCAACCTTCCGCTTCCTTGTAAGACGTCGGCACCTCTGTGTCCGGCTTCACGTAATTCGGGCCCACCTTGCAGCCACTGAAGAGTGTCGCGGCGCCAACGATCATCGCGACCACGGCAACGCCGGGCCGGGATTGTCCCCGCCTGCCCTTGAGCCAAAGCCTCAACCGGTCAAGATAGAGGTAGATCACCGGCGTCGTAAAGAGGGTGAGCATTTGACTGATGATCAGGCCGCCCGCTATAGCGATACCGAGCGGACGCCGAAGTTCAGAACCCACCCCTCCACCCAGCGCAAGAGGGAGCGCTCCCAGCAGGGCCGCCAGCGTCGTCATCATAATCGGCCGGAACCTCAGGAGGCTGGCCTGGTAGATCGCTTCCATGGGACTCTTGCTCTCTCTACGCTCGGCTTCGAGGGCAAAGTCAACCATCATGATGCCATTCTTCTTCACAAGCCCGATCAGCAGGATGATGCCGATCACCGCAATGATACTGAGTTCCGCACGAAACACCAGCAGTGCAAGGACTGCTCCAACGCCTGCCGAGGGCAGTGTAGACAGAATGGTGATCGGATGGACGTAGCTCTCATACAGTACACCGAGGACAATATAGACGGCCACGAGCGCAGCCAGGATCAGCAGCGGTTCGTTGGCCAGCGAGGCCTTGAAGGCCTGCGCCGTTCCCAAAAAACTGCCCTGGATACTCGCCGGCAGTCCCATTTGCCGCGTGGCCGTCTCGACCGCCTTCACGGCATCGCCGAGCGAGACCCCCGGCAGCAAATTGAAGGATATCGTCACCGCAGGAAACTGGCTCTCATGATTGACGGCAAGCGATGTCGCCGTCCGATCGAGGCGAGTGAAGGCGCTCAGTGGAACCATCGCTCCTGTCGTTGATCCCACGTAGATGTCCCGAAGTGTTTCCGGCCGTTGCCAGAACCCAGGCTCAACCTCCATGACGACGTGGTACTGGTTTAGGAGCGAGTAGGTGATCGATACCTGCCGCTGCCCAAAGGCGTCGTAGAGAGTATCGTCGATGAGTTGCGGTGTGATCCTCAACCTCGAAGCCGTGCTGCGATCAATGAGCACCGAGGCCTGGAGCCCCTTGTCCTGTTGATTGCTGTTCACATCGATCAGCTGAGGCAACGTCCGCATTCGCTGAAGCACTTGCGGTGCCCATGTATTGAGCTCTTTAAGATTGTCTCCCTGGAGGGTGTACTGATAGAGCCCAGTGCTGATCATCCCCCCGATGCGTAAATCCTGCACAGGCTGAAGGTAGGTCGGCGCCCCTGGAACCTGGAGAAGCTTTCCACGGAGCCTCATGATCACCTGTCCTGCAGTGGCTTTCCGCTCCCCGAAGGGCCTGAGCCCGATGAACATTCGCCCGGTATTCGCGGTGGAGCCGCCGCCTCCTCCGGTAAACGCCGACACAGAATCCACGTCGGGATCGCTCCGAATGATCTCCACCACCTGTGTCAATTTATCCCTCATCGCCTGAAACGATATGTCCTGCTCCGCTTGAATCATGCCGCTGATGCGTCCGGTGTCCTGCTCCGGGAAGAATCCTTTCGGGACGACAATAAAGAGGACGATATTGATCCCGAGGGTGAGGAGCGTCAGGCTGAGCATGAACCGGGGGTGCCGCAGCGCCCGCCGCAGACCCCTGTCGTAAAGGCGCCGCATTCCCTCAAAAAAACCCTCACTCGCTCTGAGAAATGACCCCTCGGTATGGTTCTTTCTAGGCCGAAGAAGCGCAGCACACATCATCGGAGTCGTCGTCAGCGATATGACGAGCGAGACGACTACGGCCACGGACAGGGTCACGGCAAACTCGTGAAATAAACGGCCCACCATCCCGCCCATCAAGAGGATCGGAATGAAAACGGCAACCAGTGAGGCGCTCATCGAGAGGACGGTGAAGGCGATCTCCCGCGCCCCCGTCAATGCCGCCTCTCGAGCGGACTTCCCCTTTTCAATGTATCGGGTGATGTTCTCAAGAACGACAATGGCGTCGTCAACGACAAATCCTGTGGCAATGGTGAGCGCCATCAGGGAGAGGTTATCCAAATTGTAGCCCAATAGCCACATCACATGGAACGTGCCAATGAGGGAGACCGCCACGGCCACGGCTGGAATGACTGTAGAGCGGATATCTCGGAGAAAACCGAAGACCACCAGAATCACGAGCGCCGACGAGACCAGAAGCGTCAGCTCCACGTCGCGCAGAGAGCCGCGAATCGGGGGGGTTCGGTCCAGAACGACCGAAAGCCTGATCCCTCCGGAAAGAGAGTTCTCCATCTGCGGGAGCAGACTGCGAACGCGGTCGACCGTCTCAATGATATTGGCTCCGGGCTGACGGAAGACGACCACCACCACGGCCGGCCTCCCGTTGACCAACCCTGCGACGCGAAGGTCCTCCACCGAATCCGCCACAGTGGCGACATCGGGCAGCCGCACAGCCTGACCGGACCTGAAGGCCACGATGAGGGACCGGTATTGCTCAGCCGTCCGCAGCTGGTCATTCGTCTGAATCTCCCAGGCTTTCGTCTCGTCCGCCAGTTGTCCCTTCGGCCGGTTCACGTTCGTTCTGGCGAGAACTGTCCGTATGCCCTCAAGGCTGATCCCATATTTGTTTAGCGCCGTGGGATTTACATCCACGCGAACTGCTGGGAGTGAGCTGCCGCCCACAAACACCTGGCCAACACCCTCTATCTGTGACAGTTTCTGCTGCAGGATGCTTGAGGCCGCGTCGTACATCTGTGGCGTGCTCACCGAGTCGGATGTGAGCGCAATGATCAGGATGGGAGCGTCTGCCGGGTTGACCTTCCGGTAGGTCGGATTGCTCGGGAGATTCGGAGGCAAGTAGCCTCTCGCCGCGTTGATGGCCGCCTGGACGTCCCTTGCCGCACCGTCGATGTTACGACTCAGGTCAAACTGGAGCACGATGTTTGTCGAGCCGCGGGAGCTGGTTGACGTCATTTCACTCACGCCCGCGATCTGTCCGAACTGGCGTTCGAGGGGGGCCGCGACCGATGTGGCCATGGTCTCAGGGTCCGCTCCCGGCAGGGTTGCAGATACCTGGATGGTGGGGAAGTCCACGCGAGGAAGGGGCGATACCGGCAGCAAATGAAAACTGATCCCTCCGGCAAGCGCCAGTCCGATCGTGAGGAGCGTCGTCGCAACAGGCCTGTTGATGAAGTGCGCCGAGATGTTCATGATCCGCTTCCGATGTCTCCGTCGCCGTCCCTACTCTCTTGACGACCACCCCGGACACGGCGGGACAGCCGATCAAATGCGAGATAAATGACCGGCGTGGTGTAGAGGGTGAGCGCCTGGCTGATAATGAGTCCGCCAACGATAGCGATGCCTAAGGGCTGGCGAAGTTCGGAACCTACCCCCCTGCCCAGTGCAAGAGGGAGTGCTCCTAGGAGCGCTGCCATCGTCGTCATCATAATCGGTCGGAACCTCAGGAGGCTGGCCTGGTAGATCGCGTCGACGGGATCTTTGCCCTCTTTGCGCTCGGCCTCCAGTGCGAAATCAACCATCATGATACCGTTCTTCTTAACAATGCCGATTAAGAGAATAATGCCGATCACGGCGATGACGCTGAGTTCCGTATGAAAAACCAGCAATGCGAGGACTGCTCCAACGCCTGCCGAGGGCAGTGTCGATAGGATGGTGATCGGATGGATGTAGCTCTCATACAGGACACCGAGCACAATGTAGACCGTCGCAAGGGCTGCCAGGATCAGCAGCGGTTCGTTGGTGAGAGAGGCCTGGAAGGCCTGGGCCGTCCCCTGGAAGCTGGCCAGGATACCGGCAGGTAGGTCCATCCGACGGGTGACCGATTCAACGGTCCTCACGGCCTCCCCGAGTGCGACCCCGGGGGCGGGGTTGAAGGAGACGGTCACCGCCGGAAACTGCCCCTGCCGGCTGATGAGGAGTGGCCCTGTTGTCTCTTCGACCCGAGTGATCGTGTCCAGTGGCACCTGTCCGCCGGTGATACTGCGCAGATAGATCGTCCGTAACTTTTCGGGTCCTTTCTGAAAGTCAGGTCTGACGGACAGGATCACGCGATACTGGTTCAGCTGTGTGAAGATCGTAGATATCTGGCGCTGGCCGAAAGCGTCATAGAGGGTGTCGTCAACGAGCTGCGGGGTGATCCCCAGCCTCGAGGCGGTGCTGCGGTCGATGGCCACCGACACGCGAAGCCCGCGGTTCTGCTGGTCGCTGCTCACGTCGGAAAGCGCAGGCTGGGCACGCAGCCCTTCAACCAGCTTGGGAACGAAGCGGTTCAGTTCATCGATGTCGGGGTCCTCCAGCACATAGTGGTACTGCGTCCGGCTGACCCGGGTGTCGACCGTGAGGTCTTGCACCGGCTGCATGGAGAGCGCAATTCCTTCAACCCCTGCCAGTTCCCGCTGAAGTCGCCGGATGATCTCACGGGGATTCACTTTCCGATCTTCCAGAGGCTTCAGGTTGATGAGGATGCGCCCGCTGTTCAGGGTGGTGTTGGTTCCATCGACTCCAATGAACGAGGAGAGACTCTCGACGGCCGGGTCCCGAAGGATCACCCTGCTGAGGGCCTGCTGCTTCTCCGCCATCCCCAAGAAAGAGATCGACTGCGGTGCTTCCGATATGCCCAGGATGACGCCGGTGTCCTGGAGTGGAAAAAAGCCTTTTGGTACGAAGGCGTAGAGCAGCACGGTGAGAATAAGGGTCGCCACAGCCACCAGGAGCGTCGGCGTCTGATGTCGGAGCACCCACCGCAGCGTCTTTCCGTAGAATTGAATGGACCTGTCGTAGAGCCTCTGGGAGGCACGAAAGAGCATCCCCTGCTTCTCCTCAGGGATGTGCTTGAGGATCCTCGCACACATCATCGGTGTCAGTGTCAGCGACACGATTGCTGAGATCAGGATGGTGATACCGAGGGTGACCGCGAACTCCCGGAACAGGCGCCCCACAACCTCGCCCATAAAGAGGACAGGAATGAGCACCGCGATGAGCGAGACGGTCAGGGACAGGATGGTGAAGCCGATCTGTTGGGAGCCTTTGAGGGCGGCCTCAAGCGGTGAATCTCCCTGCTCGACGTACCTGGCAATATTCTCGATCATCACGATGGCATCATCCACCACGAAGCCTGTCGAGATTGTGAGGGCCATTAACGACAGGTTGTTGAGGCTGAACCCGATCAGGTACATCACCCCAAAGGTACCCACAAGAGAAAGAGGTACGGCCACGCTGGGTATGGTTGTGGCTGCTGCGTTCCGCAGAAAGAGGAAAATAACCAGCACAACAAGGCCAACAGCCAGAATGAGCGAAAATCTCACGTCTCTGACCGAAGCGTGAATGGTCGTGGTGCGGTCGGTCAGAACGGAGACATTAACAGATGGCGGCAAGGAGCCTTGTAGCTGCGGCAGCAGCCTCTTAATCCGATCAACGACGGCGATGACATTGGCACCCGGCTGCCGCTGGATGTTGAGGATGACCGCAGGGGTCGTGTTCATCCAGGCTGCCAGTTTTACGTTCTCGACATCGTCGATCACTTCGGCGACGTCGGACAGCCGTACCGGCGCCCCGTTCCGATAGGCCACAATCAGCGGGCTGTACTCGCTGCTCGAGAAAAGCTGATCGTTCGCCCCGATGATATAGGCCTGCCGCGGGCCGTCAAAAGTCCCCTTGGCCCGATTTACATTGGCCGCCGAGACCGCTTCTCTAAGATCTTCGAGGGTGAGACCATAAGAAGCCAGAGCGGTCGGATTGGCATGGATGCGCACGGCCGGTCTCTGGCCGCCACTGATGCTCACGAGGCCCACGCCCGGGAGCTGGGCGATCTTTTGGGCGAACCGTGTGTCCGCCAGATCCTCCACCTGGAAAAGGGGCAACGTATCTGAAGTCAATGCCAGGGTCAGGATCGGTGCGTCTGCCGGGTTCACTTTGCTGTAGACGGGTGGGATGGGAAGATCGGCTGGCAGAAAGGCGAAGGCCGCGTTGATGGCGGCCTGCACTTCTTGCTCGGCGACATCGAGGCTCACGTCAAGACTGAACTGCAGGGTGATGATCGAGCTGCCGCTCGAGCTGGTCGAGGTCATCAGGGTCAAGCCCGGCATCTGACCGAACTGGCGCTCCAGCGGAGCTGTGACGGATGAAGCCATGATCTCGGGGCTCGCACCCGGAAAGAACGTGCGTACCTGGATGGTTGGGTAATCCACTGTCGGCAGGGCGGATACGGGCAGCTCGCGGTATGCCGCAAACCCGGCGAGAATGATGGCCACCATCAGCAGAGTGGTTGCAACCGGCCGCAGTATGAAGATGCGGGAAACATTCATCAGGGGTCTCTGTGTGTGGCTGGCGGGGGACCGCCGCTTTGGGCTTTTAACTCCACCCGGGTTCCTTCTCGAAGCCTGTCTGCGCCATCCACCACGACGACCTCCCCCGGTGCCAGGCCCGTTTTGATAGATGCGTCTCCCCCCTGGATCTCACCGACAGTGACGGGCCGAACCGTTGCTGTCCGGTCGGCTTTCACCAAATAAACGAATGTGCCTCCGGAGCCCCGTTGGATGGCAGGTGCCGGTACGACAGTACTCTCACGCCTGACCTCCACAAGCAGGCGGGCATTGACAAACTGGTTGGGGAAAAGCTCATTCTTTTCGTTTGGAAAGATCGCTTTCAGACGCACCGTCCCTGTGGCTGGATCAATCTGGTTGTCGACGGTGATTAGGGTGCCCGTGGCAAGCCTTTTGCTCATCTCACGATCATAGGCCTCGACCGGCAAACGCTCCCCTGTTTTGAGTCTTGCGACCACCTGCGGGAGGTAATCTTCCGGAATCGGAAAGATCACCGTGATCGGCTGAAGCTGCGTGATGACGACCAGCCCGTTGACATCGGTTGCATGAACAATATTACCCGGGTCGACCAGGCGTAACCCGACTCGCCCGCCGATCGGAGCAGCGATTTGGCAGTATAGGAGCTGTAGCCGGGCATTGTCGATCTGCCCCTGATCGATTTTGATCGTACCTTCCAACTGGCGGACGAGCGCCTCCTGGGTGTCCAGCTGCTGCTTCGGGATCGAATCCTGATCCCACAGCATGCGGTAACGTTCCAGGTCGAGTTGAGCATTCTTCAACAGTGCCAGGTCGCGTGCCATCTGCCCTTCGGCCTGAGTCAGCTGTACCTCGAAGGGCCGCGAATCGATTCTGGCTAGGATGTCTCCGGTGTTGACGGCCTGACCCTCTCGGAAAAGGACCTCCATCAGCTGTCCGTCCACGCGAGTCCTCACGATGACGCTATTGAGGGGAGTGACCGAGCCGAGGCCGGCGATATATACATTGAAGTCGGTCTTTAGCACTTGAACTGCAACGACTGGAATGCCGGGCCTGACGTCCTTACGCTCCAATGCGCTGGCCTGTAGCGGGTTCTTCCTTGGCCAGGTCAGGACAGCGTACGTACCAACCGCAAGAAGACAGACTGCCAGCGGCACGATCCACCACCGCCTCCGCAACCCAACCCCACGAGTCTGCTTCGCCATATCCTTCTTCTCTGCTTCCGTTGTAAACTTTTCCACCCGTCACCCGGCGCCTTCAATGATTGCTAACTTCTGAACCCTATCCCCCTACTTTCTTCACGCGTTCGATAATCTCTTCAAAGGGACCCGGCTTCAGGTATTTGAAGCATGTGGCGAAGGTATCGAAGATTTCAAAATCATGAATGTCTGCCCTCGAAACCGTCTCTTTCCAGACTACTGAAGTTATCCCTCCATGTCCATAAATCGAAGATGGTATTTCCTCCGAAAAAATAATGTATTTTAGAGTCCTGATGACGGTAGACCAGAATGAAAGTAGTTTCAGAGCAAAGGAAAGGGTTTCTACGGGGCAAATAAAAGGGTCGGATTGGGCGCTACAAACCCACTCATCCGCGAACACGGGAGGTAGGAATCGCATAATGAGCTGATGAAGAGCTTATTTTACTCCTGGATGGTGTTCCAGATGCTGGTGGGAATATGGATGTTCATTTCGCCTTTCGTTCTTGGGTTCGGTGGAACTCATATTGCCACCAATGATATGATCTTTGGGGCTGTTGTTTTTGTGTTGGGGGTTGGGATCACCTTCTATGAGTTCTATCACAAAGAAAGCCTTGGGAGAGAAAGTTCACAGGTGATGGAGCATGCAAAAGAGAGGGTGTAATCTATTCTCCGGTTAACTCAACTTCCTTTGGCAAGGGGGTCGAAAAACCTTCGAAATCAAGATCCGAAGGTTTTTTTTGTAAATTTCGTTGACCTATTGATTCTGTACGGGGGCTGGTGATTAAGAGAAATAACATCCGGCGTAACCGTCGTTTCACGCTGAAGCCGCACGGTATGAAACGTAGCGATCCACGCCGTTCGCCGGTGTTCTTCTCGAAATCCAGTGGGTCTTATTCTTTTCAACGACCCAAATCCCCTTTTTTCGTTTCAGGTAGTAGGTATTGCCTGATGCGCTCATTCCGTTCTCGTAGTAACCTCCGTTTGCTTCAGCACTGTCTGTCCCTGTGGCGACGATCTCCTCGATACTGAAGACCACCCCTTGCTTCAAGGTCTCCTTGTCAGTGACACACATGTTCTCCGTACTGCACTGAGACCACTTCTTGACCGGTGGACAGTGGCCCTCAAACCGCTTCACGAAGGCGTCGTCGGGGTCTTTGCCTCCAAGGGCAATGAAGTACGCACCAGCATTGGTCTGCTGCCCTGAACCGTTGTGCTCAAACTGGTAACGAAAGATTGCCTCGGCCATGTCCCGATCAATGTCATTCGTGGTTGAGCCCGAAGGAGATGCGACAGCGAAAAGCAGTGCGGCGAGCAGCCATGCACATTTCAATTTCATTCCTTTCATTCCACCGAGCATTATTTTATATTTTCCTTCTACGTTTTCAATTTGATGGGATCGATGCTGAATCTCTTAAACCTCGATTCATTTCTCTTCAGAATTAGTTGTATTATGATGGCAAGATTCAGGCCATTCTTGCCGATATCGTATCTAATCGACATTACAACATATTTATTGAGATCGAGATATCGCCAGGATACCTATATGAATGAAATTCCATACACCCGCCAAAGGAATAAAGCCTACTCAATGCCTGAAAGTATTTGTAATTGCATGCCTAAATCGTTTGGAGGTTTTTGCGTACAGCAGTGAATTGCTTTTAAGCTTTTTGCAGACTCTCGGTAGATCCTGATGAGAAGGTGTTAGGGCCTTTATGGAGCCCCACGGGTAAAGCCCTTGGTCTTCTTCTGTGTAGGTGGATAAAAAAACCCGCAAAGAAGCTCTTTAGAGTTCTCTACGGGTTTCTCTGATGTTTTAAAATGGACTCTAAGGACTTGAAGAGAGGAGCCCAGAGGCGCTTCGGGAGGGTCCTTCCTTAATCCCAACCTTTAAAAGCCTTCTCGTAGATCTCTTCGAGCTCCTTTTCTGTGCTCTTGCGTCTGTTGAACTTCACCATGGGCCTTGTCATCGCCTGTTTGACCAGATTCGGGATCTCTTTTCTATCGACGGCGTCGGACGGTATCCTCCTTGGAAAACCTGCCTCGATGAATAATCTCTTAATTCTTTCGATAGCCCTCCGGGCCAATTGGCTTACGGTCAACCCGTGCCCACTTTCTCCCATGGCCATGGCCATGCGGGCGTACTTATCCTGGCACACCGGAAGGTTAAATTCCATGACATAGGGGATCAGGATTCCATTGGCCAGACCATGAGGGATATGAAAGCTCCCGAGGGGATGTGAAAGGCCATGGATCAAGTCGAGCTTGGCATTTCCGCAAGCCATGTTGGCCATGACACTCGCCATCAGCTGCTGGTTCTTTGCCTCCAGATCCTGGGTGAGAACGGAAGGGACCAAATGCCTCATCATCATGGCAATGGATGCCATTGCCAGAGAATCCGTAATCGGTGTAGCATTATTCGTACAGCAAGCTCCGATAGCATGGGAGAGGGCGTCCATGGCTGCATTGATTCCAGGCCAGAAGGGGATATTCCGTAATAGAACAGGATCCAGAATTGCAGCCCGGGGAAAAACCATGGAACCTGCAATCGACATTTTATAATTCCGCTTTTCATCCGTTATAATGAAGGTGCCAGACACCTCACTCCCTGCTCCTGCAGTGGTCGGGATTCCGATGACCGGCAAGGGAGGGGATTTGTATTTTTCGATACCCTCATAATCGGCAATGGAGCCATGGTTGGTCGCCAGTAGGGCGATCCCCTTCCCAGCGCACATCGGGCTTCCCCCGCCCACGACGATGACACCGCTGCAGCCTTCTGCCTTTAGCAAATCGGCCCCGTTGGCCACGGTATTTGTTCCAGGCTCCTCTTCGACCTCGCTAAAAACGATGGCCGGGATGCCAGCCGATTCCAGACTTTTCAATCCATTATCGATCAAACCCGCACCCTTTACTCCAGGATCCGTGACGATTAATGCTTTCTTGATCCCTAATCCTTTGGCCTCCTTTCCGACTTGAGCGATGGCATTGAAGCCATGAACCACTTTCGTTGGCATCTGGAAGGCATAGATCGCGTCAAAGTTCATTGGAATCATCCCCCTCTTTTCAGACGACGCCCAAAAGATCTATCCGCTGATTTTAAATCTCCCTATCCGCCATACACCATGGATACCAGCGTAATCTCATCGTCATCCTGGAGGATCGAACGGGACCGTTCATAGGGGTTGATCATACGACCATTAAGGATAACCAGGATGTTGGTTTCAATCATCTGATTCTTTTCATCGAAGCAATCCTGGCGGAGAAGACCCCTCTCGGCGCTCAGGCGGCGGATCAATTCGAAGATCGATTCGCCTCTTGACGTCGTGACGAGGGTTTCCACAAGATCGGTAGAGTTGCTTTCCGATCTCTGTTCCAGGTAGCGGGGAATCTTCAGTCTGACTCGAGGCATCCGGTGTATCGCTCTCTGTCGTTTCTGCGACCAAACTTTCTGCATCCTACCCCTCGCCTAAGTCAGGAATCAGTCTCGTCAGGCCCAGGGAGTCGAGGGTACGAGGAAGGGGTTTGCCCGTCTCTCGGTCCCATCCCATGAGCTCGAAATAGAAGCTTTTCATCCATTGGAAATAAGGCTCAATGCTCTTTCCCTGCAGCGGCCCGTCTGCCGGGGTCGATCCATAACGCAGAGAAGGGGCTTCAAGAGCAGGGTCTAACCCGTGTCTGAAATTAAAAACCCGCAATTGATTGATGATCCGCCTCCCGATCTTCAGGGCATCGGGCACTGTCAGGTTCCTGCCGGTGACAGCGTTCAGGCAATCGACTGTCAGTTGGGCACCGGTGGCGGTGAAACGGCAAATTCCAAGACAGTCGACGAAGACAAACCAACCCTCGGCTTTCGCGTTCGCCCCTGCCACCTCCCACGGAGAAAAAGAATGGCTGATCGGAGGGAGGCCAAAATCGGAAAGCGAGGCCATGCGCGAACCCGACTGAATCGTTCCGGTGGCGGAGACGCACGTATCGAGCATCTCCGTCCAAAGGGCGCGATGGTCATGCCCTCTCGGCGTTGCTCCCTTAAGAACGTATATCCCCATCCTCGAAGCTTCGCCACCGATTTGCTGCGAAGCCCGCATCACCCCCTCGGCAAGAAGGTTCCCGACGCCTTCCCGCCGGCTGATCTTCTCCAGCAGGGTTCGGATGCCGTCCACATTTCCCCACCGCAACTCGATCCCGTCGAGATCGTTCCGACTGAGAAGTCTCTTCTCATAGCATTCCATCACCCAGGCAATGGTCCACCCTGCTTCATTGACATCCATGCCCAGTCTGTCCGTCAGGTCCGTCAACATGACGACCGCACCGGGTTCCGTATTGCCCACAACGGGTCCCCACGCGGCCATACACTCGTACTCGGGCTCCTCTCCCTCATAACCCGCGTAAGGTCCCTCGGTCACCTTCATCTGTTTGGTGTGCGCCAGGCTGCAGGCCCAGCAGGGCTTTGAGCGATAATCAAAATGGGTCCGCAACCATTGGCCGCTCATCTTCTCGTGTTCGGGAAAGACATTCGTTGTGTAGTTACGAACGGGAAGGCTGCCAGCAAGGGCATGGGAGGAGAACGCGCCGCCCGTTCCCCACTGATAGATCTGACTCCCTTGAGATTCCTTGGAATTTAGATCGAGCGCTTTGGCCTTCGCGGACAAAAGTGTTTTGTCATATACAGGAACAGAGCGTTTGAAGCGCCGGATTGCAATCGCCTTCAGGCGCTTGTATCCCATCACACATCCGCAGCCGTTCTTGGAACAGACATGACCCTTGTCGCCCGCGACCACTGCATAGCGTACGAGGTTTTCGCCGGCAGGCCCAATGCCAAAAACACTTAATCGCTCCTTCACACCCAGTTCCTGTCTGATCGCTTCCTCCATCTCCCATGTATCCCTTCCAAGAATGGAGGAGGCATCGCGCAGCTCGGCTTTCCCGTCACCGATATGGAGGTAAACCCATTTTGGGGATCGACCCTGAATGATCACCGCGTCGTACCCCGCAAACTTCAGATAGGCTCCCCAAAAACCATTGGCCTGCGTCGAAACAGCCAGGTTTGTCATCGGGCCTTTCGTGACCAGAGAAAATGTCCCTGTGCCCGAGACGATCGTGCCAGCCAAAGGTCCCGAGGCCATGATGATTCGATTTTCGGGATGATCCCATGATACTTCAGGAGGGACCTCGCGATAGAGATACTCCGCTCCTAAACCGGTCCCTCCCAGATAAACCTCGGGATCACCCTCCAATGGCTCTTCCCGGACCAAACCATGGGTAAGGTCGACCCGTAGGATCTTTCCCGTATAACCCCATTCTCTCACTCTCTTCATCACTCTCTTTACCGACTCTCCTGTTTTATCCTGCTGACATAGTATTCCCAGGCTCTCCCGTAGACGTCGTACTCGGGCATGTTCTGGTAGACTTCGTTTCTCCGGTCCATTTCCTCCATGGAAAGATAGATCGGTTCTCCAACCAGGGAGGCTTTGTACTGGATCCTTGCCGATTCTTCAAAAAACATCGCCCTGGCACAAGCATCGATCACATTGGTTCCGAAGGTGGCAGCTCCGTTACCACGGAAGATGATCCCGTTGCTATCCGATATCAGTTTTCCCATAGCCTCGGTCATATCCGAGGTGTGGCGGATATCCGGAAAATGAAGAACTTTGACCTCAGGGCCCAGGACATATCCCAGGGCATGAACGACCTTGACACTCCGATTCAGGGCCCCGAAAACCGATGCCATCTCCGAGTGAAAACGGCAGATGGCCCCCACATCCGGACGTTTCTTGTAGATTCCCAGATGCATGGCGATTTCTCCAAGGGGCGTGGCTTCGCCTTTCACCTTCTTGCCCTCAGGATCCACAATGACCAACTCCTCTTCTCTTGCGAGGCCCGGAGGTTTCTTAGGGGTCACAAGAATATTGGTCGTATCGGGCAAGCGCGATGTCACGTGTCCAAACCCCTGGATTAAACCGAAGGTATCCATAATCTTGCAGGCCATGAGCATGGCCTCTTTGATCTCCTCGAAGGTTTTCAATTCCTTCCTTACCCGCACAATGGGTCTCTTCATTCCTTTAGGCTGTATCATGAGCGATTCCTCCTTTCATAAACGGGATCGGAAAATAAAATGGAGTCCCGCGGCAAAACTCACAGGACTCCATCCATTCCTATTTTTTCCGGGAATTCATAACCCCTTTCATCCCCGGATCTAACGCCCCCTCCGCTCCCCCTTAACTTGAGAGGGGGAAGGGGGAATCATAAGGGATGAATAGTAGAGCGGGGTTTGATCATACCTTACTCTTATTGCAGATATTTTTTTAAGATGGGGGTCATGTCATCATAATATTTAAAAAGTTTTTGAGCCTGTTTCTCGGCATCGGCCCCATAGAGGGGATTCGGTTCAAATTCCACCTTTTCCCCCTGTGCCAAAAATTCCTTATCGCTCAATACTTTCTTGAGGCCTGCGACCAGAGTATCGACGACTTCCTTTGGAAGATTGGGCGGGCCAATCACCAGACGATTTTGCCCAAGGGGACCTGTCAGTTCCGAAAAGCCTAACTGTGAAATCGATGGAACACCTTTATATTGGCTTTTTTCACCGAAGACCGTTAAGACACGAAATTCTCCAGCATCTATCAACGACTTAGCGGTCGACTCAGAGGTAGTTAATATATTTACGTCGCCTCGCAGTAAGGCATTGGCAGCTTCTGCGGCTCCTGGGAAGTTAATAATCCGAGCCGGTATCTTGGCTGCCTCCTTCAGCAAAATGCACGAGACATGGGATGACCCGCCAAAATTTGCAGTCCCCCATTTTAGCTCCTTTTGCTTCCCGGCGGCCATCATCTCCTCCCAGTTCTTAGGGCCGTCCTTTCGGGCAAGAAGGATATGCGTATTCACGCCTGTCCTGGCGATGTAGGTAAATTTATTATAATCAAACTCGATTTTTTGTGAGGTGATATTTTCAGTAACAAAAGCGTTGTTAAAATCGCCAATCGTATAACCGTCGGGCTTGGCATGAAAGATCATGTTATAAGCCTTGTTTCCCCTGGCCTCCGGCACATTCCGAAGCACCACTTCTCCCCCCTTTGCCCCTTTCACCTCTTTAAGATATTTTCCCAAATAGAGCACAACGGTCCTGGCAACCAAGTCAGAGCCACCCCCTGCCTTTGTCGGATTGATCCAGGTAATCTTCCGTGCTGGATAAATCTCTGCAGCTAAGGTTACCGAGAAATAAATCCCACTCAATAAAATGATCCCGACTCCCATCCCAACAACTTTCAACACATTCCTCCGCCTCTGTTTCAATCTCTCCATCATTCTCCTCCCTTCAGAATAGATAGGCGCCTAAATGCCTTCCCTTTGCGCCACGATCAATTGACTCGCCAGAGAAATTACCAACAAATTCATATTTTGTCAAGCTTTTTGACGGACTTTGAATCGATGGCGTTTCAACTGTGAGATATTCCTGTCAGATATTTTCCTTGACAAATTTTTCAATATGCAATTAAATCTATCTCATTATCCGCAGGGGGAAGGGGAATCGCCTCAAGATCTATGCGTAAGCTGCTTAATCGCTGTGAGAACCTGTTGACCTATTTGGCCACCATATCGACCTTCATCATCATGGGCCTGACGACGGTTGACGCCACCGGTCGCTACATTTTTAACCGGCCA
Organism: Thermodesulfobacteriota bacterium; assembly: GCA_041947025.1. Taxonomy (GTDB): domain Bacteria; phylum Desulfobacterota; class BSN033; order BSN033; family UBA1163; genus CAVTZZ01. Next base: position 68,920 of record JBHGBJ010000012.1, read on the forward strand.
ATCGTAGGTGCCTACGAGATAACGGAAAGCTATTTAATGATTGTTGCCGTGTTTCTGGGGATCTGTACTGCCTATCGAGGGGGTACCTTTATACGGGTAACCCTTTTGGTGGACCGTCTTCCCCTGAAGGGAAGGGTTGTTCTAAATTATTTTGCCCAAATCTTTTCCATTCTATTAAGTTTATCGTTCCTGTTGGCATCGATCGATCAGACTCGCCGCAAAATGGCCAGTGGCATCGTCCTGGGTTTCTTGTCCATCCCGGTTTGGCCCGCCTATCTGATCGTCTCAATAGGATTTTTTTTCATCACCTTGTTGTTGATCCTTGACCTTTGGCGAGTGAGAGAAGGGAAATCCAGTCTTTTTAGACAGGATTTCGAAGAGGAATCTACGAATTTATAAATCGCTTAAGAATCCGAAGGAAGGATATCCATAATGATCGATGCTCTCCCTTTGATCGCATTGGTTGTAGCTCTCTTGTTGGGTGTGCCCATTGCCTTTGCTCTTGCAGGAGCTGGCATCTTAGGTATCTGGCTTGTCACAGGCAATGTGACGACGGTGATCAGTGTACTGGGAACAACGGCTTTCAGTACTGGCGCCACATACATCTTCACAACAATACCGATGTTCATCCTTATGGCATTTTTTTCGTCATCGGCGGGTCTTGCCGATGACCTCTACACGGCTTCATCCAACTGGCTTTCACACATACGGGGTGGGCTTGCCATCGCAACGGTTTTTGCCTGCGGGATCTTCGGGGCCATGTCGGGGGCGAGTACGGCCGCTGCATCCGTGATGTCGAAAATTGCGATGCCCAGCATGCGTCGATTTGGTTATTCTGAAGAACTTGCAGCCGGTGCGATTGGGGTGGGAGCAACCCTCGACCTTCTGATCCCGCCGAGTGTCGCAATGGTGATTTATGGCATTTCAACGGAGACCTCGATCGGAAAATTGCTGATCGCAGGAGTCATACCCGGAGTCGTTCTCGGTATTTTTCTGGCCTTTTCTATTATCATCTGGGTGACCATCAAACCTTCTCACGCCCCCAAGACCTTACGGGTCCCGTGGGCCGAACGGTGGAAGAGCCTCTATCGCATCTGGACGAGCATTTTCCTCATCCTCATGGTATTGGGTCTTCTCTACACCGGCATCGCAACCCCCACCGAGGTGGGCGCTATTGGTGCTTGTTTATCAGCAATAATCGGCATCGTTACGGGACGTCTTACCTGGAAAGGAGCCATCGAAGCCTTGAAGGGAACCGTCCGCATTACGACGATGATCTTCATGATTATCATCGGAGCTTCTGTCTTCGGTTACTTCGTGACCTTGAGTCAAGTGCCACAACATATGGTTGAGGCCTTCTCTCAAATGAACCTCAATCGCTGGGTTGTTATTACGGGCATTATTGTGGGATACTTCATCATCAGCATGTTCATGGACGAGGTCCCCCTGCTGCTGATCACCTTGCCCTTGACATTTCCTCTTGTGACCTCGCTCGGTTTTGACCCGATCTGGTATGGGGTCCTCTCGATTATGATGGTTTGCATGGGGCTTGTCTTCCCGCCGGTGGGGATGGTCGCATTCGTCGTAAGCGCTACGGCAAATGTCGACCTGGTTAAAGTCTATAAGGGCACGAGCATCCTGATCATCGCCATCTTTATAACCACCTTTCTGGTAATGGTCTTTCCTCAACTCGCCCTCTGGCTCCCTTCACATATGTGATGAAACCCGTCTCACAATGATTTGCCACACTAAAAAAAAATTCTCTGTCTTCCATATCTGCCAATGGCAGACACCAGTGGAAGTATAGGCTCCTTAGTGAAGATATTTTAGAAGTCCGGAGGGATAGATGTCCAGTTTTCAAAAACGGTCTCGCCGTTTGAGAAAAGGATGTAGCTTAAATCTGTTTTCTCGGTTGAGACCCTCTGTCATACACACGCTTTATCACTTTGGGGCAAAATTTCAGTATACGAAGGTATATTTGGCCGGATTGTGTTGTCCGTTGGCCGAAGAACTTCTTTCAGCTGTTCATATCATCATGTTACCTCCGTCGACAAGTATTGTCTGACCGGTTATAAAATCACTTGCGCTGGAACATAGGAAGACCAGAACCCCCGCCAGATCTTCGGGAACCTCGATTCTCTTCAAACACCGCGATTCAATCTTACCTCCGCTCGTCCGGAATGCCAAAACCTTTTCGTCTACCTTCTCTTCGCTAAGCGTTGACCCAGGGGCTAAGCTATTTACTGTGATCCCATAGTCGCCAAGCTCCCGAGCTAAGCTCCGGGTAAAGCCAATGACCCCCGCTTTGGACGTTGTATAATGGATACGAAAGCCGCGTCCTGAAAACAAAGAGGCTGAAGAGATATTGATAATCTTCCCACCTTTCTGCTCCTTGATGTATGGAACTACAGCGCGACAGCATAACCACATTCCTTTGAGATTAACGGCCATGACCCTGTCCCATTCATCAACGGGCACCTTGTCAAATGTTTCCCGCGAAATAGGGTTAAAGGTAAGCAATGCGGCATTGTTAACCAGGATGTCAATCTTACCATATTTCTTAAGGGTCTCCCGAGCCATTTCAAGAGTGCTTTGCTCGTCAGTCACGTCAACCCTGATGGCAAACCCACTACCTCCATCCTGTTCCACCAATCTTTGGGTTTCTTCAGCCGCAGGAAAATCAATGTCCGCCACAACGACCTTGGCGCCTTCAGCTGCCAGCTTTCTGCAATAAGTACGCCCAATGCCATGACCACTACCGGTCACTACTACCACTTTATTTTCTAATATCATAATTGAATACCTCCTTAAGAAATAATTCGATCATACTATTCTTTTCAATCCCAACTCCCAATGTTTTTTTCCAAAGTTGGAATGACAAAGCCCATATCAAGTTTCTCAAGGTTTTTTTTGGGTGGAATTCCATTCCTGTCGAGTTCGAACGAGAGGTAAATTTTCTCTCTTCTGTCAATAAATTCATCTTTGTTCAAGATTTTGGGCTTACCATACTTATTGTATATTGTCTCTTCAAAGAAGCGGCCGGGCAGTACGTCATCCCTGGTCGGAATATATCCTTCCCTCATGCAGTAGCACCGCTCCATGTATGCTCCTCTGCGAACAATATCCAGCCACTCTTCCTGACTAAGATCCCAGCCGCACACTCCACGGAGCATATTCCGAGCAAATGTATCGAAACCGAAAACCTCCTGAATTTCGCGGATAAAAAAAGCACAAATGGTTAAAGAATCGCACGCAATCCTCCTGGGAACGCCTCTTGCCGCATGAAGTTCACCTACGGGAACAACGGCTAAGTCTACGGCATCCTGGAGGCTCCCACGGGGCTCATAAGATGTTATAGCCACCCCTTTCCCCGTAATCGCATATTTTTCACTATCTTTTTTGAGCTTCGGAGGAGCAAGCTTCAGCCCTTCGGCAAGAGTGTCACCAATTCCTTCCCGGTATGCAATCTTTTTTAGCAATTTACAGATGGCTGCAAGGTTTCCCCAAGTAAGATCGATACCGTCAAGTTCATCCTTATTGATCAGTCCTCGCTGGTAGCACTCCATCATCCACGCGACGACTCCGGAAACATCTTCGCTGTCGAGGCCCAGCTCATCCACGTAAGGGGTCAGATACACCTGCACATCAAAACCCGGAAGCATCACATTGGCATCCCACCCCCCTGCATTATCATGACGGAGTTCAGCGATGGTCGGTGCCAAGGGTGGGTTTCTCCGAAAAGAGGGAACCTTACAACCTACATGGCAAGAACTGCAACCGTCGTTCCAGAGTTTATATTGCTGTTCGTTGATCAAGGTGTTGCTAAGGTCGCAGATGGGGTCCCAACCAAGTTGTTTGTTCTTAATTCCTTCTGCTGTCCAATAATAACGACGTATGAAGAGACTATGTCCCCAGCGGCGATCCTCAGCTTTCTTAAGAGGAGTTTGCTTGTGGAACTTAGTAATCGTTTTATAAAGCTCCGTGGGATTATGGTATGAAGGAGGTTCCGTGCCCCGGACGGCAATTGCCTTAACGTTCTTTGCCCCCATTACCGCACCCATGCCAAGTCGAGCAGCAAAGTGGTAGAGATCGTGTGAAATTGCGGCATTTCTTACCAGATGCTCTCCTGCGGGACCAATTGTTAGCACTCGGAAATTCTGATCATCCAATTCTTTACGGACTTCCTGGTGCACTGCCTGCTGAGCAGCTAAATTCCGTTTGCCCCAGAGATGAGTAGCATCTCTGATTTCAACCTTGTCATTCCTGATATAGAGATAAACCGGTTTAGAAGACTTGCCCGTAAGGAGGATGCCAGCATTGTAACCTGCATTGATAAGTTCGAGGCCAAAATGGCCATTCATGTGGGAGGTACCCCCCCTTAACGTTAGAGGAGACTTAGCATTGAAGCTCGTCACTGCCCCAAGGAGACCCGTAATCGGCCCAACCCCAATATAAAGAACATTTTCTTCTCCCAACGGATCAGCGCCTTCCGGGATTCTATCCCACATGACCTTAGCTCCATAGCCTCGTCCACCTAAATACTGACGAAAATCCTGACTGACATCAACGACCTTCCTTTCGTGCGTTGAAAGGTTGATTTCTAACAACTGAAATTTCATCTTATTTGTCCTCCTCGAACAGTTCTTCAGGGGAAATCTGTATCTTGTCTTTCGGAAGTGGGTAAAGACGCTTGGATAGATACTCTGCCTTCTGGTCGGGATGAACTCTCTCTAGATGCTGGGGAAAGCGAGGAGTCATATATTCCAATGCATAATTTGGACAAACTTCAACACACTGAGGCTTCCTATTCCCTTCTGTTTCACAAAGATCACACAATAGCGGGTAGTCGGCTGTTGGCGGAAAAAACGAAGGGACATGGGCTGGACAAGCTTCCTGGCACTGCCGGCAGGATGATCCAACGCAACGTTCGGTATCCACGCTCATATGGAGTTTTTCCTTATCGTAATAAATCACCGGGGGATCAAGAGGGCATGCTTTTTGGCATTCCCTCTCTTCTTCGGAGCATTGACAGCAGAGATTCTGCACGGATTTCGGTACGGGAAGCAAGTAGCGGAAAATTCTAATCCTTGATAACTCCCGATTAATAACACCGAAATGCTTCAAACTGCAAGCTATCTCACATAAACCGCAACCGATGCACAAGTCCCATCTGCATTCAATCAGCGCTATCCCTTTAGGAAAAGGAATATCTTCTATTCCCCAACCCCTTTCCTCAGTCCGTAAATCATTACTGTTAGTTTGCTTTATCACTGCCTTTCCATCATGTTCTTCTGGCATTTTAATCCTCTCCAAACTTTAATTTGTTCCTTTAAGTAAATCTTTATATTTCGCTGTTTCTTTTTGTTGGCCTTCAATCGCTTTGCGATATTCGTCATGATTCAATGGTACAACTTTCATCATTCTCTTTTCCGCCCAAGCCAAAAACTCAGGCTCCTTTGCTGCCTTACCAAACGCCGTTTCTAGAACTCCTATCACTTCTGTTGGAATCTTCGGTGGTCCGTCTGCGCCGCGTATCAAGGGAATTACGTTAAAATTATAACCTGCCTCTCTTGCAAGAGGGATATCTGGGAAGACATTATCTTTACTATCAGCCAAGACCAGCAACGGTTTAAGCTTTCCTGCTTTAACAAGAGGAAGAGCAGATGTCGTAGCACAAACAGAAAAATCAATGTGTTTCCCAGCAAGGGCCGACCCCACCTCAGCGCTCCCATCAAACGGCACCCAATTAGCCTTAATCCCAAGTTTATCTGCCAAAATAAGCGCATTAAGGTGGGACGATGTTCCTCTCCCCGGAAGCCCGGCCGATAGAACACGTTCCCGAGCAGCCTTAACAAACTCAGCGAAGCTCTTCCAGGTTTCCGTATTGACGACTAGGACTGAGTTGGTCTGAGACCACGAAAAAATATGTGAGAGATCGATAATTCGATATTCGGGATTTAGAATGATATATTCTCCAATCACGGACATGGTCGTGGTGTGGATCAACAAGGTGTACCCATCAGGTTTTGCCTTCCAAACTTTTGTAAGACCGATCTTCTGATCAGCGCCAGGAATATTTTCTATCGTAACGCGGACTCCCAAATGCTTTTCCACAAAAGGCAAAATGCAGCGAGCCTCTGCGTCAATACTAGACCCAGCAGGATAGGGAATAATAACTTTGATTGGTTTCTCAGGAAAACCAACCCCAAAAGAAATTCCCATTGTGAAAACCAAAAACACCAAAAAACTGAAGACTAAAACTATAATTCGTGTGCAACAATTATGTCCCATCTCTTCTTCCCTCCTCGCCATTGATGGCAAAAGTGATTATTGACATTCTTAGCATTAACCCAGGAACCCTGCCCTTGATAAGCAGCTTAACGAATAGTCTACTCACAGACGCCGCTCTAGAGAATAGAGTTTCCACTAAATCAATTTATCGTAATGATTTATAGGCTAAAAAACAATAACGTTCCAAGAAATAATTGTCCCGTTTGATTGGACTCCCCAAAAGATCACCTTGCAAGAACAAAAACCTTCCAATAGACTAAAACTTCACGTACTTACCAAATTCCTTAACAATGTCTTCTGGCTGGTTTAAAACAAAACTTACAACCTTCAAACACTCCTCTGCGGAAGTATACTCAATTGCCATCATGCTCTTTTTCGCTTCGTCCCTAAGCTCCGGATCTTTGGATGCTTTTGCAAAGGCATACCTTAGAATATTCAACACCTCAGGAGAAGTTCCTGGAGGAGCTAAGAAAGGGCGACTGATCAACTCGGCGGCAGACCGCATAGCCATGATGGTCTTTTCTCTCTTGCCGGTAGCAAGATCTTCATCCACAGGCAGGTTCTCAATTCCTGGCTCTGAGGTCCGTCCACGGACCAAAGGGCGAACCAAACCTCTGTCCAGGTAAGGCCTGAGCGAACTATATGACCCTGCCTTACCATCCACCTCTTTCCGTTCGACCGCTAACATGACATCCGGACTAGCAGGATAGAATATCATTTTTATATTAATCCCAAGCAATTCCTTCAGAAGAATACAAAATTGAGCACTGCTCGCCCCTAACCCTGTATCTCCCATAATCAATTCTGCTTTGGGCTTTCTGAGATCCTCAAAGGTCTTATAAGGAAGATCGGTCCGAATGCATAATATCGTTGATTCAGTAGCCATGGAACCTATCCAGGAATATTTTCTCACGTCAAACTTGACCCCATCCACTCCCAGCAGTTGCGCATATGGAATTCCTCGTTGAGGGGCACAAAGAGTCAGACCGTCCGGCCTGGCGACATTGTATACTTGATTGGCAGCAAGTATGCTGGCAGCACCTGGATTGTTCTCGATAATGAAACGTGGCTTCCCTGGAATATATTTAGGAAGATGTTTTGCAGCAAGCCGCGCTATACGATCATATCCTCCCCCCGGTTGAGACCCCACGACTATGGTAATCCTTTTTCCTTCATAGTATGGGGCGGCAGTTAAGATAAGAGGGAAAAAGAGTAAGTCTAGAATTAAATAACTCGCAAAAAGAAATAAGAGTTTCATTTTACACCTCCTATGTTTTATCGATTCCAAATCCATTTTTCCAGTCATCGAGGGGATGTGCGGCCCTTAAGATTAAAAGAACCTCCCAAAGACCGAAGAATTCAATCGATGCGTGCACCCGCATACTTGACTGCCTTGACCATTTTTTCCGTATCCTCCTTGATGAAAGCGGCAAACTTTGCCGGAGGATCGCCTAAAATCTCATATCCATATCCGACCAGCCGCTCCCTTACATCTGGAGCTTTTAGGGCCTTACTCAACTCGGCATGGAGCTTTGTGATAATCTCCTTGGGGGTTTTTGCCGGTACCACTACGCCAAGCCAATTAGCGAACACAAAACCCGGCACGCCAGCTTCGGCAAAAGTTGGAATTTCAGGGGCTGCTGACGAACGTTTAGACGAAGTAATAGCTAAGGCTCTCAGCTTTCCTGCCTTGAAAAAAGGTATTGACGAAGTCCCCATGAAGGCCGTCTCCACGCGTCCGCCCATCAAATCAATGCGTGCTTCAGAACTTCCTTTGTAGGGTATATGAAGTATGTCGATGCCAGCCGTGACTTTAAGCATCTCCATAGCCAGATGGTGAACGGATCCATTGCCAGCAGAGCCGTAACTGAGCTGACCAGGTTTGGATTTGGCAAGAGTGATGAACTCATTGACTGACTTGGCTGGGACCGAAGGGTTCAGAGTCAGAAACAATGGCGTATTACACAGTAACGTAACCGGAGCAAGGTCCTCCTGCTTAAAGGGCAACCTACTGTATAGGCTGGGATTGACGGAAAAAGCATTATCTGCCAGGAACATGGTATAGCCATCAGGTGGAGCTTTTGCGGTCATCTCTGTAGCGATATTGCAGCCTGCTCCTGGTCGGTTGTCGACCACTACCTGTTGGCCAAGATTCTCAGTCAGTTTTTGCCCGATGATACGGGCCAATGTGTCATTGCCACCACCTGGGGCGTACGAGCAAATAAAGCGGACTGGCTTGTTGGGATAGTTTTGAGCGAATGTGCTATCCGCAACAGCAAGAACTATTCCACTACAGAATGCTAAGCAGAACATTAATTTCATCTTCATAGGATCCACCTCCTCATTATGATTGACTTCAGGTCGACCTAACGGGCCAAGAGTTTCTCCCCAAATTCTCCCAAAAGAACGTAAGTGAATTTTGATAAGATACTCAGTCTTCCACTCTAAAACACCTACCTTTAACCTGGGGCTAACATGCCTCCTTTCTCCTTCCGTTTGCGCCGAACTGCGGAAATGATAGCTAAGAACAATGAGAGTCCTGTTGCCAGGAGTATCCCAAGGCTAATTGGCCGAGTGAAAAAGACCGTCGGATCGCCTCGTGACAGCAGCATAGCACGACGGAGGTGCGTCTCCATCAACGGGCCCAGAATGAATCCTAGTAATAACGGCGCGGGCTCACAGTCAAGCTTGGTGAAGATGTATCCCAGGAGACCAAACCCTCCTGCTAAGGCTACATCCAGCGGCCTATTATTAAGACTATAGGCTCCAATACAGCAAAACAATAAAATGGCAGGATATACGAAACGGTACGAGATTGTGAGCAGGCGGATCCATACGCCTATTAATGGCAGGTTAAGTAGGACTAACATAAGATTCCCAATCCACATGCTTGCCACTAACCCCCAACACAAATCTGGATATTTCGTCATCACCTCTGGACCTGGGGCTATACCATGGATCATCATGGCACCCAACATTAGCGCCATGGTACCGGTTACTGGAATGCCCAGGGTTAGGAGAGGGATGAATGCGGTTTGAGCGGAGGCATTGTTAGCAGCTTCAGGAGCGGCGACCCCCTCAATGGCTCCTTTGCCAAAACGGGAAGGATCCGCTGCTATGCGTTTTTCCACCGAGTAAGAAACAAAAGAACTTATGATGGGGCCAGCACCCGGAAGAATGCCTAATACTGAACCTACCGCCGTGCCTCGTAACATTGGCTTAAATGAATCTCTGAAGTCAGACCAGCTAGGTATCAGCCCTTGAATCTTGGAAGTCACGGAATTATATTTCTCCCTAAGTTCCAGATTAGCAATGATATCCGAATATCCGAAAAGTCCCATTGCCAATAATGCAAAGCCAATGCCGTCATGCAATTCCGGAATACCAAAGGTGAAGCGCAGGGTACTCGAATTGACATCCATACCCACAAGCCCAAGGAGCAACCCCAGTAAAACCATTCCTATCGCTTTGATTAAAGGTCCTTGGGCAATAATCGCAGCAACCAATAATCCCATCACCATCAGCGCAAAATATTCGGCGGAAGAAAATGTTAACGCTAATTCCGCCAATGGGGGCCCAAAGAGAGCAATGAGTAAGATGCCAAAACAGCCTGCGAAAAAGGACGCTAAAGCTGCCATTGCAAGAGCAGGGCCGCCTCGACCCTGCCGAGCCATAGAATATCCATCGAGGCACGTAACAACGGAGGAGGCTTCGCCCGGAAGATTGACCATAATCGCGGTAGTTGATCCACCATATTGCGATCCATAGTATATTCCTGCGAGCATAATCAGCGCCGTCACCGGAGGAAAGTTGAACGTGAGCGGTAACAGCATGGCTAAGGTTGCGGCAGGCCCAAGTCCGGGCAATACTCCGATCAAAGTTCCAAGGGTGACTCCAACCGTGCACCAAAAAATATTTTTTGCTGTCAGGGCAACACCAAACCCGGTTAAGAGATGACTGATTAACTCTTCGATCATATAGGCCACACCTTTAGCGGAAGCTTAAGACCATAGACGAAGACACATAAGATCAGCAAAGTTAGAACTATACAGAGAAAAACCACTTCCCGAAGACGAGACTGCCAGCCGGCTAAGGAACCAACCACAATCAACGATATAGAGGCTACTACTACCCCAAGAGGCTGAACCAAAAAAGAAAATGCAACCACCGCCGCAGGAATAAATACGATAGGTCGAACCGTTCCCAGTTCGATGACCTTATCGCCATCCCTACTAGACTGTATAAGAGTGAAAAGGCCTAGAAGAAACAGAATTCCACCTAAAATCGATGGAAAATAACCCGGTCCCATACGCGCTGCAGTCCCCATTGGGTAACCCCGGGCAATTAAGACTGCCAGAGACCCAGAGACCAAAAAAATCAAACCGGTGTAAAAGTTCTTGTTATTAACGATCTTCACTTGCGGCACTCTTTCTCATTGTTTCTATGCCTCTGCATCCTTATCCAATCCATTCAGAGGAATCGATATCACCACGACGGAATACCCTTAGTGCATTATGTACCCTCCATCAACATTGATCGTTTGGCCCGTAATAAAATCACTTGCGCTTGAGGCCAAAAATAATACAGTACCGACCAAATCCTGGGGGACTTCTAAACGTTTAAGGCACCTTTTTTCGCTCGTAGCCTGAAAGTGCTCTGGTTTGACAACTGCCAGCTCTGTTTCGCTAGCCGTCAAACCTGGTGTGACGGCATTAACGCAGATATTGTATTCTCCAACTTCTCTTGCTAACGCTCTCGTAAAGCCAATCATTGCAGCTTTGCTTGCAGTATAATGGAGACGGTACGGAGTTCCTTCAAAGACGCGGTTCGATGAAATATTTATTATTTTTCCCTTGCTCCGTTGTTTCATGTAGGGAAACACCGACAGGCAACACAAGAACGCCCCCCGAACATTAACTGACATCACCTCATCCCATTCGGAAAGAGGTATTTCAAACCACGTCCTACGCGGCAATGCACTCATTAGAGCAGCATTATTGACCAAAATGTCAATGCCGCCAAATGTCTCAACGGCCTTTTGCACCATTCTTGATACGCTTTCACTGTTTGAGACATCAACTTCAACAGGTAATACCATAGTTCCATCAGTATTGAGCTCCTGTGCAACCTGTTCTGCGCCGGCATAGTTAATATCTGCTGCTACGACCTTACATCTTTGATTGGAAAAGGCTTGCACATACACTTTTCCAATTCCCATCCCTCCTCCAGTTACTATAACCACTTTATCTTTTAGGTCTGTCCACATACCCTAACCTTGCTCCTTTCGCCAAAAATGTTTAAACCCACTTCCTTTCCTTCACCAAAACTGAAGGCGAGAAAAACATAATCGACCAACCTTACCAAAATCAACAATTCCTCAAAGGCATATAGAGCTGTACGTCTCCCGTCTATTGACTTGTTCCCATAGTATTATCCTTTGCTACAAATTCACTCAAACCCAGTTGTTCCAAAGTTTGTTGTAATGGATAACCAGCTTTTACGCCCTGACCAACCCATCCCATTGCCTCATAGAAGTTCTTTCTTAAGGCATTAAAATCAAAAGTCCTTCCAGCCAGAGGTCCTTCAATGAGGGTCCTCGACATTCTTTCGGGTAAGCGGAAGTTTTCCGGCGATACATTCTCTCGAAAGATGAGAGCCATACGTAGAGTCTGTATCCGATGGCCCGTTCTGAGTGCCTCTTGCATGCTGAAGTCCCATCCAGTTACAGACGAAATTAATTCAATTACTGGATAAGTGCCAGGTATTGAGACAAAAGAACATAATCCAGCGGAACTTATGATTGCTTCATATTTATTAGCAACAGCGGATAGGGCTCCCCCTTTAAGTTCCTTCAGAGCTCTTTGAAGCTCAGGATAATTACTTATTGTTATTCCTGAATTGGCCGCTTGTTCAAATTTAACCTGTATTGAAGTTGCTGTGTGGCGACCCGGAGCTGGGTCCGCGATATATCCTACACCTCGACTGGGAACAAATCTGGAATCGCGGCATCCTGGTTCTTGACCACCAATATGCATAGCGTACTTATCAGATCCTCTCCCGATTTGCTTGGCAGCTCTCATTACCCCGTCAGCAAGAATATTTCCAAATTCCTCTCGCCGGGCTAATTTATTTAACATTTTGATCATGGCCGCTGCATTGCCCCAGGTAAGTTCTATCCCGCCCGTTTCCTTCTTGCTAATTATATTGTTTTCGTAGCACTCGATGGCAAATGCAATTGTAGTGCCTGCAGAGATGGTATCAAGCCCGTATCGGTTGCATATGTCATTCGCCATAATTATGGATTCGACGTCATCGTTCAAGCACAAACTGCCAAAACTGGCCAGGGTTTCGTACTCTGGCTTGTGTCCTTCGGACATTTTGAAGGGCCCCCGTTCTATTTTAACAATGCCTCCGCAACCAATTGGACAGCCAGGGCAAGTGAACTTCTTGACCTGATACTTGGTAACATTATCTTTGTGTATCTTATCAGCCGTAGGAAATGCCTCAAAACCACTTAGACTCCAATTTTTAATCGGCGCGTCACCCCTCCTAACGAATTCAACAAAAGTGCCGCAAGTTCCGTAATGTTTCATTATATCGGTCATGAAATCCTTTGATTCACGAATGTTTTTCAAGAAATTATTACGTAAGATCTTTAATCGCTCAGGGTCGGCTACTGCTACCTTTCTATTCCCCTTTACTGCTATTGCTTTCAACCGCTTGGACCCCATCACTGCTCCTGTCCCTGACCTCGCAGCCGCCCGTCCCCCGTCACTGATCACACAAGATATTAGAGAAAGTGATTCTCCTGACGGACCAATACAAGAGACCCTAACTCCAGTATCGCTAAGTTCATTCTGCAAGGTCTTCTCAGTCTCTACGGTATCTTTACCCCAAAGGTGACGAGCGTCCCTAATCTCTCCCTTACCATTATGTAGTAATAAATAGACTGGTTTAGGCGAGATACCAGTGAAAAAGATTGCATCATAACCTGCACTTTTTAGTCCTTGCCCAAAAAAACCACCTGAATTACCTTGAGCCCATGCATTAGTAAGTGGTGACTTAGTTACTACCTCATACCTTGAACTCATAGGTACCCCAGTTGCTGTCAGTATACCTGGTGCAAAGCCAATAATATTATTAGGCCCTAACGGGTCTGAATTAGGTTTCATCCGCTCATATAGAATTCTTACCCCAAGTCCATACCCACCTAAAAACATACGATAGACGCTATCCGAGAATTCCTCCTCCTCAACCTCACCCGATGTTAAGTCCACAAACAGTATCTTACCGATATACCCTGCGCTCACTGTGTTAGTCCTCCTCTCTATCAGATCAGCCTTAAAATCTAACGGTCAGGCTGTAACACTGCAATTAACCAGCTGGGCTGCAACTCCGATCAGCTTAAAGCAATGATCGTAAAGGTACCTACTCCTTTCATCTTAAACAAAATGCACCTCCAGACCACTTTCTCACTCATATTTTTTCAATAGCCTAATACATTCATCCAGAATTTTTTTACCCGGTAAACCTTTTTTCTCTACCGCATTTTTCCACTGATCCAAGGCGGGCCTCATGAGTCCTCGAGCTTTAGCTTTTTCTTCCTCACTCCACACAATAATTTCATTGGGCGTGTTTTTCTTTAGCCAATCAAGATAGTATGCGTTGTATTTGTCCCACAAACCTTTGGCCCCAAATTCTATAGATCCATATTTCCCGCTGTATTTATCAATTACCTTCTTCACGTCGTCTGGCAGCATTTTCCATGTACTCTGATTCATCGCAAAAATAAAAACTCCCGAAATGTACAGATCTGTTTGCGTATGATACCGTATCACTTCATACCATCTATAGCTGATCGGTGTCTCCCAAGGATGAAGGTCTGCATCCAGTGTTCCCCTTTCCAAAGCCTGATAAACTTCCGGCCCAGCCATTGTTACCGGAATTCCTCCCAAGGCTTTTATCAAATAAGCCTCTGAAGCCGGAACTCTCAGCTTTAGCCCCTTAAGATCATTTACACTGCGAACTGGTTTTTTTGAATGAATCTGCATATTCGCTGAAGTAGTGATAAATAACACGTGTGCATCCTTATACTCCGCTCTGACCTCTGGAAACTCTTCATAAAGATCATAGAGTACCTGATTAAGATGCTCTGCATTTCTAAAACCCAAAGGTAAATTCGTCACTTCAGATAGTGGAAATTTACCTGTATTATATGCGGAAAACGCCCAACAAATGTCAGCAATACCCGCAACAGTTGCATCATAGGTATCATTTGCTTTAGCAAGCGTGGCATTCGGAAACAGTACAAATTTGACTTTACCCCCTGTTTCCTTCTCAATTAATTGTGCCCAGTCTTGAATCATTTCATTTGACTTATGCATTGTCGGTTGAAAGTTTGCTATCTTCAGTTCTATTGGTGCTCCCATCGCACGTTTACCAGTCCCCACCACAATCAACAAACTGATTAATATAGCAACAATAAAGGACTCTCTCTTCTCCATCGATCCACCCCCTATCAGGAATTTTTAATAACACTAAGGATTAAGAGAAAAAAACCCAAGCTCTTCACGCGCAAGAAACCGTTTTCTCATCACATTCGAACTACACATGCATTCTTATCACCTCCCTTCTATCCCTTCCATACTTCTATTTAAACAGTTCCTGCCACTTTTCTTTAGTCCTTTCCAGTAATTCGGGGCTGGTCCGAATGCTCGGCGGAAATTCCTTGATCCAGTGATAAGGCTTACAGGC